>NZ_JABDWI010000001.1:0-718465 GCF_019685235.1 Rhizobium sp. NLR8a
CAGGCTACGCCTGACATCGCTCCCGGGCATAACGTCCGGAATGAAATATCGCGGGGTGGAGCAGCCCGGTAGCTCGTCAGGCTCATAACCTGAAGGCCGCAGGTTCAAATCCTGCCCCCGCAACCAAACTTTCCAGCTACTTAGCTTTGCAAAGGCGCCCTTGGAGGCGCCTTTTTTGCGTTCGGGGCTACGTTCCGGGCAACGGCGAAGGACTCCGGGCTCGGCTGCAGTGCGTCGCCGGACGGGGAGGCTGGGAGTCTGAGCCGCCACCGCCGTGGCCACTGCGAGACCTGTCGCCATTGATATTGCTCTCAGCAACAATGATTGAGTCACCGCATGTCTCTCCGAGACATTTCCGTAGGAGATCTGGCGCGAAACCGATCGCGGCACCATCGACATCGATTCCGTTGGGATTTTGCTCATGTGTTCGACTTCTCAAGCTGTTCCCGAATCCACGGCTGGACCTCTTCAGACCGCCAGACCCTCCATGCATCCGAGATCTTCACCGACGCGGTCGGGAACTTTCCCGGATGGATCATCCGCCAGAAGGAGACCCGGCTCGTCGCCGCTGAATCTGTTGGTTCTTCTGTCATCTGCGCGGCTTTCGAAGCTGTTCGCGGATCCACTGATGGACGTCCGGGATCCACCAGACCTTTCGCCGCTTCGAGAACTCCACAGGGTAAGGAAAACGCCCTTTGTCCAGGTAGCGGTAAAGCGACCGCCGGGAGAGTGTGGTGATGCGGCACACCTCGCGCGCCGTATAGAAACCGACAGGGTCATTGAATATCATGGTGGCTGCTCCACACACAGTATTGCCTCCGGTTCCGGGACAGACTCCCAGCTCCGCTCGTCTCTGCTTCTGTTTCATGTATGACGTGGACGCTAACACAGTCACAATACTATGTCTATACGCTAAATTAAAACCGACTAAACTAGCATGGGCGAGAATTGGTGTCAACGGAGCAAGAGAAATTGTCAACATTACTTTTGAATCCTGTCGTAACCCGCACCGGAGAGTAATGACCTGCTCGGACGCTCGAAAGGACTTAAACGGGCGCCGAAAACGGTTGACGATAACTCGGAAATAACATAATGCTTATCACGTGAGCACAAAGGTGGTTGTTGTGAGCGTAATGGTGAAAATGGCAGCTCTCGCCAAGGTGCCGGAGTTGCGCCCGGTGAGGTAACTCTCACTTCTAGCTCATAGGACTAAGTTCTGCTGGAAAAGTAACTCTATGTCGCGGTTCGAGTTCTTTGAAGTAATGCCCCTTGTATAGGATTCAGCGAGAATAGCGGACATGGGTGAGTGGTTTTTGAATCCTAGGGAGCGGCCCTGCTCATGGGGTGGCAAGCTTTGCAGTGTCGAGGGCCTCCCGTGCACAATGCGGCTGGTGCCGCAGAAAGAAGCCTGCCCCCCGAGTAGCTATTAGGAAAAGCTGGAGGCGCCGGATTCAGCAGAGCCGGTCACTCGAGCCGGAATGTCCAAGTCCTGTTCCCTTCGGGCGGCATAACCAAATCGAAGGGACGGACATTGTTGAGATTACGTCTGCTGGCCGGCGCGGGATGGGTTCCGGTGGGCGCGTGCTGCCGCGATCATCACGTCCGCGCGTTGGTGACGCGTGGGTTCCGCCCCCGGCCGCCGGCCTCAGAGAATGTTACAGCCGCAATTGCTCCGCCCGTGCGGGGGAAAGAACGAGGTCCCGCGCCGATGCGCGACGATTAGCAGGGAAAGGACATAGCTTGAACTTTGAATGGATGGACAGCGAGACGGTCGAACGCCTTCTCGAAAGCATTCACGTGGCGAACACGGGCGGGCCGGACCTTGCCGCCGCCCTCGAGGGAGCGCCATTGCTGGACAGCTACCGGGCGGCTGTCGGTCACGCGTTCGCACTGTCTGGGATCGTCCATGGGCATCCCCGCATCGGCGACGGGCGGAAGATAGTCACGAGCCAGCTCTTCTATCTGGATGCGGACCGTGGCATCGCCCGCACCATGAGCAGGTGGTATCGCCTAGGCTCCCGGGCCGGAAGCGGGGGGCATTGACATGAGGCTTGAGATTGGCCGTGCGCTCGCCCGGGAGCAGTCCGGGGATCCAGGCATGCTCCTCGCGTCCTGCACCTTCGCGCGCGCCTTGAGGGCCGTCGGGCTGTTGCGGAGCGGCGTCCCCGGCTTTGTGATCTGCGTGGTTCCCAGGGGCTATCGTACCGAAGAATACGAGGCGGCAGCATTCGCCATGCTGAAAACTAAGCGCGACGACTGGGGGGACCAGCAAATCAAGGTCCGCCTTGCCAATCCACCCAGAAAAAAAGGCGTGCCGCATCGGCGCGTGTCGATATTCGACCTCAAGGGGCTGGAGGTGCTGGTCGCCAGGGACATCGGCGAGGTGCCGAAGGACGTGCGCTTTGCAGCCACTGCCATTGTCCGGGTGGAGCGACCAACGCCGGGGCACGTCAATGCCGCGCGCCGTCTTTCCGGGCGGGCGCCTTTTTCCCGGGAGGTGGCCGCTCTGCTGGCTGCAAAGCCCCAGAACGCGCTTCTGGCCGCCATTCTTCAGCCGAACTCGGTCGAAGGCAGGATTGATGAACTCGACGACTTGAATCGCGAAAGCAGCGGACCGGGTCTCTTCGAGCTGCCAGGATATGAGGAGCTGAAGCCGTGGGCGCGACGACTCTCGGCCGACGTCGCGCGCTGGCGGAGCGGCAAGCTGTCCTGGAGCCTGGTGACGCGGGGCGCGCTCATATCCGGCCCTCCCGGAACAGGGAAGACGTTGTTTGCGTCGGCACTCGCCAACGCTCTCGGGTTCAAGCTTATCTCTGCAACGGTAGGGCGCTGGCAGGCGGCCGGCCATCTCGATGACACGCTCGCGGCGATGCAGAAGAGCTTCCGCGATGCCGATGACGGGGTGGGGGCGGTCCTATTCATCGATGAATTCGATAGTATCGGACGGAGATCCGCTCGGCCCGGCCACCACAACGATCACTATTGGCAGATCGTCCTCAACGATTTTCTCAGCCTGTTGACCAACCTCGGCGATGGCGTTGTGGTGGTCGGGGCTACGAATTTCCCCGAGTGGATCGATCCGGCCATCCTGCGCGCCGGGCGCCTCGAAAATCATTTCGAACTCACTCTCCCCGACCGTACCTCGCGGGCCGGGATTCTAAAGCATCATGCTGGCGACGCCATATCGCTCGATTCCCTATCCGGTATCGCCGAGGATCTGGAAGGGGCTTCTGGAGCCGATCTGGAGAGGCTGGTGCGTGATGCACGCGGGACTGCGCGAGGCGAGGATCGAGACTTGGAGCTGCGGGATATCATCGACCGCCTCCCGGAGAGAAAGCGACGCACGGCGGAGCAACAGCTCAGGCTTGCAGTCCACGAAGCCGGACATGCGCTGGTCGCGCTCGCGCTCGGATATGCGACGAGCGCGACCATCGAGATCAGGGACAGCTTCGATCCGAACGCAACCGAGTTTCTCGGGGGACTGGCGTCGTACACCGTTGTTCCGGACTACCTTCCAACGGAGACGAGTCTGCGCAATCGTATCGCAGTGAGCTACGCCGGGATGGCTGCTGAGGCGGCGGTGTTCGGCGATCGGTCACTGGGCTCCGGCGGCATTGTCGGGAGCGATGTCGAGCACGCGACGTCCATCGCCCGGCGGATGATTGGAAGCTATGGCCTCGGCAAGACGCCAATCTTTCTCGGCACGCCCGGAGACCTCGGAAACGCGCCCTTGCCCGAGCGGCAGGAAGCGGAAGTGACGCAAATGCTTTCGGACGAGTGGGAGCGTGTTCGCGCCATGCTCGCGGGAGAGCTGGAACGCCTCCTTGACCTGGCGGCCGAAGTCGTCGCCAATCAGTCGGTGAGGATCGAGCGCGGTGGAATAGCGAAGGCGGCGTAGCGGAAGCCGGGACCATGCCATCGCGTGGACCGCCGGCAACGACGCCTACCGCGGCAGGGTGTCGATCCGGCCGCTGCAGCGCGTGCAGGCGCACTCGTTGCCGAGCCAAGGACTCGTACGATGCCGGGGCTTGCGAACTGCATGGACGCCGCATGGGGTCGTAGGAGGAATGAAACATGCCACACGGGAAGGGCGGTGTGGGCAAGGCCGACGAAGCCAGCCCGGTCGGGGACGGGAAGGACCACGATGAAACGCTCGATGAAGCTCTTGCGAGAGCGGGGTTCGAACCGGCCAATGTCGGGCGCAAAACCGTGCCGCAAGGAAGACGTAGAGAACCTTTGAGGAGGACTCCTCCCAAGGAGCCGAGCAAGTAGGCTTTCCGGAATGCGGCCGATACGCGCACGTTCTATCTCGCGGTTTGCTACGCCGAAGGCGAGCCTTCCGTCCCCGAGGCAAGTGAGGCGCTTGCTCCAGTATAAATTCTCCAAGATCCTGAAATACCTGGCCGGACCCAGACCCAGGGCACCATTTCGAAACGTTAGTCGGATCATGCTCTCGGGTATGCAGTTGCGAGCGATACGGAAGCGTCCCGTCGCCGCTCGTGGAGCGTTCGAGGATTGTCTCGATGCGATCGTCTATGCTCCGCTCAGGGGCGGACGCTTGCGTCCCCGACAACTTGGCGAAGGCCCCCGGACCAGGGCGGTGGTGTGGGTTCGCTTTCAGTTGTCATACTGCGCGCATGGCTGTCTGTGCCGCCTCCTGGAGAGCGCGTTCCAATCGAAGAACGGCCGGTCGCTGCGGACGTCCGACCGGCTGTTCCAGATAGTAGTTTCCTGGTCCGGGCGTCTTCGCGACAACCGGACATATCCTGAGTCCCAATGATGCTGCGAGGGGGCCGCAGACGGGAAGATGACCGATCGCCAGTCCTAGGCCCTGACTAACCATCATGAGCGCAAGAGGAGTTGTGTCGACCACTTCCAGTTTGGTGCTCCGTCCACTCACCGGGCCGAAGTTGTGGTTCAGGAGTGCTGTCCATCCCATCGCATGGGAGGCGACATCGAAGAGACGGAAGGTCAGCAAATCTTCGACAGTCTGCAATTTCTCGAGATCTTCGTCGCGGCACATAACGACATGCGAAAGTCCCATGAGCCACATCGGGTGACGGACGAGATGGGGCTCCTCTCCGAATCTGATCATGAGATCCGGATCCGCGTTTCGCTGCGAGCCCTCCATCAGTAGGTTGACACGGATGGATTGATTTGTGGCCTCGAAGGTAGCCAAAACCTTCGGAAGCCAGCTCATCGACATTAACTGACTCGCCAGCAGCGTGACCTGCTCAACTCGCTGGCGCCCGAACATCGACTGAGCCTTGCTCTCGATCGACCCTAGCGAGACCTGCACGGTCGGAAGAAAGTCATTTCCGTCCGGCGTCAACGCAACCCGGTTCGCAGTGCGCTCGAACAAGGGTCGACCCAGATGGCTTTCGAGCGCTAGCACCTGCTGGCTTACGGCCGCGGAAGACATGTTCAACTCTTTTCCGGCGCGGGCGAAGCTCTGGTGACGTGCCGCAGCCTCGAATACGCGGAGCCAGTTCAGAGATGGGATAAGGCTTCGAGTCATTAGCGTAGAGTAAGTAAAACTTAAGCTAAGGGCAATCAGATACTGAGTCTACAGATGCTAATTCCGATGGCATAACGTTCCTGGAACTACCCCAAGAAAATAAGGGAACGAACATATGCTTAACCGCAGACTACTAATTATCGCCACCGCGACATTGCCCCTCCTTGCTGGCACCGCATCCTCCCAAAGTCTTCCTGACCATGTGACTATCGCCACCGAAGGCGCGTACGCACCGTGGAACTATACGAATGCCGACGGCACTCTCGCGGGATACGAGATCGACCTAGCGAAGCTCCTCTGTGAGCGCATGAAAGTGAAGTGCGATATCGTGCCACAGGAATGGAGCGGGATCATTCCAGGGCTGACGGTTGGAAAGTACGACGCGATCCTGGCATCGATGGGCGTCACCGAAGAGCGCAAGAAGGTAGTCGCGTTCTCCAAGCCTTACGCCAAGGCTCCGAATGGCTTCCTGACTTCCAGCGAGAATCCTATGAAGGATCTGCCGGATGCGGGCAAGTCGTTCGACCTCGCCAAGGATCCAAAGGATGCAGAGGCGGCTCTGGGAGTGCTGAAGTCGAAGTTGTCCGGCAAGGTAGTCGGCGTCCAGACGGGGTCCACCGCTGCAACGTTCGTGGCGCAATACATGAAGGGTGCGGATATCCGGGAATATCCCTCGTTCGAACAGCTCAGTCTGGAGTTGAACGCGGGGCGCATCGATCTCGCCGTCGCAAACGTGACGGCGTTCAAGGCCGCTATCGATCAAAGCAAGGGAAGCCTGGTGTTCACCGGCCCAACCTTCTCTGGAGGCGTGCTCGGACTCGGAACCACCAATGTTGCCCTTCGCCAGCGTGATGAAGCGTTGAAGAAGGCTTTCGACGACGCGATCACTTCCATCGACAAAGACGGCACTAACAAGGTCCTGACCGAAAAGTGGTTCGGCGTCGACATCTCGATTCACGAGTAATGTCCTCCGTCCCTCCCTCTTCGGGAGGGACGCCACCCGCGGGCGTAGCGCAGCGGATTACCATAAACGCTCAATATAGGTGATGGCATGTTCACGCCCATCGGGTCCTCCGAGGCAACGATCACTATTTTCTTCGACGGCCAGCCAGTTTCCGCGCGACAGGGAGAAACAGTGGCAGCCTGTCTCCTTCGGGCAGGTGTCCGATACTTCCGGACGACGCCCGTCACGGGATCCAAGCGACTTCCGTACTGCATGATCGGACATTGTTTCGAATGCCTGGTCGAGATCGAGGGGATGGGAAGCCGACAGGCTTGTCTCTCGCTCGTTCAGGAGGGAATGACGCTGCGGCATCAGATCGGCCCGGCATTCATTGATGGGGATTGCGATCGGTGAACGCTGTCATGGAAAACAAGAACCCAACGGAAGGGCTGTCTCCACTCCCCGATGCCGACGTGCTGGTGATCGGAGCAGGACCGGCCGGCATGTCCGCGGCTGTCGACCTTGCGACGGCGGGCTGCCGGGTTATCGTTTTGGACATGCAGCCATCCCCGGGTGGACAGATATTCCGTTCGATAGAGGCGAACCATGCAGCCCGCCCTGTCACGGACCGACTGCTGGAGGCGCTCGGTCGATCATATGCGGCGGGGCTGGAGCTGGTCGAACAGTTCCGTGCAACTCCTGGGATCGACTACAGACCGGACACCACGGTCTGGGAGGTTCGAGCCGACGGAACGGTCGGCTGGTTGAAGGGAACCCAGGCGGGCTACCTTCGCGCTTCCCGGATAGTTCTGGCGAACGGAGCGATGGAGCGACCCATGCCGTTTCCAGGTTGGACATTGCCGGGCGTCTTCACCGCGGGTGCTGTCCAGACCCTCATCAAGGCCGGCCGCCTGCAGCCGGAAGGCAGGATAGTGCTTGCAGGAACGGGCCCGTTGATCCTGCTGCTAGCCGAGCAGCTTCGAAGACTTGGCGTGCGGCCGCTCCTCATCGCTCGGACCGACACTCTCCGGAACAAGCTTGCAGCTCTGTCTACCCTTAAGATTCCCGCGCTTCCTGCCCTGGTGAAAGGACTGGGATGGATCGTCAGGCTGAAGATGGCCGGCATACCGATGCCCAGAGGCATTTCCAACCTTCGAGCGCATGGCACCGAGAGCGTCGAGTCCGTCAGCATGGACGTGCGTGGGAAGAGGATCACGCTTCCGTGCGACATGCTGATCGTCCACGATGGCGTCATACCGTGCACCGATCTCGCCCATGGCGCCGGACTCGCCCTCGACTGGCTTTCCGAGGACAGAAGCTGGCGGCCGAAAACGTCTTCCCGCGGGCAGGCTGAAATGGCACCGGGTCCGGCCTTGACCTCAGGCCCGTGCCGCATATTCGTCTCCGGTGATGCGCGTGGAATCGGTGGCGCGGACGCTGCCACTGCCCACGGACGCTATGTTGCAGCGACCATCGTCCAGGATCTCGGCATGGTGGCCCAAAGTGACGTGGACGCGACAGGCAATGCAGTTCGTGTGGCGATGGCCGGCCGCCCGTTTATCGACGCCGCGTTTCCCCCAGGTCTCTCCAATGAGCTACCTGAAGACGAAACGATCGTCTGTCGATGCGAGGAACTGGACTCCGGTACGCTTCGCAAGGCCATTCGGGGCGGTGCAGACGACATGAACCTGGTCAGGGGACTTCTGCGCTGCGGGATGGGCCCCTGCCAGGGAAGGCATTGCTCGATAACGCTGGCCCGTCTCCTGACCGAAGAGGGCGCGTCAGATCGTCCGCATCCTCCCTTCCGCGCGCGACCGCCACTGCGCCCGATTCCTCTGGGCGCTCTCGCCAACCTCTCAGGTCTTGACCCCGAACTCGCGGAGATCGTCTCGCTTGGTGACAAGCCGGAAGCGAACAGCGAGGAGGACGCGCATGAGTGAACGGTCAAAAGACGTCGTCATCATCGGCGGTGGCCTGCAGGGATGCAGCATCGGCCTGTTCCTGGCACGGGCCGGAAAGCGGGTGACCATCGTCGAAAAGAATCTTGCAGGACGTCACGCTTCCGGCGTGAACGCCGGGGGTCTCAGGCTTCTGCTGAGAGACATTCGAGAATATCCGCTGTCGACGCGTGCGATGGAGATGTGGGAGCGCCTTGACGAGTTCGTAGGCCGCGGAGCGGCACAGATGGCGGAGGTCAAACTCGGAACGTCCCAGATTGCGCTGGCGGTCGACCGGGCCGAAATGGAATGGGCGGTTGCCCGTTCGAAGGACATGATCCGAAAAGGAATCCACACGGAGGAGCTGATCGATGCCGCTGAGCTCCATCGGTTGCTGCCAGGCCTGACATCCTCCGCTCTCGGCGGCCTCATCTCGCGACGCGACGGGCATGCCAATCCGGCAAGCGCCGCGCGAGCTTTCAGAGTCGCGGCCGAAGAGGCTGGCGTTGAGGTACGGGAAAGCTGCACGGTACGGGGCCTATCTCCGACATCGGCCGGCTGGCGCACGCAGACGGACCAGGGCGCCATCGAATCCGAACTGGTCGTCAACTGCGCCGGCGCTTGGGGCTCAAGGATCGCCGACGGGGTTGGCGAACAACTGCCAATGACGGTCATGGCATTGTCGATGATGGTGACCACTCGTGTCGCGCCATTTGTGAAGCCGGTGGTCATCGGAATCGACCAGCCGCTGTCGTTCAAGCAGAGCGCGGTCGGATCCCTTGTTATTGGTGGCGGCATTTCCGGAAAGCCCTGTCTGGACGAAGGAACGTCGTTCACGGTGATGGACCGTATGGCGTCGAGCGCAGCGGCGACCGTTGCGGCATTCCCTGCCCTGGCCAACATCGCCGTCGTGAGGAGTTGGACCGGCCTCGAGGGGGCCACCCCGGATGGCGTCCCCTACATCGGGCCGAGCGCCCGCCATTGGGGCCTATGGCACGTCTTCGGCTTCTGTGGCCATGGATTTCAGATTTCGCCGGCCGTGGGAGAAGCCGTAACTCGTTCTCTGATCACCGGGAACGTCGATCCGACACTTGCACCTTTCGCGGTGGACCGCTTCGCCGCTTTTGCGGCCAGCAAGGGGGAGGCGCTGCTATGACGCCCGACTTGATCGACCTGGTGGGTTTCGGTTCCCAGGGCTGGGGATTGCCATTGCTGAGAGCAGCAGGAGTGACCTTTTCTGCTGCCGTCTGCGGCTTTCTTCTCGGAAGCTTGCTAGGCGTCCTGGGATCCATACTGAAGCTGTCCCGGTATATCATCCTTAGAGGCATCGGGCAGTCCTACACGACGATTTTCCGAGGCGTTCCTGAGATTCTCGTCGTCTACCTATTTTATTTCGGAGGCAGTCTCGTCCTGACGAAGGCGATGAACGCTGGAGGCATAACGGGCTTCTATTCGCTTCCGGGCTTCGCGACCGGCGTAATGGCGGTCGGAATCGTCTCGGGGGCCTACCAGACCGAAGCATTTCGCTCAGCTTTCCTCCGTCTCGACCGGGGACAGCTCGACGCCGGCCTTTCAACCGGGATGTCGGACCAGCTTCTCCTTCGAAGGATTATAGCCCCGCAGACACTCAGATTTGCGCTGCCAGCCCTTGGCAATATCTGGCAGTCGGCGCTGAAAGAGACTTCGCTTTTGTCCGTGATCGGTCTCACCGAACTTCTCCGTCAGGCAGGTACGGCGGCAGGGTCGACGCACCAGCCCCTTCTCTTCTACACAGTGGCAGCGGTCATGTTCTTCATTATCGGCAGATCGACAGGACACGTCATCCGCCGGTTCGAGAACCATCTTGCCAAACCCTGGAGGCGCTGATCATGGATTGGCCGTTTATGTCCGAGGTCCTGCAGCAGCTTCTAGCAGGACTGCCGCTGACACTCGAACTGACCGCAATAGGGCTGGTGGTCGGCTTCGTACTGGCCGCGGTGGTCTTTGCCGCAGCAAATGGCCGGGTTCCGCCCGTCCGGTGGGCCGCAATGGCCCACATAGAACTTTTCCGCGGAACGCCGCTGCTCCTACAGATATTCCTCATATACTACGGGTTGGGCCAGGTTCCTTTGCTCCGTCACTCCTTCTTGTGGCCGTTCCTGCGCGAACCGTACTGGTGCTCCATCATGGCGCTCGCACTCAACACGTCGGCATATACTGCCGAAATCATCCGCGGTGCGATACAGGCCGTTCCGCGTGGCGAGGTCGAAGCCGCTCGTGCCTGCGGCATGTCCGGACTGCTCTTGCGACGTCGGATCGTCTGGCCGATCGCCCTTCGGCAGGGTCTGCCGGTATACAGCAGCGAAGTGATCCAGATGATCAAGGCAACATCCTTGGCCAGCATCGTGACGCTGAACGAGGTGACGGGGATCACCTACAAGCTCGTTTCGTCCTCCTACAGGGTGATCGAAATATTCGTCGTCGCCGGGGCGATTTACCTCGCGCTGAACTTCCTCGTGAGCACTGGCTTCATGCTGCTCGAACGATCCCTTCAAGCCCATCTCGCGCATCGCCGCTCCTGATGGCAAACTTCGGAGACACTCATGGCCCCCACAGATAGTGCGACCACACCCGCGGCCATTGCGGTCGAAGGCCTTCACAAGCATTTCGGCAACCTGGAAGTCCTGAAAGGGCTCGATTTCGAGGCCCGGCATGGCGAGGTCATTTCTATACTGGGGGCGTCTGGCTCCGGAAAGTCCACCTTTCTGAGATGCCTCAATCTCCTCGAACTGCCGTCTGCCGGACGACTGCACGTTTTCGGCGAGGAAGTTCGGCTGAAGTCGACCTCGAATGGCTTGCACATTGGCGACAGGAAGCAGCTCGACCGCCTGCGAACCCAGGTGGCAATGGTCTTCCAGAATTTCTGTCTGTGGCAGCACATGTCCGTTCTCGACAATCTGATGGAAGCGCCGATCCACGTGCAGAAACGAAGCCGTTCCGAGGTTCGGGACGAGGCCGAAGCGATGCTCGTTCGCGTCGGCCTGAAAGAACGTATCAAGTCATACCCCGCACAACTGTCGGGAGGACAGCAGCAGCGAGCTGCGATCGCACGCGCGCTCGTCATGAGGCCGAAAGCTCTACTCTTTGACGAGCCCACGAGCGCGCTTGATCCCGAACTCGTCGGCGAGGTGCTCAAGGTAATGCGGGATCTCGCGTCCGAAGGGCGTACGATGCTCATCGTCACGCACGAGATGGCGTTTGCCCGCGACGTCTCGAACCGAATTCTCTTCCTGGAGCAAGGCAGGATAGCAGCACAGGGGTCTCCGAAGGAGCTCTTCGGTGGCGGTGCGAATGAACGCTTCAACAAGTTCATCTCGCGCTTCAGTGAAGGATGAACCTCCGAAGGAGGAGTCCGGCACAGGCACCGTCGTAGCAAGATAGAAGTCAAGGAAAGTGGAATGATCGAACGACTGGAAGTCGGCGCGCGGATGAGCCGCGTGGTGAAGCACAACGGTGTCGTCTACCTGGCAGGATTGACTGCAGACGATCTTTCGCAGGACGTCGCCGGTCAGACGAGGCAGGTTTTGAAGAAGGCTGATGCGAAACTGTCCAGCGCCGGAACCGACAAGGCTATGCTTCTCACTGCAACGATCTGGCTGCGCGAGATCCAGGATTTCGACCGGATGAATTCTGTCTGGGAAGCATGGATCGATGCCGCGAACCCTCCAGCGCGAGCCACCTGCGAAGCTCGAATGGCCGATGACGACATTCTCGTGGAAATCGTCCTGACTGCGACGTCGTGAACTGCGATAGGCGAACGGCTCAAGTCGCGATCTCATCGTGGACGAACGGGGCGGCGACAGCACGCCTCCTCCTCGAACTGACAGAAATCCTCGTGGGACGCACCGTCCTCGACAGACCGACAAGGAACTAATGATGTCCGCAGCCCATAGCCTCAACATTGTCCCATTCGTAAGCGTCGAGAACATGATGGATCTTGTCCTTTCGGTCGGAATCGAGAAGTTCCTAATCGAACTGAGCGCGTACGTGGAGGAGGACTTCATTCGCTGGGTAGACTTCGACAAGACGCCTCGCGTCGCTTCTCATTCGAACGATGGCGTCATTGAGCTGATGCCCACCAGCGACGGAAAGCTATACAGTTTCAAATATGTCAACGGACATCCCAAGAACACAAAGTCCGGACGGCAGACTGTCACGGCGTTCGGAGTCCTTGCAGAGGTCGACTCGGGCTATCCCGTTCTTCTTACCGAGATGACGATCCTCACGGCGTTGCGCACGGCAGCTACGTCGGCCGTTGCGGCAAAGCATCTGGCGCCCACCGGCGCGAAGACCATGGCGATCATAGGAAACGGTGCACAGAGCGAATTCCAGGCGATCGCCTTCAAGGCGTTGCTGGGCATCGACCACCTCAGGCTTTATGATATCGATCCGGGCGCGACGCAGCGATGCAAGAAGAATCTTGAATCCTTCGGGTTCAAGATTGATGCCTGCCGGTCCGCTGAGGACGCAGTCGAAGGCGCCCAGATTGTAACGACGGTGACCGCCGACAAGAAGAACAGCACGATTTTGACGGACAACATGGTAGGGCCGGGCGTTCACATCAATGCCGTGGGCGGAGACTGCCCCGGAAAGACCGAACTCCACCGAGACATACTCCTTCGTTCGGACATCTTCGTTGAATTCCCTCCGCAGACAAGGATCGAAGGTGAGATCCAGCAGCTTGCCCAGGACCATCCTGTCCATGAGCTTTGGAAGGTGATTGCGGGCGCTGAACCCGGTCGAGTTGCCGAGAAGCAAATGACATTGTTCGACAGCGTAGGCTTCGCAACGGAAGACTTCTCGGCGTTGCGGTATGTCCGAGACAAGCTGTCCACGAATTCTGGATTTCAAAACCTCGATTTGCTCGCCGATCCTGATGAACCGCGTGACCTCTTCGGAATGCTCATGCGCCACGCAACCAGCACCCGCGTAACATCGGCTTGAGTTATTGCTTGAAAGTTAGGGTGTTGGGACGGGCGTGCCTTGGCCAGGACCGTCCGGCCTCTTCCACTCGAACTCTCCTTTCCATAGGTTGAAATCCGCCATCAAGGCGGCAATCCGTTGCTGCTTGGTCTCTGTCCGTCTAGGCCTGTGCCCGCCGAACGAACGAGATTCGACAGACCAAAGCAGGGCACATCTTGAAGGGAATCTTCGATACCAAGCGGGACTCCGGTTACGACGACGAGATAGCGTTCCGGTACCATTTTCCAAAACAGTACCGGGGCGTCGCGGAGAGCCTGGTAGGCGATAGGATCATCTATCGAGAGCCGCAAAGAAATGGGGGGCGTCGGGCGTACGTGGCCACGGCGAAGGTGATCGTCGTCAACGACGATGCCGCTCGGCCCGGCCACGCATACGCTGTCATGGCTGAATATCAGGAGTTCGATGAACCCGTCCCCTTCGTCCGCGAGGGGCGCTACTGGGAGACGACCCTTCGCTCGATTCCGGATCCGACCCGTGTCGGCGCCTATCTTCAAGGAAAATCCATCCGCACAATTCCAGAGAGCGACTTTGCGGCCATTGTGCGTGCAGGCCTTTCTGAGACCTTGTCGGCCAAAAACGCCATCCGGTTGGAACTCGATCCCAAGAACGTTGACGATCGCACACAAGAGCTGCTCGACCTCCCAATTCAGGAACAGGAGCGTCGCATCGAGCACATCCTGATGAACCGCAAGATTCGGGAGGCCAGCTTTCGCCGGAAGGTCTGTGATGCCTACGACAGCCGATGCGCGATTACAGGGTTGCGAATTGTGAATGGCGGCGGCAAGTCCGAGGCCCAGGCGGCGCATATATGGTCGGTCGCCGATGGTGGACCGGATGTTGTGCAGAATGGCATCGCGCTGTCGGCTACCGTGCACTGGCTGTTCGACAGGCATCTGATCTCGTTGACCGACGAATACCGAATCCTTGTTTCACACAACAAGGTGCCCCCGGAGTTGCGGACGCTGTTTGCCAAGCAGATGGATCGGATACATCTGCCTGCGGATGAGCGGCTGTGGCCCCACCCGGCTTATTTGGCGCTGCATAGGGAGAGGTTCAGCGGGATTGTATAGGGCGCAAGTCGACCTCGCACCGACGGCGGTTCTTGAAAGCGAGCCTCCGCAACGGCTCCCCAGCGATTCCTTGATGTATAGACACGTATAAATTTAGTCCGGTCACACTAAATGCTATCGCAGAATGCAGTTGATCTTGATAGTGTACCGCGAGAATTTTGGGGGAATCATGCAGACTGCTATCGATCTCTATTCCGGCTGCGGCGGCATGTCGGCTGGTGCGGCCATTGCGATCCCCGGTCTCGAAGTGAAATGGGCGCTCGACATTGACAAGAACGCGACCGCGACCTTCAAGAAGGCTCATCCCGAAGCGCTAGTCGATTGCTGCGATGTTTCGCTGGTATCGGCGACCGACGTGATTGAGCGCGCGGGAATCGAGAAGATCGACTGGTTTTTCGCCGGCCCCACATGCCAAGCCGTTAGCACGATGGGGGTTTTCCACCTGGATGATCCCAGGAACGCGCTCTTCGTACATTTCATCCGCTTGCTGGACGGTTTCACGGCGGCTGGGCGGCGTCCTCAGCGCGTTGTCATGGAAAACGTGCCAGGCGTCGTCTACGGCAAGAATCTTGTGATCGTTAAGGAGCTGTTCACGCTCTTCGAGGATCGCGGTTACCACGTTTTCGCCGACGTCGTGAATATGGCGGATTACGGCCTACCGCAGCTCCGCAACAGGTTTATTCTCATTGCGTCGGTGGATCCGATCCCCACCACCTTTCCAAAGCCGACGCACTCTGTCGATGGCAGTCATGGCCTACTCGCGTACGTTACGGTATCGGAAGCTATTGGTGACCTGGTAGCTCCAACAAGCAGCGACGGTAAAGCTTCCACCACGGCGACGTCCGTGCCGACTGAGTTTCAATCCTTTGTCGCGGATTCAGATGGTGAAGTTGCGAACCACTGGTGCAACGTTCTCACTGACCTGAACCGCAAGCGGATCAGCAAGGTGCCGCAGGGCGGCTCCTGGAAAGACATCCCGCCAGAACTACTGCCTGATCGTTTTCGCCGCGTGCGCCTGACTGACTACGCGACGCTCTATGGGCGGCTGCACGAGGCTTCGCCCGCCTACACCATTTCTGCCGGCTTCGGGAACGTTACCTCTGGCTGCTTCACGCATCCACTGCATGATAGACCGCTCTCTGTCAGAGAGGGCGCGCGCCTTCAGGGTTTCCCGGACAGCTTCGAATTCACCGGGCCGCGGGGCAAGCAATACAAGCAGGTTGGCAACGCTGTCCCGCCCTTCTTCATGACAAAGCTCATTCCGCATCTGCTTCATGGGGCCGAAGGTGTAAAGGCAAGGATTACCAAGGATGCGCTGGCGGACGGCAAGAAACTGCCCAAGATGGTCAAGCGCTTCACGGGAAAGAAGAACGAATCCGAGCGCGCCCGAGACGGCTACGGTGCCGGAACCTACTGGCCAGTGGGCTGGGGCGAACCGATTGCGGCCGACGCTGTCGCCGCCAATGGGTATCGATTGAGCGAGATGCCGCTGCGGTTTCGTCGGCGCGATGAATGGCGCGCCTCGCGCGACAAGTTCACCGATCAGGACCTCGTCGCCGTCTACGAGGAGCAGCAGCGCCGTGGCATCGTACCTGCCGGGGTGGTTGCGCTTCCCCTGACCCGTGAAGGCGATGTCGACGCCATCGACCGGGCCATCGTCCAGCTTCTTGCGATCGTCGGATCGAAGCCGGGCCAGATGGAACTCGATATTCCCGTTCGCTATCTCCGCGCACGCCTGAAGCTGCTGCATGACCAGCTCGCAGAACGCCGGGTATCGAACCTGCCGCTGCTGGCGATACCTGAGGAGGGAGCGGCCGTTCGCCTTGGCGGCGACGAGGGAACGTTCCTTCTTGCCCGGCTGACGTTCGAGGACACCGACATGTCGGCTGACGCGTCGCTCAAGGCTCCGCATCTCGTCCTTCATCCCGAGCGGCCCCGCCAGAAGGGCACAGACAAGGCTGCGGACGACTATCTTCGCTACCGATAGCAAAGGTCGGAGCAGGCTCGGTTCAGGATGTCTTAGGGGGGAGACAGATTGAGAAAATTCGAGGCGGAATGCATCGAAAGGTATTTTCTGGGGCCTGGCAGCACGGGGCCGGTAGCGAGCGTCTATGTCGCCGACGACGATCTCTGCGATATCTTCGGCGTTACCGATCTGGAAACGGCCCGGATGCGGCTCATTCAAACGCTTCCGCACATCGACATCCTCAAGCAACGCCTTTCCGGAGATGTGGCGCCGCGAAAGGGCAATGCGCCGGACTATGTGAGGATCCTCGTATTCCTCTGCTGGATGCAGACGACCAGGTTGAGACTGGAGGAGGATCGAGATTTCCGCGACGACCTTCTCGCAAAGCAGCTTAACGAGCACTTCACCGGGTTCCCGATGAACGGCCTCGACCTGATGTGGCATCACCTGAAGGAGTTCCTCTGGCGGGAACACCGCATTGATCTTGTTCTACCCGAGCACATTCCCAGCCACATTAGCCGGATTGGCCGCACGCTTCAGATGGCCTTTCCAACTTGGCGGCACAAAAATGAGTTGCGGAAAGTAAGGGATCTCATTCCTCCAGGGAATCTTCTCGATCCCCTCACTGTTGCCAACAGGTTTCAGACATCGAAGATGCGCGGCGAGACGATGCAGTCGTTCGTGTACAACTTCGTGAAATTCGATGAAGCGCGGAAACGCGGCGTGCGCGAATACATGGAGACGCCCTTCTGGCAGGCCTGGTATTCGATCGTGGCTGACCTAGCTGCGCTCGAGCACATCGAGGTTGCAGAGGGCGATTTCGGGGAGCACGAGCTCTTCAGGGTTTCTCCGCTCGGTGTCCGTGTGGCGATCTCGACCCCGGAGGATGCGCTCAAGTTCATTCCCAAGGCTATTGGGAAGTTCGTTCGGAGCGGGATCGTCTTTCTCGAAAATCTAGGCTTCGGCAGATACCGGGCAGGAAAGGCGGAATCCAACATCCTCCTGATCAAGCGCGAGAAGCTCGCAGGATGCCCCTCCGAGGCGATCCGCTCCGTTGCCGGCTTGAACGCAGACTGGGTCGTTGCCAGCTTCAAAAAACAGCTCGAAGGCGGAACCCAGGCGGCAGGCGCGCCGAGGGAATTCGGCTGGCGGGACGGCATCAGGGTCGGCGGCGCCTACCTTGGACGCACACCACTGGCTCCGACGATCACAGGCCCGATCCCGGCGGCTATCCGCGTCGAGAAAAACGGCAAGTCGATTGACATGATCCGGCGCGATGACGGCCTGTCTTTCAAGGATGGGATCCACTCGGGAATGTTCGTCGCCCGGAGCCACCGGGAAAGCCGCGAAATACTGCTCGTTCCCCGGGCGAACGAGGTCGGCGACATCCGCCGCCTTTCCTTCGAATTCTCAAGGGAGATCTCGGAGGACGAATTCCACCACGAGACGGTGCCATCGCTTGTCTCCACGCTCGAGGAGTGGAGCGGCAACCGCGTGCCACCCTGCGATGAACTGGTGACAATCGGCGAAGCGCTCTATGAACGGACGGCACGAGGACTTTCGTTCTCCGAAGCCATCGAGATCATCCTGAGAGGCATGCCCGAGGCCGACCGCCCTTCCGAATGGGACCTGCTTCGATCCTTCTCCGACGCTGGGTGGCTGGAGATGACGCTGCTACGCCATTTCCCGGTGCGGCGGATACTTCAGAACCCGCTGATGGCCGAGCGCGTCGGCGAGGACCTCGTCAGGATCAGCGGCCCGACCCCGATCGCGGTGCTCGAACGCCTTCATGCCGCAGCAGGAGCGGCCGGAGCCAAAGTCGAGACATGGAACGGGCTGTCGAAGTGGGCGCTGCCCCGATATGCCGTCAGGTGTCCGAACGAGCGCGCGCGCCGCGACTTCATCGAAAGGATGGCCATTGCGGAAAAGCCCACGCCAAAACTGGCAGTCACCGATGTCGGCGACCCCGACGGAGTGCACGGCTACCAGGTTATCGGCAGGCTCGATGAGGAGCACGGCTACTTCGCGGTCCGTTACGACGACAAGGTTGCCGACGGCCTCTACAGGCTCGAAAGGAAGGAGTCACGCAACCCCTTCCTTCACCGCTCGGTCGTCGACGGAAAACCCGTGAAGATCTACGTCTCCCCGTCAGTGGCAATACTGTCTCACCATCTGCGCGTCGGCGGCCCGGTCTTCTTCCAATCGGACGGTATCCTTCAACCAAGGCGCCCCCGCGTCCTCCTGCCGTCGAGCTGGGCGAGATGGGCATCCGACAGGGTGCTCTGCAACGCCGCTCCGGGGTCTTCCAACGACGGGTGGCGGTACCAGTATGCGGTCGGCGCTTCCTCCCTCTCGGCAATCTGCCGCCTCGTTCCTGTCACGGACAAAGAACGGGACGAGGAGGAAGAGGAAGCACACAGAACCAAATGGATCGACAGGTTTCTCGCATCGGCCTCCAACCGGGGCCGTGCGATCCATGACAGCAGATCACGGACGACGCGGATCGCACGCGTGATGGCCGAAAAGAGATAGAACATGTCAGTATCAGGCAAGACGGTTTACAGAGTGAAGCAGGTGCTCGCGCACGATGTCGCGATCATCGTTGAAGTGAAGAACGCAGATCCCCAAAGCGGCAAGCTGAAGGAAACCCGCGACAGCAGGATAGCGCTCGGCGGCGCGGGATCCTTCTGGCTTATCACCGGCGAGAAGGAGCAGAAGCTCGTCGTGCAGAAGGACGACCGCTCGGTTCCGGCATTCGCGGGCGGCATATCAACGATGGCCTCCAGAATCCGGGGTTCCGTCTTCGAGCTTCCAAAGATCGGCCACGACAATGCAGGCCCGGGAAAGCTCGATGCCGTATCCTTCGCGACCGCCACACGGCTCAGTGTCGGCTACAGCCCGCAGGAAGGCGACTTTGGGGACCTGGTTTCCGCTCTTTCGGAAGGTTCGCTCCACGTTCCCCTCGACGCATCCGTCGCGGCGATCGAGGTGCAGTCCGGTCACTGGCTGACATCGGGATTCGAAGCACTGCCGTCGGGGCGCTACAAACTGCGCCAGCAGTCCTTGCGGTCGGTTGCCACGGCCACTCTCAAGAATAGTCCCGAAACGATGAAGCTTGGGAACGGTCTTGTCGTATTCGTCTCCCCACCCAAATGGTCGGAGGCGAAGGACACTGATCTGCGGTCGGAGGAGGAGATCCACCAGACGGTGGAGCAGTGGTTATCCAGATCGAAGCAGGTTCTGAGCCTTCCCCACGGCGCTCATTCCCTGGAGCCTGCAGAACTCCTTCACCTGCTGGCCGTCAGGGCAATCAGCGAGGAAGAGAAGGCCGATCTGGCATCCATCGCGGGACGTCTGTCGAAGCGCAGCGAGCTTTCCGACATCCTTCCCGAGATGCTGGGACGCGATCCCGCGTTCAGGGGCAGGCTCGCTGCCTTCGAGGAAACGGAAAGGACGCGCCTTCGAACCGAGTTGGAAGAGCGGCTCCGCAAGGAGATCGAGGCGGAGAGTGCCCGTCTTGCTGCCCTTCGGATCGAAGTCGCGGACGCTGAAACGAAGCTCGCTACTTTCTCCCACCGGGAGGCGCTCCTGAGGAGCGAGACCGAAAAGCACGAGGAGGCGCTTCGCAGCAGGATCGCAAGCGCAGCGGAAGCAATAAGGAGCGAATCCTCCCGCGAAACGGCGGCCATTCGCGACGAGGTCGCCCGCCTGCGGGACGACATGGTCCAGATCGCCACCGCCGCCCCCGCTTCGGCAGAGCCAGTTGCCCCGGCGCCAGTCGTGGCGGAACAGGCCGAAGAGGCGGTTCCGCCAGCTCGTCTGCTGGCCCTTGCTTCGGAAGATCAGAGGAAAGAAATCCTCTACGAGCTTGCTGTCGCAACTGGGCTGACGCTTGCCGATGTTGCCGCCGTCGTCGCGACGTTCACAGATGTTGTCCCGGTGCTGCTTGGTCCCGATTCCGCTGCGGGTGCGGTCGACATTGCCACGGCTGTTGCCGGGGACGATGCCGCCATCGTTTTCTGCGACCCCACCAAGATTTCCCTGACGGATCTGCTGAACGACGAGCATTCAGGTCTCAGGGAAGCCATCGAGAAGGCGAAGGATCGGCCCGAGATGTTGTTGGCCGCGGCGCTATGCAGCATCACGAGCGGTCCATGCGAGTACTGGCTTCCCCAGATGATCGAGATGAGGAGGGTCGGACGTCTCCCGCGCAATCTCGCGCTTGTCGCAAGCGCGGGTGTGGACGGCCTCCGGGTCCCGATTCCTGATTCCACGTTGCGGCATCTGTTTCCGTTGAAGCCCTCGAAGACACCTCGCCCCGGATCCGCGAAGTTCGAAGGTTTCTGGCCAATGACAAGTGCCGATCCGGAGAGGGTCCGTCAAGCGCTTGCAATTCTCCTAGACCGTGACGTGGAGCGTTCCGCCATGCAAACCGTGGCACGGGCGCTCGCACGCACCCCGTCGTGGATCAAAGGTTCCGATGCGATCGATGTCTTCCTGAGGCAGGCGAAGTGGCTTGCCTCTACCGCTGCGGGCAACGAGCACGAATACGACGAATACTTCATGAGCATAGAGGGCGCTGACAATGTTTGATCCGATTGGCGGTTTCAACCGGATGATCGACCAATTCCTCGCGTACCTGGACACGGCCTACCGGATCGATGATCCGCGCGTGTCGGGGATGAGGAGGGAGCTTCTTTCCACGCCGGGCCAACTCGCGCTCGACCCGATCTTCGAGGCCGTCGCACGCTACAAGCCCGTCAGTTATGGATTGGAAGGGCTGATCGACGATCCCGAAGGCCGCCTGCCTCATTTCTCGCGGAACGAGCGGCAGGCTTTCGTCGAACTCGCGCTCTCCGGCCTCTTCGACAGGGAGAAGTCCAGCTCGGGCTTCAAGGGTGCCTACGCTCCCTATCTCCATCAGGTGCAGATGCTCGAAAAGGGCGCGCGCGACGGAACGCCCGGCATCGTCACCTCCGGCACGGGTTCCGGCAAGACGGAATCCTTCATGCTGCCGATCCTCGCGCAGCTCGCTAAGGAGGCGACCTCGTGGCCGGCTCCACTGCAGCCGCTCGATGACTCTTGGCTCGAAGAGGGGCGTAAATTCCAACCGCATCGCCGGAACGAGCATCCCGACAGACCCAAGGCGGTCAGGGCACTCGTCCTCTATCCGCTCAACGCCCTCGTTGAGGACCAGATGGTGCGCCTGCGCAAGGCGCTGGACTCCGACGACGCGCAGGACGTGATGGCCCGCCACTTCAACGGGAACCGCATCTTCTTCGGCCGATACACGGGCAAGTCTCCAGTCACGGGCTTCCTGCAGCATCCGCGCAAGAGCAAGGACAAGACATGGAAGGCGCGCAACACCCGCGCCCGCCGCGAGCTGAAGCAGGAACTGCAGCGCTACCAGTCGATCCAGCAGCGTCTGGCCTCCGATAGCGATCCGGATCTGCGCTACATCTTCCCGACGACCGACGGCGCCGAACTGATCTCGCGCTGGGACATGCAGGCGACCCCGCCGGACATCCTCGTGACCAACCAGTCGATCCTCAACGCGATGCTCGTGCGCGAAGTCGACGATCCCATCCTGACGCAGACGCGCGATTGGCTATTGAGCAGCGACGACGCGCGCTTCTACCTCGTGCTGGACGAGCTTCACCTGATCCGAGGTTCGGCCGGTGCCGAGATGGCGGGCCTTCTCAAGGTGCTTCTCGAGCGTCTGGGTCTCACCGATCCCGCGCACGCCCACAAGCTTCGCATTCTCTCCTCGTCCGCCTCTCTTCCGATGGACGAGGAAAACGCCGCGGCCAGCATCGACTACCTCAAGAACATGTTCGGCGACGCGGGCACCGCTGGCTCCACCGATCTCAACGAGGCCTGGAGGCAGAGCGTCGTCACGGGCGAACCCATCGAGGTCACGCGCCCCGTGAACATGCCTTCCCGCGAAAGCCTGGCCGAACTGGCCCGCGCGCTGCAGGATCTCGACCACCGCCGGAGTCCCCGCGATCTGCTCGACCGCTTCCTCTCTGCGGCTGCGAGCATTCCGGGATCCGCCGGAAAGACCCCGGCGGCGATGATGGAGGCCGCCACGATCGCGGCGGCCGCGATGCTCGACTTCGCGCTTCAGGATGCCGACAGGCAAGGAGCGAAGAAGCCGCGCACGGTCGAGGACATCGGCAACATCCTCTTCGGAACGGACGACAGGGAGGCAGTGCGGGGCCTTCTCGCCCTCCGGGCCATCCCCGACCTTCCATCATCCGTGCTTCCCGCGGAACTGGTGCCGGGCCGCGCAGCCGTCGGATCGCTGCCGGGCTTCAGGATGCACTGCTTCGTCCGCAACATCGAAGGTCTCTTCGCCTCCATCCACAGGGAGGACGATGGTTCCGTCGTCTGGGGCACCCCCAGCATCGAGCGAGGCCAGAACTATGACGGAGACAGTGATCAGGAGGGCCGCAAGCGCCTGTTCGAGATGCTCTACTGCGAAGCCTGCGGCGACCTCTATCTGGGCGGCAAGCGCGGCGAGACCGACCCCGGCTCGTCGCGGCGCGTGTCGCTGCTGCCCGCGCCGCAGGAACTTGAGAAGCTACCGGAGAGTGCCTCATCGATCCGCTTCGAGGATGCGAGCTTCCGCGAGTTCGCTCTCTTCTGGCCCAACCAGGGGCAGGCAGAGACCGAAATCCGCGTCGAGAGAAGTCCGTACCGCTGGACGCAGGGCTACCTCAATCCGCGCACGGGCGTCGTCAGCGACACGGAAGAAAGCGGCGACGTGCCGGGGCATCTGCTGCGCTGGTCTGGTTCCGACGGCTTCCATCAGCGCAAGATCGAGGACGACGGCACTGCTGTTCCGTTCTGCTGCGCCAAGTGCGGAACGGATTATTCCGGCCGCTACCGTCAGGCCAACTCCAAGAGGCGCGAAGGCCGCCTGTCGCCGATCCGAAGCTTCAGGACCGGTTTCGGCAAGACCTCCCAGCTCCTCGCGACCGAACTGGTCGCCTCGCTGAAGGCGCAGGGCGGCGACGGCAAGCTGGTCGCCTTCTCCGACAGCCGCGAGGATGCGGCGAACCTCGCCCTCGAGGTCGAGGTGCAGCACCAGCGCGACCTGCGCCGCGAGATCCTCATCTCGGCCGCGACGCGCATCGCCGCAGAGCATACCTACACCGCCGATGACGAGGCCGAGTACCAGCGTCTCAAGCGCGAAGTCGCCGACCTTATGATGGACGACAAGGACACCGACCATCTCACGCCGAGGCTCAAAGCACTGCAGAAGCGCAAGTCCGGCGCCGGGCAGCCCCCGAGCGTTCCGCTGAAGGATCTCTTCGAGTTCGAGCGCGACAAGGCGGGCAACGCCACGCGTCCGATCCTGACGGAGCTCATGAAGCTGGGCTCCACCCCCGTCGAGGGAGCCGACACGATCCACACGCGCATCCGCAACCGCGACTGGTACGAATTCTTCGAGATCGGGAGCGATGGCCAGATCTCGTGGAAGCACGACGTTCCCGAGGAGCAGCTCAAGCTGATCCGAAAGGCGCGCGAGAGGGTACAGGACGAGCAGCCGCCGGACGCAACAGACCTGCTCTTCAGCAAGACCTACTTCGCGCTGGAGGAGACGGGCCTTGGCTGGCCGAGCTTCTACGGCCCCGAGGAATACTCGGCGGACAAGTCGCGCGACGACGCGATGCTGCGCATCTTCGCAGATGCCTACCGCATCACGCCGAACCAGTTCCAGGAGGAGACGCGCACCGCCTGGAAGAACGCCTTCGACATGCTCGGCAGGGGCGACAACAGGCTGAAGCGCCTGATGACGAAGATCCTGCAGCATCCGGAAAGGGATTGCGACGAGTTCCTCGACAAGCTCAGGACCACGTTGAAGCAGACCCGAGGCGACGGCTCGATCGACATCAGCATGCTCTTCTTCCGAGCCGCCGATCCGGCCGGCGCCGCATGGCGCTGCGACCGCTGCGGCCGCGTCCATCTCCACGCCGGGTTCGGACGGTGCACGCGCTGCGGCGAGACGCTGACCCGGCCGGAGGATCTGACGGCCACCAAGATCTCCGCGGAGAACTTCCTCGGTCGCCGGGTGATGCGCTCGATCACGAGCGGGGAGCCGCACTTCCGGCTCAAGTGCGAGGAGCTGACGGGGCAGACGAGCGATCCGGCCGGGCGGCTCCAGCAGTTCAAGGGCGTGTTCGTCAAGGAGGACGACGAGAGCGACGAGGACTTCCGCTGGCGCAAGCTCTTCGACACGTCCGACCTGCTTTCGGTGACGACGACCATGGAAGTGGGCGTGGACATCGGCTCCCTGCAGGCGGTCTATCAGGGCAACATGCCGCCTCAGCGCTTCAACTACCAGCAGCGCGTGGGCCGTGCCGGCCGTCGCGGACAGGCGTTCTCGACGGTCCTGACCGTCTGCCGCAGTAAGAGCCATGACATCCACTACTTTCACAACCCGATCGAGATCACCGGATCGGCTCCGCCGCCGCCGTTCATCACGACGGGACTGACCGACATCCCGTCGCGTCTCCTGCGCAAGTTCTGGCTGGTCGAGGCCTTCCGCATACTCCGCGAGGAGGCCGGAGAGACATGGGCGGGCGACGATCTCGTACCCGGCGACATCCACGGGGAGTTCCTCTATTGCAGGGAATACTTCCGTCAGGACATGAACTGGCGGGAGCGACTGGCCGACGCGCTCTCGCGCACCGACCATCGAAGGGTCCGTCTGGCGACGATCCTCGCCGCCGTCTCCGGGTGCGATCTGAGCAGGATCCTGACCGCGGTCTCAGCGGACACCGTGCTCGCGGCCATCGACAGCCTCGAGGAGGAGTTCGGCCTGCAGGCGGTGGGCATCGCGGCGGCGCTCGCCGAACGCGGTCTCGTACCGCTCTATGGCATGCCCACGCGGTCGCGAAACCTCTATGTGGAGCTGAGGAAGCCCAAGGGTAGCTTTGAGGCCGAGTGGGACACCATCGACCGCGATCAGGACATGGCGATCTTCGACTTCGCGCCGGGCAGCGTCCGCACCCGCGAGAAGCTGCGTCACCGCTGCATCGGCTTCAGCGGCGTTCTTCCCGATCCCGACGAGTTCGCGACAGACTTCGGCGCTCCGATGCGCGGATTCTCGAACTGGTTCAAGGACGACTTCCATCTCCGCTTCTGCGGCCAATGCGGCGCGTGGAGCCGTGGAACCGAGCAGACGGTATCCTGCCACGGATGCGATGCGCCTCTGGCCGACACCGGGATCCGGTGCATCACGCCAGCGGCCTACCGGACGGAGCTTCGCCCGACCGACGAGAACCTCGCATCGAAGGTCGGCCAGCGGATGACTCTCGCCAGCCTCGGCAAGCCGGACAGGCAGAGAACCGACGAGAACCTCAGCGTGAATTTCGCGGAACAGTCGGAGATCTTCCTCGTCAATCCCGGCTTCAGGGACGACACGGACTTCACAGGCTTCGAAGTCCAGGAGGCGATCGACAACGACGCGCAGCGCATATGGTGGTGGAAAGACAAGCCCCTCATGAAGCTTGCGGGACAGGCCATCGCCACCGACACCCTCGCGGACGACCAGAACGGCCGCTACCGGGCGCTGGAGGAACCCATCAGCGCATGGCTCGCCTCCACCAAAGTGACGAACTCGCTGCAGATCGGACCCGTCAGGCTCAATCCGAACCTGCGACTGCTCGACATGGACATCGGCCTCTCCATGGGCCGACGAGATCCCGCCCGCACGAGCGTGCGCGCCGCGGCGATATCGGCGACGGAGATCCTCGTCCAGCGCGCCGCGCTCGATCTCGACATCGCGCCGGAGGAGTTCGACGCACTCGCGCCGAACATCATGGTCTCGCCTACCGGGGAGCGCCTGCCGTACCTGCAGATATCGGATGCGCTGCCGAACGGCTCCGGCTTCTGCCGGCACCTTCTGGGCGACAGCACCATCCCTGTCTCCGCCCTGATCGGCAGCATCCTCGACGAGGGCGGAGCATGGCCGAGAACCGATGTGGCCGACGCCGAACACATGAAGCGGTGCGGAGCCTCCTGCTACAGGTGCCTGCAGAGATACAACAACAGGAATTTCCACGGCCTTCTCGACTGGCGACTGGGACTCTCCTACCTGCGGGCGATGGTTGACCCCTGCTACGAGTGCGGGATCGACGGGAACTACGGCAACTTCGAACTGAGCGACTGGCCCGCGACCGCCAGGGAGCTTGCTCTCCAGACGAAGACGTTCATCCCCGGCAACACAGTATCGAGCGTGAAAGGGAGGCCGGACATTCCGATCTTCTCCCTCGATGAAGGCAACAGCCGGTGGGGGGTGGTCGTGCATCCACTATGGGACGCGAGGAGGCTGTTCGACCGCCTGGACCTCCGTCGCAACTACGTCGCTGTCGACAGCTTCGAATTGTCCAGGCGCCCGCTTCATGTTCTGCAGCGAGCGCGCGCCGCCGGGAAGTGAGGATTTCGCTGCTCTATGTTGCGCGGCGGTCGAAACGATCTTCTTAACGATTGCTTCGACCGCCTCGTGCTCCCAGAATCGAAGAACTGTCCAGCCGATCTGCGCAAGGTGCTCGCGGACCCGCTTGTCACGTGCGCGGTTGCGTTCGATCTTCTCCATCCAGAAGGTGGTGTTCTTCTTCACCGATGGCGGGTGGATATAGCAACCATGCCAGAAGCAGCCGTCGAGGAAGATTGCGATCCTTAACCCGGGCACGGCGATGTCGCAGGTGATGCGCTTCATTCCGGGAACGGGATAATGGACCCGATAGCGGAGCCCTTTGTCGAAGAGCTGCGACCTGATTGAAACCTCGAATGGATTGTCATGCCTCCGTGTGCGCTGCATGCGTCGACGTACAGATGGAGTTGCTTTGAGGTCCATGTGCCTTCGATATACCATCTGGGCGGCGTGATGATGGCGAGGCTGCGCGAGGAACGGATTCTCGCGCGGGGCCTCCGGCCACTGCTACTGATCGAGGTCGCTGCCGCCGAGATACCGCCAGCAAATGGCCACGTTGGAGCGCGTTTCCAATGGTTCGCACGGCCCCGAGCGGACTAGGACACATTGCCATGCCCTAATGGTTCCGCGTCACTTGGTGGGATTCGATATGAATCCTTGCTTGTAATTGTTGACAACGATATCCCATTCCTTTCCAAGGATTCATGGATACCACTTCCGAGATTATGACTGCCCTGCGGGCCGGCCGTGCGCTGCTGGGACTGAGCCAGGAGGAATTGGCGGCGCTTGCCGGCATCAGCCGGCAGGTCGTTGCCAGAATAGAGAAGGGCGAGGGAAACGTCCTCGTCGAATCCATCGAGAGGGTGCGGGCCGCCCTGGAGGCCGCCGGCGTCGTCTTCATCGATGGCGAGGGGATGCGAGGCCCCGGCGTAGCCCTCATTCGAGCAGCTCGAATCCAAGCAGACGTCGATCAGTAGCTTCGACTGGGCTGGTATGAGCGTCCACGACATTGTCAACGGCCACCAGCAGCCGAATCGATGAGTGTACAACTCCCGCCCGCGACCGCTTGAGCCCACTGCCTAAAGCGGCTTCAGAAGATCGTAAGTGGAGCGGTTGTATTTCGCCCCGTGCCAGTCATCCACGCTGTCTGCTTTGATCATGGAAGCGTCAGGCTGCTGGGCATGCGGCCGGCTGTCACGAGTTCAAGCGGGGATGTCCAACATAAAGCTCCCGTGGGCCTAGGGGATCCGCTAACACATCAATTACGAGGACGATAGCGATGAACGTTGAAGCCGATCAAATGAACGATCTTGATGATTACGACGTTTTCTTAGAGACCTGGGAACCGGGAGAGCGGCTTCGCCACTTAACCCTTCCTCAGAATCTACGCGATCCTTATATGCGGCAACGCCTTCTGGACGACAGTTCCGGTGTGGCGCCGGTAGAGCGCGTCCCCTTTGCCACTGGCCCAAAGGTCATGGCTAGCGACGAACTCATCATTCGCAGCCACGACTTCTTCAAAGACAGCCAGAAAAAATGGTCTGCTGAATTCAACGACTATGTTCTAGGAAAAGGTGTCGCTCCAGCCAAGCTCGACACGTTTCTGAGCGGTTTTACAGAGTTATGGGTCGATGGTCTAAAGCGTCGACAAGACTCTCCGGAAATCTTGGCAATTAAAGCATCGATCCGCGATTTCGACCAGTTCTGCTATCCGTCTCAGGCCGGTCGGTTTGTAATCAATGCGGTCGATCAAAGCGTTGTTCCTCTTTTTACGCCCGCCGAAATGGCGGCGATCTTCCAAGCGAACAACGGTCTTATCGAAGCATTCTTGCCGGATTACCTTGATCATCTCGGTCACGAGGGTCCAGGTTCGCTCGATGAGTTGTATGTCCGCCGAGGTGTTTACATGCCTACGCAAGATGCATTTCGTCGGGAACTCCACTACCTGAGCTCATATTCCCTGGGGCTGGGGCCAGTCGAGCAGTTTGCGCAGACATGGACCCCCGCGACGCGCGGTAGCGGAATCCCCTCGATCTTCTCTGCGCCGCTGCCCGCGATCCAAGACCGCGTCGTCGCCTTTGCTCCGTTTATTGAGAACATGGACCTGAGCCAATTGGAATTCGTCGTGGCGCCCCCCGTCGAGGAGATGCCTCTCGAGGACCACGGGATGTTCGGCAACATTCGCGAATTCAGCTTTCGGTAGCCGAAAATCCGCTCCGATTAAACGTCAGCCGAGGTGTGAATATGGTATTCGACAGGTCACCAAGAATTGGGGGCGTGACAAAGCGATTTCGTGGGAACGATCGAGGACATTAATGGCAGCGCGATGGCTGCTTTTACTGCAAAGCGCCGACTGCCGATGTCTGCTGTCGGCGCAAATTGACATGGCGCCTCGCGGAACGGCTGTTTTGCGCCGCATCCCAGCCCTTTAATTAAAGCGGCCAATTTGCTGATGAGGTGGCGGTGGCAGTCGCGACCAACGCGCCTGCCATTGACGTGGCTTCCCTGGCCAGAACGTTGGTCGGAGACACCCTACAACGCCTTAGCTTTCTTGTCTGGTAAGCCGCCATACTGCCCATACGCGTCCAGCATTATTCGCGTATACTCACTCGTGCTCGAGGTTATCTCGCCCAGGCCTGGCCACGCGAATGGTATGGCGGACCAGATCGTTTCAACTTCAACCTCCAGACCCAGTAGCTCCGCTACCGCCAAAGCCTGAGCCGGGTCCTTGTCCTCCGGCCACAAATCCTCCTCAAGACGAATCCAGACACCATTGTCGTCATGGACACGGATCTCTGCACGAAGAGCGCCCAGCTTCTCGCTGATGTTGGTTGCGTCATCAAGCAAAGCGCTGCGGATCAGAAGAACGACCTTGTCTTCATTCAGGTCGAGCTTGGGCCGGCTATCGACAATACGGAAATCGGGTTTGCCTTTATCCGCGGGGCCGTCAGCTTTCACCGGAAGAAGTGACTTGCTCTCATCAACAGACCAGAATGGAGTGTCAAAGATGTCGAGAGGCGATGCCCCGCAACCCGGACAATGCCAGAGGTTCTGCGCGATCTGAGCGCCGGTGATCTTTCCATTGCAATGTACACAGAACCACATGTCCGACTCCACGTGGCTTAGCGGGTGCCGAACAACACGGTCAAGATCAGGCTTTGTGGACCGTCGGGGCCAATCGGTAGAGATCTCCGCACGGACCTGAGCCGCCCGATCTCGGGCCAGACGGAGTGCGGTCTCCAGGAACTCCGGGTCAAGTACCGGGCGCTCCCCACTCTGATCCGTAAGTGTCTCTACGATCGGGATCGCGCCAGGGTTCTCTGGCACCGTGATGCTCCATCCTTCGCCTGCGATGATGACGTCGTGAAGAACGACTTGAAGCCGATATGCATGATCCCCAATCATGCCCTGTTCGGCCTCTTCGAGGTATACGAAACGCCGGTTCATAGTTTCGGGTTCACCGTTCCGGAAGGTTGCCGCCGGGACGGGGCGCTTAACAAAGGCCTCGAGACCCTCCATTTGGTCGGTAGCGATCTGCCAGCCTTTTTTACCGGCGGCGATAAACTTGGTCCAGCTAGGGAAATCCAGTTCCCCCGCAATCAGGTCAAGGGCCTGATGTTGCGCGATCCTATTCGCGCGCGCGTATCGCTTTGCCAGAGCCTTTAGTCTGCGAAATTCTTTCGTTTCGGTCATATCCATATCCTGGTATGATCCGACCATGTGCCCGCTAATGGCCAGACCCATGCCCGTTGGCATGGAGTGACACTTTAGAGATTTAAACGCTGACATAGCTTTGCGTGGCGGGCACACCGGCCCGCGTGTAGGGCCATGCCTTGTATGCCAAGCAAGACGACTGCGGTCAAGCCTATCTAGTTTGCTCTCATAGCGAGCCTGCGCAACGCTCCATCTCAGCCAACCTGTGGAAGAATGCTGAGGGTAGGGTAAGATGGGGATGGAGCAACCTAGGGGTTGGCAATGGTCTACAATGCGCCCCCAGCACTATGGACCCGCATTTGCGGTTCGAGAAGGATCCTACATTTTGCGCCTTAACGTCGCTCGCATATCCTCGATCATGTCCCGTTCGAAGTTAAGAAGCTGGGTCTTCTGAAGATCGATGGCTGTGATGTAGTCGAGAGCCGCGTCGAGGGTCTTAAAGTCTCCCGGCCCCAGCTTCCGTGCTGTTTCCGGTGCAACGCCATACTCGTCCAACGCGTAAAGGCCGGCGGGGAGAAAGAGATTCTCGCACATGGCCGCGTAAAGGCCGTAATTTCCCGGCTCCAAGCCAACTCTCCTAAAGATGTCAGCCTGAATATGAGATATCGCCATGAGGTGGCGGGGAAATGTGTAGGAGAGGTACTTGCGCATGAAACGAAGCGCAAGTTCCACCCCGTCGCTGATAGTGGTATCGGCCCTTCGATGTGCAACGAAGTTGTCGACCACTTCGCGGTAGCGTTGCGACATCTGAACACGCGTAATTGACGCCTTCAGGGCGTTGCCGGAAAAGATGCCGTAACCCTTCAGAACGTTCGTGTCGAGATAGTCGAAGACAAGATCGCAGACACCGAGTAGCTGCGGCGGCCGTGGCATTCCGGTCCAGGCGAGCATGTCGTGATAGAGATGAAGATCGCTCGTGATCAGGTGGTAAATGGCCTCCTGCCGGTCGACCGAGACATGCCGGTTGAGGCGCAGGGTCTCTGGGGACAGCGGGCTTGCCTCGCGCACTCCCTTGACGCGGTCTCGAGAGACTTCCGTCAGATCTTCATCCTCCAAATCCAGAAGCAGCGAGATCGGCGCGTTCGGGCCTTGTGTGCCGACGGCTATCTCTACGGTGAACCGATCCGGCGCCGGCTGCTCTTCCAGGACGAAGACCTTGCCCACAAAGTACCGCCTCATCCGTCCAGCCCGTCCCGCAATGTTCCGGAAAGTGAAATGGTCTAATGAGGTGTTGTTGAGCCGCTTGTCGAACAGGATGACGTTCTCGGCGACGGTGTTGACACCTTCGATCATCGTCGATGTACAGACGAGCAGCTTAAGGGTTCCACTTTCGAACGCGCGAAGCACGTACTGTTGTAACGCTCGCGGAATGTTGCCGTGATGAATGCCGATTCCGTGCTTCAACGCCGTGGTCACGATCCAGTCCGACGGATATTCGAAGGTCAGCCATTCAACCGCGTCATCCAGTTCCGGGACCAGTGGAAAAAGGGCGGCATCAAGCAGGGCGCTGGCAGCATCGTGAGCGCTGTGCGGCGACTGGCAGTAGACGATCGTCGGTGAAGTGAGATCGGAGCAAAGCTCTATCAGCTTATCTTCGCGCTGCCCTCCGTGCCTTGGCAACCTAAATTGCACGATGTCCAACGCCACGGTGGAGAACAACGACGGCACGAAAAGGTATTCGTAGGACGAAGCGAGGCCGACAACTCCGTCGACATGCGGTCCGATGAGATAAAACTGTGCTCCTGTGGAGGCCAGCTTGTGAAAGCATAGATTGAGATCGACAGAGCGCTCGTCATCGTCGTCACCCCGCAGATCGAGTTTGTAGAACTCATCGATGACGAAGAAGGTCACGAGGCTGAGATCCTTGCGCGTCAGCGCTCTTTCCTGCGTCAGGATGAAGATTGTCTCACGCTCGGGAGAGGTGATCTGGGTCGGGTGGGTAACAATGTCGTAATGATCGCCGAACTGTGTGGCGAGACGTCGCCTTGTTTCATCTATCAAGGCGATTGTTGGGACGATGATCGCCAGATGATGGTGCTTCCCGGTGGCGATAACCGCGTCGATGATGGCGCTCTTCCCTACGCTGGTCGTGGCGCTCAGCACGACGTTCCTGCCAGCCACGAGCTCCCTATAGATTTGAAGCTGCAGGGTATGAAACACCCTTTTCTCGCCGACGATCGGCATGCGGTGAGCTTCGAGCAGAAGCTGGTCTTCCAAGGTTGAGGCTCGGCTCTCGGCGACGTATGGTAGCAATCCCACGGATCGCACCAATCCATCCAGAACCATCGACAGCCCGTCGGGGAAACGTTCGCGCCGATCCAGGCAGCGAATGACCAGTTCGCGGCCTTCGTCGTGGGTGGCCCGAGCGTTCACGAGGCGGCTTATCGCAGACAGGATAAGTCCTGCTTCTTCCAGGGAGAAGTCGGTCTTGAGGAGTGCGCGCAAATCCTTGGTATCCACGTCAGGCTCTCCTCAGCCGGAGCTTGAATTCATCTAGCAGCTCGGGTCCCTGCACGGGTACCAGAAAAACGTGGATGCGCACCTTCTTCAACGCATCTGAAAACTGGTTCGTTATGAACTGGTACGTGGTTTCCACTTCTGCCTGAAGGTGCGTCACGTAATCGTCGGCGAAGCCTGCAGCGAGTACGGCGCTGTCGTATGCAACTAAAACGGGCACGTTCAAGACCTTTACAAGGTCGTCCAGTTTCGAATGTCGGTCGAAGATTCCGTCGATGGTGCTCGACCGGAGGTGCTGAGGTTCGCGGAGCTGGAGGATGATCTCCCGTTCCTTCTTCAGAAAATCTCGGTCAAGCGTGTCCGCAAGGGCGGCGGCTACTGCACTGGCGACGTCGGCCAAATCGCGCGTCGCAGTGATGTGGGATTGCCCGAGCCACAACTCGTCTCCCGTCGACGAAGGCACAATGTGAGCGTTCATTTCGTACGCCGTGGTGCCCGCTACGCTGAAGAGCTTGCATGTAAGCGGCTCGCTGGATTTGTAGTGCCTGAGGATAGCATGAAGGAGCAATTGAGCCAGGAGAGCTTCTTCGTCGATGCGGCTCCTGTCGAAGGATTCGATAGCCCGATGAATCTGCCTTCGCGCCTCCAGCTTGGGCGTCTGAGCAAGAACTCGGGCCGATAACGAAATCTCGGGAAGCCAGTCGATGAGATACTCGCAGAGATCGTCCTTCCGCCATGCCCCACCATCGAATTCCGCGTCGTATGATGCCATCGAGCGCATGGGATCCGTTTCTTCGATTCTATGGATCTCAGTGAAGAATCCTGGTGTCGCGAACTGATAGACCTTTACGAATGACTGGTTCCGCTGCCTGATGAGCACTACCTGCTGCTTCCACCATGCGGTGATAGCTCCTTTAGTGATCACTTTGGCCGATGGATTTTGTACCCGGGATGCGTCACCGGCTGTCACGGCCAGAACGACCAAGTCGTCGTAGATCTGTTCGGCCGCTGAAACGAGCAGGCATTCCCCATCGGCTTCCGCGAGGCGAAGCAGAGAGTTCAGGTTCTCAAGCCTCAAGGCCTCGATGCCGCCGCCAACGGTCTCCCAGAGGATTGCGTGCGTCCACTGTTCCACCGTCGTCCCCTGTGGCGAAATCGAGCCAGGAAGCCTTTTGGCAATTCTGGGGGCCAGCGATGCAAACGCGTCCACCACGTTACGGTCGAAACGGTCGGCTCTTGCGATCTTCAACGGAAGAAGGTCTGAACGGACATCGCGCACGGTGACGAACCTAAATAAAGACGGCCCAGGAAATTGCTCCGAGGCGAGGGAGCGCTCGACAAGCGACGTGCCTCTTGAGGACGCAGGCGAGCGCTCACAGATCTCGCTTAATGACCACTTGCTGGTGCTGTCTGTCGTCTTGACCTGGACGTACTCATTGTGTCGCGTCAAACCGTCATCCCAACGCAGAGCGATGTCGTCACCCGTTTCGCACTCAACCTGCGCAAGATTCTGCTGCTGTAGAAGATGAATCAGAAATCGAGCCGCAACATGGTCTTGAAACCGAAAGCCGCGACGCCCGGCAACGCCGCCGGCATCCGACGCGTTTGGTCCGATCAAGGGAGGAAGCGACATTCGCGAATCTTATAATACAACCGTTTCTGCGAGGCCACTCTAGCTTGAATTGCGTGATGAGCAATCGACAACCGGCATTCTCCCTTACTTCTTACGCGCACACGTTAGCCCCTGTCGAAGCCAGCCATCACGGGCCCCTGTGCTGTCCCGGCAGACGTCAAATGTCTCCGGCAACGACAGTCATGCTCGAAGCACGACGTCACAGGAGCTAGTCTATGAGCACCTCCATTGTTGCCCAAGCCACACTTGAATCCATTCACCTAGCTGCCCCGCCATCAAGGCTACCGCTTTCAAATCACCGAACCCAGGCAGATCGTCCAGTTCCGAACAGCCGATCCGAGCGGCTCTGGCGAGGCCGCTCGGCGTCCTTCTTTTCCAGCCAGCGGCCCATTTCCAATGCCGCTCGCGCTGGGCGTTGTGCTTAGATTGGTAGACGGAACCAGGGCCTGACCCACCTTCACCCGGGCGAGTGGCCGGGACCGTCCTCATCGTCCCTCTCGCCGTCCTGCCGGATCTCGTTCAGTGCAAGCGCCAGTCTGTCGAGCGCCTCTCTGATCGAACGGAGGGCAGTCGTTGAAGTCATCGGATCCGGGGCGCTTCCGGTGGCGCGCCGAGCGATTTCCACCGGGGTGCCCGCCTCCATGAGGATTTCGATGACCGAGCGGCGAACGTCGTGCCACCGCCATGGCTCACCCCTTGGCCTTGTCGGTGCGGCCCCTCGCAGATAATCGCTCATCCTACGATCGACCATCCCTCTCAGCCTGGCCAGCTTTCCCCGACTTGCGAAGTCCGAGCCGAAGACATATTCGTCCACGGCTGACGAGGTGCCGCAGCGAAGGCTCAGTAGCAGCGAGACCGTGCGTTCGGACAGCGGCGTGATTTCGGGCGTATTCGAGTATAGGGAGTCCCGGTCGCGCGGTTTCATCCAGATTCCCTTGTCCAAGTTAAGTTCCGACCACCTCATCATGCCTAGATCCAGGGGGCGCTGTCCGGTCAGCGTGAGAGCCTGGCAGAATACCCGCTGGGAAGGCTTCTCAAGCCGGTCCGCCGCCGCAAGGTAGGCCCTCATCTCGAGTTCAGAGAAGTGACGGTCTCGCCACCGGGGGCGCAAGTCGAGCATCCTGGGCGTGATATCGGAGACGGGATTCGCCGGTAGCCCGAACTCCACTCGCCTTGAGGGATGCATTGCCCAGTTGAACAGGGCCTTGACCTTGGACAGGCAGGTCCGGGCCAGTGCGGGCCGGTCCCGCATGGAGTATATCAGGTTGACGACGTCCGTGGCAGCCACCATTCCAATCGGCTTGAGCGCCCACGGGTTGACCGAGGGGTCGATGAGATACCGTTTCAGGAACTTGGCGTCCTTGTCCGCACTGCGATTGTGGCGCCGGAGGTGCAGTTGCTGCGCTTGGAGCTCGACCACGGCGGCGAATGGCAGGGAATGTGCGAGCTGCTCCGACTGCTCGGGCGGGTTTGCCACGCCACCGCTGACGGCTTTTTTCAGCCGCGTGGCTACCTCGCGCGCCGTTTCCGTGGCGGTCTCCGGGTATTCGCCGATTCTCAGGATTCCGGAGATGCCGGGCTGGTCGGGGACGAAGTAGAACGCCTTCCGGCCGCCGCCCACGACGAGGCGCATGTTCTCGACCGTAGTGTCGGCGAAGTGCACCCTTCGGCCGAGAGCCGTGAACGGCAGGCTGCGTACAATATCGTCCGTGAGATGGATCTTCTGCATGCTACTATCCTTTCGAGGTTGGATGGTGTGCGTTTGAAAATCTTGCTTGGGTACGAAATTCCATGCGCCGCCTGCGCCTGGCAGGCGGATGCGATGTCCCTGGCGTGTCTCGGCAGGCTAGGGAGTTGCAGTCGCGGCCGATTGCGCGGCAGCGATTTCTTCAAGCTCGTCGATGATCAGTTCGACTTCCCGCGGGTTTTCGTGGAGCTTCGACGTCCGCCACTCCCGCCTCCATCGCGGCGGGTGGATGGGGGAGTAGGCGACCAGCTTCAACTGGCCGCTGGGTTGAGGTCGCCACTCGTTCCAGGTGATGCCGACAACCGGGCGAACGCCTTTCCGTGATCTGGGCGGCACGGGTTCGAACTTCCCGCCGCCGAGATACCGCATTTGGGTCTCCCGGCAGGTCTCGACGATTGCAAGGCCCGCGGGCATGCCGTGGAGCGTTGCGACTGTCGGCCATCGGGGGGCGAGATCGGGAGCCGCCTTTTCACTGCAGTGAACTGGAGGTTCGTCCCAGATTTCGATCCGAGGCCGGGTGAAACGGCGCCTTGCAGCCACGGTGACCGAATGCCCCCTCTCTTCGAGAGCGAGGAACAGGGCATTCGCGAATGCGAGAGCGCGCCGGAGCGTCTCCGCACTCGCCGCGACGTCGATCGCGTTGTTCGCGCGAGTGACAAGGAGGGACGCGGTTGGTTCCGTTTTCGCAACGCGGAAGATCTCGGTTGCGAGGACGGCGAGTGGATGGATGTCGCCCGCGGGCGCCTGCCAAACCCTGCGGCGCTCATAGTACGTCTTCAGGCTGCCGCCCCATGCGTCTTTCGACCAGGACAGCGGCCGTCCCGGCCTGGGTGGAGGCAGGGGCGGCCTGGCCGGTGTCTGGCCGGCCTTCGTCCTGGTCCACCAGCCACGTGGCGGCCGGGGCACGTCGAGCGCCGTGCAGATCCTGGCCGCGTAGCTGTCCGACACCTTGAGCCGAGCGGCCGCCCGCGTCACCGGCGTGCTCCACACGAGCTCGTAGAGCTGTTCGCGGGAGACAACGCGCAGTTCGGAATTGACGGGATCCTGGCGCATTTCCGATCCTCCCAGTCGTCGAGAGTGAGCGTGCCCTCGCTTATCTTCCGCAGCTTTTCAGACCATGCGTTGAACGCGGCCCTCAGTTCCCGGGCATAGGAATAGAGGTTGTAAACCCTTTCGATCCCCGTCTTGCCATGTCCGATCGCCGCTTCCGCCACCTCGCCTCTGGCAACGATCGGCTCGAGCTGGGTCCGGACGGTTCGTCGGACGTCGTGCCATGTCCACTGGCGGATGAAGGCGCCGGGCGCGATCTTCTCGAACTCCTCGCGGAACTTTTTCTCGAACTCCGTCTTGAACCAGCTCGGCTTTGCGATGGGGCGCTGGCCGTGCGACGAACTGAAGACGTAGTCGCCGTGTCCGACGACCTGCGCCGACTTGATGGACTTCAGCATTCGGACCATGCAGTCCGACAGGTGCACGACATGGTCGGTCTCGGGCTTCGAAGTTCCCCCCGGGATTGTCCAGACCTTGCGCTCGAGGTCGAGGTGCGACCACCTCATCCGCGCGGTTTCCTCTCGCCGCTGGCCCATTTCGATCAGAGCGCGGGCAAAGGAGCCGTAGGGATATTCAAACCTCGCCGCCGTCGCGAGGTAGGCCTGTATTTCGAGATAGCCGAAATGTCGCGACCTCGTTTTCTTGGGAAGCCCCATGAGGGAGGGAGTGAGATCGGCGATTGGGTTGCGGGCGAGCCCGATGGCGTCCCGCCGGTGCGGCAACATCGCCCAGCGGAAGAAGGTTCGAAGGAGCTTGAGGCACTCCCGCGCCTGGCCCCTCGCGCCTCTGTCCGCGATGGCCGCGATGCGCGAGCTCACGTCGCTGTCCGTGACCTGCGAGATCGGCTTGTTCATCCAGGGATTTCTGTCGGGGTTCAGGAATTCCCGCTGGATGTTGCCGACCAGCTTGCCTGTCGCTCTGTTCCGTTCCCGGGAGGGTAGGTAGACGATATAGTCCCCGATGACCGAGGCGAATGTGCTTCTCTCGCGGAGGAGCTTTTCGTCCTGCTTCCGAGCCTCCTTTTCACGCTTCCGGGCCTCCTCCTCCGCCGGATTCAGGCCCCTCTTGATCTTGTCGTTCCAGGAGTCTGCGATCTGGCGCGCCTTCGCCGTGGACATTTTCGGGAATCTCCCGAGCGGCCGCCGCGTAGGGTTCGGGGACCCTCCGAAGCGGGCCGTCAGGGTGAACGTCTTGCTCTTCGATCCGACGCGGATGGCGAGGTTCTCGATCGACGAATCGGGAATCTCGTAGCGATAGCGCGCCGAGACTGCGAGCGGGAGCCTCTCTATTATCCTGTCGGTGAGGTGTGTTTTTTCCATCTTCCGTTTCCTTCTGTTTTTGGGGCAACAAACCGGGCAACAATCCGGTCTGGAGGTGGTATGCCCGTGCAAACAAAGAGAAACAGGGGTGCAGGTAAATGTAAATGATTACAATATGTTACAGGTCGAATTGACGCATACTGGCACGACGTGACGGGATATGACTTTGGCTGGTCCGGAACCTCATAACCTGAAGGCCGCAGGTTCAAATCCTGCCCCCGCAACCAATCTTCCCAAAAAGCCCGCCTCGTGCGGGCTTTTTGTTTGGTAACAGCTCGAGAATTTGACGCCTCATCTGCGGCCCGCAAGAAGGCAAAGTCGACGCAGCCCGGACACAAAAACCCCAAATCTTGACCCCGCGACCAATTCAACTTGCAAATTTACCCATGCAAATCGCTTGGCAGAAGCACTCGACATAACCCTCGACGAGCTTTGCGTTTCTGCTGGGCGTTCAACTCCCCGGACGCCGACTGATCTGCCGCGGAACTTTCATTCGGCAGCCATGAGAGCCTCGGCGGTTTTTGATAAGCAAGATGGCGCGGTGTAACCGGCGGAAACGCGAAGCCTTCATCTTGCACAGCGAGCTACTCTTCTCAAAACGTCCTATGCAGAACGCATCACGCCCAGCGACGGCATTGTATGGGGTGCGTCGCCGTTGTACCATGTAGCCTGACAAGTGTGCGCAGTGCTCATTGTAGAGCGGAGCCAAAGCCCCGTCGCGCGCTTCAACCCGATGAATAAGTAGCCGGATCATGGAACTTATCGTCGCCCTTGGCCTGATCGTCTTGAAGGTCGCGTTCCTGATTGCGATCCTGCTGTTGCTACCCTTGCCGCTCACCTGGCTGGAACGCAAGGTTGCCGGGCACATGCAGCAGCGGATGGGGCCGATGCGCGTGGGATGGCACGGGCTGTTGCAGCCGGTGGCGGACGGAATCAAGCTCCTGACGAAAGAGGATCACATCCCGGCTGAGGCCGACCGGTTTCTGTTCAAACTGGCGCCAATCCTGGCACTCGCCCCACCCTTTGTGGTGTTCGTCGCGATCCCCTTCGGCGAAACTGTCTCGGTCCTCGGCCACGGGATCACGCTCTACGTCTCCAACATGAATGTGGCGCTCCTTTTCGTCTTCTCGGTGATCGGGATCGAGGTTTATGGCGTCATCTTCGGCGGTTGGGCCTCCAACAGCAAATACGCTGTCTTGGGCAGCCTCAGAACCTGCGCGCAGATGATCAGCTACGAAATCCCCATGGGGTTCGCGGTCATCGGCGTGGTCATGCTGGCGCAATCCATGAGCCTTCTCGAGATCGTGCGGGCGCAGGCCGATGTCTGGAACATCGTCTACCAACCGATCGGATTCTTCGTGTTCTTCGTCGCCGGATTGGCCGAAGCGCAGCGCATCCCCTTCGACTTGGCGGAAGCGGAAGGCGATCTGGGGGCCGGGTTCCATACCGAATACAGCGGTATCCGCTTTGCCTTCTTTATGGTCAGCGAATATGCCATCGTATTGCTTGTGTCGGTTTTGGTGGTGATCCTGTTCTTCGGCGGTTGGAACGGCGTTCTGGTTCCTTTGCCACCGCTCCTGTGGTTTGCTCTCAAGGTCGCGTTGTTCGTCTATGTGTTTATTTGGTTTCGCTTCACTTTCCCCCGCTACCGCTACGATCAGTTGATGGCGATCGGATGGAAAGTCTTGCTTCCTCTGTCGATGGCGAACATAATTGTAACTGGTGTACTTTTAGGGGCCGTAACGGGTCCATAGCGAGGCGGCGATGTCGCGCGCGCAGGACAGAGTTGGAACATGGATTGGCTGGACGTTTTTTGCCGATCTGGCGAGCGCCTTGGCTCTGACCTTCGGCTACATGTTCTCCAAATCCGTGACCATGCAGTATCCGGACAACGAAAAATGGTTGCCTTACTCGCGTTACCGAGGGCATCACTTTTTGAAGCGTGATGAAGAGGGCGAGATCAAGTGCGTGGCCTGCGAACTCTGCGCGCGGATCTGTCCCTGCGACTGCATCGAAGTCGTCCCGTACGAGGACGAGAAGGGCAATCGCCATCCGGCCAAATTTGAAATCGACACAGCACGCTGTCTGTTCTGCGGGTTGTGCGAGGACGCCTGCCCGGCGGATGCAATCGCGCTTGGGCAACAATACGAATTTTCCAGTTTTTCCTCCGCTGACCTGGTGATCGGGCGCGACGATCTGCTCGTCAAGCCGGGTAAGGCGGCAACCGGCGGCGGCGTGGTTGCCGCGCGCCTCAATACGAAGAAGGACGTAATTGTCGAGACCAACGAGACGCAGGGCTACAACTGGTGGCGGAATATCCGGCGAACATGAACGCGCGCCAGCCATCAAACCGAAGCGCTCAAACAGGAGGCTCAGATGTTTGTCGGTGAAATCATGAAGAACAAGGGTGTCGGTGTCATCGCAGTCGCCCCCGATCAGACGATGGTGGAGGTACTGAGGTTGTTTCGAGACAACAATATCGGCTTCGTCGTCGTGAGCCGCTCGAACAGCAAATACCTGGGTACACTGTCGGAGCGGGATTGCTGCAATGCGATGGCGGAATACGGGGCCGAGGCGGCGGCGATGCGGGTCGCGGACATCATGAACCGCAATGTGGCGATGTGTTCGACACAAGATTTGCTGCCTGTCGCGATGGGGATCATGACCCAGCGGCGTACGCGCCATGTGTTGGTCACGGATGGAGGCAACGTGGTCGGCGTGGTCAGCATCGGAGATGTGGTTAAGCACAGGCTCGACGAAGCGCAGCGTACAGAGCAGGAGTTGCAGGATTACATATGCGGGGCCAGGTATCACTGACGCCGCCAACTCGATGTGAAGACGCTGGGACGGGCAGCTTGCCGCGGAGCCTTGCGGTGCCCCGATCCTAGAGCAATTCCAGGAAAAGTGCGAAGTGGTTTTCCGTCCGGAATTGCGTAAAAACAAAAAGTTAGAGCGGTTCAGCGCTTCCGTGAAAACCTGAACCGCTCGAGATCTTCAAACCCCACGCCAGCTCCGGCCTGGGCGGTCGACGTCAGGAGTGGGATGCGCCTTCTGGACTTCCACCGCGCATGGATATTCGCCCCGCCGCAGCAGGCTGTTGAGACGCAAGGCTCCATAGTTTTCCGGAACGAAGACGAGGCCCTTGGGAAACCGCCTGTCGACCCTGAGCTGCGCCGACAGTTCGCCTTGGCCGGAACGCACGATTACCTGATCGCCATCCGAAAGGCCAAGCTCCGCAGTATCCTGCGCGCTCATCGCGACATAGGGATCGTTGGCGACCGTGTTCAGCGTGTCCGACCGTTCGGAAAGATATCCGTTGTGGAACAGGCAGTCGCCGGTGATCAGCATGAGCCGGTCGGCTGCTGTTGGAACGGACGGCGGCGCAAGGAACACGCCAGCCGATAATGTCGGCACCGCCCTGGTGAATGCGCCGTCGGCGCCAAGTCCGTCCTGCGTCAACCCCTGATAGGCCGGGACCAGCCGGGCAATCTCGTCGAAAATTTCGCCTCGCGTCGATGGCCGCAGCGCCTGGTTGCGTAGCGCGGCGACGAAGTCGATAATCGCCAGATTGCCTCGCGCCTCGAAAACGGGCTCACGGAATTTGCGAACATTCTGGATCCGGCCTTCGTTGTTGGTGAACGTTCCAGATTCCTCGCCATAGCCCGCCGCGGGCAAGACGACCTCGGCCATGCCCGCCGTCTCCGTGAGGAACGCGTCCTGCACGATCAGGAGATCAGCCGCGCCAAGCGCCCGCGTCACAAAATCCCGGTCGGGATAGGCGACCAGGGGGTCGGTTCCGACGATGTAGAGAGCGCCCATCCGGCCACCGACGCAGAGCTCCAGCATGGCGTCGAGATTCGCGCCGGGTCCAGACGGGATTTGGGCGTCCCAGTTTCGGGCAAGAGCTGCGCGCGCCGCGTCATCGGCGACCGCCCGCAGCCCCGGCAGAGCCGCCGGCAGGACCCCCATGTCCCAGGCACCCATCTGGTTGGCACGGTCGAAGAGAAACTGCATCGCCGGGCCCTTGCCTAGCAGGCGCAGGCCCTGCAGGAGGTTGTTGAGCTGCAGCAGCGTCGCGCGCGCTTCGGGTGATCTCAGGAGGTCGACGCTGACAAGCACGGTGACGCTACGGGCTTCCTTGAGCGCGGTGGCGAGACGATCCGGCCCGTCGCCGCCGGTGCCCGCTGCCGGCCAGCCGATCGTCGCACCGATGTCCGCAATTGAGTCGCCCGGCAAGGTCTGACCGGCCGCCGCCATGAGCGCGGTTACCACCGCCGCAAGGCTTGCCTCTTCTCCGCCCGGCGGCACGCGAACCACCACCCTGGCATCGGCGTCCAGACGCGAGGGCCGCGCCGAAAGCATCAGCAATCCGGCCTGCCGTCGCCGCATGGCGTCTCGCAGCAGGTATTCGGTGACGGGATTCTCCTCGGTCACGTTGCCGCCGACGACGAGCACGCAGTCGTTGCCGATTACGTCGTCCAGCGGTGCGCGGCTGTAGAAAGTTCCCAATAGCGGGCCGAGCGTATCGAAGGGCGCGGCCCAGCGTGACGAACAATCAATGTTGTTGGTCCGGAATACTGTTCGCATCAGCTTCTGGAACTGATAAAGCACCTCGTTGGGCAGGCGAGGCGAGGCCAGCCCGCCGGCATTCTTGGCTTCGACAGCCAACAGTCGCCGGCGCAGATAGTCCCCCGCTTCGTCCCAGGAAACCGGAACCAGGGCGCCATCCTGACGGATCATTGGCTGCTTGATCCGGTCCCGGCTTGCAACGAAATCGAGGCCGAAGCGTCCTCGCACGCAGAGAGTTTCGTGGTTGACACCTTCGTCCCACTTCGAGCGCACCCGCATGAACTCGCCCTTGCGCGTGCCCACTGTCAGCTGGCAACCGGTGCCACAATGCGGGCAGATCGTGTCGGTCTCTACGAGATCCCAGGGGCGCGCCTTATAGCGGTAGGGGAAGCTCATCAGCGCGCCGACCGGGCAGACCTCGACGCAATTGCCGCACTGGTCGCAACTCGCCAGACTGCCCTCGAAGCCGGTGACGGCGGTATCCATGCCTTTCTCGACGGTGCCCAGCGCCACCGCGCCGACGACCTCCTCGCACATCCGGACGCAGCGCTGGCACTGGATGCAGCGGTTGACATTCATGATGATAACCGGGCTCAGGCGAATGTCCTCGGAGTGGAACACACGTTTGTCATCGCGGAACTGGCTTTCGCGGGGCCCATAGGCCATTACCATGTTCTGAAGCTCGCATTCTCCGCCCTTGTCGCAGATGGGGCAGTCGAGGGGGTGGTTGGCGAGCAGCATGTCGAGCATGGAAGAGCGCGTTTCCTCGATCAGAGGCGTATTTGTCCGCACGACCATGCCATCGGTGACCGCAGTAGCGCAGGACGGCTGCAGCCGCCGCAGGCCCTCGATCTCCACCAGACACATGCGGCAAGAGGCCAGCGGCGGCAGACGCTTCAGATAGCAAAAGGTCGGGATATCGATGCCCAAACGCCGGGCGGCCTGCAACACTGTCGAGCCAGCCTCAACCTCCAGCGTTTGTCCATCGATCGTGACTTTAAGCATGGTTTCCTCACAACCCTTATTCAGCACACTCCTTCAGTGAAACGGGCACCTCCGCTCCTCGACATGGGCGACGAATTCATCTCGGAAATGCGCGAGTGCTGCCCGCAATCCCATCGCTGCACCGTCACCCAAGGCACAAAACGTATTGCCGAAAATGCCCTTGCAGAGCATCTCCAGCTGCTCCAGATCGCCGGGCGCTCCATCCCCGCCTTCAACCCGGCGCAGGACCTTCACAACCCAGTTCAATCCTTCCCGACAGGGCGTGCACTTGCCGCAGGACTCATGGTGGAAGAACTCGACGATCCTGGTGGCGACCTTGACCATGCAGGTGCTATCGTCGATCACGATAACGCCAGCCGAACCGAGCATCGAGCCGGCGGCAGCCAGCGAGTCAAAATCCATTCTCACCTCCAGCCCGTGCTCAGGGATGACCGGCGCGGAGACCCCGCCCGGGATCACTGCCTTGATCTTGCGTCCCGGCAAGGCCCCGCCGGCATGTTCCTCGACCAGCTCGCGCAGCGGTATGCCCATCGGCAACTCGTAGAGGCCGGGTTTGCGCACCTGCCCACTGAGGCAGTAGAGCTTCGGGCCGGGGCTCTTGTCCGGGCCGATGCCGCGGAACCAGTCCGCGCCCCGCATCACGATATGCGGCACGCAGGCCAGCGTCTCGACATTGTTGATTACAGTCGGGCTGGCGTAGAGCCCAGCCACGGCCGGAAACGGCGGCTTCAATCGCGGCTGCGCCCGCTTGCCCTCAAGCGACTCGAGCATCGCAGTCTCCTCGCCGCAGATATAGGCGCCGGCGCCGCAGTGGATGTGGACGGCGAAATTGAAATCCGAGCCCAGAATGCGCTTTCCGAGATAGCCCCTTGCGTGGGCCTCGGCGATCGCCTGCTCCAGACGACGGATCGCCGTCACATATTCTCCGCGAATGTAGACATAGGCGGTTTCAGCCCCAATCGCGTAGGCACTTACCGCCAGCCCCTCAATCAGTTGATGTGGGTCACGCTCCATGATGATCCGGTCCTTGAACGTGCCCGGTTCGCCTTCATCGGCGTTGCAGCACAGATATGTCGGCTTGCCGGCGCGCTTCGGCACGAAACCCCATTTCATGCCCGTCGGGAATCCGGCACCGCCGCGACCGCGCAGGTTGGACCGTTTGACAAGGTCGATAATCTCGTCAGGCGTGTACTCGCGCAGCGCCTTCGCCAGCGCCTGATAGCCGCCTCCAGCCTCGTAGGTCGACACCAAATGACCATCCGCCACATCGACATTTTTGAGAAGAACCGGCTCGAACATGGCGCTACTCTCCCGGCAGCCGCGCAGAGGCGTGCTCGACGCTCGCGGCTCCCGCTATCGCCCGCAGGTTGTCCAGCAGTGCGTTTATCCGCATCACATCAAGGTGGGCGTGGTAATCGTCGCCGACTTGCATCACCGGAGCCATCTCGCAGGCGCCGAGGCATTCGACAGTCGAGAGCGTGAACAGCCCGTCCGGGGTGGTGCCGCCTTTCCTGATCCCCAGCACTGTTTCCAGATGGTCTAGCAGGTCCTGCGATCCGCACAGCATGCAGGAAACATTGTTACAGAGCTGCAGGTGGAACATCCCCACCGGTTCGGTATGGAAGAGGGTGTAGAAGGTCGCCAACTCGTAGACCCAGATCCGCTCGACTCCGAGAATGTCGGCGACCTCTTCCAACACTGGCCCAGGCAGATGGCCATGTACTTCCTGCGCGATCAGGAGCGCGGGCATGATCGCAGAGCGCTGGTCGGGATACCGCGCCGCCGCCTCTTCGATCTTTTCGCGCATGGTCATCGCATTCAAATCCTTGCTACTTGTCCACCTCCGCCATCACGGGATCGAGGCTGCCGAGCACGGCGATCATGTCCGCCAGATAGCGGGCGTTCGCGACCCCGAAGAGGGCCTGAAGATTGACGAACGAGGGGGCCCGCACCTTCATGCGGAACGGTTTTGGAGACCCGTCGCTGATGATGTAGAAGCCAAGCTCGCCCTTTGGCGCCTCGATTGCCGAATAGACCTCGCCCCTCGGCACCTTGAAGCCGTAAGCCGACAGGTCGAAATGCTGGATCAGCGCCTCCATCGAGCAGTGCACCCGATCCTTGTCCAGCGGGAAGGCGATTGTCGGCATGTCGATCTGGAAAGGCCCCTCAGGCATCTGGTTGATGCATTGTTCGATGATCCCTATGCTCTCGCGCATCTCATCGACGCGGCATCGCCAGCGTGCATAGCAATCGCCCTCGTCACGGGTGATGACGTTGAAATCGAGCCGGTGGTAGATCTCGTAGGGCTCGTCGCGCCGGATGTCCCAGTCGACACCGGAAGCACGCAGGTTCGGGCCGCTGAGGCCGAGATCGACAGCATCCTCTGCGGAGATCACGCCGATCCCCTTCGTGCGATTGAGAAACACCCGGTTATCTTCGAGCAGTCGCTCATAGTCGCGGATACGGTTCGGAAAGATGTCGCAAAACTCCCGGATCCTGGGGAAGAACCCATCAGGCAGATCCTCGCGCACCCCGCCAACCCGGCAGAAGGACGTGTGCATGCGCGCACCGGTGATCATTTCCAGGAGGTCCATGATCATTTCACGCTCGCGCATGACGTAAAGCAGCGCGGTCATGGCGCCGAGATCCATCGGCAGCGCGCCGGTGATCAGGAGGTGACCGGAGATCCGTGCCAGCTCGGCCATCATCACGCGGATATATTGCGCTCGGATTGGGGCTTCTATGCCGAGGAGTTTCTCGACCGCCAGCGCGAAGGCGAGGTTGTTCGAGGGCGGACAGAGATAGTCGAGCCGATCCGTCAGCGGGAAAATCTGGGTATAGGTGAAGCTCTCCGCCAGTTTTTCAGTGCCACGATGGAGATAGCCGATATGCGGATCGACGCGCTCGACGAACTCGCCGTCCAGTTCGAGGACGAGCCGAAGAACCCCATGGGTGCTGGGGTGCTGCGGACCGAGGTTGAGAAGCACTTCTCTGGTATTGAGCGCTTCACCCTCAGGCCTGCTGAGCTCGGTGACTTCAGTCATCTCAACGTTCCGGCGTAGAACGGCCTCCCTTACGGAATGTCCCTGGTGGCAAGGTCGGGCTGTGTTGGCGGCGGACCCTCGGCACCGAAGGGGTTCAACTTGTCCTTATAGCCCCTGAGGGGGAAATCCTTGCGTTGCGGAAAGCCCTCGAAGCCTTCCCACATGTAGATCCGGCGCAGATCGGGATGTCCCTCGAACCGGATACCATACATGTCCCAGGCCTCACGCTCATGCCAGTTGGCGGTACGCCAGACGCCCGTGACCGAAGGCACTTCAGGAGGATCGCCAAGTCGGCACTTGATGCGGACCCGCCACCTGTTGGGCAGCGAGTAAAGATGGTAGACCGCCTCGAACCGCGGCATTTCGGGATAATGATCGACGCCGCAAATGTCCGAGAGGAAATTGAACTGCAGCGCCGGATGCTCTTTCAGGAGCCGGCAGAACTCAACGATCCTCTCGGGCGCAACGGCAAAGGCTTCGATACCGTGCGCAGTGCCGAGGTCCTCGATTGTTTCTCCGAAGCGCTCCAGGATCGGAGCGCGATTGAGGGACGGCTCCGCATTCATGACGCTATAACCCGATCCAGAGGTGTGCCGGCGAGCGCCCGGGACCTCTTGATCTTTTCTTGAAGCAGAAGGAAGCCGTGCATCAGCGCCTCGGGCCGGGGCGGACAGCCAGGCACATGCACATCGACGGGCACGAAGGTTTCCGATCCCTGCACCACGGCATAGGTGTTGTAGACCCCGCCCGAAATAGCGCAGGTGCCCATGGCGATCACCCAGCGCGGTTCCGGCATCTGGTCATAGAGTCGCCGCACGACGGGCGCGAATTTCCGGGTCACGGTGCCGGCGATGATCATGACGTCGGATTGTCTCGGCGAAGGGCGGAACACCACGCCGAACCGGTCGAGATCGTAGCGGGCACAACCGGCCGAGATCATCTCGATGGCGCAGCAGGCAATGCCGAAGGTCTCCGGCCACAGCGCCGATCTCCGGCTCCAACTGATGATGCTGTCGGCCGTGGTGAACAGCACGCTGTCGCGGATCGCGTTGTTTACGCCTCCCATTCCAGCGCTCCTTTCAGCCAGGCGTAGGCGAAGCCCACGAGAAGCAGCAATATGAAGACGATCATCTCGATATAGCCGACCAGCCCGATCTCTTTCAGGACGACGGCCCAGGGAAAGAGGAACATCGCTTCGACATCGAAAACGACCAGCAGGATCGCGAGGATAAAGAACGGCACCCTGAAGCGGCCCGCCGCCGCCTCGCCCGCTGCGTCCATGCCGCATTCATAAGGCATGTTCTTGGCGGGATAGGGATTGGATGGGCGCAGCAGCGAGGAAACCAACAACGTCACCCCCGCCACCAGAACGACTCCGGCGATCATGAAAAGAACCGGCAAGAATTCCATTGCAGTCATATCACTGCACCGGTTGCCCACCGACCTCATCCCGACGGGGTAAATAGGTCACGCCGCGGAGCGACTTGGGCAATCCTTCCTTCTCTTTCAAGTCTATTCCGTCGGTGTGATCATTGCAAATCCAATCGCTCACCCGCCAAAGACCGAGTCTTGGGCAAGCTTCAGAAACCACGACGGAAATAGGCCGATGCCGATGGTGCCGGCAGCGGTGACGGCGAGTGTCGCGCCCACCAGAGGCGTCAGCGCCGGGGCGAACGCCCTCTTCGGCTCGTGCATATAGATCACCATGACGATGCGGATGTAGAAATAGGCGGCGACCGCGCTGAACAGCACTGCGATGACCGCCAGCATGACGAAACCATGCTCGACGAGGGCGACCAGCACGTAAAACTTGGCGAAGAACCCGGCGGTCGGCGGAATGCCGGCCAATGAGAAGAGATAGAGCAGCATCAGAAGCGCCAGCCCCGGATGTGACTTGGCGAAACCCGCATAGTCTTCGATGACCTCGCCCGAGAAATCGCCGTTCCGCATCATGATGACGGCGCCGAAAATGCCGAGATTCATGAAGGCGTAGATCAGCAGATAGAGCATCACGCTGGCGATCCCATCGGCGCCGCCAGCGGCTACGCCGAAAATGGCGAAGCCGGCATGGGCGATACTGGAATAGGCCAGGAGACGCTTGAAATTATCCTGCACCAGCGCCACGAAGCTGCCAAGCGCCATCGTCACCACCGCGATGACGGCAACGATGATCCAGACGTCCGAGGCTGCGACCAGAGGGTTGAGGAACACCCGCAGAATCACCGCGAACCCCGCCGCCTTGGGGCCTACCGACATGAAGGCGGTGATCGTTGTCGGCGCGCCTTCATAGACGTCCGGCAGCCACATGTGGAAGGGAACCGCGCCGACCTTGAAGACCAGCCCGGCGACGATGAAGACCACCGCCAGCAACAATCCTGGATCGAGCGGATCGCCAGTCACGGCTGCAGCCATCCCGTCCAGTTGCGTTGTGCCGGTGAGCCCGTAGACCAGCGAAACGCCGTAAAGGAAAATCCCGGTCGAGACCGCGCCGAGGATGACATATTTCAGCGCTGCTTCGTTCGACCGCCGCTCACGCCGCAGGAAGCCGGTCAGCACATAGGTGCAAATCACCATCAGTTCGAGGCCTGCATAGATCGACAGGAGATCGGTCGCCGAGGCCATGATCATCATGCCCGAAAGCGCAAAGAGCAGCAGGACATAGTATTCGCTGCTCCCGATCCCTTCGATATCGGCATATCTTCGCGAAAGGAGGAATGTCAGAACGGTGGCTAGGTAGAATACGAACTTGAAGAAGACCGCGAAGCGGTCGGCGACGAACATGCCCGTGTAGGCCGGCCGTACCTCGCTCGCCAGCATGAGCGTCGCCAAGGCGGCAATCAATATGATCGCGACCGACGCCCAGACAAGGAAATCTTCCTGTCCCCTTCGCACAAACTGTCCCAGGATCAGCAGGATGCAGGCGCCGGTGATCACCACGATCTCGGGCAGGCTCGCTAGGGCCGACTGGAAAAGCGCGGCGGCGGTCATTGGCCGCTCCCCCTACTGTGCACATGTGTCACCAGATGCTTCACCGAGGCATCGATGACGTTGAGAAAGGGTTTCGGATAGAGCCCGACCCAGAGCACGAAGACGGCCAGCGGCAGGATCGCAGCCATCTCACGGGCGTTCACGTCGCGTATCGTTAACCGGGCGCTTGCGCTGGCCGGGCCCAGCGCGACCTTCCCATACATGCCGAGCAGATAGGCAGCCCCCAGCAATGCGCCCAGAACGGCGGCCGAGCCAAAGACCAGGTTGGCCGCAAATCCCCCTGACAGCACCAGCAATTCGCCCACGAACGAATTCGTTCCCGGCAACGCCATCGACGACAGGGTAAACAGTGCCAGAAACGTGGTGTAGACCGGCGCCACCTTCATCAACCCGCCATAGTCGGCGATGCTGCGGGTATGGGTCCGCTCGTAAATCAGCCCGACGAACAGGAAGAGGGCGCCTGTCGTCACGCCATGATTGAACATCTGCAGGATGCCGCCCTCGAGCCCGCGGAGGTTCAGCGCAAAAATCCCCAGTGTTACGAAGCCCATGTGGCTGATGCTGGAATAGGCCACCAGCTTCTTCAGATCGTCCTGCGCCAGCGCGAGCAACCCGCCATAGACGATCGCAAGCACCGAAAGCGCGAGCATCAGCGTCGAATAATACATCGATGCCTCCGGCAGCATCGGCAGCGAGAACCGCAGGAATCCGTAGGCGCCCATCTTCAGGAGCACGCCGGCGAGGATAATGCTGCCCGCCGTCGGCGCCTGCACATGGGCGTCCGGCAGCCAGGTATGGAGCGGCACCATCGGCACCTTGACCGCAAAAGCGATCAGGAAGGCGAAGAACAGCCAGGACTGGATCCGGAACGGCAAGTCCTGCTCTGTCAAGGCGAGGATATCGAAGGTCCTGCCACCGTAGAAATAGAGCACGATGACACCGATCAGGAACAGGAGGCTGCCCGCCAGCGTGTAGAGGAAAAACTTGATCGCCGCATAGACCCGACCCTCGCCGCCCCACACGCCGATGATGAGGTACATCGGGATCAGCATCGCCTCCCAAAAGACGTAGAAAAGGAACAGATCGAGCGCACAGAAGACGCCGAGCATCAGCGCTTGCATGAAGAGCAGGCAGATCATGAATTCCTTCACCTTGCTGTCGATCGCGACCCAGGAGGCGAGCACGCAGATCGACCCCAACAGTGCGGTCAGGAACACGAAGAGCGCGCTGATTCCGTCGATGCCAAGGGCATAATTGATCCCGAGCGCGGGTACCCACGGGTGCGTCTCGGTGAACTGCATGGCATGGGTCGTGGTGTCGAAGCTGACCAGCATGGCGATGCAGAGCGCAAGGTCGAGGACGGTGAAAGAGAGCGCAGTCCACCGCACCGCATCGGCACCGCGCAGGAACATCAGAATCGCGGCCCCGACAACGGGTGTGAATATGATGAGGCTGAGCAGCGGGAAGCCCATGGCACCCCCTATCGCCACGCCACGACGAAGACGGCGGTGGCTGCGATAAGACCGACGATCATCGCTAGCACGTAATGGGTCACGACACCCGTCTGGAGCCGCCTGAGCCGCCCGCCGCCGTTCAGGATCGAATGCGCAATGCCATTCACGACGGCATCCACGCCGGCAAGATCGAGCCGGAGTCCTGCCCGCGCCGCGCCGCGCAGCAAGGGCAGCGCCGCGGTCTCGGAGACATTGCTCACCGCCTGCTCATAGCGCGCCAGCGGTCTTTCGGCGAGCCACATGAAGGCCCGCGCACCCTTGCGGTAAAACCAGTCAGTGTCGAGGCTGATCGTGTTCTCGGGATCGAGCGCCCAGAGGAACAGCACGAACCCCAGGGCGGTGAACATCAGCAGCCCGAGGCTCTCCATCACATGCAAACCCGTATAGGGTTCGAAATCAACCGGATAGGGCAGAAGCGCATAAAGCGGCTGGGGGAACACCCCGATCGCAATGCAGAGCACCGCCGCCATGCCCATGGCAATCAGCATGTTGCGCGGCGGCTCCCGCGCCTCCAGTTTCCGGTCCGTCCCGAAGAACATGTAATAGGGAAGCTTGAGGCCAGTGTGCAGGAACGTCCCGGACGATGCCATGGTCAGCGCCAGCACCACCAGTGCGCGGTGATCCGCTCCTGCAGCCGCTATCACCATCGATTTGGTGACGAACCCCGAGAAGAACGGGAAGGCCGAGATCGCGAAGGCGCCGACCATGTAAAGCGCCACGGTCAGCGGCATGGTTTTGTAAAGCCCGCCAAGCTCGGTGAGCTTGCGTCGGCCGGTAACGTAGATGACGGCGCCGGCACCCATGAACAGCAGCGCCTTGTAGAGGATATGCGCGAAGGCGTGGCTGGTGGCTCCGTTCACCGCCATCTCGGTCCCGATGCCGATACCCGCGATCATGTAGCCCACCTGGCTGACGATGTGATAGGCGAGAAGCCGCCGGCAATCGTTCTCCAGCACGGCGTAGATGACGCCGTAGAGCGCCATGATGGTGCCGAGCCAGACAAGAAGCTCGGTCCCCGGAAACGCCCGCGCCATCACATAGACGGCGGTCTTGGTGGTAAACGCGCTCATGAACACCGCCCCGGTGACGGTCGCCTCCGGATAGGCATCGGTCAGCCAGGCATTGAGCGGCGGCACGGCCGCGTTGAGGATGAAGCCGGCGAGGATCAGGTAGTCGCCGACCCCCATTCCTCCGTTGGTGAGGGCCCCCGCGATCGGGCCGAAAAGCAGTGAACCGGTGGCGAGCCCGTGGGAAATGATGCCGCCGAGCAGGACGACGCCGCCGGTGATATGGACCATGAGGTAACGGAACCCGGCCCGGATCGCCGGCCCACCACGCTGCGCGAAGACCAGATAGGCGGAGGCGAATGCCATGCCCTCCCAGAACAGGTAGAGGGTCAGGTAGTCACCGGCAAACACCACGCCAAGTGCGCTGCCGACATAGACGAATGCCGCCACGTGCTGGCCGGCATCCGTCAGGTGCAGCGCGTAGACCATGCCGATCAGCGCCATGATGGTGAAAACGGTGGCAAAGACGATGCTGAGCTTGTCCACTTTCGCGATCAGGATCTCCTGCCCGATGAACCGCGCTTCGCCATAGCTGCCCGGCTCCATCGCAAGCACGGCAAGGATCGCCAGCGCAGGGATCAGAAGCAGATAGGCCTTGCGGACCCACCCGCCGAGGAAAGGGATCGGCAGGGCGCCAAGAATAAAGAGCAGAGCCGGATGGATGAAGTCAGTCATAATAGTCCTCGCGCCGCATCAGCCCGACCCGATGGCCGAGAAACTTGGAAACGAAGATAAGCAGGACACAGGAGACGAATCCGTAGACGGCGGACCAGCCCGGCAGACTGTCCCACAGATATTCGGCGTGCTCGCGGAAGACCAGAAAGTCGGCGACGACGATCAGGACGAGCACGAGGTAGAACAGTCGGCGCCGCCGCCTCGCATATTGCTCGGCACCAAAGAAGTCGACGACACGCTTGATCATCGGATCACTCCGTCTGCCAGGGTAAGAAAATAGCTCGGGAAAATGCCCATCAGCACCGACAGGATCGCCGTTGCGACCAGCGGAATCGTCACCAGTGGAATTTCACGGACCGTCGTGCGGCTCTCCTGCGTCTCCGCCTGGAAGAAGGCGGCATAGCTGACCGGCAGGAAATAGGCGGCGTTCAGGATTGAGCTCACCAGGAGCACGACCAGGAACGCGGTCTCTCCCGCCGCCACGGCCCCCTTCGCCAGATACCACTTGCTGACGAAGCCCGCGGTCGGCGGTATCCCGATCATGCTGAGCGAGGCGACGAAAAATGCCCCCATCGTCCAGGGCAGCCTGCGGCCGATACCGGCCATGTCGCTGATGTTGCGCTTGCCCGACGCGCAATAGATCGACCCGGCGCAGAAAAAGAGCGTGATCTTGGAGAATGCGTGCGCCGCGATGTGGATGATCCCGCCGACCATCGCGACCGGCGACAACAGAACCGCGCCCAGGACGATGTAGGAGAGCTGGCTGACCGTCGAATAGGCGAGCCTGGCCTTCAGGTCGTCCCGCGTCAGGGCGTAAACCGACGCCATCAGGATCGTGAACGAAGCCAGATAGGCCGTGGCGATGCCGAGACCCAGCCCACCCACTAGTCCGGTGCCGAAAACATGGAACACCACCCGCAGAACGCAGAACACGCCCATCTTGACCACTGCCACTGCATGCAAAAGCGCGCTGACCGGTGTCGGCGCGACCATCGCGGCGGGCAGCCAGGCGTGCATCGGCATCACGGCGGCCTTGGCGAAGCCGAAAAGATAGCAGAAATAGACGACCGTCAGCAGCGCCGCCGAGGCATCGCTCCCCGCCAGCAGTCCCCCCGCGACAAAGTCGAGCGACCCCGCAATATGGTAAGTCAGCGCCAGTGCGGCGAGCAGCGCGCTTTTCGAGGCGCCCATCAGATAAACGAGGTACTTGCGGCCACCCCTCCATCCCTCCTCGTCCTCGTGGTGGTAGACGAGCGGATAGGTGACGAGGCTGAGCACCTCGTAGAAGATCACCAGCGTAAACAGATTGGCGGCGAAGGCGCCCCCGGCGGCGGCCGCAAGACTGCTGGCGAAGCAGGCGAAGAACCGGGTCTGCGCATGCTCGTTCAAATGCCGCATGTAGCCAATGGAATAGATCGCCGCCACGATCCATAGCAGCGACGAGACGGTGGCAAACACCATTCCGAGCGCATCGACCCGGAAAGCAAAGTCGATCCCCGGCAGAATCTCGAACAGGCGCAATTCGACCGTCCCGCCCGCCAGCACCGTGGGCGCCATCGACAAGACAATCGCGAACATGGCGATCGCGGCCAATGGCGAGACCAGATTGCGAAGTCTCTCGCGGTTATTCAAAAGGAGAACTGCAAGGGCGGCCAGACCGGCGACGGCGATGGCAAGCAACGGCCGGATCGATACAACCGGGTCCAAAGCCGCTATCCTTTCATCACCGTCACGTCGTCGATCTTGAGGGTGGATTTGTTCCTCACGAGCGCAACCAGGATACCGAGGGCGACGGCAACTTCCGCCGCGGTGATTGCGATGACGAAGATCGCGAAGATCTGCCCGCGGAAATCAGCGTGGTAACGCCCGAAAGCGATGAAATTGATGTTGACCGAGTTGAGCAGCAGCTCCAGCGACATCAGTACGACGAGAATATTGCGCCTGAGCAGCACGCCCGCCGCTCCGATCACGAACAGGACCACTCCGAGCACAACATACCACCAGAGCGGAACCATCATCCCTGCTCCTTCCGCGCCAGCATGATGGCGCCGACCAAGGCCGCCAGCAGGATTACGGAGGCGGTTTCAAACGGCAGCAGATAGTCGGCGAAAAGTGCTGTGCCAAGCTGCCTGACCTCATCGCCGCCGCCCATCGCGACGGGCTCCACGACCGAAAAGCGGTCGCTCCAGAGCACCAGCACGAGCATCTCGACCCCGAGCAGGACGAGCAGTATCAGAGCCGGCAGGTTGCCGCCCGGCAAGAACCGCTGCAACACCGCTTCGCGCACATCGATCATCATGATCACGAACAGGAACAGGACCATGATCGCGCCGATATAGACGAAGATCTGGATGACCGCGAGCAACGGCGCCTCGAGCAAGACGAAGATTGCCGAGATCTGCAGAAAACACGCCATCAGCGCCAATGCGCTGTGAACCGGATTGCGCGCCAGGACCACCGTCAGGGCCGTGATCACGGATACCGCAGCGAACAGAAGAAAGAACCCCTGATCCATCGACGCCGACCCTCCGACGCGAACTGCCACTCGGCGCGAGACGGCCGGGTTCGAGACTGCGCCGCAACTTCAGATGCCTTCGCAAATTGTGCCCTAGTATCGGATTTTTCACAAGATTATTGTCATCGGGGGAGCAAGATCGAGTCCGTCCGGATGTGGCGAAGGTCGCTTGCCAAGCGCGCGCTTTCGATGGGGCCTGCAAGCAGGCGAAGCCGACGACGCGGGACAGAAAACAACAAATCCTGCTTCCCAAATCAACATTCGCCAAGCCGCCAATAGGCGCATTGGTATAAGCTCGGGGCCGAGAAGGTAGAGCATGGACGGGCGAGAAATTCCTCTTGCAGGCCATCTTCGTCTCCCGGTTGAATGGTGGTCGACGAGGCTGGAGCGGCTGTCTCGATTGCCTTCTTGACATCCGTGGGCGCTTACCGCGCACCCTGATCCAGGCGCGTGCGGATCGCGTTCATCTGCTCGATCTCCGCACGCTGGCCGCGCGAGATATTGGCGCAGAGCGCGACCAGTTCAGGATCGTTGAGGGCTGCTTCCCGGCACATGAGGATTGCACCTGAATGATGAGGCACCATGGAGGCGATGAATTGGCGGTCGCCTATGAGAGCCTGTGTGCGAGTGCCTGCAAATGCCGCGACGAACAGGATCACAAGGCCGACATGGATTGCGGCGTTCAGCTTCCTGTTCCGGTACATGCCGCCCATGGTGGCGAGCATGATGATGCCCATCGGGGCCACCATCGTCAGCGCCATGTAGAGCATGTTGAGATTGTTCCGGAAATCGCTCCAGCCATCGATCATCGAAAACATCACGAAGTACATGACGATGAGGCTGAGGATCATGTTGACAGCGAACATGGAATAGGGATGCCTGCTCATCTCCTCATGTCGGGAATTATGGTGGTCGCGCATCGCTAACTTCCTTCCGGCCTCCGGACCGAGTCGGAAGGCGGTTAAAGCAATTCCAGGAAAAGTGCGAAGCCGTTTTCCCTCCGGAATCGCGTCAATCCAAAAGGTTAGAGCGGTTCTGCGCTTCCGTGAAAAGCTGAACCGCTCCAGATATTTCCGAGGCAACAACTCGGAGGCATATCGCCTTAACCTTGCATGGGCGGGTTGGTTCCCGGGTTACCAGAGCTTGCCGGATGCGGGAGCCCGAGCTTGCTGATCAGATCGCGCCGTCATAAGCGATCTACGTCATCATCCCCGTCGCCATGTGGTCCAGGTGGTGGCAGTGCAGCGGCCAACGGCCGGGATTGACGGTATCGAGCTGTGCCAGGTGGCTTCGTGTGATTGCCTCGCTAGTTCCCGTCTTTCAGGGAGAAGGCGAGTACATAGTCGCCGACATCAGTCGAATTTGCTGCTCCGCCAATCGAGACCAGAACATATTGCTTGCCTGTCTTCGGTGAGACGTAGGTCATCGGCGTCGCACTCGAGCCGACCGGCAGAGGAAATTTCCAGAGTTCGTTGCCGTTCTCGGCGTCATAGGCGCGGATGTAGTAGTCCTGGAAGCCGGCAAAGAAGACGACGCCGCCGGCGGTCGTAGATGTGCCAGCATAGGTCGGCAGGCCCATCGACATGGGTAAATTCATCTTGATCTTGAACGGTCCGAGCTGTTCAGCAGTCCCGGCCGGCACCTGCCATGCGATTTGGCGTGTGTTCAGATCCACGGCCGTCAGCGTGCCCCATGGTGGTTGCGTACAGGGAATGCGCAGTCTCGACGTCCATTTCTCGGTCGTCATACCATAAGGTTTGCCGCGCTGTGGGGCGGAGGGGCCGTGCGCGGTCGTGACGAGGGCGAAATCGACGTAATCGGCCCGCGGAACGAGGGCGAAGATGCTGGGAACGCGAATGTCGTTCATGAAGACGCGGTTGTTGGCCAGGTCGACCGAGACGCTTCCCCAGTTGAGACCGCCCAGATTTCCCGGCTGCTGAAGTGCGGGATGCGTGCCGATCGGGGTGAAATCGCCGTCGTAGCGCATCTTGCGAAAGGCGATGCGGCAGGCCAGTTGATCGAACATCGTCAGGCCCCAGGCCCGCTGCTCCGTGACACGTTCCGCACCGATCGTCGGCATGCCGACGGAATAAGGCTGTGTCGGTGACAGTCTCTCCTCCGGCGCGCCGCCCGTTTGCGGCACCGGCTTTTCCTGAACTTCGGCGAGGGGAAGGCCGGTCTGGCGATTGAGCAGGAAAAGCTGCCCACGTTTGGTGGTCTGCAAGATGGCCGGCACGGTGGCGCCATTGCCATCGGGCAGGTCGATCAACAGCGGTTGGGCCGGCAGATCATAGTCCCAGATATCGTGATGCACGGTCTGGAATTTCCATCTCTCCCTGCCGGTCGTCACATCGAGCGCCACCAATGTCGCGTTGTACTGATCGGCGAAAGCCGGACGACTGGCGCCGTAATAATCCGGCGTGGTATTGCCGAGCGGGGCATAGATGAGGCCGAGTTTGTCGTCGAAGGCGGCTGTCGTCCACATATTGGGCGTGGCGCGGGTGTAGGTCTCGCCTGCTGGCGGAAGCTTGGTGATCGCAGGATTGCCGAGATCCCAGGCCCATTCGAGCTCACCGGTCACCACGTTGAATGCGCGGATCACGCCTGACGGCTCGCCGACCTCCTGATTGTCGGTGACCCAGCCTCCGATGACAATCAGGTTGCGGGCAATCAGCGGAGCCGATGTCTGGAAATAGTAGCCGGTCTTGATTTCACCCATGCCCTGAGAGAGCTGCACGGTGCCGTTGTCGCCGAAGCCCGTGCATGGCGCGCCGGTCTTGCTGTCGATCTCGAGGAGGCGGGCATCGATGGTCGTCTGTATCAGGCGCTCGTTGCAGAGGCCATCGGGCGATCGGCTCTCCTCCGGCATCTTGTAATAGCCGAGGCCGCGGCAACGCTGCCAATAAGGCGCCGACGCCTTCGGATCGAAGGTCCAGCGGGGTTTTCCGGTATCGGCATCAAGGGCGGCGATCACATCCGTCGGCGTGCAGGTGTAGACCGTATCGCCGATCTGCAAAGGCGTGTTTTGGTCGACGCCGTCGCCTCTTCCGGTGCGATATGTCCAGGCAAGGTCAAGCTTGGCAATGTTGCCGCGATTGATCTGGTCGAATGGGGAATAGCGATCTCCGGCCGTGCTGCGGCCGTAGGATGTCCAATCGGAGGGGGAATTGTCGCCTCTGACCGTCTTGTAGGCAGGAATATCGCCGGAGGGGCGGATCACCTGATGCGGCGTGAAAGCAAGGGCAAAGCCCGCGGCAAACAGAATGGCGGCAAGCAGGGCGCCGCCGTGGAAGAGCTTCCGGCTGGCGGTCGGCAAACGCGCTGGTGCAAAAAGAAGCGCAAATCCCGCCAGCGCGATCGGGGACATCAAGCGTGCGAAGAGCCCCCAGAAATTGGTGCCGGACTCCCATAATGCCCAGGGAAGGGTGAAAACGGCGATAAGCAGGATGATGAGTGCGCCCAGTCGCTTGCGGCGCCATAGCAGAACGGCCGCAATGAGGTAGGCAAGCCCTGTGATTGCGTAATAGGGCGAGCCGCCGAGGCTGAGCAGCAAGGCGCCGCCTCCCATCAAGCCCAGTCCGATAAAGGCGAGAACGATACAGAACAGAGCGGCCAGAAATTTCATTCGTTCCTCATCCAATTCGCTGCGCGATCGCCCGTATTCGTCTCCGACCATGAAACGGCGCCTCGGGCAGCACAGCGCCATTGGACCGATGGTCAGCTATTCGTCCCGAAGCGGGCAGTCCCTCAAATTTTTCCTGATGTAGCTCTGGTCACTGACACGTGTCCCCGAGCCGGCAATGATGCTTGCGATTGCGTCAAAACTTCTGAAAGGGTCACTGATGGTTCTCGGCGAAAAGCTTGATCTGGCGAAGGGGCGGCCGACAGGATTTGACTACATGCGATTGCTGTTGGCCTTTTCGGTGCTTTGGATACATACGGCTCGCGTCACCTATGGCGATGATCTGTTTTTGTGGGAAACGCCCCTGCGTCCTTTTATCAAGTCGGTGCTGCCCATGTTCTTTGCCTTGAGCGGGTTCCTGGTCGCCGGCAGTCTCGGGCGGTCGAAGACGTTGATCTCCTTTCTTGGCAATCGATTTATCCGGATTTACCCCGCCCTCGCAGTGGAAGTGTTTCTGGCTGCTTTTATACTTGGAGCGATCTATACCGAGTATGACCTCAGTAACTACTTTACCGACCCCCAGTTTTTTGCATATCTGCTGAATGTCACCGGGCACATTCACTTCAATCTTCCGGGGGTGTTCCCGAGCAATCCTGACGCCGCGATGGTGAACGGGCAGCTCTGGACCGTGCCCTTCGAACTTGAATGCTACGTCGCGATTGCCGCGCTTTTCCTGCTCGGCGTGGTCAGGCGGCGCGTGCTCGCGCTCATCGCAACGACGGCGTTGATCGTGGGTTTTGGGCTTGCGAGATATTGGAAGCATGAAAGCAACTGGGCATCCATGCCTACGACCGCGTCGGGGAATCTGCTGATCGGCGCCTTCCTCGTGGGCGTGACCATCTATCTCTATAGGGACAAGATTCTGTGGGATGTCCGCATCTTCATCGCTGCTGTGGCCGTCATATTGTGGGCTTATTGGTTCAGCTCCTTTGGGGACTTCGTTGCCATTCCGGCTATTGGATATGTAACGGTCTTTCTCGGCCTGACCTCGCCCCGCAAGCTCGGAGTGCTTCAGGGGGCCGACTACTCCTACGGCGTATTCCTCTATGGCTATCCCATCCAGCAGGCCTTCGTCGCACTCGGACCCTGGGCGCATAACTGGTGGCTGAATGGGATCGTCTGCAGCATCATTGTCACTTGTTTTGCCGCCTTCTCATGGCGATTCATCGAAAGGCCGGCGTTGGAATTGAGGAAACAGGTGACTTGGCTCGAGAACCTCTACCTGCAGCGCGGCACAAGACGGGAATTGGCCGGCGCGGTTTTGAAATAGGCTTCTCGACCGCCCATCCGGGAGTGTGCGTGACCAGCAGAGAGATCATCGGGGTTTGCGGTCGCCGCGAGCCTTGTTGATGCGCGGCGACTATTCCAGATGAAAGGCTTATGCCGACCGCAACATGACTTTTCGGATGTTGCTGCACCGAGTGCGCTGCATGTCAGCGCTGGAACCGTTCAGATTTCGCTACTGGAGATATTCTTCCAATCTTTCCAGCCTTCACCCTGAATGAGCCCGTGATCGGACAAGTCCTTCCAGTTCGTGTAAGTGCCCGTATCGTCATGGACGAAGTCAGTCATGTCCTTGCCGGAGGAGTAAACGGTGTATTCATCAGTATGCTGAGAACGATGCGCGGCATCGGAAACCTTATGCACGAAGGTCGATAGGAACTTGAAGTGGAGAAGGGCGCCGGATACGCAAAGTGCGCCGCGCATCTCGCCCAGATTCAGGGAAAGCGGCCAGACCTGGTGCGATGATTTGAGAAACAGCCGTTCACCTGTCACATAGACGAGAGGGATCTTGTTGAGCGCCGGCCCGTCCCACAGCCGATCGTGAAAATAGATGCGTCCGCGAACGCCGCCTTTGATCCATATTGTCCAGTTGCGTTCGTCGAAATGTGCGACATAGCCGGATCGGTCGAAAAGGTTGCAGACTTCGAGCGGGTTGCGGCCGGGTTCACATATGTTTTCGAGAACCGGACGCGGGCTGTACATGTCGATCATGACCGAGCGGAGGGAATGGCCGCCAGTGGCTTCCATGTAGGCGGTCAGCTGATCGATCGGGCGGGTGTCGCAATGCGGATAGACCAGGAACTCGTCTGCATCGACATAAAGGACCCATTTCTCCCGGCAGTGCCGGTTGATGACCTCGTTGATCCAGTCGTTTCCGAACCTTGCCGCCTTGTAGGAGCCATGCGCCGAAAGGAGCGAGACATCGTCGAAGCCGGACAGCAATTCGGCCGTTCCGTCCGTCGAGCCGTTGTCGATGCAGATGAAATGCTCGAAGCCGAGATCACGATAATATTGCAGGAAAAATTCCAGCCGATGGCCTTCGTCACGGATGACGCAGATGACCACGTGACGCGCCTGCCTGAGGCCGCTGCGCAACCGGTCGTAACGAAGCTGCCGAGCCTTGAGCGACCGGCGCAGGCGAGCTTTTGCGTAATGCGAGATACTGGCCACGGAAACCCGATAACTCATATTCCATCCTGAACATTATCCGTTCCCGGATTCATTAGGCTTGCTTCGAGAAGCCCGACAGACGGAGCGCAGAGCAATTTCGGCTGGTGGGAACAATATGCGGTCATCATACGGCGTAATCGCCAACCAGCAGGCTCTGGACCCGTGGGTGGGGGCCGTTCCTCTCGATCGCGTGTTCGATGCGTGCCCGCATCGACCGGTATTTATAGAGCATCTTCCGATCGAAGCTTATTCCGCGATAGAGCGCGTTGTAGATCGGATGGGCTTTGCGCAGATCGACATAGACTTGGCTTTCCCGATCAGTCCATGGAAAGAAGGTTCCATGCCATGGCTTCGGATGCGCCATGTAGTGGACGATCGCCAGCGACGACATGTTCACCAGATGCAGAAACTGCTTGGGAAAGTTCCAGCGGTTGGACACGAGGATGAGCGATGAACCGCGAACGTAGTTCAATGCGCCCTGATCATGTTTGCCCTCGCAAGCCTCGGGGTTGCTGGCGAAAAGCTCAAGCGCTTCCTGCCCGATCCAGCCGTTGCGATGGAACTTCAGGACCCCTGCATTGAAGTAGTGGTTGTCCTTTCCAGTGTTGAGGAAGTCCTGGATTGCCGTGTAATCGCGGGCGGCGAAAAACCGGCCCTCGGGCACGGTGGCGTTTTCGAGTTTGCCGAGATCGCTGACGATCTGGGTATCGCCATCGAGATAGATGATCTGGCTGTAATGGGCAGGCAGGATCTCGCAAAGGACAAGTTTGGCCATCGTGCTGACGCTGATGCGCCCCCTAAAATGCGAAGGGTCGAGCTTGCCGAGCGAATCTTGCAGCGCGTCGGTCGCATCGACCAATTCGACTCCGCTCGCGGTGAGGAGGGCTCTCAACTCATTGAAATTGTCGAGACGTTCAGACATGAGCACGCAAACGTCGCTTGCGGGGCTTGCGAATTTGCGAGCCTGAAGCGCGGAAAGGATAGTTGGAAATGAATATTCGACATCCGTGACGTAGACGACGCATTGATTGTTCATGTCTTCACCCTTCCGGTACTCTTCAATGCGAGTGAGTGACTGCTCCCTTCAGGATAGCGGGAACAGTTGTTGATCGATCCGGCAGACCTGTCGTATGACAGGCTGGTCCGGTATATATTTCGGATCGCTGGACCGCTCGTTTGTTGAAACAGCATCCGGCCGCTGGCGGTTTTTGTGTGTTCCATTGTTGAGACGCTCATCATGAAGAATGCCGTGCCTGTCACAGGGCCCCCTTTCGACATTTTGATCCGCGGCAGGACGATGGATTCCGGAAGCCTTATCGAAATGCAGAGGGAGGGAGGATCGTCATGCTGATCACCACCTTGGTGGCGGCCGTGATTTCGATAGCTGCCGGCGCTTCGATCCGCGCCTGGGCCTTCGCGATTTTCGGAATACTTGTGGCAATCGGCTTCGGCAGTGTGGCTTTCGCCGACGGGTCTTCGCTGATCGGGGCGATCGTTTCCGGTATCGCTTTCCTGATGCTCATGGAGATCGGGTATCTGGCGGGCGTGTTCCTGTCCGGTTTTGCGCGCCGTAGCGCCAGATCGCGACAGAACAATTCCGCCGCCGATAACGTCGCAGCCACCAGCGAGCGCCAGCAGGGCTGACGGCGAAACAGGATCGGTCGCCTGTCCTTTCCACGGATGCGGCGCGGGCGATTGGCTGCGAAGCCACCCGGGCAGGCGCATGGCCGCAACGGCGTCCCGCCCTTGGCCTCGAACGAAACTCACGACTGAGGTCATCATGTTGCAAACACCGGCGCTCTCCTGAGAGATGCCGATGCCTCCGGGGCAAGTTGATTTGCGCCAGATCGGGCCACCCGATGCTGCGAGACACAGGGGGCGGCCAGACAACCGGCAGCCAAACCCGCCGTGGTGCTGAACAGCAGACCGAGATCGGTGCCGCTTCCTGAAATCGCAGCAGAGGCGATCTGTGAGATCGATGCCACAATGGCGGCATTTCCGATGGCATGCGTCTCCCGATTGCCGGAGACGTGCCGGCCGGAGGCTCTGACAAGGCTGTGCAGGAAGGCGACGAAGAGAAGCGTGCCGGTCAATCCGACGTTGGACAGCAATGCGGCGAGGAAACTTGAAGCCCGAACCGTTCCGAGGCCGGCGCCGAAAGTGGCCGTATCGACGAATGCGATCAATGCCAGCGTGTTCCAGGCGGTGCGCTCTTCGCCGGATTGCGATTGGAGTTTGTCCGACACGGTGGTGTTGACGAGGCTGGTGATGGAATTCCACGCATCGGGGACAAGGCTGAGAGCGATGATGGCGCAAGGGATCAGGAAGAGAGTTATCGCCAGGAAAGTCACGTGCGAGGTCTTGGCCGATCCTGCGATCATACGTTTGCAGCAGAACAGCACGAGCATGCAGACAACGAAAAGCCCGGCGATATAAGCGGTTGTCGATGTGCAGAGCAGGATCGTCGGGCCGATGAGAAGCGTTGCCATACCGGCCATACGGCTTCGAACACGCTCCAGCCAGAGCAGAAGCGTGAACGAAAAATAGGCCAGTGCGACCGTCCCATAAATGCTTGCTTCGGGAAAGGCGCCGACGATGCGTTTGAAGCCGCTGATCGTCTCGGCCGTATGCATGGTATAATTCGCGTTTCTGATGACATCGAGCAGATAGGACTGGCCGGTCAGGAACGTTCCGATATCAAGCAAAGCCAGAGCAAAACATGCGATGGACGCGAGGATCAACTGCTGTGCGATGAAACTCGCATATCCGAGCCTCGCAAGTCCCGCGACCACGGCAAAGCAGGCGAGGTCGCCAAGCAGATAGACAGATTGACTAAGATTGGATGAGCCTGGCGACAGGGGCGCGGCGACAGTCGACATCATGCCCGTCGCATCTCTCGCAGAGGAGTAGACGAGGGTCGCGCCTGCAAAAATGCGCGGCAGGAAAAACGACGACACGACGGAAAACAGGACGTAGGCGGCAAACCAGAAGCCGGGACCCGGATAGGCGATGCTAACCAGCGCCGCTTGCGTCTGGACCGGACGCAACAAGGTGGCGGCGACGATAAACAGGAGCAGAAGATGGCTTGGCTGAATACTGCTGCCGCCGAGCGCAGGCAATTGCAGAGCCGCCGCGGCTCCCAGCAGCGTCAACAGGCAGAGGGTTGTCACGGCAAAGCGCGCTCCTTTGACTGTGGTGATCAGGCCAAGCAGGAGAACGATGAAACCGAGCGGCTCTATTGACATGCTTCTAATCCTGAACCGGGCAAACAGCTGAAATAGCGCTTTGGCCGAATGCGGCATCGACAAGCCGATATGATGGACGAGGCGAAGGCCGCCAGCTGTCGTCGCTGATCATCATCGCCTCCTAATTCGATCCCGTCTGGGATATCCAGCTGCGGCCCGTTGGATTATCCCTGGCCACATCAGATGACGAGAGTGTCGAGCTCTGCGTCCGGGGTGAGGGCTGCAGCGGCGACGTTGACGCCTGAAGGTTGGTGTCCAAACCGACCTCGATGAGATCATGCGGCAGCAATGCGGTTTGCTCGTCGGCCACGATGTTGCTGGAGGTTCCGTCGTTATTGCGGCGCACAATCCTGTAGTTCTTCTGCGTTCTGCCAAGTCCCGGCGCGTCCGCGTTCATCTGAGCAAGCTGAGCGTCGTAGCCGGCCTGTTCGCCCAGAAGCTGGGCTACCTGGATATCGATTGCCGCCCTGCCGATCGCCAGATTGACCTGGTTGAGCAGCTCCTGGTTTTCGCTATTCTGCCTGTTGACGATATTGATCTTGGAACGGTCGGCCTCACTGAGGCCCTGGCGAGCCGTGGTCAGGGCAACTTCGAGATCGATCAGGGTACCCTGTGCATCCGCAACCCAGCGGTCGACAGACACCTGGCGGGAATTGCTGACCAATCCCTTGCTTACCAGGCTGTTGACGTTGTCCAGTTCCTTCTGGGCAAGGTCAATCTGCCGCTCTTGCGAGCTGATCTTGGCCTCGAGTGACTCGACCTGCTGGCCATAGAGGCGGGTGAGGTCATTCGCCGCTTCGATCTGGCTATCGATATCGACGCGGCGCAGCCGCATCAGGTTCAATTCCTGTGCCTTCAGCTTGTCCATATCGGGCGTTCCGACGAGTTCGGCGGGAACCTCGAAACTCTGCTCACCGGCGATTTCCGCCCGCAGCCGCGCCTGCCGCATCAGGAGGTCGCGCCGGTTGAGGACGGCGGTTCGATAGGCCCCGGCTGCCTGAATCCGGTCGCGCTCGAAAGTATTGTCTTCGCGTTCCCGCAGAAAGCCGCCAGCGATGCTGATGGCCTTCATGACCGTCATCCGCGGTTCAAAAGGATAGCGTCCCGGGGTTTGAACGGTGCCGGTCACAAAAATCGGCGCATGCTCGGCAACCTCCAGGGCGATGTATGGCTTGCCAGGAAGTGCCGCCTTTTCCGCGAGCGCGCTGGCGATGGCAGCGGCGAGTTCTTCGGTTGTTCTTCCGGCCGCCTGTACATGGCCAGCGATCGGGATCGACAAGTCGCCGGTATCGTCGATGGTGTAGACACCATCGAGAGCTTCCCAGCTGGCATAGCGGGAGTCCGCTGAACGCCATTCAACGACGCGCAGTCTTACCTTGTCTTCCGGCACGAGGGTGAATGTTTGCGCGTGGGCGACGCTCCAGCCGGCGAGGCAGCAGAAAACCAGCAGGGCGAGGGCCGCGGAGATGACGCGATCGGGCAAGAATGTGCGCTGCATTGATCTATCTCCGTTTCGTTTCGATCGACGGCGAGGGCATTGCGCGGGACGGCGGATTGCCGAATTCGAGAATGCGGGACGGTGCGGCGCGGCCGGCAAGGAGATCGGTGAGCGCCAGCAAATTGCCGCTCAAACGTCCCCATCGGTCGATCAAGCGGTCGTTGAACACTATGCCCGACGCGTTGGCCAGAATGTTGCGGCCGATCTGCGCTATCGCCCGGCCTTTCGAGATCGTGCCCTTGCGGATCAGGTAGACAGGATTGGCAACCTGCGAATATCCGAGTCTGCGGCCAGGCTGTCGCCCGGATCTGACGCCGAGATGTACTCCACGGGCGCCTTCAACGCGCACGGATCTGCCGTAGCGGGCGATGGACCTGCTGAAATCGACATCCTCAAGCCAGCCATAGAGCGGCAGTTGCTCGTCAAACGTCAGTGCGTGTTTGAGGACGGGGGCGAGGCGAACTGCCATATTGCACCCATATGCATTATAGACATCCGTCACCCGCTCGGACACTTCGCCGGCAGTGTGAAGAACCTGCAGCGCCTTCGACATGTCGAGCCCCCCAATGAGGACGCCGTCGGCCAGGACCTCACCGGTGGCAATCGCGATGGCAGGATTGGCTGCAAAGACGGCTGTCATCCGTGCCAGGAAGGTTGGGGCCGGAATGAAATCGTCGTCCAGGAAGATCAGAACATCGGTATCGGCCGCGGCCGCCCGGATAATGCTGTTGCGCTGGGAGGTGAGGCCACGGCTGCCGATAATGACTTCCACGTCGAGACGGTCGGCGAGCCCGGCGGCATCGTCGATCCCTGGTACGCAGACGATCAATCGCGGCGGCTGGTCGGGCAGGCCGGCGAGATAATCGACCGTTTCCAGCAGGATCGAAGGGCGGCCCGCCGAAGCAATTCCGACGGCGATCCGCAATGGCCGGCTCGCGCGCCGCGCCGTCGCTTCGGTGTCGCAAGAAACAGGCGCCGAACTCAAGCTGTCCTGCCTGGTCGTTTTTGCCGAATGCGCGATCATGGCTGCATGCTCCTCGGAGCGTGATTGATAATCGCGCCGAGGATCTCCGCGCCGACGTTCCGCATCGTCTCGATGACGCGCATGGCGTCGTCGATCGATGTGCGTCCGTGCGAGGCGACCACGAGAACGCCGTCCAGCTCCGGCGCGATGGCGTTGGCATCCGGTGACGCGGAGAATGCGGAAATGTCGACGAATATGGTGTCGAACTCTTTTTTCAGCTCGGCAAAGCTCAATTGCGTGCGGCGGGAACTCAGGCGAATGGCCGGTGTTACCGCATCCACCTTGCCGAGCGGCAGGAACTTCAGCGTCGGGGTGAGCGGCAGGGCCGCCGTCTGGATGAGGTCGCCGTTGTCGAGGACGTCGACGAGGCCGCTGGCACTATGAGGCGCGATCGCCCTGCTGAGCGATGATTTCTGCGCGGCCGCATCAATCAGAAGCGTCTTCGCTCCAGATACCGACGACAGCACGGCAAGTTCGCTTGCGATGGTCGATGCGCCGTTGCCGGGATCGACGGCGACCACTCCGATGACGATCCGGCGCTTGCGCCGAAGCCCGACGACTGTTGCGCTCAATTCCGTCATGCCTGGAATAACCGAATAGGCGGGTGAACTGCTGCCCGTGCCGGTGGCGAGAAAAGATGCCGGCTGGCCGTTGCGTGTCCTCTTTGATGTCGCCAGCACAGTGACGAAGGGCAGGCCACAGGTTTCGGCGATCTGATGCGGGCGGACGAGCCGGCGGTCGCTGGCATGTCTTATCATCGCGAGTGCGAAACCGGCGCCAAGGCCGATGGCCGCCGCAAAGGCGGCGATGAGCGTGCTGCGCGGTCTCGCCTTCGAAAGAGGCAGTGTGGCTCGCGAGACGATCGTGGCATCGGACATCGGATAGGTAATGCGCTGCTTTGCTTCGGTTAGCTGGTTCAAGGTGTTTTCATAGAGAGAGCGGCGCGCGTCCGTTGCGCTCTGCAACTCCGCAAGCTTGAACTGGTCGCGCGGATTGCTCGTGAAACTGGCCAAGGCGCTGGCGGCTTCCGCCAGCCCTCGCTGTTGCTCGGCTATGAATTTCGCCAGCCAGTCGCTGTATTGGCGGGCGGCGTTGGCCTTCATCGCGATATTCTTCTGGATATATTGTCCGGCGAGCGTGTCGGCGATATCGACGGCCTTCTGAGGGGTCGATGCCGCAGCCGATATCTCGATGATCGTCGAGCTTCCGATCCGGCGGATGTCCATCATGTTCAGCAGTTTGGCGGTTGCCCAGTCGTGGAGCCGCTCCTCCTCCGCCTGCGGCCGCGCTTCGCTCGCTCCCTTGCCCGCCGTATCCTGCGATGGCGTGTCCGGTTGTGAAGAAAACCCCATCAGCCAATTCTTCGCTCTGTCCTGCAGCGAAGGCGTCTGATCGACAAACTCCGGATCATGAACGAGATCAAGCGCCGCCACGGTTCCGCCGACGACATCGCTCGATCTGGCGATCTCCAGCTGTCCTTCGATGAAGGCATCTTCGGCGAAAGCCCTCTGTGCTTCAGAGCCGCTCACCTGGGGGAAGATCACAAGCTGCGTGCTGGCAACGAAAGTCGGTTCGGCGGTCAGCATGTAGCTTCCGGCGATCGCCAGGAAAGCGATGGTGGTCACGACGATCCAGTGCCAGCGCATTCTCAAAAAGAAGAGCATATCCCGTATGGTCAGCGGTGAATTCCCGCCGCCTGTGGCTGCTGCTGCCAGGGATATGGGAGAGACACCGCTGAAGATCGTGCTGGAGGTCATGTCGTCCTAATCCGGAATGGGAAATCAAGGAATAACCAGGTGATGGTAGCTTGGAGGGGACGTGGGAGCGGCGCATTTTCCGATCCCGGCACGGTTGGCTGTCTCCCCTTTGAAGGCTCAGTACGATCCGCGCTGCGAAAACAGCGCAGGAATGGTCTTGGCGATGATCAAGAAGTCTCGAGCGAGCGACCAGTTGTTGAGATAGTGGACATCGAGAGAAACCCTGTACTCGTAACTGACGTCGTTGCGCCCGCTGGTTTGCCATTGACCGGTCAGTCCCGGGCGGACTGCCATATAGGCCCACATGTGTTCGCCGTAGCGCGGCAGTTCCTCGGCTGTGACCGGGCGGGGTCCGACGAGGCTCATTTCGCCACGCACGATATTGATCAGCTGGGGAAGCTCGTCGATGCTCGAGCGCCTGAGAATATCGCCGACGGCGGTGATCCTCGGATCGTTCTTCAACTTGCGCGTCGCTTCCCATTCGCTGCGGGCGGCCGGGTTGTTTTGCAGCAATTCCGCGAGCTGAGCGCTCGCATCGGGCTTCATCGTGCGAAATTTGAGGCATCCGAACGGCGCTCCGCCGAAGCCAATGCGCGTATGGGAATAGAAGACAGGGCCGCGGTCGGAGAGTTTCACGATCATCGCGACGATCAGCAGAAGCGGAGAGAGCAGGATCAGAGCGGTGATCGCGACAAGAATATCTATCGCACGCTTCGACGACCTGCTCGCTGCACGAGGCCGGGAATCGGGGGGATCGTCACCCTTCGCGGCCCGTTCGACGCGTGACCAAGCCTCAAAACTATGTGCTTCCCATGCCATCGCGGTCTCCAAAACATTGCCCGTCAACAACCGTTGAGAGCTTGCTGCGCCGCACCCAGATTGTCTGTTACCAAGGTCATAATCCTTAATTAATTCTTCATGCTAGGAAATCTCAGACAGATTTCAGAGTACAGATCCGTGTCATCAATTCTTTTAATTTGTTCTATAATCTGCTTTTGTCGGTCGTTCTGTGTGAATTCAATCATTATTTTTATATCGGAATTTCAATATCTGCTTGTTTTTAATTCAATAAGTCCTTTTTATATGCAGTTTTGTTCGATGTGGCCAATGGTACTCGTGTATTTTAGAAAGTTTGATTTTATACCGGTGGCTATTATGATTTTTTCTGAAGTAGACTTAAATTTTACGTTAGATTTGCGCGGATGTTATTTGACTAACGTAATAATCCAATATAATTGATGCAGTGCAGCATTAGTGAGAGACCATTCTAGTATCAGGAGTGAATTGCATGGACGGGATCACACATGCATCAGATCGCAGGATCGGCATCAGCAAAGGCGCGATCTCGGCCAGCGGCGGAATTCACCTCAACAGTCGCATCGTCATCGATGACGAATTCCTCTCCTGCCGCTCGAGCGTACGGCGTTTCCGTCGTGGCGAGATCATTGCCGGGGCCGGGGTCCTTGTCGATATGTTCGCGCGCGTGCATTCGGGGTTGGTCAGTGCAAGTACGATGCTGCCCGACGGCAGGGAATTCATCGTCGAAATCATTCCGAAAACAGGTCTGATCGGCGAGCTTGAAGTCTTGCGCCGGCAGACACTGAACCTCGAATACCGAGCCAGTTCCAATTGCGAGCTGCATTTCTTCGAAGGCCGGCTGCTGCGCGACATGTATGCTAGCGATTCGTGCTTCCGCGAAAAAGTCTTCTCAAGGGCCTTGGCGCGTGTCTCGGAGCTTGAAGATAGGATCATCGCCAACGCGGCGTCGACCCTTCAGGCAAGACTGGCGAGCACGTTGCTGCGGCTCTCGGCTGTTTACGGAAAAGATGCCGCAAACAGTGGCAACGAAGTGATCATCTCGCAAAACGATCTGGCCGCAACGCTGCCGGCGTCCCGCGAGAAGGTCAATCAATGCCTGCGGCGCCTGCGGGAATGCAAGATTGTCGACGGAGGGCAGGGCAAGATCCGAATACTTAACCGCAAGGCGCTCGAGGCCTGTGCGAATGGCGCGTTTTCGGCGAAGTGATGAGCCCGTCGTTTCCTGGGGCCCTCCGATCCGCCGCAAATGTCAGCCGCTTTGCCGGCCGCGGCACGACGAGGATTGATCGCGTGGTCGTCATCGACGACTACTCGGTGGCCAGGGGCGGCGCGACGGGGCTGGCGGTGCTCTCGGCCAAGCTTTTTCGCGGCCTGGATATTCCCGTGACTTATATTTGTGGGGATGACGCCGCCAATGCGGAACTTGCTGCTCTCGGGGTCGCCATGGTCGGATTGAACAGCCGCGACCTGCTTAGCGCCGAGCGTGCGAAGGCTTTCGTGACCGGCATTCACAATGGTGCGGCTGCCCGCATGGTCGCGAACTGGATTGCCGCGAAGGATACGGCGAATACCGTCTATCACGTCCATGGCTGGCATCAGATCCTGTCCCCCGCGCTTTTCAGGGCACTGGCTCCGGTCGCAGGACGATGCGTGATTCACGCGCATGACTTCTTCACTGCCTGTCCCAATGGCGCCTTTTTCGATTACCAGGCGCAAGAGATCTGCCTTCGGCGTCCGCTCGGTGCCGGCTGCATTGCGACGGCTTGCGACAAGAGAAGTTATTCGCACAAATTGTGGCGGCTCGCCCGCGGCTCGAATATCCTCCGGCTGCTGAGGGCTGAGGCCGATTTCGGCCGGATCATCTTGCTGCATGAGAAGATGGCTGGGTTTCTCGTCGGCGCCGGCTATCGGCCCGAGCGGTTGACGACGATCCGCAATCCCGTCGCCCCCTTGTCGATAGAGCGTGTCGAGGCGGAGGCGAACGACGAATTTGTCTTCATCGGGCGGCTCGACGCGGAAAAGGGCGTGGAGGATGCCGTGGCCGCCACACGCAGAGCCGGCGCCAGGCTCTGCGTGATCGGGGACGGCCCGCTGATGCCGTTGGTCGCCGCTTCCGGCGATCACGTCAGGGCCGTCGGCTGGCAATCGCATGCGGAGATCGGCACCACCATCCGCAAGGCGCGCGCCCTGTTGATGCCATCGCGTTATCCCGAGCCTTTCGGCCTCGTGGCGATCGAAGCGGCCAGGAGCGGTCTGCCGGTCATCATGTCGCGCAGCGCCTTTCTCGCCGAGGAAATGGAACGAGCCGGTATGGCGTTTGCCTGCGACACGGCTGATGAAGCTGTCTTTGCCGACACATTGACGCGATTTAGCCAAATGCCGAGGCACGAAATCCGCGCTATGAGCGAGCGGGCCTTCCTGATGTCGCCAGATCTCGCCTCGACGCATGAGGAATGGCGCGACGCTCTCCTTGCCGAATATTGCAGCCTGCTTTCGACGAATGCGGTTCGCGAACTGACAGATGGTGTGGCGACACAAGGAGTATTCCGTTGACCTTTAAAGCAACAACCTCTCTTTCCGACGCAAGGGCATTTCTCGGCGACGCGCCCGTGATGGCGAAAAGACGCGTGGCCGAGGCGGGAAGCGTCAAGGAAACCAGGCAACTGCGCGTCGCCATCGTGCATTACTGGCTCGTCTCAATGCGCGGCGGCGAAAAGGTTGTCGAAGAATTGTGCCGCATGTTTCCGCAGGCTGATATTTTCACCCTCGTCTGCAACCGGGATCGCATCAGCGATTTTCTCAAGACGCGGAACATCCACACGTCCTTTCTGCAGAAGATACCCGGGGCGCAGCGGCACTACACCAAAATGCTGCCGCTGATGCCCTTCGCGCTCGAGCAATTCGATCTGCAAGACTACGATCTCGTACTGTCGAGCGAATCCGGGCCCGCCAAGGGCATCATTACACGCGCCGACGCTCTCCATGTCTGTTACTGCCATTCGCCGATGCGCTACATCTGGGATCAGTTCCACGTCTACCGCCATGGCCTGCCGTGGATGGGACGGGCCTTGATGTCGGTCACCGCGCCGATGCTGCGTGCCTGGGACGTGACGACGTCTTCTCGCGTCGACGTGTTCGTCGCCAATTCCGACTATGTCGCAAACCGCATTCGCCGCTTCTACGATCGGGATTCCATCGTCATCCACCCCCCGGTTGCCACCGATGATTTTTCGGTCGGGAAGGGGAAGGGCGAATTCTATCTCTATGCCGGCCAGCTGACGGCCTATAAGCGGCCGGATATCGCCGTTCGCGCCTGTACCGAGACCGGGCGTAAGCTCATCGTGATCGGAGAGGGAGAACAGTTGCCTCATCTGAAATCGATCGCCGGCCCGACTGTCCAATTCCTCGGCCACCAGCCGTTCAATGTTCTGCGTGATCACCTCTCGCGATGCCGTGCCCTGTTGTTTCCAGGCACGGAGGATTTCGGCATCCTGCCGGTAGAAGCCATGGCATCGGGCCGGCCGGTGCTTGCTTTCGACGCCGGCGGCGCAAGGGAAACGGTATCTTCGCCGCAGGTCGGTTTTCGCTTCGCTCAGCAAACCACTGAAGCCCTGCTGGAAACCATCGCGGCGTTCGAAGAGGTGGAGGACGATATCGATCCGCAAGCCATCCGCGCGCATTCGCTGAAGTTTTCCTCGGCGGTTTTCCGCGATCGGATGGCCGGGCTCATCGAGCAACAGCTCTCCACCCATGCCGACCGATCGGTCGACGTCTTCAATAGACGACCGGTCTGAGGACAAGACTGGAGCTGCCTATCTTGCTGCCGCGATCGAAACCGTCTCAATCTGCCGACGAGGAATAGACAGATCATGTCAAGCCTATCTCAGAGGACGGCGACGGCGAGCATCTGGACGATCAGCGGAAAATTCCTCGCGCGACTGCTGGATTTCGTCAGTCTTCTCGTCCTTGCAAGGTTGTTGAGTCCCGCGGATTTCGGATTGGTCGCCATTGCGACATCGGTTCTGGTCATCATCGAGGCGATCCTGGATCTGCCGTTGACGCAGGCCCTGATGCGTCAGCCGTCCCCTTCCGACGAGATGTTTGCGACGGCTTTCACGTTGAGCCTGCTGAGAGGGTTGGCCATCACCCTGCTGATGATGATCATTTCCTGGCCGATGGCCGTGATCTACGACGATTCCCGACTTTTTGCGCTTGTCGCGGTGCTTTCGATCGCGCCGGCCATGCGCAGCATGATCAGTCCGCGCATGGTCCTTTTCATGCAGCGTTTCGATTTCAAACGCGAATTCGCGCTCGACCTCATCACCAAGGGATCGACGCTGCTGTTCGGGGCAGGGGTGGCGGTGGCGACGGGCAGCTATTGGGGGCTCGCGGCCGGGGCGGTCGCCGGCCCGACGGCGGCGATGATCACCTCCTATGTCTTTGCGCCGATGCGGCCGAAGTTCAGCCTGTCGGAGTGGAAGCGTTTCCAGGACATGATCAGCTGGAATACCGTGTCGCAGGTGCTGAGCGCGATTAATTGGCAGCTCGACCGACTGCTTTTGCCGCGTTTTGCCGGGCTGTCGACATTTGGCGCCTTCAGCGTCGCCGACAACATCGCCGGCATTCCCTATCAGACCTTTGTCGGCCCGTTGCTGCGTCCGCTGATGGCGGCGTTCTCCACTGTCGAGGACCGTCGCAACCTGGTTGCCGCCTATTTGAAGGCAACGGGTGCAATCACCTTCGTCGCGGCGCCCATTCTCATTGCACTTGCCTTTCTGGCCGAGCCGACGGTGCGTATCCTCGTCGGCGAGAAATGGGCATCCGCCGCACCAATTCTGCAATGGCTGTGCCTGCTGAGCCTGCTCGGTCTTCCGACGAACATAGTGCCGGCATTGGCGATGGTCATGGACAAGACCCGTTCCCTCGCCTTGCGGATGTTTGCAGAGTTCGCAGTCAGAGTCCCGGTCACCATCCTGGGTATCGTTTATTTTCAGGTGGCGGGTGCGCTTGGCGCGCGTGTTGTGGCGGTTCTCGTCGCTTATGCCGTGACGCTCATCATCACTCGGCGGTTGATCGGGGCGAGTTTTGCTGCGCAGCTGAATTCCTTTTGCAGGCCTCTGGCCGCGAGCCTGCCGATGATCGCTTTCCTGCTCTGGATGGAGCCGAATCTCGCCGCCATGCCAACCGGCTTCAGCCTGATCGTCAGCCTGGCGCTTTGCGGCGCGGCGGCGGCGACAATCTTCTGGGTCTTCGCGCTATTGCTCTGGCAGGTTCTGGGAAGGCCCGACGGCATCGAGACCATCGTCGTTCACAGGCTCGTGCCGCGACGGAGCAGAGTTGTCATTTCATGAAAAAGACCCGTGCAGCCCAACGATTGTTTTAGTGGTTTCGGAGGAGCGCAATGCGTTACGGCATATCTTCTAAGAGTTTTGGGTTGCTCGTTGTTCTCGGACTGGGGGCGTTGCCGAGCCGGCCTAGTGTCGCCCAGGAGCCGATCAACATGGACGCCTATCAGCTGACCTTCGAGGAGAATTTCGACAGCCTCGATGTCTCGGCGTGGGGAGAGAGAAGCTCCCGCTGGATCGCTCACACGCCCTGGAACGGCGACTTCGGCGACGCCCGCTTCACGGATCCGGCGCCCGATTTCCCGTTTGCGAACGATCAGGGAATCCTGAAGATCGAAGCGCGCAAGGGGGAGGATGGAACTTGGCGGTCGGGCCTGCTCTCGGCGGTCAACCCGAAAGGCGAAGGCTTCTCGCAGCAATTCGGCTATTTCGAAGCGCGGATGAAGCTGCCGCCGGGCAAGGGTGTGTGGCCGGCCTTCTGGCTCATCGGGCTCGACCGGTCAAAATACACCGCCGAGATCGACGTGCTGGAATATTATGGACGCGCGCCCTACGAGTTCAGCATGGGTTTTCATATCTGGCGCCAGGCCCATGGCGGTGAGAATTCCAATGGCGGCTATTGGAAGACCGTCCAGGACGGAATTTTGAACAGCGAGTATCATACCTACGGCGTCGATATCCAGGCCGACAAGACGACCTTTTATCTCGATCGCCAATACCTCTGGAGCTTCGATACGCCGAAGGAGTTCCACATGCCGTTCTACCCGCTGGTGAACCTGGCGCTCGGCTCGGGTTGGCCGATCGATGAAACGCCGAACCCTTCCATCCTGCTCGTCGACTATATCCACGTCTACAAGCGCAAGCCGGCCGACGCGGCGAATTGAGCGAACGACCGTTTGACCCCTCTATTGCTCGCGGAGGCAACTGAGACCGGTTTGTGCATCGAAGAGATGCATCGCCTCCTCGTCGACGAAGAGGGTGAGTTTTTCGTCGCCGGGGACCAGCGTGCGCGGCGGCAGGCAGGCCATCAGCCGTTGGTTCTCCGCCAGGGCGGTGACGACGAGCTCCGGGCCGGTTAACTCCGCAACCTCCACAGTTGCCTCGAGCGAAGCCCCGGATCCAGCCGTGCGAAGGGACTCGGGGCGGATGCCGAGGATCAGGTCGCGGCCATCGGCCGCCGCCTTACCGAAGCGGACGGGCAAAGGCAGGCTGGTACCGGAACCAGAGAGCACCAGTCGACCATCCCGGACGGTTGTCTTGAGCAGGTTCATCGGCGGCGCGCCGACGAAGGTGGCGACATAGAGCGTCGCCGGACTGTTGTAGATCTCTTCAGGCGTGCCGAGTTGTTCGATGCGGCCGTCGCGCATGACGGCAATGCGGCTCGCTAGCGTCATCGCCTCGATCTGGTCATGGGTGACATAGACCACTGTCGTCTTCAGCATCTGGTGAAGGCGCTTGATCTCGGTGCGCATTTCCATGCGCAGCTTGGCGTCGAGATTGGAGAGCGGCTCGTCGAAGAGGAACACCTCCGGCTTGCGCACCAGGGCACGGCCGATCGCGACGCGTTGCCGCTGGCCGCCGGAGAGCTGGCTCGGCTTGCGATCGAGCAGATTTTCGATCTGCAGGAGCGATGCCGCATCGCGCACGGCCCTGTCGCGCTCCGGCGCCGGAACTTTACGCATTTCCAGGCCGAAGCCGATGTTCCTATGCACCGTCAGATTGGGATAGAGCGCATAGGACTGAAAGACCATGGCGATGTCGCGGTCCTTCGGATGCACGCGGAGCACCGAGCGGCCGCCGATCCTGACATCACCGCTCGTCGCCTCGGCCAGGCCGGCGATGATGTTCAAGAGCGTTGACTTGCCGCAGCCGGAGGAACCGAGCAGCACGAGGAATTCGCCGCTTTCCAGGGAAATATCGATGCCTTTCAGCGTCTCGACGTCGCCATAGGTCTTGCAGATATTTTCGATATCGAGGGCGCTCATGACTGTGGCTCCTGACGAGAGTTCGTGTCGCCATAGCTGCGGGGAAGGGTGGAGACGGCGCGCGAGGCGACCTCGGTTCCCGCCCTCAGGCAAGATATCAAAGGCTCGTCCTTTGCCAGTGCTGCGAGAAAGGCGGCGTTGAAGACATCGCCGGCGCCGATGGTATCGACCACCGTCACAATAGGCGCAGTCACCGAAACCAGTTGGCCGTCAGACCCGATCGCGATTGCGCCATCGGGGCCGCGTTTGACGACGACGATCGCACCTTGCGGCATATGCGAGCTAATGTGCCGTGCGGCTTCGATCGGATCGGCGACGCCGGCAAGCGTCGTCGTCTCGACCTCATTGAGCAGCGCGATGCGGCTGCGGGACAGCCAAGCGCGTGTCGCAGCGCAATTCTGCTCGGTCCAGCCGTCGAGCGGCCAGCCGGTGTCGAGGGCGACGGCGATGTCATGGCTCTCGGCCCAGTCGAAGAAGGCGTCATATTGGCGCGTCAGATCGTCGGTCAGGAAGCCGCCGCAGAGAAGTGCGTAGCCGCCGCGAAGCCTTGCGCCGTCGATGACGGCGAAGACATCGGCCAGGGTGAAGCGCGGCAGGTGGCCCCGCGTCGTGAAGAAAGTGCGCTCGCCGCCAGGATGGGTGATGCCGACGGAGAGGGTCGTTTGTTCAGGGCGCACCGGCCACTTCTCGGAACGGTGGCCGAAGGCTTCGGCCAGCCAGCGGCCGAACTGATCACTGCCGATATTGGCGGCGATCTCGAATTCGATGCCGAGCGCCTGCCAGGCGAGCGCACTGTTGCCGGCGGAGCCGCCGACCCTGAGCTCGTCATGGTCGACGATGATCTCCGTCCCGGCTTTCGGCCAAGGGGCAGCCGGCCCGAGGATCAGGTCGACATTGACGTTGCCGATGACTGCAAGCGGCCGCATTCATTCGCTCCGGGTAATCTTGGTTGAACGGATCGGTGTTCCGGCATTCTCAACGCGGGTTTCGGCAAAGCCGATCATCAGTCGCTGGGCCGTCGGCAGCATGGCCAAGATCGCGGCAAGACCTGTTGCTGGAGCAAAGCGGATCGTCACTGCTCCGGTGACCGCAGCTTCTGTGGAGGCATCGAACAGGATGACGGGGGCGCCGGTCTCGACGGCGGACTGTGCCATTGCTGTAACCAGGCCGGCGGTTTCATCCTGACCGCGGAACAGCACAACGCCGATCTCCGGCCCGAGCATCTCCATCGGACCGTGGCGGAGCTGACCGCCCTCCAAAGAAAAGCACGGACGGCGCGACAGCTCGGTCAATCCGAGCGCCAATGCTTCGGCAACACCTTGCAGGCGGCGGCCCGAGGTGACGATGGTCGCGACGTTTTCGAGTGCGGCGAGGGCGGCGGCGATCTCGTGGTCTTCAGGCGATTCAAGGACAGCAAGCGCGGCTGCGGGATCTTCGCCGAGCGCGGAAAGGATTGCCAGATGCAGAGCAAAAGTCACCGTCAGACTGCGGGTGGCTGCGAAGGCAAGCTCGGTGCCGCCGCTGCCAAGGAGCGACGGGGCGGTTCTTGCCAGGAACGAGCCGGCTTCCAGCGTCAGGCCGAAAGTTTCCGGCGTGCCGCCGGTCTCGCTGAACCAACGCACAATCTCAGCGCTTTCGCCCGATTGCGAGGTGACGAAGATCGTTCTGCCGGCGATCGGAAGCGGTTGGCCGAGCTGCTCGGACAGTGGCAGGGCAACGGCATCGATGCCAAGACCACGATAGAGCGGCTCGACGGCGCGATTGACGGCATGTGAGCCGCCCATGCCGATCAGGAGCAGCCGGCCGGTTTTCTCAAGCGAGGCGGCGGCCTTTGCTGCCATCGGCCCGGCCGTTTCATAGGAGGCGATCGCATCGGCGTGCTGGTGGGCCATTTCGCGGTCGATCGCCGCAAGCCCGGCGGGCCGGTTTCTTTTTGTTGTCATCTTCATCCCTTGACGCCGCCGCTGGTGAGCCCCGAAATCAGGGCGCGTTGCATGACGAGACCGATCAGCACCGGGGGCAGGGCGGCGAGCACGCCTGCCGTCGCGATCAGCCCGTAATCGGAAACGCGGCCGCCCGCGAGATCGGCAATGGCGACGGTCAGCGTCTTGGCGCGCTGGTCCGAGGTGAAGAGCAGCGCATAGAAGAATTCATCCCAGGCAAGCAGGAATGCAAAAAGGCTCGAGGTCGCGACCACGGGGGCGGCGAGCGGCAAGGTGATGATCCGGAGCGTCTGGAACAGGCCGGCACCGTCGATCATCGCGGCGGATTCGATCTCGCGCGGAATGGAATCGAAGCCCGACTTCATCAGCCAGGTGGTGAAGGGCGCGAGAATGGTGAGATAGACGAGGGCGAGGCCGAAGACGTTGTTCAGCATGCCGAGATGGGAGAGGCCCATATAGAGGGGAACTGCGAGCGCTACCGGCGGCAGCATGTAGGTGGCGATTACCATCGACAGCGACCAGCCGACGGAAGGCGTACGCGACACGGCCCAGCCGGCCGGAATGGCGACCGCAATGGCGGCGATCGTCGCCATGCCGGCCACCTCGACGCTGTTGCGCAGCGACGAGGTGAAGGCGGCGCCGGCGCTGTTTTCGAGCGTCGACAGCAGCACTTGGTATCGCGAGAAATCGACGGCTTGCGGCCACCAGCGCAGCGGCTTTGCCGCAAGGTCGGCGGCCGGCGAGATGCTCATGATGAACAGCCATAGGATCGGCGCCAGGATGACGGCGGCAAGCAGCAGCGCTGAGAGATGAATGAAGACTGAGAAGAGCGGGCTTTGGCGTTCCATCAGCTGGCACTCCCGGCGGTCTTGCGCACCAGGGCCGCGTAGCCGGCAGCGAGCAGCGTCACCAGCAGCGTGACGATCAGGGCGAGCGAAGCGCCCGAGCCCGCGCGCTGGAAGGAGAAAGCTTCCTGATAGACCAGGATCGACAGCGTGCGGGTGCTGTTGGCCGGTCCGCCGCGGGTCATGACCCAGATGATATCGAACACCTTGAAGGCTTCGATCGTGCGCAGCACCAGCGCCACCATCAGCGGGCCGGCGAGATAGGGCAGGATGACGAAGCGGAAGCGGGCGAAGGGGCCGGCGCCGTCGACGAGCGAGGCGGCGGTGATGTCGCGCGGCACGGCCTGGAGTGCGGCGAGCGCGATCAGCGCCACCAGGGGGAAGTTCTTCCAGCAGTCGGCGACGATGAGGGCAGCGAGCGCCGTGCCGGGTTCGCCGAGCCAGGAGCGGTAGGCGTCGAGCAGGCCGAGCTGGGTCAGCGCGGCGTTCAGCGCGCCATATTCAGGATTGTAAATCAGCCGCCAGAGCGTGGCGTTGACGACGGTCGGCAGCGCCCAGGGCAGGATCATCAGGGCGCGCAGCGCGGTGCGGCCGCGAAACTGCTGGTTCAGCAGCAGGGCCGCAAGGACGCCAATCACCATTTCGGCTGCGACCGAGACAATCGCGAACCAGGCTGTGGTGATGAGTGTGCGCTGGAAATTCGAGCCGGAGAGCATCTTGGCGTAATTGTCGATGCCGACGAAGCTGCCCTCGGTGCCGACCAGTTTGGCATCGGTGAAGGAGAGGCTGACGGTATCGACCAGAGGCCAGCCGATCACCGAGATCATTACCACGAGAAGCGGCAGCATCAAAAGCCACGCGCGGGTTGTCAGCCAAGTGCCCGACATCGAGGCAACCCTTTTCATTCACAGGTTCTGGAGACCGGGCGACGGCGGGCGCCGCCCGGGTCATGCCGGGCTCAGAGGCCGCTGTTTTCGGCCGCCGATTTCAGCGCATCCTCGGGAGAGGATTGGCCGAGCAGGGATTCCTGGATCGCCCGCTGCAGCGCGGTCGACAGCTCCTGATATTTCGGCGTCGTCGGGCGCGGATACATGGCTGCGAGGCCGACCTTGGCGGCGGAAATCAGCTCTTCCTGGCCCTTGGTGACTGCAGGGTCCTCATAGGAAGAGGCCCAGATCGGCAGGCTGAGCTTGGCATAGGCGTTTTGCGTCGCCTGCGAGGTCATGAAGGTAATGTATTTCCAGGCTTCGTCGGGGTGTTTGCTGGCGGAGGTGATGCCGAGGCCCATCGAGCCGTTGACGGCCGAAGCCTCGCTCTTGCCGGCCACGCCCGGGGCCGGCACGACGCCGACCTTGCCCGCGACCTTGCTGTCCTTCGGATCGTTGGCCATGTTGTACATGTAGGTCCAGTTCAGCGCGAAGGCGGCGTCGCCGTTCTGGAAGACCTTACGGACGTCTTCTTCCAGAAATTCCTTGGAGTTCGGGTTGGTCAGGCCCGATGTATAGCTCGCGACCATGTATTTCAGCGCATCGAGACCGCCGCCGCTCTGGAAGGCTGGCTTGCCGTCCTTCAGAAAATCGCCGCCATAGGCGCTGACGAGCGTGGTGTAGTCGCAGATGGCGGCCTCGGCCTGCGACCAGCTCCAGGCGATCGGCGTGGCGAGCAGACCCTTGCCCTTGATGGTCTTTGCCTGCTCGGCCAGTTCGTCCCAAGTCTTCGGTGGCGCCTTGATGCCCGCCTTCTCCAGGATTTCCTTGTTGTAGAAGAGGTATTTGGTGTCGAGAATCCACGGCATACCGTAATATTTGCCGTCATACTGCACGGTGGTCCAGGCGCCCGGCAGCACGCCTTTCTTCATCTCGTCGGTGATACGGGATGAGACGTCGACCAGCACCTTGTTGGTGGCGTATTCGGCAGGCCAGATGACGTCGAAGAGGACGACGTCGTATCCGCCGCCGGAACCTTGGGCCAGCACCGTCTTATCGTGCAGGCCCTCATAGGGGACGAATTCGAGATTGACCTTGATATCGGGGTTCGCCTTGCCGAAGGCATCGGTCATGGCGCGCACGTCGGCCTCACTGTAAGCGGCCTGCGCCATGAAGAGCGCGTTCAGCGTCGTTTCGGCGAAAGCATGCGGAGCAAAGGATGCGCCGATCAAGGCCGCACCCAGAAGCGTCTTGTTGAGAGATTTCAGCATTGCAGCCTCCAGTTTTTGAAATTCACGCATGGCCGAGGGCGGTTTCGCCGCCATCGGTTTTCGAGAGGGCACGCGTGAAAAAAAGCGCGCCTGGTCATCATCTCGGAGCGTCGGTGGAGGCCCTTCGCGGCCTCCTGCGTTCCCTGGAACTCTCCGGTCCCTTATTAAGTCAAATGTCTTGACTTATTACTTCGCCAACATTCTACTGGAGTCAAGAGGCAATTGACACATGAACGACATCAGGCCGATCCGAGCCAAGAGCGGCACCAATCACGAAGGCACCAGCGCTCATAACCGGCGCGTGATGATCGATGCCTTGAGGATCAACGGTGCGCTCTCGCGCGCCGATCTGGCGCGGGCGACGCGGCTGACCAAGCAGACGGTGTCGAATATCATCGAGGAACTCGCGCGCGATGGCCTCGTCAGTTCGCAGGAGGCTGTGCGCAAGGGCAGGGGCCAGCCCTCGACGCCTTATGGCCTGGTGCCCGAAGGTGCTTTCGCGATCGGCCTCCAGATCGACCGGCACGTGACGCGGGCGGTCGCCGTCGACCTCGTCGGCAGCGTTCTCGTACGCGCAGAAGCCGGGCTGCCGCCCGGAGGTCCGTCGACGGGAACGAAGGTCATTCTCGATCTCGTCGCCGGCGTGCGTTCCAGGCTTGCCGGTATCGTCCAGCAGTCGGAAAAACGCCTGGTCGGGCTCGGCGCCGCAATGCCTGGCCCGTTCGGCATGGAAGGCAGCGGCGACGATCCCTGGATGATGGAGGCTTGGCAGAAGTTTCCGCTCCTGGAAACGCTGAGCGACGGCACTGGCCTCGATGTCGGTCTTCAGAACGATGCGGCAGCGGCTGCGACCGCCGAGCGCATGGTGGGAGCCGCCCACGGCATCGACCATGCCGTCTGCCTGTTCGTCGGCTACGGCATCGGCGCCGGTTTGATCCTAAACGGCGAGCTCTATCGCGGCGCCAACGGCAATGCCGGCGAGATCGGCATGGCGCTGCTCTTTGCCGACGGTAAAACGACACCGCTCGAACACCGTGCCTCGCTCGCCTCGCTCTACCAGCATCTCTCGGCCGATCCCGCCGATCCCGATCTCCATGGGCGCATCAATGAACTCGCCTCCAGCGGGGATCCAAGCATCGAAGGCTGGATCGAGGCGGCGGCGGCGGACCTGCGCTGGAGCATCCATCTCATCGAAACGGTCTTCGATCCGCAGACGGTGATCCTCTGCGGCAGCGCACCGGAAGCGCTGGTGAACAGGCTGATCGCGGCGATCGGCCCGCTGCTGCCTTCGATCGCCGAGAGGCGCGGCCGGATGCTGCCACGGCTGCAGCCCGGCATGGCAGATCCCTGGTCGGTGGCGCTCGGGGCGGCAGCCGGACCCATCAGCCGTGCATTCGATCCGCAGTTTGCTGCAATCTTGAAGGATTCCCTGTGATTTTGGGCCAAAACCGGGCGTTGCACAGCAGTGCAACGGCAAAAATGCCCATGTTTTCGCAAGTTTCGTTATCAAAGGCTGCTGGAATAGGGGTGCTCTTTCGCAATACAGATAGATATTGAAGGCGTTGAAAAATTACAACTCTTCGAAAGCAGATGCGAAAAGCTTGAAATATATTTAATGTCTTTCCAAATATTCTCGAAATATTTCTCTTGGAGCTGTGAATAACGATTGCATGTCACTTTTGTGACGACTAGATTTTTAACATTTCATGTCATGTAATATTCATTGGCGGCGGCAATTTGAACCAGCTAAATGGGCGTGCGCTTAAAGCGCGCCCCTTTCTACGTTGGAGGTTCTCATGCAAGCCAAGCTTCTCGGCGCCGTTCGCGCCCTTCTCGCCACAGCGGTTCTTGCTGGGCCCGCTGCCGCCGCCGAAAAGACCAAGATTGATTTCTGGTTCGGCAATTCCGGTGATATCGCAAAGCGTGTCCAGGAACAGTGCGATCGCTTCAACCAGTCGCAGACCGATTATGAAGTCGTCTGCACCAGCCAGGGCAGCTACGACGCTTCCCTGCAGAACACGATTGCCGCTTTCCGCGCCGGCAAGCAGCCGACAATCGCCCAGGTTTCCGACGCCGGCACGCTCGACATCATGCTTTCCGGCGCCTTCTACCCGGCAAACCAGCTGATGACCGACATGGGCTACACGGTCGACTGGAAAGACTACTTCTCCGGGATCGCCAACTATTATGCGACGTCGAAGGGCGAGATGTATTCCTTCCCCTTCAACTCATCGACTGCTCTGCTCTACTGGAACAAGGACGCCTTCGCCAAGATCGGCAAGGACCATGCTCCGACCACCTGGCAGGAAGCCGGTGAAGACTTCAAAGCTCTGAAGGACGCAGGTTATGCCTGCCCTCTCGGTTTTGACATCTCCAACAACGAAGTCTGGCAGTACATCGAGCAATTTGAAGCCGTCAACGGCGAAGCGATCGCGACGAAGAAGAACGGCTTCGAAGGTCTCGACGCCGAGCTGGTGTTCAACAAGAACCCGCTTCTCGTCAGCTACGTCAAGGACCTCAAGTCCTGGTACGACAACAAGCTCGCTGTCATCAAGAACAAGGCCGTCGGCCAGACCTTCGTCGAAGCCTTTGCTGCCGGCGACTGCCAAGTCATCCTGACCTCCGTCGGTGACCATGGCAATATCGGCCGTACCGCCAAGCAGGGCATGAACTGGGGCGTGGCAATGCTCCCGACCTACGGCAATGCAACCCGTCACAGTTCCTTCGTCGGCGGCGCTTCGCTCTGGGTCTTGAAGGGGCATACCGATGCCGAATACAAGGCTGCCGCTGCCTTCTTCAACTTCATCGCCAAGCCGGAAGAAGCGCTGACCTGGTCGACCGTCACCGGTTATATTCCGGTTCGTAACTCCGGCTTTGAATATCTGAAGAAGCAGGGTTTCTACGACAAGGCTCCTTATGCCGGCCGCGAGCTCGCCATTCAGAGCCTGACCGCATCGCCTGCTGACGATACGGTTCCGCATGGCATCCGCCTCGGCGGCCTGCTGCAGGTCCGCACCGAGATCGCCAACGGTCTGCAGGCAATCTTCGTCAACAACGCCGATATCCAGGCTTCGCTCGACGGCGCTGCCGATCGCGGGAATCAACTGCTGCGCCGCTTCCAGCAGACCTACAAGAACGTTCAGCTTCCCTGATCAACCGATATGAGCCGCCCCCGGTCCACTTGCGGACTGGGGGCGTCCTCATACATTCATACCGGCTGCGGAGGCGAAGTCGCCGCCCGCGCCTAAACCAAACCAGGCCGAAAACGACCACCCCATGGAAAAGCGCGTCACCTTCTCCTCGACGACGATCGGACTGCTCTTCGCGTTTCCGATGCTGCTGCTGATCTTCGTCTTCTTCTATTGGCCGAGCGCGCAGGCGCTTTATTGGGCGTTCACGCTCGAGCAGCCATGGGGCGGCGGCAATGCCTGGGTCGGTTTCGACAATTTCAAGCAATTGCTCAGCGACCCGATCTACTGGGAATCGATCAGCCGCAGCATGGTTTTCGCCTTTAGCTCGACGATCATTGCCATGGGGTTTGCGCTCATCCTGGCGCTTTTGACGGATCGTGAACTGCGCGGCCACAAAATCTATCGGTCGGTCTTCATCTGGCCTTATGCGATCGCTGCTCCCGCTCTCGGGCTCGCCTTCCGCTTCATTCTGGCGCCGGAGGCAGGCCTCCTGTCTGTTATCAACCAAGTGTGGCCCGGTCTTTGGAACCCGGCGCTCGACGGCAAAGACGCGATGATCGCCGTCATCGTCGCCTTTTCGTGGAAATATATCGGCTATAATTTCATCTTCTTCCTTTCGGCGCTTCAGGGCATTCCGCGTTCGCTGATCGAGGCCGCGGCCATGGATGGCTCCGGGCCGCTGCGCCGCATGTGGGATCTCCAGCTGCCGCTGCTCACGCCGACCCTGTTTTTCCTGCTCGTCATCAACATCACCGAAAGCTTCCAGGATTCCTTCGGTATCGTCGACGTCATGACTCAGGGCGGTCCGGCGCGGGCGACGGAACTGATGGTCTACAAGATCTATTTCGACGGCTTCAGGGGGCTCGATTATTCGGGGGCCGCCGCCCAGTCGATCATCCTCATGGCGCTCGTCGTCCTTCTCACCATTTTCCAGTTCCGCTTCATCGAGCGGCGCGTGCACTACAAGTGAGGTCGCTGACATGATCGAACGCACGCCGATATTCAACTTCGTCTGCTACACGGTTCTGGCGCTCGGCATGGTGATCGCGCTTCTGCCTTTCGCCATCGTCATCATCGCATCGACACTCGATCTGGAGACGGTCAATCATGTGCCGTTGCCGCTGATGCCGAGCTCGCATTTCTGGGAAAACGCGCACGAAGCCTGGGTGCGCGCCGATCTCGGCAACAAGCTGCTTCACAGCATCATCTTCGCCACGTCGGTCGCCGCCGGCAAGGTCATCCTTTCCGCGATGGCTGCCTTTTCGATCGTCTATTTCCGTTTCCGTGGCCGGTATCTGATTTTCTGGATCATCTTCATCACGCTGATGCTGCCGCTCGAAGTCCGCATCGTGCCGACCTATTCGATTGCGGCGAATGCATTGGCGCCGTTCCAGGCGATCCTCGACATCACGGGAATTACCGGGCTCGTCGCCTGGGTGTCTGGCATCCAGATCAAGCTCGAATGGGGCCTGCTGAATTCCTATACGGGACTGGTGGCGCCGCTGGTGGCCACCGCGACCGGCACCTTCCTCTATCGCCAGTTCTATCTGACCGTCCCCGACGAGCTCGCCGAGGCCACGAAGATGGACGGCGCCGGTGCCGTCCGCTTTTTCGTCGACATACTGCTGCCGCTGTCGCGGTCGAACATGATAGCGCTGTTCACCATCATGTTCGTCTGGGCCTGGAACCAGTATCTCTGGCCGCTGCTTGTCACCACCGATCCGAATTTCGGCATTGCGGTGACGCAGCTCAAGACCCTCATCCCGTCCGAATTCGGCCTGCCCGACTGGAACGTCGCCATGGCAGGCACACTTATCATCATGTCGCCGCCGCTGGTGCTCGTCATCCTGATGCAGCGCTGGTTCGTGCGTGGCCTCATCTCCACCGAGAAGTGAAGGAACAGTCCTGTGGCACCGATCTCAATCCGTGATGTGAAGAAGAGCTACGGCAAGCATCCCGTCGTTCATGGCGTCGATCTGGAGATCCAGTCCGGCGAATTCATCGTCATTCTCGGCCCCTCCGGCTGCGGCAAGTCCACGCTCTTGCGCATGATCGCCGGGCTTGAGGAAATCAGCGGCGGCGAAATCGCCATCGACGGCCGCGTCGTCAACCAGCTGGAGCCGCGCGAGCGCGGCTGCGCCATGGTGTTCCAGAACTATGCGCTCTATCCGCACATGACGGTCGCCGAGAACATCGGCTACGCCTTGAAGGTGGCCGGTGTTGCGAAGGCGGAGCGCAGCCGTCGCATTGCCGAGGTCGCCAAGGCGCTCAGCCTCGAACCCTTCCTCGACCGCCGCCCTGCCGCCCTTTCCGGCGGCCAGCGCCAGCGCGTCGCCATGGGCCGTGCGATGATCCGCGAGCCGAAGGTGTTCCTCTTCGACGAACCCTTGTCGAACCTCGACGCCAAGCTGCGCATCGCCATGCGTGCCGAAATCCGCCGCCTGCACCGGCGCCTCGGTGCCACCTCGATCTTCGTCACGCACGACCAGACCGAGGCGATGACGCTGGCTGACCGGCTGGTGGTGATGAACGGCGGCAGGGTGGAGCAGGTCGGCACGCCGGAAGAGGTCTATCATCATCCGGTGTCGCGCTTCGTCGCCGGTTTTGTCGGCACGCCGGCGATGAACCTGCTCGAAGGCACGATCAACGATGATAGCGTCTTCGTCTACGACCAGAGCCGCAGAATCGCGCTGCCACGCGAACGGGCCGCGCTGCTGAAAGGCAAGCGCGTCGTGCTCGGCATGCGCGCCGAGGCGGCCCGGTTGGTAGCCCCGGATGCGCCCGGCGCATTGGTGGCAACGGCCGATTTCATCGAAGAGCTCGGCGCAAGCCGCGTCGTTCATGCCGATTTCGACGGGCTGCCCTTTGCCGTGGCGCTGACCGAGGCCGTGACGGTGAAATCGGGTGATCCGATCGGCATCGCGATCGACCACAATGCGATCCATCTCTATGCCGCCGATACCGGCCGGATTATCGAGAACCCTGCCATGAACAGCGCCGGCGCCGTTCACGCCTGACCGGCGTCAGCGGTGAATGGGATCAATCCAGCGAACGTCTTCCGGTCTCTCGACCGGTTCGATATCCAGATTGACGACGACCGGTTCCTGGCCTGAGCGGACGAGCACGCATTCCAGCGTCTCGTCGCGGCTGGCGTTGATCTCCTGGTGCGGCACATAGGGCGGGACATAGATAAAGTCGCCCGGGCCGGCCTCGGCGGTGTATTCGAGATGCTCGCCCCAGCGCATGCGGGCCTTGCCCTTGACGACGTAAATGATGCTTTCGAGATCGCCGTGATGGTGGGCGCCGGTCTTGGCATTGGCATGGATTGTCACCGTGCCCGCCCAGATCTTCTCGGCGCCGGCGCGCGCATGGTTGATTGCGGTCGCACGGTTCATGCCCGGCGTCTGCGCGGTGTTCGGGTCGAGCGAATTGCCGGGAATGACCTTGACGCCGTGTTCGCGCCAGTTGACATGATGATGCTCGTGGTCGTCGCTCACGCCTTGCCTCCACTTTCGATTTCGCCAGTCTAGGCGGGAGCCCGGCGGCGGCCAAGTGGATCGCCGCGGTACCGCCGCAGATATCTTCTGCACTCTGTAGCTTCTGTGCACAAGGAAAGAACGGACCCGATGAGCCACCTCCCGCAGATCGACTACGACACCGCTTCACCAGAGGTTCGTGCGGCGCATGACGAGGAAGTCAGGCTGCGCGGGCGCATGACCAACATGAAGCGGACGCTGCTGCATTCGCCAGCGGCTCATCGCATCTATGCCGAGTGGTTCACGCTGCGCGCCGAACTCGATCCTGCGATCAGCGACCGGGCGATCTGGATTTTCTCGCATGCGATCTCGAAGGCAGCCAGATCGAAGATTGCCGTCACCTTCTTCCGCAGGGCACTGATCAACAAGGGCTTCAACCCCGACGCGCTGGAGTTTTCCGACGAAGAGGCACTCCTCGACGATTTCGGCAAGGCGATTGTCACCGATTCCAATGCCGTTCCGACCGAACTTTGGGCGAAGCTGAAATTGCGCTACGAGACCAAGGTGCTCGTCGATCTCGTCGCCTTTGCCGGCATCATGCTGGCCACCGCCGTCTTCAACAATATCGTCGAGGTCGACTTGGACCCCGAGCTTGAAGCCTTTGCCGAGGGAGCCAGTTCATCCGCATCCTGAAATCTCAGAGAATGATGCCGAAAAGGGTAAGCGGTTTCCGACGACATCACGCTCTGACTATTAATTTAGAACAGGATTGAGGTTTGTAGGCCGAGCGTGCCTAAAATGGTCCGGTTCTAACCATCGAGCGGAAGGATCAGCACATCGCGTGCCGGCACATCGATGCCACCGTGGCCGATATGGCCGACGGGCCAGACGGCCCGGCCTTGCGCAAGGGTCCCTCGGGCGAGCGTCAACTCCGTCTTCTGCGTGGTTCTCGTCGGATTGACGAGCCAGAGGAAGCTGCCTTTTTCACCCTCGTGGATACGGGCGAAGAGTGCGGCATTCGACAGCGTCACGTGGCGCTTCTTCCCACTCCATCTCAATAGCTCAGCGAAGAAAGCGCCGTTCGCCTTCCCCTGTGTGCGGTAATAGGCAACGGAAGGATTGGTGCCGATCAGCAGCGTGCGACCCTTGCCATAAGCATTTTCCACGACGGCAAGACGACCGTCGGTGAAGTGGCCACGTCCCGTTCCGCCGGTCAGCCGATAAGACTGTAGGAAGCCGCCACCGTGGACCGCCGCGCCGTCGAGATCGAAATGGGTGCGGTCTCCGATATCGGGCATGAATTCGACCTCCTCCTCGCGTGCGCCGAAGACCTCGTCGAGGCCCATGTTCGGTTGCACGGTGCCGACATGGCCGCGATCGCCGAAATAGCCGGGGCATGCCTCGGCAATCAGCGTGCCGCCGTTTTCGACCCAAGCTTTCAGGCGTTTCGCCTGCTCTGAAGTGAACATGATCGGATAAGGGAAATAGAGGAAATCATAGTCCGCGAGGTCGTCGATATGCACCCAATCCGGTTGCGTACCGGTTTCGAGGAAGGCGCGATAAGCGCCCCACATCGCTTCGGGATAGGGCTTTTCCGTGCGGTCGTGGTTCAGGAGGTAATCGAACTCCTGCGTTTCGCGCACGACGAGGATGCCGACCTCTCCGCGCACGGGCTTTGCCTCCCAGAGGGGAGCCTGCGCCTTGTCATTGGCCCATCTCGCCATGGCGCTTGCCATGTCGGAGCGCGGCGTGCGCGAGCCGTCCATGCCGTAGGAGCCGAAAGCGCCGAAGAGCGGACCGTCGAGCAGCGGGCGCCAGCGCAGATTGATCACGCCGCGGGCGCCGCCGGCAAGTGAGGTCATGCTCCAGAGGCGAATATCCTCGGGCTCGGCGACGCGGCCATCCTCCTTGTCACGGCCGATCACCTGCGGCTGCAGCCAGAGCGGGCCGCCCTGGCGCTCGGCGTGCCAAAAGGGTTTGCCGCGCGCGGCGGCGCGGTTGATGTCGACGCCGTACCAGTTCTTCCAGGCTTCCGACCCCTTGCGCGCCTGGATCCAGGTAAAGCCGTAGACCTCGACCTTGGAGGCTGCAAGCCAGTCGTCGCAGCCGTTGGCAGCCATGTTGGGAATTGCGCCGGATATGCCGTGGGCAAGCACGGTGTTCTTCTGGTCGACGGCGCGGATCGTGTCGATGCGCCATTGCATCTGATCGTAGAAGTTGTCGCGTTTGAACTGCAGCCAGTCGATACATTCAGGATAGGGTGCCATGTGCGCCGGCGGCTCGATGTCATCCCATTCGGCATAGCTGTAGCGGTACCAGGCCTTGGCCAGGACCTTCAGGCTGCCGTATTTCTTTTCGAGCCATTTGCGAAAAACAGCCTTTGCATAGGGGCTGTAATCGACGTCCGCGGAATAGTTGCACTCGTTCCAGACGTCGTAACCATAGATCGCCGGATGATCCTTGTAGCGGGTGGCGAGCGCGGTCAGGAATCTGCCCGCTGCTTCCCTCACTTCCGGGCAGTTCAGCGTCAGGGCGCCGGCGCCGCCACCATTGTTGGAGAAGCCGCCGGTCGCCGACGACACACCCATATAGGAACCGAGTTTGGTGCCGTCGGCATTGACCTGCAATGCATGAGCGTATTTGCGCACCGCCCAGTCGGGCACGGCATGAATCAACTCGGCGATAACGGTCTTGATGCCGTGTGCCGCCGCAAGGTCCATCTGACGGTCATATTCTTCCCAGTCGTAGACGCCGGGGGCGGTTTCGATTGCGCTCCACATGAACCAGTGGCGGAAGATGTTGAGGCCGTCTTGCCCGGCCGTGGCGTAGTCGCGCTCCCAATCTTCACGGGGCGGATTGGATTTGCGGAAGTAGACGGCGCCGTAGGGCAGTTGGATATCTTTGTTCAGCATTGTCCTGTCCTTCTCTATCGATGTCCGGACATGGCTTCGCCGTCCGGAAAGAAGGCTCCGGCAGTAGGCAGTCGAAGATGGCCGGCTATACTAAAAAGCGTTGATCTAGCGCGGTCCTCCGGCGAGGAGTTCCAGGGTGCGGATGAGGGCGGAATGATCGCGTTCGCCGTCGCCATTGGCGACCGCGGCGTTCATCAGTTGTTGCGTGGCGGCAGTGTTCGGCAGCGACAGATCGAGTGCGCGGGCGGCATCGACGGCAAGCGTCATGTCCTTGCGGTGCAAGCGGATGCGGAAGCCGGGCTCGAAGGTCTGATTGATCATGCGCTCCCCATGCATTTCGAGGATGCGGGAAGCGGCAAAGCCACCCATCAGCGCCGAGCGCACCTTGGCCGGGTCGGCGCCGGCCTTCCTGGCAAAGAGCAGCGCTTCGGCAACTGCCTCTATCGTCAGGCCGACGATGATCTGGTTGGCGACCTTGGCCGTCTGCCCGTCGCCGTTACCTCCGACATGGGTGATGTTCTTGCCCAACTTTTCGAAAATCGACCGGGCACGTTCGAATGCTTGCTCCTTGCCACCGACCATAATCGTCAAAGAGGCAGCCTTGGCACCCACCTCTCCGCCGGAAACGGGAGCATCGAGATAATCGCAGCCGAGGGCCTCGATGCGTTTGGCGAAAGTTTTGGTGGCGACCGGGGAGATCGAGCTCATGTCGATGACGAGCTTGCTCTGAGAAAGGCCGGAGGCAACGCCGTGTTCGCCGAAGAGGACCGCCTCGACATCTGATGTATCCGGCAGCATCAGGATGACGATGTCCGAAGCATGCGCCACCACCCTGGCGCTCGCGGCGGCTATGGCGCCCTTGTCGACAAGATGCTGCGAGGTCTCTTTCACCCGGTTCAGATGCAGCGTGTGGCCGGCATCGATCAGATGCTCCGCCATCGGGCGGCCCATGACGCCCAGTCCGATAAATCCGATGCTCATGCTGCCCTCGCTGACTTCAGATAGGATCTCATCCAGCCGAGGCCATCCTTGGTGCCGGATTTCGGCTTGTACTCGCAGCCGACCCAGCCGTCGTAGCCGAGGCGGTCGAGTTCGGAGAGGATGAAATTGTAGTTGATCTCGCCGGTGCCGGGCTCGTTGCGCCCAGGATGGTCGGCGATCTGCACATGGGCGATTTTCTCCTTAAGTCGGGTGAAGGTGGGGATCAGATCGCCCTGCATGACCTGCATGTGGTAGAAATCATACTGGATATAGAGGTTGTCGGAACCGACCCTGTCGAGGATGCGCTCCGCATGGGTGGTGGTCGACAGAAAGAAACCCGGAATATCCCGCAGGTTGATCGGCTCGATCAGCAGGGTGACGCCGGCGTCGGCACAACGTTTCGCAGCATATTTCAGATTGCCGACCAGCACCGTTTCCAGCGTTTGAAGGTCCGCACCTTTTGGCACCAGGCCGGAGATGACATTCACCTGCCGGCAATCGAGCGCTGCGGCATAGTCGAGCGCCTGCTCGAGTCCATCGCGGAACTCCTCTGCACGCTCCGGCAGGCAGGCGATGCCGCGCTCGCCGCCGGCCCAGTCGCCGGACGGCACGTTGAAGAGCGCCTGTTTCAGGCCGCTTGCCTTCAGCGCCTCGGCAACCTTCTCCCTGGGTTCGGCATAGGGGCCCAGATATTCGAGGGCACCGAAGCCGTCCTTTGCAGCAGCGGCGAAGCGGTCGAGAAAGGGCAGGTCTTGGTAGAGGAAGGAAAGGTTGGCGGAAAATTTCGGCACGGGATCGTCCTTAGATATCGGCAGACGCGACGAAACGATGCCGGTGCAGCATGCGCTTGTCGCGAGGGTCGGGATTGGGAACGGCGGAGATGAGGCTCTTCGTATAGGCCCCCTCAGGAGCGGTGCAGATCTGTTCGGCCTCGCCGAGTTCGACGATCTTGCCGCGATGCATGACGGCGACACGATCGCAGAAATAACGCACCACCGAAATGTCGTGCGAAATGAAGATGAAGCTTAGGTTCAGCCGTTGACGGATATCGAGCAGCAGGTCGAGAATCTGGCTGCGGATCGAGACATCGAGAGCGGACGTCGCCTCATCGGCGATGATGATGCGTGGGTCGAGCGCAAGCGCGCGAGCGATGCCGATGCGCTGGCGCTGGCCGCCGGAGAAGGCATGTGGATAACGCTCCATCCCCATCGGGTCGAGGCCGACAAGGCGCATCAGTTCGGCGACACGGTCCGCCAGCGCCTTGCCCCTTGCCAGCCCGTTGACAACAAGCGGATCGCCGATCACCTCCTTGACAGTCATGCGCGGATTGAGCGAGGCGAAGGGATCCTGAAAAACCAAGCGGACTTCGCGATGGAATGTGCGGAGTTCGCGCTTGGTGAGTTTGGTGACGTCGATCTCGCCGCCGTCCTTGCCGCAATAGCTGATGCTGCCCGAGGTCGGCTCGACGGTGCGCAGGATGAGCCGGCCGAGTGTCGTCTTGCCGGAGCCGCTTTCGCCGACAATACCGAGGTTTTCGCCGGGATAGAGATCGAAGCTGGCGTCGTCGACGGCGCGCAACGTGTTGGCCTTGCCGTGCCAACCATAGATCTTGCTGAGGTGGCGGACGGACAGGATCGGCTGCGGTGCCGCCGGCGACAGTGCTATGGCGGGCAGCTTGCCATCGACATGATGCGTGAGCTTGACTGTCGAGGCAAGCAGTTGGCGGGTATAGGGATGTTCGGCGGCATGGTAGATTGCATCGACGGGTCCGCGCTCGACGATGCGGCCGAAGCGCATGACGGCGACATCGTCGGCCACTTCGGCGACGATCCCCATGTCATGGGTGATGAGCAGCATGGCCATGCCGCGTTCGACCTGCAGGCGCTTGATCAGATCGAGGATTTCGGCCTGGGTGGTGACGTCGAGGGCTGTCGTCGGCTCGTCGGCGATGAGAATGTCGGGATTGCCGGCAAGCGCCATGGCGATCATGGCGCGTTGGCGCATGCCGCCGGAGAATTCGAAGGTGTAGCGGTCAGCCATCTTGTCCGGGTTCGGGATCTCGACCTGTCGCAGCAGTTCGACGGTCCTTTCGCGGGCGGCGCGATGATCGAGATCACTGTGCAGGCGCACCGCCTCAATGATCTGCGAACCGATGGTGTGAACCGGCGACAGCGAACTCATCGGCTCCTGGAAGATCAGGCCGATGCGGCGACCGCGGATGGCCCGCATCGCCCGATCGGACGGCTTCAAGACGGCAATATCGGTGATGCCGTTACTTCCGGTGGCCCCGTCGCCGTCCCTGAGCAGGATGCGGCCGGAAACAATACTGCCGGGGCTGTCGACGATCTGCAGCAGCGAACGGGCGGTGACGCTCTTGCCGGAGCCGCTTTCACCGACGAGGCACAGCGTTTGCCCGCGTTTCAGCTCGAAACTGACATTTTCGACGGCGTGCAGGATGTGGGTGCGCAGCCTGAAATCGATCGAGAGGTTTTCGACGGAGAGAACGACGTCTTTTGAAAGGTCGGCCATGGTTTCCTCCTCAATTGTCGTAGGGGTCGGCGGCATCGCGCAGGCCGTCGCCGAAGAAATTGAAGGACAGGACGGCGATGACGACTGCGAGCGACGGCCAGATCAAGAGCCACGGCGCGGTGGCGACGGTGCGGATGTTCTGGGCGTCCTGCAGCAGCACGCCCCAACTGACGACCGGCGGCTTAAGGCCGATGCCGAGGAAGGAAAGAGAGGTCTCGGCGACGATCATGGTCGGTACGGCCAGTGTGACGACCGCAAGGATATGGCTTGTCAGTGACGGCAGGATATGCCGAAAGATCAGCCTGGTCTCGCTGGATCCGTCGAGCCTGGCGGCAACGACGAAATCCTCACTGCGCAGCGCCAGGAACCGGCCGCGCACTTCACGCGCCAGGCTGGTCCAGCCGAGCAGCGAGACGATGATCGTTATGACGAAATAGACATTGACCGGCGACCATGTCAGCGGGATCGCCGCCGCCAGGCCGAGCCACAGCGGGATGGTCGGCATTGCACTGACGACCTCGATGACGCGCTGGATCAGCGTATCGACCCAGCCGCCGTAGAAACCGGAGATCGAGCCGAGCACGACGCCGAGGATCAGCGACATGGCGACGCCGACGAGGCCGATCGACATGGATACGCGGGTGCCGTAGACGAGCCGAGAGAAGACATCGCGGCCGAGCCGGTCGGCGCCGAGCAGGTACATCGGGTCGTTTTGGTTGAGCGGGCCGATCAGGTGCCGGTTCATCGGGATCACGCCCCAGAGATCGTAGGCCGCGCCTTTGACGAAGAAGCCGATCGGGACGACCTTGGTGTCGTCGACGACGAAGGTGCGGCGTAGCGCCACCTTGTCGATCTCGACCTTGTAGCCCTTCACATGGATATTGAACTCAGAGCTGCCGTCCGGCTTTTCGACGAAGAAGCTGAAGCCCTGCGGCGGGGCATAGGTGTATTGCGGCCGCGAGGTCATCGGCAAAGCGGGCGCCAGGAATTCGGCGAACAGACCGACCAGATAGAGGCAGAGGATAATGACGCCGGCCACCATCGCCACCTTCTGGCGGATCAGCTTGCCAGCGACCAGCCGCCAGGGACCGATCGCCGCGGTCGAGACGGTCTTGCCCTGTTTCAATGGGCTGATCGAGGGGCCATCGGCAACAGTGTGAAGCGGACCAGCATGATTTCCGAAGGTCTCGTGCGTGCTCATCGCGTTCGCCCTCAATTGAACCGGATGCGTGGATCGAGCAGGGCCAGCAGCAGATCCGACAGCAGCATGCCGACAAGGGTCAGCGCGCTCAAAAGCAGAATGAAGCTGCCGGCGAGGTACATGTCCTGCGAGATCAGCGCGCGGAAAAGCAGGGGACCAGCGGTCGGCAGGTTCAGCACGATGGCAGTGATCGTCACGCCCGAAACGAGATGCGGCAGCACCCAGCCGATCGCCGAGACGAAGGGATTGAGCGCGATTCTGACCGGATACTTGAGGATCACCTTGTATTCCGGCAGTCCCTTGGCGCGGGCCGTAACGACATAGGGCTTGTGCAGTTCGTCGGTCAGGTTGGCGCGCAGGATCCGGATCATCGCTGCCGTTCCAGACGCGCCAATGATGATGATCGGGATCCAGAGATGGGCGAGGAAATCGCCGACCTTGGCAAAGCTCCAGGGCGCTTCGGCATATGCCGGCGAGACCAGCCCGCCGACGCTCTGGCCAAGAAATTTATAGGCGATGTACATCAACGTCAGCGCCAGGATGAAGTTCGGCACCGCAAGGCCGATGAAGCCGAGAAAGGTGAAGACATGGTCGCCGACGGAGTGGCGGCGGACGGCGGAATAGACGCCGATCGGCAAAGCCACGATCCAGACGAAGAGCAGGCTCAAGAGCGAGATAACCAGCGTCGAGCCCATACGCGCCCAGATCAGCCCGGAGACTGGCTGACCCCACTCGAAGGAGTAGCCGAAGTCGCCGCGGCTGACGATGCCCCAGATCCATTTGAGGTATTGGACATAGAAGGGGTCATCGAAGCCGTAGATTTCCTTCAGCCGCTCGATCTGAGCGGGATCGACGGTTTGGCCGCTGTCGCTCATGGTGGCGATCATCGAGGTCAGGTAATCACCTGGCGGCAGCTGGATGATCAGGAACGAGATCAGCGACATGCCGAACAAGGTCGGGATCATGTAGAGTACGCGCTTGAAGATATAGCCAAGCATCGAAACGTTTCTCCTCCCGTCGGGAACGCTGTGACGCGCCTCCCCCGGATCTTCACGCGCCGTCGGCCCTTCAGGCCGAAAGCGCTCCTCCGTCGCCTGTCACTTCATTTCCAGGTGAGATGCAGGACTTCCAGCCGGTCGATACCGGGCACCTCCACCTGCGCACGGCCGTTCGCAAGGCTGAAGCTTGCGGCGCGGTCGGCAACGACGAGCCATGCCTTCGCCACCGATCGGCCCTCCGGAATCTCCACCGAAATGGTCTGCGCTGCCAGAGGGTAATTGTCGCGGATCGGGCCTTTCATCATCATCGGGTTGGTGAGGTTGAAGAGGCTGACTGCCATGCCCTCACCGTTTTCGCGTAGCGCCAGATCGATGACGCCCTTGCCCTCGATGGTGACGCGTGGTGTCTTGCCGAGTGCCCAATGGACGGCGTTGGCGAGGAGCCGCGCATGATCGACGGCATAGACCTCCCAGAAGATCTCACCGATATTCCAGGGAATATAGACTGTGCGGCCACCCTTGCCAGTCTCGCGGGCGATGACGGCAGCACCTTTTGGTTCTTCTCGCGGATAGACCTCTTCCATCGGCAGATCGGGAAAGTCGGGAACGTAGAGGAAGGGCGCCTTCGCATCGGCCGACGGTACGGCGTGGATCAGGCGAGTGCCGCCCATGATGCGCTCGGCGCCGTCGAAGCCCCGGTTGATCGGGTGATCGCCGGAAAGTGCGACATAGGTGTTCTTGACGATGCCGCGCGGGCCGGAGACGTAGCTGGCACCCAGCACGTCGGCGAGGCCGAAGTCGGGGCGCTTCTTGCCGAATTCGTCGCGCAGCGACGTCTCGTAAGAGGCAATCATGCTGCCACCGCGATCGACATAGGCGCGGATCGCCGCGTTCTGCGCATCCGAAAGGCAGGAAGCGTTGGCAAGGATGATGAGCTTGAACCGATCGAGGCTCTCGTCGGTCAGCACCTGGTCCGAAAGCAGCTCGAAGGGCAGGCGGGCCTCGACGAGGGCATGGTAGAAACCGAGGTCGTGCTTCTCGGCGGAATGCCGTTCTTCCGGCGCCCAGTGGCGCAGCGTCGTCGAGGGATCGATGACGGCGATTTCGGCGGTCGGCTTCATGCTTTCCAGCACCGGCTCGATGGCTGCCTGCAGGGCGAATGCGTCGGCCACCGGCTCGACCCAGCGTTTGTCAGGCACGACGCCGTTGAACTTGGTGAACCAGGCGTAGAGGCCGTGGGCGGTGCCGTCATTGATCCAGAGCTGCATCTCCTCGCCCGAGGTGACGGCATCCTTCCAGCGATATTCCTCCTCGGGGCCGATCGAGGTGATCAGCACGACCGGGCGGTCGGGGAAGGTGGCTCGGATGCGCTTGCCATTGCGGCCTGCCGACCAGCCGAGCTCAAGGCCCTTGCGGCCCTGATGGTCGACGACGAGGAAGGGGCAGTGTTTGGCGATGACCGAGAGATCGAATTCCATCAGCGAAGCGCCACCCATGTTCGGAATGAAGCTCGCATGCGGGCGGATCGCTTTGACGGCATCGTCCCACTGCGCGATCATGTCGGTGAGCACGCGGCGGCGCCACTGCACCCAGGCCTGCCAGGCGGGATCCTCGGCATCGGGTCTTGCAGGAAGGGCATAGCCGAACATGTCCTTGAAGCGGCGGGCGCTGTCTTCGCTGTAATCGACGCCGTGGCCCTGCCAGCGATTGGCGAAGACCGCGTCGATATCGTATTTGCGGACGATCTCCTTGACCACCTCAGGCATGAAGACGGTGTTGTAGTCGCCATAAGCATTGGTGACCCAGACATCGGGATAGGCCCAGTGGCGGCGCGGCGTGCCGTCGGCATTGATCATCACCCATTCCGGATTGGCTTTGGCGGCATCGTCATGGACCGCATGCGGGTCGACGCGGGCCATGACGTGCATGTCGAGCTTGCGGGCGGCATCGACGAGCGCGCCGAAGATATCCTTGTCGCCGAGATATTTGCTGACATAGTGGTAAGGCACTTCGCTCGGATAATAGGCGATATAGCCGCCGGCACTGAGGCAGACCGCGTTCGATTTCGTGCGTTTGAAGACATCGATCCAGAAGGCCGGGTCGTATTTCTCCGGGTCGTCTTCCACGAAGGTCAGCTGGGTCCAGCGGGTCGCGGTCTTAAACCAGTCCGGCGTCCTCAGCGTGTGGGTGTTCTGTCTCCTGGCGTCGAGCATCGTCTTCATCCAATCATTGGCAAAAGAGAGCGCCTCAGCGCCAACCGGAGGGGCCGGCGCCTGAGAAGGCATCATGGAAAAAGGTCATCAGAGCGGTTCAATCTTACCAGTCGTGCAATCGCTCTGAGTTTTTGTCTTAACGCAGTTCCAGGAAAACCGCTTCGCATTTTCCTGGAACTGCTCTAGACCTTGTAGAACTGCTCCGGCATGGTCGGAGCGGGCGTCGGCCAGCCGAAGGAGTTCGGCATGGTTTTCGTGATGTTCTTCATGTTGTTTTTGACGATGCCGTAGCCGTCGGGCGGCAGCGAGATGCCGAAGACATAGAAATTGTCGGCGGCGCCTTGAAGGATCTGCTTCATGACCTCGCGCTGGCCCGATGGGTCGGAAGTCGTCTTCAGCTTGTCGTAGAGCGCAAGCTGGTTCTTCGTGCTTTCCGGCGGTTCCTCGGCATTGGCATTGGTGCGGTCGCGATACCAGAGTTGCCAGGCCGGGGCGTACATGGCGTTGGCATCGGTCGGCACGTAGTAGCGCGGGTCGAGCATGGCGGCGACGCCGCCATTTGCGCCGAACTGATGGGCGGTCGCATCGAAATCACGGCCCTGGCGGACGCGCGTCTCCCAGAGCGAACGGTCCATCGTGCGCATCTGCGCATCGATGCCGACCGCCTGGAACATCGGGATCACCAGCTGGAAGAGATCGAGGAAGACGGCGCGCGCCTGGTCGATCTCGAAGATGATCGTCAGGCGGCGGCCCTTTTCGTCGAGGCGGAAGTTCTGGTCGTCGCGCTTCGGCACGATCTGATCGAGCATGGCATTCGCCTTGTCGACGTCATAGGCCGTGAACTGCGTGGCGAGTTGCTCGTTGTAAAGCGGATCTTCCTTCTTGATCGACGGCTGGGCAGGCGCCCCCTGGCCGACGAGCACCGCATCGATCAGCGACTGCCGGTCGAGTGCGGTCGAGAGTGCGGCACGGAAATCCTTGTTCCGGAAGAGCTTCCGCTTGGTCTCGTCATTGTGGTTCAGGTTGAAGATGAAATTCATGACATTGGCTTCGGTCGAAGTCAGCGTGTAGAAATCATAGCCGCCCTGCTCACGCGCATCGTAGAGAACCGATTTGTTGTTCGGCGTGGCAATGTACTGGTCCATCAGGTCGACCTCGCCCTGCATGGCCTTCAGCAGCAGAACCTGCGGGTCGGCGACCATCTGGTAAACGATGCGGTCCATATAGGGCAGCTGGTTGCCCTCGCTATCAACCTTCCAATAGTATGGATTGCGCTCGGCAACAGCCCGTTCGGTGTTTTCGCCTGGCGCGATCGTGAACACCCAGGCATGCACGCAGGGCTTCTTCGAGGAGTTGAGGAAGAAGGCGTTGTCGTCCTGGAAGCCGGCGGCCGCCTGGAACGACGCGATCCAACTTTCGAAGCCGCGTTGCTTGGCGAGTTCATCGGCCTTCGGATTGTAATCGATGTGGAATTGCTCGAGATAATGCTTCGGCGTGCGCGTCGTCTGATCGTTGTTTGCCCAGGCGACCTGCAGCGGGAACAGGCCGTTCGGCTTGTCGAAGATGACCTTGAAGGTCTGCTCGTCCACGATCTCCAGCTTGGCCGGCTTACCGCCGGATTTCCAATGATCCTGACCGACAAAGGCGACGCGCTTGTCGGTGAAAACAGTATCGTACCAGAACTTGATGTCGGCGGTGGTGTAGGGATGGCCATCCGACCATTTCATGCCCTTGCGCAGGCGGATCGTATAGACCTTGGAGTCGGCATCGCCCTCAAAGGACTCGGCGACATTCAGCGTCACGCCAGACCAATCGCGCGTATAGCGTAGCAGCGGCTCATAGGCCTGGTAGCGGAACAGCATCGACAGCGACCCGCCGCCGACTAGCGCCATGTTCCAGTCGCCGCCGTATTTGCCGATGCTTTCAACCGGTTTGACGACGAGCGGATTTTCGGGAAGCCTCTCCTGGAGACCCGGCAGGGCGCCGCTCGACACTTTCGCTTTCAGGACATCCGCTTCCTTGAAGTCAGCGGCGAAAACCGGCAGGGCCGGCATTATCAGGGCGGCCGACGTCCCGGCCAGAAACGCACGTCGTTTCAGCTTGATCATAGGGATCTCCTCCAAAAACCCGTGCCATTATCATTATTTTTGCTGTGGGGCCGGGATGAGGGAAAGATTACATTTGGATATTGTTAGGTAAAGCGTTATGTTCACGTTAGTGAGAAAATTTGGCATACAGGCGCAGTTGGTATAACCAACGCCTATCAATCGAAGGGCGAGGTGCCACGTGGGAAGCAGGGGCCGGGTTACTTTGCAGACGATCGCGCGAGAGGTCGGGCTGTCGAAATTTGCGGTCTCGCGGTCGCTCGCCGGCAAGAGCGGTGTCAGCGAGGAAACGCGCGCGCTGATCCGCGACACGGCGCAGCGCCTAGGCTACACCAAGCCCGCCGGGCATGGTGCTGCCGGCGAGGTTGCGGTGGTCTTTCACGATCTCGATGCCGTCAACAGCGAGCTCTATATGCAGGTGCAGAACGGTGTGCAGCGAGAGGCTCATCGGCTTGGCATGACGCTGCGCGTGCGCTGGACCCATGATGTCGGCCAGTTGGAAGAGTTGGCGCGCAGCTGTGATGGCCTGATGCTCGTTGGTCCGCATGCCCGTGAGGCCGTGGCAGCGGCGAGCGCCACCGGCGTTCCGATCGTGCGTTTCGGCTGGGTCGATGCGCTCGAGCAGGTCGACCATGTCGGCGGCACCGACCATGAGGCAGGGCAGGCGGTGGTGGAGTATCTAGTCGGACTCGGCCACCGATCCATCGTGTACGTCTATGGCATGCCGGGCCTGCGGGGACGTCAGGAGCGCCATTACGGCGCTCGCGAAATCGCCGAACGTTATCCTGATGTTGCGCTCCATGTTATGCAATTCGACGAAGAGAATGGCTTCGGCACGGCGTTCCGGGCGCTCGTGGACAAAGGCATTCGCCCGACGGCTTTTTTCTGCGCCCATGACGGGTTAGCGCTGACCGTGGTCTCCGAACTGCTTGGGCAGGGGTACCGCATTCCGGACGATATTTCGGTTGTCGGTTTCGGCGACTACTCGCCGGCGTCACTGATCTCGCCGGCGCTGACGACGGTGAGGATGGAGGGGCAGGAATGCGGGGCCGTGGGGCTGCGGCTATTGCTTGAAAGGATCGAGAATCCACGCCTGCCGGGCATGCCGGCGAGGCGCATCATGATCGCCTCGCGCATTATCGAGCGCCGCTCGGCCGGACCTTGCAAGGCGGCGGCGAGCGTCGATGTCCCCGGGGTTTAACCACCGAGCGCAGCAATGGCAGCCTTGACTGCGTCCGCGCCGGGCTTGGTCGGCCGGTATTCCAGACCGACGGCGCCGGCATAGCCGTTGGCGAAGATCCAGTCGAGGCGATGAGCGAGGTCTATCCCGCCGGAACCCGGTTCGTTGCGGCCGGGATGATCGGCGACATGGACGTGGAAAACACGGTCCAGGCGGCCGTCCAGCACGTCTTCGGTGCGTTCGCCCATCACGGCGGAATGGTAGATGTCGTAGACGATGCCGATCTCGGGGCGGGCGACGTCATCGACGACGTCGAGGCCTTCGCGGGTTGAATCGAGGAAGTAGCCGATATGATCGATACGGATGTTGAGAGGTTCTACGCCGAGCCGCACGCCGCTGCCTTTCAGGATATCGGCACCTGGTTTCAAGGTTTCGCTGAGGGCCCGGCGCTGTTCTTCACGGCTGAAGCCGGCGAGATCGTCGCCTGCCTGGGCGATCAGCACCGGCGCGCCGAGGCGTTTGGCGACTGTGACGGAATCGGCAAGGCCTTTCAGCCAGGCCTTCCGGTTGGCGGCATCGGTCAGCGCGATCATCGGCTCGGCGACGAGGCTGGTGACGGCAAGGCCGGTTTCCTTCAACGCCGCCTCGATCGCGTCCAGATCCTTGTCGGTCCAGCGCCAGAATTCGACCGCCGTCAGGCCGCCAGCATGGGCGCGACGGATGCGGTCGGGAAAGCTGTCGCCGTCCTCGGCAAACAGCCACTCTATACAGGCTGAATAACGTCGCATGAAAACTCCTCCCGGTGCGGATGCAGGCTGCGACAGAACGGAGACCGCCGCAAGAGGCGTTTGGGTGCTTGACGCCCGGATTCATTGGCGGAACACTTGCTTCCACGAGCCGGGATCGCCGGCGCTTCGGAGGAAGACATGGATCTGGGATTGAAGGGTAAGATCGCCGTCATAACGGGTGCGTCGGTCGGCATCGGACTGGCGATCGCCGAAGGGCTGGCGGCTGAGGGCGTGGACCTCGTGCTGGCTGCGCGTGGCGGCGAACGGCTGGAGGCGGAGGGCGCCCGCATTGCCGAGAAATTCGGCGTCAGCGCCACCGCCGTCGCCGCCGACGTCGCGACGGCTGCGGGAACGGAGGCGATCATTGCCGCGGCTGCCGAAAAGGGTGGCGCCGATATCCTCATCAATAATGCCGGCACCGGATCGAACGAGACCGTCATGGAGGCGCCTGATGAGAAATGGCAGGCCTATTGGGACCTGCACGTGATGGCCGCCGTGAGGCTTGCGCGCGGCATCGCACCGCAGATGAAGAAGCGAGGCGGCGGGGTGATCCTGCACAATGCCTCGATCTGCGCCGTCCAGCCGCTCTGGTACGAACCGATCTACAATGTCAGCAAATCGGCGCTGATGATGTTTTCAAAGACGCTCTCGACCGAGCTCATCCAGGACAATATCCGCGTCAACTGCATCAATGCCGGCCTGATCCTGACGCCCGACTGGATCAAGACCGCCAAGCAGCTGACGGCCGAAAGCGGCGGAAACTGGGAAGGGTACCTGCAAAGCGTTGCCAATGAGCATGCTGCCTCCAAACGCTTCGGCACGCCGGAGGAACTGGCGAACGTCTTCGTCTTTCTGAGTTCGGAGAGGGCGAGTTACTGCATCGGATCGACCTATTTCGTCGATGGCGGCATGCTGAAGACGATTTGATCGAAGCTGGCGCAATGAGCAGCACGGCAAGCCTGTTCTTCGCATGACTGCCAGCCGGCCGTGGACGTTGCCGATACAAGCTATAAAAATTAGCTATTTTGTTGTATCTTCACGCTTTCGACGTTATTTGCCTGCTATTGACGGGCAAATATTGCGGTTTTCAAAAGGCGACGACAATGCTGACGAAGAAGGGAAAATACGGCCTGAAGGCACTGGTCGATCTGGCGCGCCTGGCGCCGGGCGAGACTGCCTTCATCAATGACGTCGCGGCGCGCAACAATATTCCGAAGAAGTTTCTCGACACGATCCTGCTCGAGCTGCGCAATGTCGGTATCCTGCGTTCAAAAAAGGGGCCTGGCGGCGGGTATTCTCTCTCGCGGCCGGCTTCCGAGATCCGCATCGGCCATGTCATCCGCACGCTCGATGGGCCGCTGGCGCCGATCCGCTGCGCCAGCCGGACGGCTTACGAGGCCTGCGACGACTGCGCCGACCCGGAAACCTGTCAGGTGCGGCGTTCGATGACCGATGTTCGGGATGCGATCGCCGCCATTCTGGACAATATGACCCTCGACCAATTCGTCGCAGCCGGCGGCCGCATTGAAGACACCGGGGACGAATTGCCGATCTCCGCCGCCAGCTGAGACGTTCGATTTCATACGGTCTAAAGCGCCATGCTGTGTCGTTCAGGGCTCATCTCGACATATGGTCGCCGGCGCGGTCCAGCAATCGATCGCGAGGCAGCGACAGCGCGTGGATGCGTGCATTGCGCCAATGGCGGTCGAGATTAAGGCCTATGCCGGTTGACGCTTCGCCCGCGAGCTCGAACAGTGCGTTTGCGGCGTTGAGGGCGGTTTCTCCGGCAGTGATCGCGGCCGCCGAGGCGGAAAAATAGGCATCCGCCATCGCAGCCTCTACAGGATTGACCTGGGCGATATCGAGTTTGCGGCCCGCTCGCTCCAGAGCTGCCGCCGTGATTTCGATGCCGACGGCGTGTTCGCCGAGCCGGGAGCGGGAGACGGTATGATCGCCAATGGCTGTCATCAGGTCGGCCCAGGCGGCCCGCGCGATGCCGAGGGCCACTCCAGCCTTGAGCAGCAGGCCGAGCGAAACGCCCGTCGAACCGGACGACGGGGCCGGCGCGATCGTGCCGGCATCGACATGCACTGCGCCGGCGAGCGTCGTTGCCGATCCATTGGTGCGCTGGCCGAAACCGTCCCAATCATCGACCACTTGCACGTCCCCGCTGTTGCGGCTGAGGTAGAGCGTCACAGGGCGGTCGGGCGGAAGTGTGAGGGCAGCGGCAATCCAATCGGCATAGAGAATACCGGGCGCCGGCCGCATCCGCCCGCTCAAACGGTACCCCGGTCCGTCGATCGACAGCTCGCTGCCGTCGGCGACGGTTGCGCCGGCGAAGCGGTCGCCGAGCAGCACACGGGCAAACAGCGATGCTTTCAGATCCTCGGCCGCCTGGGTACGGAGGGTTTCCAGTACGGAAAAGTGATTTTCCAGTGTCTCGCCAATCGAGGCGTCGGCCTCGGCAATGATCGCGATGATTTCGGCAAGCAGGGCGTTCGACACGTCGAGCCCTTCATGTTCGGGCGGAACAGAGATTGCCGTCAGTCCCGATATCGACAGCGCGTCGAGCTCGGCAAAAGGCAGGATGCGGTTGATATCGCGCTCGTTTGCCTGATGACGGAATGTGTCGGCGAGGTTGCGAGCCGTGGATACGGCCTCCTCTTCGTTTTCGATGCGGCGGGCCGGCGGCCTCAGACGGTCTTGAAACTGCGATAACGTTCCCATCGCTCACTCTTTCCTCGAAGGATGACAGGATTGAGGGATTTTCCTTCGAATGATAAGAACGGTTTTTCCAGAAAAACCGGACGCTTCGAATTTTCTCACCAACTTGATCGCCTCGCCCTCCACTCTACTTATGGTTAACCGGGGCTATCCAATTGAGGAACATGATGGGTGAAGCACTTGCTCGCCATAGCGAGGTTTGGAAAATGGGGCGCCAGCCGAGACCGCGTCTGACGCTGGATATCGCCGAGATTCCAACTTATGCGATCGGCGACATTCACGGCCGCTACGATCTGCTTTTAAAAGCTGAGGAGGCGATCCTGCAAGATGGCGCGCGATTGCCCGGGCAAAAGCTGATCGTGACACTGGGTGACTATATCGACCGGGGTCTGGAATCGGCGCAGGTCATCGCTCACCTCATGGAGCCGCCGCCTGATGGTTTCGACCGCATCTGCCTTGCCGGCAATCACGAGATCGCCATGCTCGACTATGTCGACGGCTGGCTCCCTTATGACGACTGGATGCGGATGGGGTCAGCGGAATCGCTGAAATCCTATGGCCTCGATCCGGAGCATCTGCCGCTCGTCTTTCCCTCCGGCGTGCAGCTCGACGCCTTTCTGCGGCAGTCTCTGCCGCATACGCACCTCGATTTCATGCGAGCGCTGCCCATCATGCTGGACACACCGAGCGTGGTGTTCGTGCACGCCGGCATCGACCCGATGCTGCCGCTCTCCGCACAGACGGATGAGGACCTGGTCCTCATCCGCCACCGCTTTCTTGAAAGCAGGGTTCCCTTGCCGAAACTCGTCGTCCACGGCCACACGCCCAGCGACGAGCCCGACATTCGCCCGAGGCGGCTCAATCTCGATACGCGCGCCTTTCGCAGCGGTAGGCTGACCGTTGCCCGGTTCTGGCAGGGCCGGGTGCATCTGTTTTCCACCTGACATCATCGTTCGAGGCACTCTTTGCAGGCCTCGACTGGCGTCGGGTCCGTTCCGTGGAGGCGAGAGCGCCGGACGCCATCGAATAGATGCGGCACGATGACTCGGGCGGTAAATTCCAACGGCGAAGCGATGCTGGTTTTGATAGACTTTTCCCATGCTGGACGCCGCCGATCTCCCGACGATATTGCTTCCCTGAAGGCGATGCTGATCGCGGCCCAAGCGCGTGAAGTCCGCAAGGATGATCGGATCGAACGGCTGGAGAAGCTGGTCGCCGCTTTCAAACAGGCTGCCTTCGGCCGCAAATCCGAGAAGACTGATCCCGAGCAATTCGATCTCGCGCTGGAGGACCTTGAGACGGCCATCGCGGCCGCCCATGCCGAGGACGAGGCCGATAGCCCTTCCCGTAAACCGCACCCCAAGCCACGCGCCGCCAATCGCGGTTGTCTTCCCGCGCACCTTCCTCGTATCGAGGAGGTCATCGAGCCGGAAAGCCTGACCTGTGCTTGCGGTGGATGCCTTCATTGCATCGGCGAGGACGTGTCCGAGCGACTGGATGTCATCCCGGCACAGTTCCGCGTCATCGTCACTCGTCGTCCCAAATATGCGTGCCGTGCTTGCACCGACAGCGTCGCTCAGGCCCCAGCGCCAGCACGATTGATCCAGGCCGGGTTGCCGACAGAGACGACCATCGCTCATGTGCTGGTTCAAATACGCCGACCACTTACCACTCTATCGGCAGGCCCAGATCATGAGCCGACAGGGTATCGATCTCGACCGTTCCACGCTTGCTGACTGGGTCTGTCGAGCAGCTTTCGATGGGCGACCATCGCCTCGCTCATCGAGACTGCCTTATGCCGCGCGCGGCATAAGGCGGTTTATGCCGACCGTCGAACTATGCCGAACGCCTCTTTTGATGAGGACGCTACACCGTGCGTTCCCGGCCGGTTCGGCGGGTCGCCGTTGGTTGACACTCGGCATAGTTCTCATGCTCAGAGGGCGTTCAGGAATTCCAAAAGCCGGTCGCTTGGTCGAAACCGCTCGGCCTTGGCGCGTTCGTACGGCTTCAGCTTTGCGAGTGCAGATTCCTTCAGTTCGAGATGTGCATGAAGATAGGTCAACGTCGTTTCCATCGCTTCGTGGCCCAACCACAGGGCAATGACCGAGCAGTCGACGCCCGCCTGCAGTAACTCCATGGCAGCGGAGTGCCGTAAGACATGCGGCGACACCCGCTTTGAGCGAAGGGACTGGCAGTGCTCGCGCGCTTTGGCGACATATTTGTTCAGCAGTGCCTGCACGCCGTCGGCGCTGAGCCGGCCACCGTGCATGTTTGGAAAGAGAGTCGTTGCGCCTCGCTTCCCTGGTTCCTTGAGCCAATACCGGAGGGCTTGCTGGGCAACCTTTGTGAGCGGCGTACTTCGCTCTTTGCGGCCCTTGCCGATGCATTGCACATGCGCACCGCGGCCGAGCATTACCGAATCTCGGTCAAGGTCGATGATCTCCGAGACCCGAAGCCCGGTTTGGGCGGCCAGTAATAGCAGAGTGTAGTCGCGGCGTCCCAGCCACGTGCTTCGATCAGTGCAGTCCAGGATCGCTTCAATCTCGGGCCTGGTTAGAAACTGAAGTTGCCGCTTATCACATCGCTTGCTGGGGATCGCGAGCACACGCTGAATATGGGCGCTATGTGCCGGCTCCTCGAACGCTGCATATTGGAAGAAGGATCGGATGGCTGTAAGGCGGAGATTCCGGGTCCTCACCGAGGCGGATCTCTTTGTCTCAAGGTTCTCCAGGAATGCGCCGATGAAAGGAGCGTCTATATCCCGTAGTGTCAACTGAGATGGGGACCTCCCAAGGCGCGTCTGTGCGAACGCAAACAGGAGCCTGAAGGTGTCGCGGTAGGAGGCGATGGTGTTGGGACTGACACCTCGATGCTTCATGAGCCGATCTGTGAACCACCGCTCGATCAGCACGGCCAGGTCGTTCGTGCGTCTCATGACCGAGCCTCCCAGCGCTTATCCAATCGCCGGACGGCATGGTTCATCAGTTCCGGCGCGGCGGACAGATACCAGTAGGTGTCGCGAACATTGGCATGGCCGAGGAAGGTTGAGAGAACCGGCAGCTCGCGTTCCACATCTTCGCCAGCCCGATGCCAGTTGATCAGGGTCTGGACGGCGAAACGGTGGCGAAGATCATGAATCCGTGGACCATCTCGTTTCCCCTCCTGCCGTAATCCGATTTGCCGGGATAGTCGCCAGAACACGCGGTGCACGTATTGATGCAATAATCTGCCGCCCTGTTCGGCGACGAAGAAATAGGGACTACGAGGCGTACGAAGGTGTGCATCGCGTCGGGCGGCATAGTCCAACAATACAGCGACTGTCGTGGCATGCAGCGGCACCAGCCTTGTCTTGCCGAACTTTGTCTCGCGAATGGTGAGGACGCCCTGGTCGAGATCGACGTCGGCCCGGCGTAGGCCGAGCGCTTCGGAATGGCGCAGTCCGGCGACCGCTATCAGCCCGAACAGGCAGTGATATGTCCAGCGCCGCAGGGCGTTGGCCGGCGGCAACGACAGTGCTGCCGCCAGAAGCGCCTGAATCTCGACTTCACTATAGATGTAGGGCTTTGTGCGCCGTGCCGGCGGCACTGCGTCGCTCGGTGGCACTTCCGTCAGAGGATCGAAATGACTGAGGTGCTGGGCAAAGCAGCGCACATCAGCCAGTCGGATTGACCAACTCGGCTGCCGGCCCATCGAGGTGACCCACTCCATTGCCAGGTCCGCCGTAATGGTCTCGGCGCCGCGGGCCTCCATGAAAGCGACGAACCCCGACAATCGTTTTGCCGGACCGTCATATTTGTATCCCAGCCCTTGGCGCATGCCGATGTAGCGCTCAAACGCGGTGCGAAGCCGGCTCATTGGACACCTCCCGGCCAGGGGAGGCTCAGTTCGCGCAACTTCTCAACATCGAGCTTGGCATAGATCCTTGTACTGTCGATGCTTCGATGGCGGAGCAGTTGACCGATCTCGGCAAAGCTGGCGCCCGACCGCAAAAGGTCGGTTGCAAGGCTGTGGCGGAAAAGATGGGCGCCGTGATGCGCATAGCCGTCAATGCCCGCCCGTTCGAGTGCCTGCTTTGCGATCATCGTGATGGCGCAGCCGGAGGCAAAACCCACATGCGGCGCAAGAGTTCGCAAGAAAACTCGCCGACACGCCGAAGCGGGGCGCCCATGCCGGATATAAGCCACGATCGCTGTTCCGACGTCGTGACGCAGCGGCATCGTTGCTTGTTGCCGCCCCTTTCCGTGTACGAGAATCGTGCCCGACTGCCAGTCGATATCGTCAAGATTGAGGGTCGCAACTTCGCTGGCGCGCAAGCCGAGCTTGGCGAGGATCATCAGAACCGCATAGTCCCGATGGCCCATTGCCGTCGTCCGATCGCAGGCATCGAGAACCTTCTGGACCTTCTCGGGCGGCAGGAATGTTGGAAGGCCGGCAAGTCGCCAGCGGCGGATGGACGGCACACAGTCAGCGAGCGGCGTCGAGATGAAACCCTTCAGATGCAAATAGCGCAAGAACGCACGCACAACTCCGCACATGGCTTTGCCACTGTCGGCGGAACCGTCAAGCGCATGTCGTTCGACATAGCCGATGACGATCTCCGGGGTGAGCGCTGCAAACTCGTCTGCGCCGGCCGGACAGATCTCCATCAGAAATCGATGCGACAGCAGCTTGTGACTTTCCACCGTTGAGGCTGCGAGCCCTCTCTCATTCGAGAGATAAGCTGCGAACATATCGACAATCTGCTCGTGCTCCGTGCGCTCAATCGGAACGGCGGCTGATATCAAACCTTCTTGCCGCAATGTAGAGAGTAAGCGGCGGAGAGCTGATCGGTCGCCCGCGTCAGGTCTCCAGTGTTTGAAACGGTGCTCGAAAAACCGACTAACGTGACCTTCGCTTAAATCCCGGGGCTCATGTCCGCTGCCAACATGCCAGTCCATCAGCTCTCGAAACAGGCTCAGCGATCGCCAGGTACATTGCCGACCCAAGCCTTCGTTCGACAACCTGGCGGCGTAAACTTGGGCAAACTTGCCATGCGGCCCGTGGATCAGCTTCCGATACAGCGTGCTGCGCTTCAAATAGTCACTTGCGTTCATAGGACTCTCCTTTGCGTCAACTGCGACGGAGAGAGCCTAAGCTATGCCGATCCGGCTACTGCTTTGTCACGAAAAACGTTGGCATAAACCTGCTCGTTCGGCATAGTTCGACGGTCGGCATAAACTGCCTTATGCCGCGCGCGGCATAAGGCGGTCATGATGAGCGTCGCCATGAAGGCGGCACGATCAGCACCGCGATCCGAGCCGGCGAAGAGCCATGACTTCCTTCCGAGAGCAAAGCCTCTCAGTGCGCGCTCGGCAGCATTGTTCGTCAGGCAAATCCTGCCGTCATCGAGGAACGACGTGAAGCCATCCCAGCGCTTCAGCATGTAGTCGATTGCCTCGGCGACGGGAGAACTGCGCGACAGCTTCGCCCGCTCGCTTTGGAGCCAATCACGCAGTTCTCCGACGAGTGGCTGGCTGTCCCTTCGGCGGTGCTCCAAACGCTGGTCGGCCGCAAGTCCGTTGATTTCACGTTCGATGTCGAACAAGGCATCGATCCGTTTGACGGCCTCCAATGCCATCGGTGAGATCGGCGCGGCTTTGCTTCCACGTTTGGCGTTCGTGGCGATATCGGCCAGCACGAAGAACTTGCGGCGCGAATGTGCCCAGCACAGTGCCTGCGTCAGAGGCGCGGGATCGCGATCAACTTTGAACAGCGGATTGTAGCCGCCATAGGCATCCGCCTGCAGAATGCCGGCAAAGGTCTTCAGATGGCGCTCGGGATGCTCCTGACGCCGGTCTCGCGAGGCATAGTAGAGAGCGGCGGGCGGTGACTGTCCGCCGAACGGCCGATCGTCCCGAACGTAAGTCCAGATGCGGCCGGTATCGGTCTTTCCCTTCGCCAGGATCGGCACGGTCGTGTCATCGCCATGCAGTCGCTCAGCCGCCAGGACATAGGCCTCGATCAGCGAATGAATTGGCTTGAGGGCTGCAGCACACGAGCCGACCTGGTCGGCCAGCGTCGACAAGCTAAGGTCGATACCCTCTCGGGCATAGCGTTCGCTTTGGCGATTGAGCGGCTGATGCTGGGCGAACTTCTCGAACAGGATCATCGCCAGAAGGTTCGGACCGGCAAAGCCGCGGGGTGTCACATGGAAGGGTGCCGGCGGCTGCGTGATCTTCTCGCACTCACGGCAGGAGAACTTCTCCCGAACGGTCTGAATGACCTTCCACTGACGCGGGATGGCCTCCAGGGTCTCGGTGACATCCTCGCCGAGCTTCGACAGCTTGGCCGATCCACAGCAGGGGCAACTGGCTGGGGCGCAATAACGACACGGTCGCGCGCCAGGTGTTCAGGAAAGGGCTTGCATGATGGACGCTTGCGCTCAAAGGCCCTGACGGTCGAGCCTTTGGCAATCATCTCCGCCGCAAGCTCGTCTTCGCCTGCGTCAGCTTCGAGTTCTTCGAGTTGCAGTTCCATCTGTTCGAGAAGCCGCGCCTTGCGCTCAGAGCGGCTGCCGTAAAGCTCCCGACGGACCTTCTCGATCTCCAGCTTCAACCGTGCAATCAGCGCCTCGGAATGTGACACGAGCGCCTTTGCGCTGGCAGCTTCCGCCTTGGCCGTCGCCGCTTCCACCTCGGCAGCAACACGCCGCGCACGCTCTTCGGCCAGCAGCGTCAGCGCACTCGCAAGGTCGTCCGGTAGCTGTTCGGCGGGGTTGTTCATGGCGAGATGGAATCATATTCGCTCCCGCCATTCCAGTGTTTTTGCTCATCCGGCCGAGGTTGGTCGCCAGGTCTTTTGCGGCATCCGCCAGTCGATACCTTCCAGCAAATAACCGAGCTGCGCAGGCGTGATAATAACGGTACCATCGGCCGCTGACGGCCATATGAAGCGTCCTCGTTCCAGCTTCTTCGTAAACAGGCAAGCTCCCTGGCCATCATGCCAGATGACCTTGATCAGACCGCCACCACGCCCGCGGAATACGAATAGATGTCCACACATCGGATCGCGCTTCAGTGTCTCTTGCACCATCAGAGACAGGCCGGGAAAGCCTTTGCGCATGTCCGTATGGCCGGTCGCCAGCCAGACCTTCACACCAGCAGGAACAGGGATCATCGCCGTCCCAGGACACAATCGAGAATGCGGCCGAGCGCGTCCGTGTCGATATCACTGTCCACCCGGATGCGACGACCACGGCCCAGCTCAATCATCACATCACTGCGCTTCCGGCGAGGATGCGATGATGCCGCCGCTTCCGAAGCAGCGGGCTGGGCTGTTGGGACGGCCTCCGACACGATCACGGGCACCAATGTGTTCGCCGCCTCGGTCCTCGGTTCCTCAAATTTGCAAAGCTCCTTGCGCCACCGAAAGAGCTGGCTCACATGAATACCGGCCGACCGCGCGATCTCCGAGAGAACAGCATCTGGCTCAAGGCATGCTGCCACAAGCCGCTCCTTGTCCTCTCGAGACCAGCGCCGCCGGCGCTCCACAGACGTGATGACTTCAATTGGATGCTTGGTCATAGGACTGCTCCTAGTGTTTGCACTAGGACTTCCGATGTTCGCATCAACCTCGCAAGGCGACCCTCACCGGACGCTTACTCCAGTTCGCACGTTGAAGCAGTCGCAGCCGCCGTCTTACGTGAGCGTCAGCGCTACTGGTGTTGCAGAGCGAAGCGCTACTTCGTCCGATGAACCGACGAACTCGGTGATAGTGGCAGCCGATCTGCTTTGCAGTTGAAAGGAATCGAGCCGGAAACCGCGCGCCGGGAATAACTACGTCTTTGCCAATCGGTGATTTTGCTGTTCACCGGCACACGGCCGCTTCCATTCGATCCATTATGCGATCTTCTTCGCACAGAGTGTGAACACAACGGCAACAGACCGGACGCTGGCCGCGAACACGCTCGCCGTGCCACAACCGTTGACCAGCAATTTCAATGTCAGTGGCTTAAAGTAATTTACGGAACCGGGCGATGTAGCTACAGAGAGACCTATCACAGCGCCGGGTGCACTTCGCTCAGCGCACGACCTATCTCAACGCCGATTCCTTTAAATCACCGGATAGTCGACGGCGAACACTCGCCGCGACCACTTGGTTACTCCGCCAGCAGTCTGCTGAGGTCGCGTCAGTGATCGTCCAGCGAGCCCTGCGCATAAAAGTGCTGCCCGATTGTGCGGGATCAGAGTCTGATGACTAGCTTCGTTCCGAACTAGTTCGCCCCAACCGTGGTTCAACACCCGCGATGAGCCTCTGAATATTCGCGCGGTGGCGAGCAATTACATAAATCCCTCCCGCAATCACGAGCAGTCGATAAGGTAATTGATGCTCGAAACTGATGACTAGGATGATTGCTGTTACGGCGGCAAGGATCGAGCTTAAGGACACGATCCGGAAAACGGCGAGGGTAAGCCCCCAAACTGCAGCTGCTCCGATCCCGACGAGCAATGATACCGCCAGTAGGACACCGAGACCTGTGGCCGCTGACTTCCCGCCCGTAAACTTCAACCAGATCGAAAGCCCGTGTCCCACGAGCACCGCCAGTCCCGATAAGCACACAAACCAAGGCACCAGGCTTTGGAGGTCGGTGTTTGCAGGTGTCGTAGAAAGTGACCGAGTAGCCAGCCAAGGGTAGTACCACGAGGCAAAGATTATTGCCGCCGCACCCTTCAGTAGGTCGACAATTAGGACAAAAAGAGCAGGGCCCTTGCCGAGAGTACGGAGCACATTCGTCGCTCCTGTGGATTTCGAGCCATGCTCACGGATATCGATGTTGCGCAGGAACTTTCCGAGAAGATATCCCGTCGGTATTGAACCGAGTAAATACGCGATAAGCACTCCAATGGCACTGGCGATCCAAAGCACGATCTTGTCCACTATCCTTGAGCCATTTCGTCATTTTCTCATTCTTTAGGAGCCCTCCGTTCTGATGAAAGTCAAGGACCTCCGAGAATACGTCTGGCGTGGGAGTTGTTCGCCGGTGACACGACACTCGCTGGGCGTCTGAAGGTTCAGCCGCTGTGGATTGCCAACAAATCAGCATAGACCGTGCGACTGCTCGCTAGCACCGGATGGCCCTGCAGCAAGGCTTCGCCCTCAGCCGGGAAGGACAAATAGGTTCCACCGGCCTCCTTGACGAGGCAGTAGCCGGCCATACAGTCCCAGGCACGCATGTGGGGCTCGTAATAGCCAACAAGCCGGCCTGCGGCCACATAGGCGAGCATCAAGGCACCGGAGCCGTTGCGGATGAAATTCCCACCCTTGCCAAGCACGGCAGCGACAATCGCGCCGACCCGTTCCGGGGTGACATAGGTGTTGCAGCCGATGCCCGTCATCGCATTCTGCAAGGTCCGCGACGGATCGAGGCTGAGCTTCTCGCCGTTCAGGCTCGCACCCATGCCCGCTGCCGCTGCATAGAGCTCGTCAGCGCATGGAACGTGGATTACGCCGATCACCGGCACTTCGCGGTGCAAAACGGCGATCGATACACACCATGTCGGCATGCCGTTGACGAAGGGCGCCGTTCCGTCAATCGGATCGACCACCCATGTCAATCCCGACTGCCCTTCCTGATAACCGTATTCCTCGCCGAGAAACCCGTCTGCCGCAAAAGCTTCGGCCACGCGCTGCCTAATCAACGTCTCGACATTGCGGTCGGCAATGGACACGACATCCTGCAGATCCCGCTTCGTCTCGATCACGAGCGTTTCGCGCCTGTTGAAATAATCGAGCGCCATGGCGCCCGCCTCCTGTGCCACCGCTTTGGCGAGGGCGAAGCGCGTATCAAGTTCTGTTTCGTGCGACATAGTGCCGGTACTCCGTGGAATAGTTCTGGTCGTTGGCTGTTAAAAGGTCGGTGGCCAAGTCGGAAGGCCGGCAGTGCGCAGCTGTGACTTAGACAATAATCGTCGATGCTCGGGCGACGCGCCGCGGGAACGAAGCGCCTGCAGCGGATGTTTAGGCATCAGAGGCTCTCATGTGCTGATAAGCGCGATGCCGCGATTTCGGAAGCCGAGCGTGGCGTCGGAAGCGACCGGCAGGATCCGGTCGACGGCATCGTCGACGATGAAGAGCGTGCCGACGTCGGTTTCGACCTCATATTCGACATGATCTCCGAGATAGGCCGAGTGCAGAATGCGGCCGACAAGCCCCTGCCCACGTCCTTCGGACAGGGCGATGGCGCCGGGACGAACGGCAAGGTTCGCCGCACCCGGCGTCGCCCGACCGGCAGCCACACGGTGCTTGAAACCACCGATGCGGATTTCAGCATCGGCGCCCTCGATGCCGAGCACCTCGCAGGGGATGACATTTGCCTCGCCCATGAAATCGGCGATGAAGGCGGAAGCCGGCGCTTCGTAGAGGTCGCGCGGGGCGCCGGACTGGGCGATTTCGCCATCCTTCATGATGATGATGCGGTCGGACACTGCCAGCGCCTCGTCCTGATCGTGCGTGACGTAGACAGCCGTGAAACCGAGGCGCTGCTGGAGTTGGCGGATATCCGTGCGCACCTTGCGGCGCAGCCGCGCATCGAGGTTGGAGAGCGGCTCATCGAGCAGCAGCACCTGCGGCTCCAGCACCAGCGCGCGGGCGACGGCGACGCGCTGCTGCTGGCCGCCGGAGAGTTCGGCCGGAAGGCGATGGCCCATGCCGGCAAGGCCGACGAGCGCCAATCCTTCCTCCGCCTTCTCGCGCGCTTGCCTGCGGCTGAGGCCGGAGGATTCCAGGCCATAGGCGATATTGTCGCGCGCATTCATATGCGGAAACAGCGCATAGGACTGAAAGACCATCGAGACGTCGCGTTCATTGGCCGGCAGCATGGTCACGTCCTTGCCGCCGATCAGGATTTTTCCGGCCGAAGGATGTTCGAGGCCGGCAAGCATGCGCAGCGTCGTCGTCTTGCCGCAGCCGGAAGGGCCAAGCAGAGTGACGAGCGTGCCGGGCTCGATGGTGAGCGAAAGGTCGGCAATGGCGGTGAAGGCGCCGAACGTCTTGCGCACGTTCTGGAAGACGACGGAACCGGCTTTCTGGTTGATCATGCGATTTTCTCCTGACGAGAGGAAGCGGAGGTGGCGAGGCCGGCGACGCGGTTTTCACGGCGCAGGCGCCGCTCGCCCACGATGAGCTGGAAGCCGGCGATGACGGTGATCATCACGACGATCAGCATGGAGGAATAGGCGATCGCCACGCCGTATTCGCCATTCTCGACGAGGCCGACGATGTAGGAGGTCGCCATGTTGTACTCGGCGCTGACGAGGAAAATGACGGCGCTGATGGAGGTGATGGCACGCACGAAGGAATAGACGAGCGCGGCGGTGATGGCAGGACGCAGGAGCGGCAAAATGACCTTGCGGATCGTGCGGAAGCTGTTAGCCCGGAGCGTCAGCGAGGCTTCGTCCAGGCTCTTGTCGAGCTGGCTCATCGCAGCGATGCCGCCGCGCACACCGACCGGCATGTTGCGGAAGACGAAGCAGGCGATCAGGATCAGCGCCGAGCCGGTCATCTCGAGCGGCGGCAGGTTGAAGGCCATGATGTAGCTGACGCCGATGACCGTGCCGGGAATGGCAAAGCTCATCATCAGGGCGAATTCGAAGGCATTCTTGCCGGTGAATTTCTGACGCACGATGATGTAGGCCGTCAGCAGACCGACGGCGGCCGTCAGCGGGGCGGAGATCAGCGCGATCTCCATCGTCGTCCAGAATGAGTTCCAGGCGACACCCGTCCAGGCGATCCCGTTTTCGAAGCTGATCGAGAAGGCCTTGGCGTAGTGGTCGAGCGTCAGCGAATTATCCAAGCCCCAGGTCTTCACGAAGCCGCCGATCAGGATCATGCCGTAGATGACGAGGGTGAAGAGGATCCACGGGATGACGACGGCGTGAACGCCGATCGACAGCCCGCGCGGCAGGGCGATATGCGATCCGCTGTCGCCCTTGCCGGTGACGGTGGCAAAGTTCTTGCCCGCCAGCCAGACGCGCTGGGCGAGGAAGGCGGAGAGCGTGAAGGCGAGCAGCACCATCGCGAGCACGGCGGCGCGCGAGGGGTCGTTCTGCGAGCCGACGACGGCGAAGAAGATTTCCGTCGAGAGCACGCCATGGCTGCCGCCGAGCACCAGCGGGTTGCCGAAATCGGCCATGCTTTCGATGAAGCCGATGAGGAAGGCGTTGGCGAGACCGGGCTTCATCAGCGGCAGCGACACCCGCCAGAAGGTGCGCCAACGGTCGGCGCGCAGCGTCGTGGAGGCCTCCTCCATCGACGGGCTGACACCTTCGACGACGCCGATCAGCACGAGGAAGGAGATCGGCGTGAAGGACAGGACCTGCGCGATCCAGATGCCGGTGAGGCCGTAGAGCCAACGGGCGGGCTCGAGGCCGAACAGTTGCGACAGCCCCTGCGTGACGACGCCGGCGCGGCCGAAGAGCAGCGTCAGCGCCAGACCGATGACGAAAGGCGGCGTGATGATCGGCAGGATCGTCAGCAGCCGCAGGCCTTTTTTGAAGGGAAAGCGCGTGCGGGTGGCGACGAGCGCGAAGGCAAGGCCGAGCAGGGTCGAGCCGAGGCCGGTCATGATGGCCAGCCACAGCGTGCGCCAGGCGACGCCGCAGCGGCCGGCGCCGATGACACAGTTGAGGCTCCAGATGCTCGGATCCTGGATGTTGCGGATGAAGTTATCCGCATTGAACGACCCGTCGAAATCCTGCACCGATCCGACGAACATGCTGCCGATCGGGTAGAAGACGAAGACGGCGACGAGGAAGACCAGCAGGGCGATTGCGCTGACGACGAAGGCATCGCCCTTCATGACGCCGCGCTCGGCAAGGCCGAAGGCGAAGAGCAGCACGAAGGTGATGGAAGAGAGGACCGCGCCTGCCCCCATGGCAGGCTGGCCGGTCGAGAGCGGGCCGAAGAGCGTGTCGCTTACCGTCCAGTTCCAACCGGAAAAGCCGATGGCGAGGCCCTGGAGCGAGAGGAAGAGAACCCCGATCGCGCCGGTCCAGGCGAGCACGGCGCCGCGGCGCATCGGATCCGCGATGCCGCGGGCGGCGAACGTCAGGAGAAGAAACACGAGTGCGCCGGCTAGCCACGGCCGGCCATGCGCGAATATCTGTACGACACCGGGGGCGGCCTCCGTGGAAAGGGGGAAACCGGCCAGCCAACCGAGCCCGAAGAAGCCGTTCTCGATCCGATACCAGGGCAACAGGGTCAATGCGACCACGCCCAAGAGCAGGACCACGTCCAGCCTGCGATTGCCATGTCTCATGGCCGACCTCGCTGTTTTTGAGTGTAGGAAGGCGGCGCCTGTGGAGGCAGGCGCCGCCTGTCAGGACATCAGTTGGCGGCGGCGCCGATTTCGCGATCCCACCGTTCCAACAGTGCCTTGCGCTTTGCCGGGTCGCCATAGGTCTTGAAGTCGTAGTCGATCAGCTTGATATCCTCGAAGCGCGGCGCCTCCTTCGGAATGGTCGCGCTCTTGTTGGAAGGCAGCTGGAAGGACTTGGCGTCCTTCATGCGCGACTGGACCTCCGCCGTCAGCGCCCAGTCGTACCAGATCTTCGCATTGTCGAGGTTGCGCGCGCCCTTGATGATCGACATGGAGCCGATCTCATAGCCGGTGCCTTCACAGGGCGTGATCGATTTGATCGGGAAACCTTCCGCCGTCTGCGCCACTGCGTCATGCACGAAGACGATGCCGAGCGCCGTCTCGCCGCGTGCAGCCGCCTTGACGGGCGCCGATCCGGATTTAGTATATTGCGAGATGTTGCCGTTCAACTTCTTCAGGTAGTCGAAGGCCTGGTCCTCACCCATGATCTGCACGAGAGAGGCGAGCGCCGTATAGGCGGTGCCGGAAGAATTCGGGTTGGCGATCTGAATTTCGCCCTTCAATTCCGGCGCCAGCAGGTCAGCCCAGCAGACCGGCTCCTTATAGCCCTTGGTTTTGAAGATTTCCGTATTGTAGCCCCAGCCGAGCGCGCCGGCGTAGACGCCGACCGTCTTGTAGCCGGAGCTTTCAGCCTGTTTCTTCGCCCAATCGTTGAGCTCATCGAGCTTCGGCGACTTATATTCCAGCGTCAGATTTTCCGATGCCGCCTGAAGATGCGGGTCGCCCGTGCCGGCCCACCAGATGTCGGTCTTCGGGTTGCGTGCCTCGGCGCGAACCTTGGCATAGGTCTCGCCGGACGAGAGGCGAACCATGTTCACCTTGATGTCGCTATGCGCCTTCTCGAAATCACCCTTCATCTGCTCGCAGATGACGACGTCGGCCGAGCAGATGAGGTTGAGTTCGCCAGCGGCCTGCGCCGGCAGCGCCCCGAGCGCCGTGCCGGCGAAGAGCATAAGGGAAAGGGTGTTGATTTTCATGCGGGCATCCTCCTGTTGCCTGGGTTTGATTATTCGCATGAACAAGACACAGCGGGGCCTTCGGCCTGCCCGCGGCGGCGCGTTCACGATTTTGGATTGCTGTTTGTCTAAAGGGCTCGATCAGTTCGTCACGGCGATTTCCGCATCGAATCTGCGGAGCAGTCGACTTCGTTCTTCCGGTGAGCCGAAGGTGGCGAAGTCATAGTCCACCATCTTGATCATCGAAATGTCAGGTGCTGCGAGCGGCAGACTGGATTTCGCGTTTGATGGCACCTGGTTCTGGCCGGACGCCGCTCCGGTCCCCTGCCCTTCGGGGCTCAACGCGAAATCGACGAAGCGCTTTGCTTCCTCGATGTTCTTCGCACCTTTGACGATGCTCACGGCGCCGATCTCGTAGCCGGTGCCTTCGCAGGGTGCGACGATCACGAGGGGAAAGCCCGCTTGCTTCTGCGTGACGGCGTCATGCATGAAGGAAATACCGATAAGGGTTTCTCCCCGCGCCGCCGCCTTGATAGGCGCAGCTCCGGAAGGGGTGTAGTGCTCGATATTGCGGTTGAGCGCGGCGAGATAACGGAACGCCTCATCCTCGCCGAAGAGCTGCACCAGCGTCGCAAGCGTGGTGAAGGCGGTGCCGGACGAATTCGGATTGCCGCTCTGGATGCGGCCGCGATAGGCGGTATCCGTCAGGTCCTTCCAGCAAGTCGGCGCCGGCAACTTCAGCTCGCGTAGCAGATCGGCATTGTAGGCAAAGCCGAGCGCCCCGGCATAGATGCCCGCCGAGCGGCCGCCGGACATGGCGAAAAAATTCTGCGCCCAGGGCAGCATGTCGCGCTCATGGGCCGGCTGGTAGGCTTCGAGAAGATTTTCAGAGCCAGCCTGCAGATGGGTGTCGCCCGTGCCGCCCCACCAGACATCGACGGTCGGCGCAGCTTTTTCCGCGCGGATCTGATTGAGGATATCGCCGGTGCTCTTGCGGGTTACCGAGATTTTGTGCCCGCTCTTTGCCTCATAGGCCGTCTTCATCGCGGCGCACCACATCTCGTCCACACCGCACAAAACGGTGAGCGACGGGGCAGCCGTGCCGGTGCCGGTGCTCGCTAGCCACAAAGCCGCGACCGCGCTGAAAGCGGTGATGCCTCTCACGATTTCCTCCCATTGGACCTTGCGCCCCATCTCCGCAGTCAGGATGTCACATCTGCTGCCTTGCGCAATCAAAGAATGGTTACGGTTCTTACAGCTTTGCCCGCGACGTACCCCTCAAAAATGACAAAGGTTACAAATGTGACAAAGCGCATAACACGAGCGCGCTTTGAAGATCGTGACAGCCCTGCCTATAATGGATGCGGGAGGACGTGCATGTGTTGAATGAGAGGATCAGCATTCTGATCGTCGAGGACGATCCGGACATGGCGGAGCTTATCTCCGACCTCGTGGAGGCGGAGGGGTGGACGCCGCTCACCGCGCCGTCGGCGGAGGAAGCGGCGATCGTGCTTTCGCGCGAAACAGTGCATCTCGTGCTCGTCGATCATAACCTACCCGGTACCTCCGGCCGTACCTTCGCGCAGCGCCTGCGGGCCCAGACCAATATCGGCATCGTCATGGTGACGGCTGCCGGCAGCGCCGCAGACCGGGTGCTCGGCCTCGAAACGGCGGCCGACGACTATGTCGTGAAACCCTTCGAGCCGATCGAATTGACGGCGCGTATCAAGGCCGTGCTGCGCCGGACCATCCCCTCGCTGAAGCCGGAGCGGGAAAGCGAACGGGAGCACGAGCCCGCATCCCTGAAACTCGGCGACTGGTCGGTGGATCTCCAGAGCCGCCGCGCCATCTGCCGCACAGATCCTGCTAGGTCGCTGACGAGCGCCGAATTCGCGCTGCTCGAAATCCTCGCAGAAACGCCGAACGCACCCGTCAGCCGCGCACAGATCCTCGACCGGCTGGGCGCCGAAAGCGAGCGCTACATCGACCGCAATGTCGACGTGCTCGTGCTGCGTCTGCGTCGCAAGATCGAGCGCAATCCGGACTTGCCGCGCCATATCAAGACGCGCCGCGGCAAGGGCTATGTTCTCGACACCGACGATGGCGAGATCGTATCGTGATCAGCCGTCCCTTCCTCTCCTCCATCGCCTTTCGCCTGCCCTTTGCCATCGCCTTCATCTGCGTGCTCGTCTTCAGCTTGGCGACCATCGCCGTCTATGGCTTGCAGCGGGCTCGCCAGGAGATGGCCGCTTATGGCCTGCAGGCGTTTTCGAGTCTCGCCAAAGCCTCGCTCGTGTCGCGGCAGGTTTCCGACCTCGTCTCCAGCGCACCCTTCCTGATGAATGCGACCTCGCCCTACCGGGTTTCCAGCGAAAGCCGCTCCGTCGTCGTGCAGGTCGATACGTTGCTGCGCGCCATGCAACCTGAAAACGACGGGGCTGCCGTGAAGGGTTTTGCGAGCAGCCGTATCGTCGAGCTGCTGGAAACGATCCGCACGCAGACGACGGCGCTTGCAGGCGACGCGGAATCCGCCCAGCAGCATAAGGCGGAGGCTGCGGCAGCGCTCGGCGAGATCGCAACCGGCAGCGGCATTCCGGATGCCGACTTCCGCGGCCGGCTGAACGCCGTCGTGCAATCCGCCTCCAATTCGGACAGCCTTTTCCAGCTCGGTGAATTGCGCCGGCGCTACGTCTCCGAAACCGCCCCGCGCCTCGAACCCGCCGCGCCGGACATCCGGATAGCCGCCGCCGAGCTTGCGCCCTACGAACGGGTGTTCGAGGCACAGACGCGCTATCTCCTCGAAATGTTCGCCATCCGCGCCGCCGTCTCGCGCCTGCATACGGTCTCGCGCGATCTGTCGCATGCAACGGAAACCCAAAGCGAGGCCGTTGCCCGCAGCCTCAGCGACGACCTCGTCTCCACCTCCGATGCCTTGAGCCGCATCCTGGTCATCGTCGCCGTCGCCTCGCTGCTGGTGCTGGCAATGGCCGTGGTCTCGATCCGCTCCGTCATGCGCGTCTCACGCGGAATTGTCGCGCTTTCGAACGGCATGAACGCACTGGCAGAAGGGCGCAAAGATGTCGACGCGCCGCGCTATGACGGGACGGAAACCGAGTTGGTGCGCCTGCTCGAAGCCTTCCGTGCGTTCCGCGAGAGCGTCGAGCGCGTGACGCGGCTGCGGCGGACAGCAGAGGCCGCCGCCCGCACCATCCGCTCCACCTTCCGCAGCATGAACGAGGGCATCGCGCTGTTCGATGCGCGCGGCCGGCCGATCACCATGAACCGCCGAGTCATCGAGCTTGTCGGCTGGTCTGGTTCGGCCAGGAAATTGCCGCTCCGCAGTTTCGTGACACCGCTGCCGGAGATCGATCCGGCGCTCCTGCCGGCCGAAAACGATGCCGGCCTGCTCTCCGACCGGTCGGTGCTGCGCCACCGCTCCGACGCCGGCCGGGTGACTGAGGTGTCGCTATCGCGTCAACCCGACGGCGGCATCGTGCTGCTGGCGCGCGATATCACCGACATGGACCGGCAGGAGGCGGAGGCAGCAAAGATCCAGCGGCTCGATGGCATCATGCGCATGACCCATCAGGTGAGCCACGAAGTCGGCAACATGATCGGTATCATCACCGGCAGCCTTGGGCTGCTGGAGCGCGAAACCGGCTTCAATGACCGGCAAAAGCGACACCTCGCCCGCATTCGCAAGGCTGCCGACCGGGGCAGGTCGCTGGCCGGCAGCATGCTGTCCATCGGCAGCCAGCAGCCGATCCATCCGGGTCCGGTGGAGATCGGCGTCGTGCTGCGCGGCATGGCCGACGTGCTTGAAATCGCCATCGGCGAAAAATGCCGGCTTGCCTTCGACATAGCCGATGACCTGCCCACCGTCCTCATCGATACAGCGCTCTTCGAGCAATCGGTCCTCAACCTCTGCCTTAACGCCGCCGCGGCCATGCCAGCGGGCGGAACGATCCTCATCCGTTGCGCCCGCAACGAGGCCGGGGTGACCGTCAGCGTGATCGACGACGGTATCGGCATGTCGGCCGAGGCAATCGATAAGGCGTTCGAACCCTATTTCACCACCCGCGATGCCGAAGGCGGCGCAGGTCTCGGCCTGGCCGTGGTATATGGCTTCGTCCGCCAGAGCGGCGGCGACGCGCGCATTGCCTCGGCGCCGGGTAAGGGAACGATCGTGGAACTGCTGTTTCCGGCGTGAATTGCGTTCTACGCCAGCTTGTCAGGAATCGAATTACGCCCCAACTTCTGAAAATGAAAAAGGTCAGAATTCAATTAAACCGGTTGGCTGACCATACAAAGACGATCCTCGAGGGCGGGTCCGCACAGCAGTATGGTGCTCTTTGTTTTCGCCCAATCGCGGGCGACGGCGTCGAAGTTCGCCTGATCACAACCCGCGAAACTCGGCGCTGGATTCCCAAAGGATGGCCAACTGAGGGGCTAGCCCCCCACGAAGTGGCCGAAAGAGAAGCCTGGGAAGAAGCTGGTGTGAAAGGACGGGCAAAGAATCGGATCTTTGGCCACTTTGGCTATACCAAGTCGCTCGCAGATGGACAGCAGGTTCCCGCCTTCTTGAGGTTCATCTGCTTGAAGCGCGCGACACCAAAAGCGTTTTCCAGAGTGCAAAAATCGTACATTCGCCTGGATGCGACCCGCCGAGGCTGCGTCTTTCGTCAAGGAGCCTGAATAGCAAGGCCTACTGCGTCGTATGGAAAAGCAGGCGGTTTCAGACGTCCTGCGTGTCGAATAAGGCCGGCGGTAGACAAAAGTCATCCTATGGAGAGCCCGTTGTGATCCGAACGAAGATTGACATTCTATGGCTGAGGCAGTGTTGCGCTTTTCACTTACAGTATTTTTCCTGACTCCACGCTTCTATCAAAGCTCTGCGACTGGCAGGAGCGCATCGAACGAAATAGCGATGCACCGTTTCTGCGCGTCCCCCTGACAAGCCTGCACATGACGGTCGCCACCTTGATCGACGCGGCGGCCCAATTTGCAGTTCCAAACCATGAGATCTGGAAGTCGACAGGAGACCAATGGACGGAAATCGTCGATCAGATTGCTGAGAAGACGCTGCCGATTGATCTCGAATTCACCGAGGCCTGAACAGCGTTATGTGGGCGATCTGGGGCGGTCTCGGACGCCAATCTTCGATGCAGAGGGCATGTCAAATGGCCGAACGCGCAAAACCGGAACCCACATTGACCTTTGATATCCATTCCGCAGCAGAAAACCGCCGATAAAGGTCACCGTTCGATCTCTTCAATTGTTGGAGGAGCGCGTCTATCCAAGTCTCGAGATCAAAAGGCTGAGTGCGCCGCTGCTACAGGGTGTGGGCGGATGAAGCTCGCGAGCACGCGGCCATGCCCCATTGGTGGGTGGAAACTTTCCATGGTCGATATAAATCTCTTTGCAGTTGAACCAAACTCGAACCGTTGACCCGTCGCTTTGCGAGCATCAGACCATGATTTTTCGTTGCAACTTAGCGGCTATGGCCACCCACTCGAACCTGCCGCGATCTCGTTGGATCGCAACTGTAGTTCGGGTCAAGCGGCGCTTGTCTCAGAAGACGCAGCATCTTGCGAGCCAAGCTGAAAATTTAGCTGCCGGGCAAAGTGTCGGGCCATTCCTGCGATCCATGAAGGACGCGCAGGACACGAACTGCTGTTTCCGTAGCGACATATGCAGCGATATATGGCGTTCCGTTGATCACCAGTTCGCGTGTCCCAGCAATTCTTCCAACGCGACCGCTTGCTGGAAAACGACCAAGCGGCGCGCAGCGGCCATGATCCGCTCGTCGATCATTACAGCGGCCGAAGGATTGTCTGCCTCGATATAGGTGAATATGGCGTCTCGGTCCGACAGCGCGAACGCAGACCATGTAAGCTTCACGACTTGAGAGCACCTGCTTTGACGCGCGCTATCGCCCGGCGCTCCTCGAAGTGTGCCTCGACGTCAAAATCTGACACGTCCGGTCGAGTGTCGTTCAGTGCTTCGAGTACCTTCGTGCGAAACCAGGCATCGTGAGCCTCGCTTCCCGAAAAAAGTTCAAGTGGCAGCGCACCCTCGTTAGCTGTCCGCGTGAGCAGGATGCGGACTGCATCTGATACCGTCAGGCCCATGTTCTCAAGGACGGCGGAAGCACGATCCCGAACTTCGGCATCGATACGTGTTTGGACAAGTGCGTTTGCAGCCATGGCTATCTCCAGATTTAATAGCAAGGTAATGCATTTGAATGACAAAATCCATAGTAAGTTTCCTGCCGAGAAGGCCCTATTCAGATCATCGACGACGCGATTTTCTCGTGCGGCATATCATGGAACTAGCGGGCGGACTCGCAAACGGTGCTTCTTATCTGAAAGCTGCCGTTAGATAGCTTATTAAACTGAGAACGGCGGTGCAAACATCGGCCATCGGTAGTAGCGGAATAATCCGACCGCGGCCGGAGTGCCCCTCTCCAGGCTTTGGCCGGACGAGTTCGCGACGCTGCTGTGTGCCACCGAGGGCGACGATCATGTCGGCTACCTGTTCCGGCTCTCCGAAAGGGAGATGATCGAACGGGATCGCCATAAGGTCGAACGCCGGATCAAGGCTGCTAAATGCCCTGTCGTGAAAAGCCTCGACAGCTTCGACTTCGCTGCCATCCACAAGCTCAACAAGATGCAGGCTGCGAATGGATCGAGCGTCGGGACAACGTCATCGTTCTCGGCCCCAGTGGAACCGGCATGACGCATGTGGCGCTCGGCCTCCGGCTGGCGACCTGCCAAAAAAGCCTCTCTGTCGGCTTCACCACAGCGGCCGCTCTGGTCAGTGAAATGGTGGAGGCCCGTGACGAGCGGCGTCTGCTCCGCTTCCAGAAGCAGATGGCCACCTACAAGCTGCTGATCATCAACGAACTGGGCTTCGTGCCGCTGTCCAAGACTGGCGCGGAATTGCTGTTCGAGCTAATCTCACCACGCTACGGGCGCGGTGCCACCCTGATCACCAGCAATCTTCCATTTGACAAATGGACCGAGACCTTGGGATCCGAACGTCTGACCGGCGCGCTGCTCGATCGCATCGCCCACCATGTCAACATCCTCGAAATGAACGGCGACAGCTATCGTCTCGCCCAAAGCCGAGCCCGCAAGGCAGCTAAAACTCTTCTCAAAAAATCGCCGCCCCGGCATGAGCCCCGCTCGGGCTACGGCCTCCCGGGGGCTCATGCCGGCGCTATGGTGGCCGACTTTTGCTCCGCTCCGTGGCAGGTTTTTAATCCGCCGTTGGCAAAGCGAACCCCAGCGCTCGCGTTTCCATTGCTCATTTTTGGTTGCGATGAGTTCGGCAACCGCCAGGTTAACCCCTCCGAAGCCGATGAGCGAAACATTGTAGATAGTCATGTAAAGCCTCCATCAGTGTTATCCACGAAGGCTCCCATTGCCAACTTACGTTAGCATTTCGACCAAACTGCTTACCGGAGTGCCCACTTCTGTGCACTCCGCACGGGGGTCGACCAACTCAACATTCCAGAACATTCACGGCCAATACGTGCGATCTCTGACGTCTCTAATTGTCCAATGTCATGGACGCTAAGTTATATTTTTGCTGTCTTCTGAGACGCGCGGTGAGTGACTAACTTCTTGCCATGAGAACGGGAAAAAGCGAGGCAGCCGATCCATTCGGCTCGAGCGCTGGCCGGCCTCATCATCAAAGAAGGAGCCAAGTTATGAAGTCGCTTACAGGTAAACGTGCCTTTGTCACTGGCGCCAGCCGCGGCATCGGCGCCGCGATCGCACGCCGCTTCGCAGCGGAAGGCGCATTTGTCGCCATCGGCTACGAGCGGTCAGCCGAGGCCGCCAACGCCATCGCCAACGAAATTGAAGCAGGCGGCGGCCGCGCCGTCACAATCCAAATGAATGCTGCCGACCCGATCTCGATCAAGAAGGCGGTTGACCGAGCCGCCTCCGAACTTGGCGGCCTAGATGTCCTCGTGAACAATGCCGGCATTATCAGCTACGGCACGCTCGAAGAGGTCACTCTTGAGCAAATCGACGCGATGCTGCACGTGAACGTGCGGGCGGTCATCCTCGCGAGCCAGGCAGCGCTGCCCCACATGTCTGACGGCGGCCGTATCATCTCGACCGGCAGCAATCTGGCCACACGCGTGCCGGACGCCGGCAAGGCTTTGTATTCCGCTAGTAAGGCAGCGTTGCTCGCCTGGACGCAGGGCACAGCCCGCGATCTCGGCCCGCGCGGTATCACTGTCAACCTCGTGCATCCTGGCTCGACCAATACTGACATGAACCCCGCCGACGGTCCTCACGCCGAAGCCCAACGTCAGCGCATGGCCATCAAGCAATATGGTCGGGCCGAGGATGTCGCCGCAGCCTATGCTTTCCTCGCAACCGACGAAGCGCGGTCCATCAACGGGACGGGTATCGTTGTTGACGGTGGAGCAAACGCATGAACTCCGCCGGCGACCATTCCGAACATATCTTGAACAAAGCCCTGCTTTTGCTGCGCCGGCGATAACAATCGTTGTTGCCTCCGAATTCATCGTTGTCGGGCTCCTTCCCCTGGTTTCGCAGGATCTGCGCATCCCCCTTGCAAAGGAGGGAGAACTGGCGGGCTGGTGGGCATTTTCGGCGGCGGTCGCCGGTCCCTTCGTCACGTTGCTTGCGAGCTGGATGGCGCCGCGGGTAGGCGCTTCGCCGAATGAAGCTTTGCTGGTCGCTTGGAACAGTAATCATGGCAAAGCTGATAGCGACGCCATACTCGCCGAAATCGGGATCGCCGGCTGAGATTGCGATTGTATCCACCGACGGACATCGGCGTCCTGCAAAAGACGCATCAAATCATCTATCTTCGCCTGCGTAACCTGGGCGGGTGCCGCGATCGACGAAGATGAATTCTTCTCAAAGAGCGCCTGGGCCGAAGACGCGGAAGCGATGAGCAGAAAGAACAATACGGTGAGCCATCTCATCGGAATTCTCCAATAGCTGTCGATCTCGGGCCTCGACCCGCACTTTGGCAAAGAGATGCCGGGGTACCCTCTCGTGACGCGCCGGCATAGCTTCAGGTCACCCGATCATTCGTTTGGCTCGTTCGATCAGAGCCTTCGACTGATCATCTCGGCCATCATGATCGTGGTCACATTGGTCGGTGCTGAAACGATATCGGGCATGATGGATGCGTCGACCACATGCAGGTTTTCCGTACCGCGGACTGCTCCATTCTCGTCAACGACGACGGTAGGATCTTCGGCACTTCCCATCGGAACGGAGGACGTGGGGTGAGAATAGCCGTCGACCTGCTCGATGATCGCTTTCTCTAGCGAAGCGTCGTCATCGACATCCTTTCCAGGGAACATCTCCATCTCGATCATGTCGCTGAAGGGTGCCGTTCTGCCGATCCGGCGCGACAGCTTTACGGCTTCCATCATCCGGCGCAGATCGCTTGGATCCTGGAAGAAGTTGAAGCGGATCAGCGGCATGGCGCGTGGATCGCGACTAGCAAGGCGGATCGATCCGTTGGACTTTGGCAGTGTTACCGAGCAGGCAAGCACAATCGCACCGCCCGTCGGACTTTGAGCCGGGTCGAAGATATGCGTTCCCGAGACGTGTAGATCGAGCTCATCCGTGCCAGCCTCGCTGGAATTGGTCCAGACGATGGCCCCTGCCGCTGGCGTCATCGAATTGGCATCCGGCTTCAGAGCGTAGATATTGTAGTAGAATGGGTGTTCCTTCAGCAGGTTTCCAACGGGTGCGTCAACGACAACCGGAATATCCAGCTCGCGCAGATGCGAGGACGGTCCAATACCGGAGCGCATGAGGATAGCGGGGCTGCCATAGGTCCCGGAGGACAGGATGATCTTGCCGCCGGTGATCGTCTCCCCGCCGATGAGCTTGATGCCAATGGCACGACGCCCGCTAAAGAGGATGGAATCGACCTCGGCATGCCCCATAACTGTAAGGTTCGGCCTGCAACGCACATCGTCCGTTAGGTAGGCCATGCCGGTGTTGATCCGGCGGCCATCCACGACGTTCAGCGGATAGGGCGAAACCCCGTTCTGCTCGGCACCGTTGAAATCGCTGATACGGGCGAGGCCTGCAGCTTCCGCCGCCAACACGAAGGCTTGCATCGACGGCGTATTTTCTCCCATCGTTCTCTGTCGGATCGGGAACGGGCCAGAACGACCGTGCCAAGCGTCGTCTCCGGTCGGAGTATTCTCGAGCGATTTGAAGACTGGCAGGACGTCTTCAAAGGTCCAGCCCTTGACTCCGCGAGCTGTCCAGCGTGCGAAGTCGGACCTGCGCGCACGCATTGCGACAGCCGCATTGACAGCCGAACCACCACCGAGAACCTTGCCGCGCAATGCCCTGACATCATGCCCGAGACCAAAATGATCCTGCGTGCGGTAGCCCCAGTCATGCTCCGCATCGCCACCCACGCGGTTCGCATTGGCGATGACGTCGGGAAAGTCGGCGGCCGCATAGGCCGGGCCGGCTTCGATGAGCAGGACCTTCCTGCTGGCATCTTCGCTCAATCGGTTCGCCAGAACCGCGCCGGCAGAACCTCCTCCTGCGATGATGACGTCATATGTGGTAACGGTTGGCATATCTATCTCCTCTCGCAGTTGGCCCAATTTCGCCTCAACCACGGTTGAAAGCGGCGAGCATGAACTGTGCTGCACGGTCGAGTGCTGTTCTGGCGCTCTCGATATGCTCGACGTCGAGCTGGAAAACGTGGTGCATGCCTTCCCAGATCTCGAGCTGGACAGGGACGCCAGATTGAGCTGCGCGGTCGGCGAATTGCCGGGAGTCATCGAGCAGGCGCTCATCGGTGCCGACCTGGATCAGCAATGGCGGCAGTTTTTGAAGATCACCCAGCAGAGGCGACGCCAGCGGATCGGAGGCGCTGAACGAGCCGATATATTTTTGGGCGCAGTCCTTGAGGTAGTCATAACCGATCAGCGGATCGACAACGGATTGATCCACCATCGAAGCGCCAGAGAGGGTCAGATCGACCCAGGGAGAAAACACGACGCCGGCGACTGGCTTCACGTCCGAGTTCCCGTTGCCGAGTTGCGTCAACGTCACCAGCGAAAGTCCGCCGCCGGCAGAATCGCCGACGATAGCGATTTTTTGGAAGCCCTGAGCGATAAGCCAGTCCCAGGCAGCTAGTACCGTGTTCGGCGCCGTCGGCAAAGACGCTTCAGGCGCAAGTGGATACTCGAGGATGAAAGCCGGAACCCCGGTGCGGGCAACGATCTGGCTTACAAAACCGCGATAGGCTTGCGACGAACCAAGAACGTAGCCGCCACCATGGATATAGAGGAATGCCTTGGAGGTGCTTGCCTGTTCCGGACGAACCCACCAGCCGCTGACGCCACCCTCATCGACAGCTTCGAAGCTTACGCCGTCCACAAGTGGGCTTGCCGAGATGAACGCTTCGTAAGTGGTGCGCAGGTCGCTCGTGGCCGATGCCCAGAAATCAGCAAACCGCTGGCGAAGGGCGTCTTCGCGGGCACGCTCTACGTCCGAAATCGTGACGACTTCGGTCTTGGCCTTGATATCAGTGGTCTTCAGAACATCCAGCATGGTCTTACTCCGTTTTTACCGCTCGTCCGGCGGCGTTCGAGGATTAGGATTTCGGGATTGCCCGATGTAAAGTTGCCGTCGAAGGCGCCTTCAGGCGCCGCCGTTGGTCTTCATCCAAGGCAGGATTCAGGGGATCGGTTTTGCCGCGAGAAGTACGAAATGAGCCTCTTCATTGGCCTCGATGTGAACTTCCGTTTCCGATCCTGCAGCCACCGTCGTTGCGGTTCCTGCAGTAAGGTCTCGGCTCTCGCTGGCCGCTTTGAGCGTGATCGTGCCCGAGACGGCATAGATCCATGCCCCCCGGCCCTCCGGCATCAGATGTGAAAACTGTCCGCCCGAATGGAGAAAGCCATCCAGCATGGTCATTTCCTCCGGCGTTCCCTGGGCGCCGGCGACATCACCGCTGCGGCCCAGAACGACGCGGATACGAAAGTCCGGCGTTTCGATGACTGGCATGCTAAGCGCTTCCAAATGAAGCGCTCTGGCCGGTTCCCTCTTCAGGCGCTCCGGCAGATCGACGAAGATTTGCAGTGCGTGGGTTCTTCCACCTTCCTCGGGCTTTTCCTCATGCACTGCACCGCTCGCCGCAGCCAGCCAGTAAAGATCTCCTGGTTTTAAGGCGACATTATTCCGGAGTGTATCCCGGTTCAGAAACGCCCCTTGGGAATCTTCGAAGATAGCAGTGACAGCTGATATGCCTTTATGAAGATGCGGGTCGAAGGTAGGGGCCGTCATGACAAAATGATCGACCATGAGAAGCGGGTTCATCCGACCGTCGAACATCTTCTCGGAGAAGTGGATTGCGACAAATCCGCTGCCGATTTCACGTGGCAAACCGGTGACGATCGCACCTATTCTCGCCGCATCATCCCGCGGGATCTCAAATGTTGCAGCCGGTTGCATCTCGTTCGCTCCATTGACAGGTATCTGCCAACGAATTTGCGGCCGACTGCATCGGACGAGAAGCCGCTAATATGCCAACCTTGCGTTCAAGTATCTGGACGATAACTATAGCAGGACGGTTTTTGGGAATTCCGCAGCCAGATGATCGAGAAAAGCGCGAACCGATGGAAGCAGGCCCTGGCGGTATGGAATAAGTGCCGTCAGCGTAGAATCGCCCGCTAGCCAATCCGGGAGGATGCGGCAAAGCGCCCCGGATTGAACGGCCGCCCTGGCGATGTAACCTGGTAGTGCGACCACACCAATTCCTTTGATGGCCGCTTGCTGAAGACCAACCATGTCGTCTCCAATCAGTCGGGGCGTCAGCGGCACCACAACTTCGTCTCTTGCCTGGCGCGCATGACGTAATCGCCAGACCGGCGAAACCCCGGTCCTCATCATGAACAATGACGGATGAGTCTGGAGATCTTGAGGGCTTTTTGGAGCACCATTTTTTTCGATGTAGTCGGTTCCGGCAAAGAGATACCAGGGGGCGGGCGCAAGCGTCCGCTGGACCAGATTTGAGTCGGGCAAGGGATCGGAATGCGCCCGGACCGCAAGGTCGAAGTTCTCGCCGACGATATCCACCGTACGGTCGGCGGCGTGGGCGAAGATATTAACCTTGGGATACTTCACCAGAAAATCGGCAATAATATCCGCCATAGCAAACTGCATCGTTGCGACACCCGCCGTGCAGCGCACAGTGCCGGTCGGCTCGGTTAACCGGTGCCTTATTGTCGTTTCCGCCATTTCGGCTTCACGCAGCATGGCGACGGCGTGGCGATAAAAGTCGCTTCCCGCGTCCGTCATACCGAAACGGCGTGACGTTCGGTTGAGCAAGCGGACCCCGAGTTCCCTCTCGAGCTCCTGCATACGGTGGCTGAGTGTCGACTTCGGCACCCGAAGTGTTCGGCCAGCTGCCGTGAAGCCTCCGCGATCGACGATTTGCACATAGTAAAAGAAATCATTTAAATCGAGCATCACACATCGTTCATTTGGTCGGACGTTGCGTTGTGGTTTTGACGGTTTTTGAGCCATTCGTCCAGACACTAGCTAATGCCGGATACTGAATTTGAGGGATTTGCTGTCTCAGGGTCGCGTTAAACGACTCTCTTGTTCACCTACCCGCTAGCGAGGAAGCCGATGTCTGCAGGCCATGAGCCACTGGCTCGCATTGACACGGTCTTGAGGGTTCGTCCCGAGCTCCAGTACTTTTGTCATTTCAGGCTCGTGGAGCCTATCCCATCCCGATGCAGGCTCAGGATGGGCAGCATTTCATATCGTCATCAGGGGCGATGGAGAGCCCGGATTTAAGCTTGTCACGCTCAAGGCAGGAGATGTGATCTTACCGCCACAGCCTGCAGACCAAGGGATGTAAGGCGCCTGCACAATCGCCATTGAGATACCGGGCGGACCGTGCCCTGTGGCGAAATCGGCGATCATTTGGTCAACGTATTCGCCGTGGCGCTGCAGATTGGTGTCACCCCGTACGATCGGCAGATGCGGAGCCGATGCGGCCTGAGAAAAAGCCGGAACGGAGAAGCTTGCTGAGGCAGCCAGAGCTGCCTGCAGGAGGTTTCTAGTGACGGTCGTGGTTTGATCCTCTGGCGCAAGGGAATGCCTTTGGCTGCATCGGGTCCGATGCCCACTTGCGTAACGTTGATTTTAAGATTGCTCGAAAGAAAAGTCGATTGGGAGCGTGGTCGCTGTTCAGGCTTTAGCGGTGACAGAGTGTGAGAACTTCGTGCATTTGGTTCGTCTGCTCCTTGCGTTGCGATGAACAAAAGTTAGGAAGAACCTCAGGCATTGTGGATGGCCGTGCCGCCCATTCTCTTGTCGCAGAGGATCGTTTTACGATGGCCAAGTGCGGTCGAGTTCAGGCGCGTCTACGATCGGGCCGACCCGACAGATCTGCATTGAAACAACGAAACTAACATCACGCCGTCGTCCATTGGGTAGGACTTTAGGTTGCGTTTTTGCTGACTTTTGGGCTGCTCGTGACAAGGCTAACTTATCCTGGTCACGAACGAAATGAACCGCCGCGAGTGAGCTGAGCGGTTGAGTTCAAAAGGAGAAACGCAATGACCAACCGCACCTACGAACCTCTTACCGCCGACAATGCCGCCGTCATTCTGGTCGACCATCAGGTTGGTCTCATGACAGGCGTGCGTGATTATTCCACTGGCGAACTCAAACACAATGTTGTCGCGCTCGCAAAGGCGGCGAAGGCCTTAAACCTGCCGATCGTCGTCGTCACCACGGCTCGCGACAGCATGTGGGGGCCGACCATTCCCGAACTCGTCGAAGCGCTGCCGGGCATCGAGATCATCGACCGTTCCTCGGTCAATGCTTATGACGACGAACGCGTCGCCAAGGCAATTGAGGCAACCGGCCGCAAGAAGTTGATCTTCGCGGGCATTTCTCTGGAAGTCTGCGCGGCTTTCCCGGCCATGACGGCAGTCGCTCGCGGCCTCGACGCTTATGTTGCGGTGGATGCTTCGGGCACCTTCAGCGAAACCAAGCGGCAAGCGGGCCTCCTTCGCATGCAGCAGGCGGGCGTCATCCTGTCCGACTACGCCACCCTCATGGTGGAGATCCTCAAGGATAACGGCCGCCCGGAAGCCGGAGCCGTCTACGCCGCCCTCGACATGCCCTGGGCCACTCTTGTCGGCCAGGTCGCCAAGGCATACGGCAAGTAAATCCCAACGACTCCGACCATCACGCGTCGCGAGACCTGTTCGCCTGAGCGGCTTAGCTAGCCGCTTCTGTCACGAACTCGACCGGTTTCGCGCTTGCGGTCACTCTTGCCAGAACTAGGAACGTTTCAACGGAGAGCTAGATATGGGCTAAGTAACAACAAACGACGGTACGGAGATCTTTTTTAAGGACTGGGGTCCAAGGGAAGCTCAGCCGAGTCTGAAGCAAAGCGCCAGTCTTCAACGACCATCCACTCCTCTGCGGTAACAGTCGACTGATGAATCTCGTAGCGGAGGCTGCCGGGCTCATGTCGCGAAGGGCCAACCAGGGCGAGGAGTGCTGAGCCGAGATCCTCAGATCTGCCCGGCTTTGCCCTGAAGAATGCTACGTTGGTCAGTTCAGCCATATCCGTGCTCCTCGCCCACGTCTGGTTACACCGCGTCGAGGGCAATAATCCTCGACTTGGCCGCAGCCTGCCGCTGTGCGGCGAGCGGTGCATATTCGGGCGATGCGAAAAGCTGACGGATCGCATCCTTGTTCGGAAACTCGATGATGAGCATGTTGGTGGCGGCCCAGCCTTCCAACTCCAAGGGGCTTTCATCAATGGCGATAAGCTTGCCGCCGGCTTTGCCGACGAGCGGCAGTGCCTTCGACCGGTAGTCTTGGATAGACGTCATGTCGTGGATGTCGAGATCGACAACGAGATAGGCAGACATAGGTTTTTCCTTTTCTGTCGGGTATTTATGGTTTCCGGGACTCACGGCGCTGTCAGGGGAGATGGCGCCATTTGACCATGCGGTCTTTGAGATCGAGCGTGCCGCCGTCGACGGTGAACGTGCCGTCGCCGCAGTGATGCATCATTCGCCGCTCTTTGCGGTTCTTTGATCCAGATTCTCGTCGCCTCAAGGATGAAGAGGTTGTAACGGTCCGAGAGCCGGCTATCGACGACCCGACATTCGATGTTGACCAGGCAGTCGGACAAGAGCGGTGCTGCCACGTCCTTGGCAGGTCGCGTCTTGAGGCCGTACCTCTGGAATTTATCTACCCGATCGCCCGAACAATTGCCGACGTCGACAACCGTTTCGGCGAGATCCAGACCGGGGACTGCGATGACACATTCTCCGGTTTTTCGGAGAGCCTGATAGCTGTGATCCCACGGCCCGATGACACAACCGATCAGCGGCGGGTCATGCTGGATCATCATATGGAAGCCCATTGTCATCACATTGGGCTTGCCGTTATCGCTCGTGGAGACCATGACGATCGGGCCTGGTTCCAGAACGCGATAAGCTTGAGATGCGGGTAATTCCTTCATGACAATCTCCCTTGAGAGGTCCCTGCATCGAGGCAGGGACCCTTCAGGATCGGTCTGTTACCAACCCTGTTCTACTGGCAGGACGAACAGCTCGGCGACGTCCACATGGGCCGGGGCCTGGGCTGCGAAGACGATGGTGTCGCCGATGTCCTCGCCCTGGAGGAAGGTCATCTGGCCGGCCAGCTCGTCCATCTGCTTGCGGTAGCCCGGATCGGTGATGTGGTCGTAGAGCTCGGTGGCAACGGCGCCCGGCTGGATGCAGGTCACGCGGATGCCGTGTTTCTGGCCGACTTCCATACGCAGGCCATCAGAGAAAGCCGTCACCGCATGTTTTGTCGCGCAGTAGACCGACAGACCCTTGAAGACCTTGCGCCCAGCGATTGAGGACATGTTGAAGACATGGCCTGAATGCTGCTTGATCATCTGGGGCAAAACGGCGGCCGTCGCGTTGAGCAGGCCCTTCACGTTCACGTCCACCATCCGCTGCCACTCGTCGACCTTGAACTGGTCGATATCGGAGAGCGGCATCAGGCCGGCATTGTTGACGAGAATGTCAATCGAGCCGTAGGCTTCGATCAGCTTCTTCACGCCCGCACCGACCGAGGTCGTGTCAACCACGTCCATCTCGATCACAAGAGCTTCGCCGCCCATGGCTTCAATCTGTTTCTTGAGATCTTCGAGCTTTTCGGTGCGCCGTGCCGCGATACCGACCTTGGCCCCGGCTTTAGCAAGCTTTGCAGCGGTAGCAGCGCCGATGCCGCTCGATGCGCCGGTCACCAGTGCGATCTTTCCGTTGAGGTTGGCCATTATTGTTACTCCTTGTCTGAAGCCCACCACCGCGGTGGGCGTTTCGGTTTCACAAGGAGAAACTTAAGCGGTTCATCGGAGCCCTTCTCACGGGCTCTTGCTCGACCTGTCGCGATCTTGCTCGAAATCGCGACAGGTTAAAAACTAGCCTCGCCGATAGTGGCTCGGCGGCAGGCCGGTTTCGCGACGGAAGACCTGGGCGAAATGGCTTGGGCTTGAATAGCCAACGGACATGCCGATCTCAATGATGCTGATATCCGTCTCCTGCAACAGAAGCTGTGCCCGGGCGACGCGCTGGCGGATGAAGTAGCGCGAGGGCGAGAGCCCGGTCGCTTTTTTGAACAGGCGACTGAAATGGAATTCACTCATACCCACCGTTTCGGCAAGCTTTGCGAGATTGAACGGCTCGGCTAGATTTTCTTCAAGATATGCTACTGCCCGGCGAAGCTTAAAGCCGGGAAGTGCATTCTGGCAATCATAGGCAGCTTCACTGGCCGCGTAGTTCCGGATCAGATGCACGGCAAGGCTCTGGGCAAGACCCTGAACGAACAACTGGCTCCCCTTGCCTTCAGACGTCAGCTCCTGATGAATCAATGCAAGAAGGTGTGACAGCAGCGTGTCCTTGCCCCCCGAAATGTCGCGCAGCGCAGGAGGAGCGGAGCAGCCTAGCACGTCGTAGGCAACGCGCTCGAAAAGCGGAACTGAGAGATAAAGGTGCATGACTTGGAAAGGTGCGTCACCGATGGCGCGCCAGCGCATCTGGTACGGTGTGGGAGAACGGGTCAGGAAGAAATCGCCCGCCGACACCGTATTGGCAACCCAGTCGCCATCCAGGTCCCGCTCCTCGACGACCGCTTCACCCGAGATCACCCAGACGATGAGTGGTTCTGCGACTGCGGGAACAAGAAATGGCTCTTGGTTCATCAGGCGCGAATAGACCTTCACGAACAGATCAGTCCACGCGGGGCTATCTCCACTCACAAGCATGCGACCGGGAATATACTGTTCAAGCCCAAGCGGAGAGGTCCGCTCAGGCCTCGCAACAACTTCGTCGCGGTCAGATACAGTTGCTGTTTGATCGCCGGGATTTCGCGGGGCTGCCGGGAGCGAGAGTGCAGCCTGTTGACGGGATGTTTCAGTATCCACCATTTCGGGCGCTCACTACAAACGGATAACCGGCCCTTTAAATAGCAGAGAACTTTAAAAAGATCAGGCCGGCTCTGATCAGACCGGCCTCGTTAAATCGGCTCTAACGCCTGCGATAAAGAACCATTCCCGCGTGGTACAGAACGCCATCGACAAAATCGCCGTCGGCCTTAAAGCCGGTATGGCCGCAACTCCAGACTTCATGTCGATATTGGCCACGGCGCGGTCATTGCGGTGATTGCCACCGTATCATCACGGATTGCGCTTCGTTACGGGCCGTTGTTGGGGCTTGAGGTCAGCCCTGTGCCGCTGGCGCTTTCCTTTCCACCGGTGGCAATGATCTGGCCGCTTCAAATGGACAGCGATCTCGGCTGCGCATGGTTGCGACAGCAAATCCGCGGGGCGATGCTACGGACGAACGAGGGAAGCGTCGCTAAAATTCCAGCGTGAGGTGTAAAGAGCGCAGCGTGGGTTTGAAGGCCTCGCCTTGAAAGGATCCGCACCGCCGGCCCTGTCGTCTGCGTTCAGGATTACTGGAAATTCCGGCTCTTGATCTTCAGCGTATCGATGTGAAGATCCGGCACGAACAGATCCCTCAGTCGAACACCCGGGACCGGTGGCTCGCGGGAATCCGGGCTCCCTGGAGAGCCATGGGCGAACTCGTCGCCGCGGCCGGTCGGCGGCCGGAATGCCCCGTCGCGCTCGGCAAGGCTCGACAGATCGGCGGAGAGATCGAAGAGCTGCTGGGCGACCAGGTGAACCACATCCCCTTCCCGCTGGATTCTGCCGTTGATCGCCATCATGCTGGCGCCGAGCACCACGCGGCGGGACCGCTCGAAGAGTTTTGGCCAGACGACGACATTCGCCACACCAGTTTCGTCCTCGATGGTGATGAACATCACGCCCTTCGCCGAGCCCGGCCGCTGGCGCACCAGCACCAGGCCGGCCGCCATCAGCCATCGGCCGTCGCGCGCCGTCATGGCCTCGGCGCAGGTCACGATCCGACGTTTGGCGAGTTCGCTGCGAAGGAAGCTCAAGGGATGCTGCCGGAGCGTCAGGCCGGTATGGCTGTAATCCTCGACGACGTTGTGGCCTTCGGTCATCTGCCTGAGCTCGACTGCCGGCTCCTGCTGCTCGGCGATCGCCCGTGCCTCCCGTTCTGCCGCAGCGCTGAACAGGGGCAGCGGCTCGTCGCGTAGCGCCTTGATCGCCCAGAGCGCATCGCGTCGCTCGAGACGGAGAGACGGCAGGTAGGCATCGGCTTCGGCAAGCTCGACGAGCGAGGCGACCGGCACGCCGCAGCGCCGCCACATGTCGTCGACGGAGGCGAAGTGCTCATCGGCTCGAGCGGCGACGATGCGCGCTGCATCCGCAGTCGCCAAGCCGCGCACCAGACGCATGCCAAGGCGAACGGCATGCCGGTTGCTGCCTTCGATCGGTTCCAGCGTGCAGTCCCAGCGAGAGCGGTTGATGCAGACGGGACGGATCTCGACACCGTGCTTTCTCGCGTCGGCGACGATCTGCGCAGGCGCATAGAAGCCCATTGGCTGTGAGTTCAGGAGCGCAGCGCAAAAGACGTCCGGAAAATGGCATTTCACATAGTTGGAGGCATAGGCGATCAGCGCGAAGGAAGCGGCATGGCTTTCCGGGAAACCATAGGAACCGAAGCCTTCGAGCTGGGAAAATGTCTTCTCGGCGAATTCCGGTGAATAGCCGTTCCGTACCATCCCCGAGACAAGCTTGTCCTTGAACCGTGAGACCCCGCCGGTGAACTTGAAAGTCGCCATGGATTTCCGCAGCTGGTCGGCTTCACCACCGGTAAACCCCGCACAGACCATCGCCACCTTCATCGCCGACTCCTGAAACAGCGGCACGCCCAGCGTCTTATGAAGCACCGCCTCCAGTTCAGGTGTGGGGTATTCGACCTTCTCCTTGCCTTCGCGCCGGCGCAGATAAGGATGCACCATGTCGCCCTGGATCGGTCCGGGCCGGACGATCGCCACCTGGATGACGAGATCGTAGAAGGTCCGCGGCTTCATGCGCGGCAGCATCGACATCTGGGCGCGGGATTCGATCTGAAAGGTGCCGAGCGTGTCGGCCTTGCGGATCATTGCATAGGTCGCAGGATCCTCCTGCGGTATCGTGGCGAGATCGAGATCCTGATGCTTGTGGCCTCCGATCAGCGCAAAGGCCTTGGCCATGCAGGTCAGCATGCCGAGCGCCAGCACGTCAACCTTCATGAATTTCAGCGCCTCGATATCGTCCTTGTCCCACTCGATCACCTGCCGGTCGACCATCGTCGCCGGTTCGATCGGCACCAGGTCATCAAGCCTGTCATGGGTCAGCACGAAGCCACCGGGATGCTGGCCGAGATGCCGTGGCGCGCCCATCAATTGCCGGGCAAGCTTCAACGTCAGCGCGAGACGCCGGTCCTCGGGATTGAGGCCGAGATCGCGCACATGTTGCTCACCCACCTCTTCCGACCAGGACCAGAGGCCGGAGGAGAGCGCCTTGATCAGGTCCTCGGGCAGACCCAGTGCCTTGCCGACATCGCGAATGGCGCCCTTGGCGCGATAGCGGGTGACGGTCGAGCAGAGTGCCGCCTTGTCATGGCCATAGGTCTTGTAGATCCACTGGATCACCTCCTCACGCCGCTCATGCTCGAAGTCGACATCGATGTCAGGCGGCTCGTCGCGTTCCTGGGAGACGAACCGTTCGAAGAGCAGATCGTTGGTGTCGGGATCGATCGAGGTGATACCGAGCACATAACAGACGGCGGAATTAGCCGCCGATCCTCGGCCCTGGCAGAGAATGCCCTGCGATCGGGCATAGCGGACGATCGAGAAGACGGTGAGGAAGTAAGGCGCGTAGCGCATCGTCTCGATCAGCGCGAGTTCGTGCCGGATGGTCTTCTCGACATGATTAGGCAGGCCTTCGGGATAACGCGTCCTGACGCCCTCCCAGGTATAATGCTCCAGCGACTCCTGCGCGGTCATACCCGGGATCAGCGCCTCATCGGGGTACTGATAGACCAGCTCCTCGAGCGAGAATTTGCAGCGCTGAACAATCTCCGTCGTTCGCGCCAGCGCTTCCGGGTACCGCGGAAACAGACGCGCCATTTCTTCCGGCGGCTTGAGATAGCGGTCGGCATGCCGTTCGCGCTCGAAGCCGACATCGTCGATGGTGGTGCCGGTCCGAATGCAGGTGACGACATCCTGCAGCTGCCGCCGACCCGGCTCGTGAAACAGCACATCGTTTGTAATGACGGTCTTCACCCGATGCTTGACCGCCAGGCTCGACAGCTCATGCAGACGCAATTGATCGTTGGGCCGCCGGCGCAGGCAAAGCGAAACATAGGCACGATCACCGAAGACTTCCGCCATCTTCCGAAGCTGCACGGCACAGGTGTCGTCCGCCATATCAGGCACGAGGATGCCGATCAGCCCTTCGGCATAGAGCGCGACATCGTCGAGATGCAGGATGCAGTTGGCCTTGCCGCCGCGGCCCTTGCCCAGGGTCAGAAGCCGCGTCAATCGCGAATAGGCGGCGCGATCGGTGGGATAGCCGAGGATCGACATGCCGTCCTGCAGGTCGAGCCGGCAGCCAACGACGAGCCGCAGGCCGGTGGCGCGCGATGCCTCCAGCGCCCGGACGATGCCGGCCAGGCTGTTGCGGTCGACGACGCCGAGGGCTTCGATGCCCATCAGTTTTGCGGTCGCAAACAGCTCCTCCGCCGAGCTCGCGCCGCGGAGGAACGAGAAATGCGTGGTGACCTGCAGCTCGGCATAGCGCATCACGCAAACACCCCGTGCAGGAACCATTTGTGCGAGCCGGTGTCCGTATCGACACCATCGCCGGAGCGGAAAATCCAGAACCGTTCGCCGGTATCGTCCTCGACGACGAAATAGTCGCGCACGGCGATCCATTCGGCGCTGCGTTGCCACCATTCTCCAAAAATCCGTTCCGGCCCGTCGGCGCGCTTCACCCGGCGCCGCTTGCCGCGCCAGGTAAACGAGACCGGCGGATGATCGGGCAGAAGCGCAATCACTTCTATCAGTTCGGGATGGGGCAAAAGGCGCGACGGCCGCGGCCAGTGCAGCGGCCAGGTGGCGCCGTCTTCCGCCGCCGTCGGCGCGATCCGCCGGACACTGCGCTCCGGGACGTCGCTCGCCACCGGCGCCACCCGGAAAATCCGCTGGCCGCCGCGATTGTCGAGCACATCGATGAGCGGCGTCACATCGGTCACCTGCTCCTCGATGAGCGACGACGCCGACTGCGCCTCGATCAGCGGCTCGGCGATGATCGAGGCAAGACTGAGCTTTTCGATGCCAAAGCCAGGCTCGATCCTCTCGATCCGATCGCGGAAGAGTTTCGTCAGCCAGGCGATATCGCGGACCGGCTTGGCCGTACCGGCGCGGAGCGACTGAAGCGTGTTGTCGACGCGGTGCACGATGAGATCGGCACGTCGAACGCCAAGTCCGCGCTTCTCGAGCTCCAGACAGAGCTGGCGCACGAGGCGGCTCACGTATTTCTCAATGGTTTCCGGGGCGCCGATCGGCTCGGCGAAAGATTTTTGGACTTCGACGAGATCCGCGGGCCGGATCGGGTCGATCGGCTCGGCGACGCGGCCGAACAGCTGGTCGAGACGCCGTGCGACCTCCGGACCGAAGCGGAGCGTCAGCGGCGCCCGCGGCGTGGCGGCGAGATCGCCGACGGTGGCAAAGCCGAGGCTGCGGAGGCTGGCCACAGTTTCCCCCGGCAGTCGCAGCGACGACAAGGGCAAGCGGTTCACCGCCCGGGCCGTTTCGCCGCGCGGGATGATGATCGTTTCGCGATCCGTTGTCCGGGCGAGCGCATGCGCCGCGCCCCAAGTGTCGGCGATCGCCGCACGCGCCGCGAGGCCGCGGCCACGAAGCCGATTGACGAGACCCGACAGCATCAGATCCTCGCCGCCCTGAAGATGATCGGCGCCTTCGGTGTTCATGACGATGCCATCAGGAGGATCCATGGCAACGACAGGAGAGTATTGTGACAAGGCCCAGAGTGTCAGCCGTTCCAGCGCCGCGAGATCGGCTGCCGGATCCGCATCGATCATCATCAGGCCTTGGACCAATGCCTGCGCCTTGGCCGCCGGCGTGCCGAGACGAAGGCCGAGTTTGGTCGCTGCCAGATCAGCCGCGGCAATCCATCGCTTCGAACCACTCCTGGCGATCACCACCAGCGGCGTTTCAACCGATAGCGAAGGATCGTCCCGCCTGATCCGGTCGGTCGGCAGTGTCGGAAGAAAGACAGATACGACCCTGGCCATCACATGCTCCGATGATGAATTCGCCTCCCTCCCCTGCTTTGACCCGCATCAGCTCCGCCAGCCAACGCGCCCGCCCGACACCGGCGACCGGCAACGGCTCGGACGGCAGCACCGAGATCCGCCAGCGGGTTGCCGCCGCCGTCGGCATGCCGAAATCCGACGCTTCTGTCTGGCGCCGCCAGCGGCGGATCACCAGGCCCAATGTCCCGGATTTCTCTGCCGCCAGCTGCAGCCGGCGCGATGCCGTCATCGGTAGGCGCACCAGTTCGGCGACGACGGCGCCAAGCCCGCCATAGCGAAGGGCCTCTTCGAAGCTTGCGAGCACGGTCTCTTCTCTGTCGCATTCGACGAAGATCACGCGGTCGGGATGCAGTCCGACCTGGGCAAGTGCGGGGAAGAACAGATCGAAGCGGGTGAGGCACCACACGACCTTGCCGGTGGTGCGGGCGGCGATGCCGCCGATGAAAAGGGCTGCCGCCGCGCCGTCGACGGCGCCATTGCCACCGCCGGCGACTTCATGCAGCGCGCCATATGCCAGCCCCCCTCCCGGCAGTTGCGCATCGATCTCGCCAACCCCGAACGGTAGGACACTGCGCGCGCGCAAGCCGGCCCCTTCCAGGCTGGCGATTTTCTCGCGCAACTCGTCGAGAATGGCATTCGAAGTGGCGACGGCTGCGGTCATGATCTCCTTTACGGCAACCCGTTTTCGGCTTGAGATGATGAAATATGTTCTGTATTTGTTCTCAAAGCGGAAATGAGTCAATGCGCATGTGGCGCGCGGAAGTTGAGTGATAGTGCCGATGGAGAAAATCCGCGAACGGATTCAATTCGATGGCGTGAATGGGAATTTTTTCGCATGGCGCGACCGGAGCCTGTGAACGATCTGGATCCGAGACTGAGGGATCACCGTGAGCCGATCATCGAATTCATCTGTCACCCATGTCATCGCCACTGCGCGCTTGAGCGCAAGCTGTTGGTGAAAGCATTCGGCGCCGGTGCCAGCTTCGCGGTGATCCGCCGGCGCATGGGGATGGGCTGCGAGCGAATGCAAACGCCGGAGGGTGACAAATGCGGCGCGCACTTCCCATGCCTGAGCGAGCGATACAGAGGGTCGTGATGGAAGCTAGGCGATGACAAACGACGAAGGCAGCGAGCGGCCGCGCAAGATCGTCCACATAGACATGGACGCCTTCTATGCGTCGGTCGAGCAGCGCGACAATCCCGAGCTGCGCGGCCTGCCGGTTGCCGTCGGCTATCCTGCCGCCCGCGGCGTCGTGGCTGCCGCCAGCTACGAGGCACGCAAGTTCGGCGTTTATTCGGCGATGCCTTCGGTGACCGCGAAGCGCAAATGCCCTGACCTCATCTTCGTCAAACCACGCTTCGATGTCTACAAGGCTGTCTCGTTGCAGATCCGCGCGATCTTCGCCGAATACACGCCGATGATCGAGCCACTCTCGCTCGACGAGGCCTACCTTGATGTCACCGAAAACCTGAAGGGCATGGAGATCGCCACCGAGATTGCCGCGGAGATCCGGGCGAAAATCAAGCAGGTCACCGGCCTCAATGCGTCGGCCGGGATTTCCTACAACAAGTTCCTCGCCAAGATGGCATCCGACCTGAACAAGCCAAATGGTCAGGCCGTCATCACGCCGAAGAACGGCCCGGCCTTCGTCGAGCAGCTTCCGATCAAGAAATTCCATGGCGTCGGACCGGCGACTGCCGAAAAGATGCATCGGCTCGGGATAGAAACAGGTGCGGACCTTAAGGAAAAGACACTCGAGTTTCTCGTCGAACATTTCGGGAAGTCGGGACCATATTTCTATGGCATCGCCCGCGGCATCGACAATCGTCAGGTCAAGCCGGACCGGGTGCGGAAATCCGTCGGCGCGGAAGACACGTTCTCTGAGGACATCCACTCTTTCGAGCCGGCACGCGAAGGCCTTCAGCCGCTGATCGAGAAAGTCTGGGGTTACTGCGAGGCCAATGAAATCGGCGCCAAGACGGTGACGCTCAAGGTCAAGTATGCCGACTTCACCCAGATCACCCGCAGCAAGACGGTTGCGGCACCTCTGCAAACGATCGGCGATCTCGAGGAGGTGGTCAGCCTGCTTCTCGCGCCGATCTTCCCGCCGCGCAAGGGAATCCGCCTGCTCGGCGTTACGCTGTCATCATTGGAACGGCAGACCTCTGAAGTGGTGCCCCAGTTGCGGTTGGCGCTTTAGATCGCCAGCGTCGCCTGGGTTGGATCGGTCGAATGGCGCTTGACCCGGAATGTCCCTGCCGGCAACGGCCGCAGGATTTCCTCCTCGGGCATGAGCCCGTCGAGCCAGGCCAGGCGTTGATCTCGTCTCAGCACCGCCATCTGGCGGTTATGAAACGGCGCGAGATCGGAATTCGCTTCGATTGTCAGGATGGCGTAGGCTTCCGGCCAGTCCTCAGTCTCCGGCCGCCAAATCCCCGCGAAGTAGAACCAGTCGCCGTTGGCGAGCGAGAAGCTGAAGCTCTTGTGGCGAAACTCCGAGGCCGGCACCAGGCAGCGGTCGGTCGGAAACGTCCATCCTTCTGCCCGGACGACGGTCACGGCGTGCGCATCGCCGTCGCGCGGGCGCAGGCCCCACGGCAGCTCCACCATCTCCACATCGCCGTCATGGCGCCTTATGATCACGCGGCGCTCATCGAGCGGGGCGTCGGACTGGAAAACGGTCGCACTCATCATAGATAGAACATATCAGGAACGACATTCCCACACAACCAGATCTTAGACGGAGGACGTATGTGCAATGATTATCGGCTGATGGTGGATGTCGCCTCGATCGTCGAGGACTTCGCCGAGCTCAAGATCAAGATCCGCTTCGGCGAAGGCGCGCCGAACCTCGAAGGGCGTGAGGACATCAAGATCACCGATCTCGGACCCATTGTCCGAACGATCGACGGGACCCGGGACGAGGCCGAGCTCGTGCAGCGGCGCTGGAGCTGGCCCGGGCCGAACAAGCGTCCGGTCTATAACTTCCGGTCGGAAGGCCGGGAGTTCAATTCGAATCGCTGCCTGATCATTGCCGATGGTTTTTACGAGTTCACCGAGCCGAAGGACCCGAAAAAGAAGCGCAAGGACAAGTGGCTGTTCACCCAGAAGGACGAGCCGATCTTCTGCATTGCCGGCATCTGGCGCGAAACGCCGGATGTGGGACAGGCCTTCACCATGCTGACCATGGAGCCGGGGCCAGACATTGCTCCCTACCACGACCGGCAGATTGTTATCCTCGAGCGGAATGCCTGGGCCGATTGGCTCGATCCGACCGTCTCCGCGAAGTCTCTGATCAGTCCGCTTCCGGCGGGGACGCTGGCGGTGGAGCAGGTCGGTTAGCGCCCTCTTGCAGCAACTCGTCGAAGGGACGTGCCGGAACAAGACTTCTTGGGCGGAGCACGTCTGCGGTGAAAGGGAGTCGGACTATTCACCCAGCTGTTCTCAGAAATGGTGGCAAAGGACGTCCGGAAATCGGAGTTTGGAAAGTCACCGGCGCTCGGCGCCAAGGAGGCTTTGGAGGACACATTGCCGAACTCGGAGAAGCTGGCACATCAGTCACCTCTCAGACAACGCCAAGTCGTTGGAGCATCGTCCGAAGCTGCAGATTTTCCTCGCGGAGTCGCTTTATCAGCAATGCCTTGAGACGCCGGTTTTCAGCATCAAGCGCAGCCAGTTCATCAACGGGAGCTTCGACGGAAGCGGCGAAAGATCCTTTGCGGCGCTCGCCGCTTGCGCTGTCGGCATGATTTCCCGAGCGGCTCTCGCCGATGCGCGTCGCTGCTTTTCGAGCCGGCCTCTTGGCCGACTGTCTGTTCGATCGGGCGATGGAGCGGACGTGATCGTGATGGCTTTGCGATGGGTCGATTGGCATCGGTTCGACCAAAGAAGCGGCGAGCGGAAACTGGTTGCTGGCGTCATCGCTCTGGTCGAGCTGATTTGCTGGCTCTCGGTACTGGGCCATTTCGTTGGGTTCGCCGACAGCGTCCAGTTTGTGCTTGGGTTCGAACAAGTGCGGCGCTTCCGTCTCTGCCTGACGGATGAAAGCCTTGATATCGGTGTTTCCCCAGATCGAATTTGCCTGGGTTGTCAATCGCCGGCGACCCGACTTGAATTCGACGACGAAGTTTCGCTGTGGTGTTTTCATATTTACATTAGACCTTTAGATTCTGTGCCAAGCTCAATTGACGTCGAACCGTTTCAGCATCGTCTTGAGCTGGGCGTTCTGCAGCTGGAGCTTCCGGGCGAGCTCTCTTTTCAGTTTTTTGATGTCCTCATCAAGGCTTGCCACATCGTCGAAGAACGCGTCGCGCGCAAAGGACCGAGGGACGCCTTGACCTTCACGTGTCACGACACCGGCCCGCGCGCCTGTGTTAGCCTGGGCTCCCATCCTCCGCTTAACGCGGCTGTGCGGAGACCTTGTCCGAGACTTCGAATTTGTCTCGATTGGCTCATCGGCGCTTTCAACTGAACGACGCGCTTCGCTTGGTGAGAGTGGCAAAGCCTCGTCACCAACGACCGGCGGTGCCAATGCCTGCGCTGCATCGCGATCGCCTTCAATGTCGTCCGATGCCGATGCCACTCTCTCGACCAGAACAGCCTCGTTGTATTCCGCTGGGGCGTAGTCTTCAGTCGAAGGAGATGCCGGCGTCTGGTCCGCCTGATAATCGAGAGCGGGATTCGTATCATGCCCGATGGAACTCTCGAGCCCTTTTGCCGCTCGACGCCGCGACGTCAAATCGACGAGGAATTTCCACGGTGTTTTCATCGGCATTTCACCTCGATCAAGCCGGGCTGCGATGCTGCATAGCGCCCTGTCCCCACTCGCAGGTCGGCCGGGCACGATGGAGGCGCCCGGCGACGATTTTTCTCCTGAAGATGCGGTGGCTGAGGCCGCGATGGCGGCCGACCTAAATGTCTGCGTGCTGATCAATCCAGTCCGAGCCGTTTGCGCAGATCGGTATTTTCCTGCCGCAGCTTGTCGGCCAGCAATTTGCGCAAGCGCTTGTTCTCTTCTTCAAGATGGATCAGATCTTCCAGCTCATCAATCACCGGTGCGGATGCCTTTGCCGTTTGCGGGGCAGGCTTGGCGATCTTATTTCTTCCTCTCCCCTTGAGGGTGCCCTTGCCATCGGAAGGCTTTGCCTCGATCGACTTCGGCTTTCTTCCCCTGCCCCGTCCAACAGGTTTTGCCGCACCTGACGCCGGCGCCGGTTCGGTCACCGCCTCGGTCGCGGCAGAAGCCGGTTCGGCAGCTTGCTTTTGACGACGCGGCGCACGCTTCTTCTTAACGTCCGCATTTATTGGCGCACTGGTTTCTGCGGCCCCGGCAGCAGGGCTCGTATTATTCTCATCAGCCATCAGACATCTCCTCTATAGCCAAGTCACTTTTCGACGGAGTGAAAGAAGGAGTCAACAAAGGCGCTACGGTTATCGCCCGCCTAATATCATGAATTCGACGGCATGTGACTCGACCGCCTCCGAACCTAACTCTTTTGGCTAACTCTTCGCGGGTCGTGCTGGCGTTCTACTATGCTAGCGGGAAATCTGGAGAGGGGCATGCACTATCGCCAAAGGTCGGTGCTGTTCGCGTCGGGCGGTATAACTGTGGCAGATCTCGACAAGCCAGAACTGCTGATTGCCGCGCTTTTGTCGGCCTCGGGCTCGCGGGTTGGCCGCCTATCTGGAACAATTGCACAGGCCACGAGTTAATGGTTCAGTCGGGCGTAAGCGTAATCGGAGCGCGGCGCTCTCCCCATCCCTCGGGTGTCCGAGGTTGCTTCCAGCCTTCGAGCTGTGACGCGGGGTTCGAATCCCTGCCCCGACAACCAAATTCGATATAATCGAGCAAAGCCCGGCAATTTCTCGTCGGGCTTTGCTGCTTGAAAGTCGCGTGGCGCGCTCAGCTTGCCTTTTTCACGTCGGGTATGTCATCGGGCAGCACGTGCATTCCGGCCTCGTGCGCGGCTTCGACAAATGCAGCTCTTGCTGTTTCACCTTCGGTGTAGAATTCCAGTGCTTCGACTGAGCGCATTAACGCATAGTGGAACTTTTCGCCGCCGCGATGATGCCACTTACCGCTTAGCAACATCACCGCCAATTGGTCGACGGTTTCCGCTTTTCGATAACGTCCTGTTCCATCGATCTCGACTTGGAGCGGCTTGCTGTAAGATAGGTATTCATCTCGGAAACCCTTAACATATTCAGTATCACTAAAATGCAAGGCGACTCGTTTGTCTACCTCGAAATATTTCGGAATACAGGGAACAAACTCTGCCGCGCTCACTGCCCCGTCAAATCGGCGCGAACGGGATTCACATCTTCTTTGTCCGGTCGGGATTTCAAGGATCAATGATCGATCGTTCGCCGACGTCTCGCTCATTGCCTCCGTGAGCTTCCGCTCTAACTTGTTCTATATGGTGCCGCGCATTCTTGGATAGGCACTCGAGAGGCCGCTGTCTCCCGCCCTAACGGAGGAGACGCTATGCTCCAATCAAATCTAGGTATCGAACACATTCCCTCCTTCGGGCGATGCCGCCTGTGGATCGGCATCGGCTCGAACCTCATCTTGTGCCCGTCACTTGAAACGCTCCGATATTCCCGTCGAAGCGGATGCGCCTATCAGCTATGTCCATTTCATCGAAAGCGGCATTGCCTCAACGATGACCACGTCACCAATTGGTCGGGGGCCTCGAAGTCGCAACCATCGGCCAGGAAGGCATGAGCGGGATTTGCATCACTCGACCTGGATCAGACGCCGGTGCGAACGTCCGTTCAGATGGCAGGTTCCTCTCTCCGCATTGGCGTTCCCGATCTCAGAGAGGCCGCGAACGCCAGCCCCTTGCTCAAAATCCTCCTCCACTTCACGCCCACGATCATGATGCAAACCGTGGCAACAGCTTCTGCAGCCGACCGCTACACCGTCGATGAACGCGTGGCGCGGTTTATCCTGATGAGCCATGACAGGATCGATGGTGACGAGATCATCGTGCCCACGAACAGGGCGCATACCTGCTTGGAACGCGACGGTCCGGCATCTCCATGGCACTTGCCGTTCTTGAAGGAGACGGAATGATTAGGGCGTCCCGCGCGACCATCGTCGTGCGCAATCGTGACAAGCTAATTGCCAAGGCCGGCGGCAGCTACGGCAATGCCGAGGCCGAATATGCCCGCGTGATCGGCTCCTGACGCACGACCCGCCTCCGGGCGAACGACGCCCGGCGGTTGCATGTGAGCAGGTTAGCATCGAGGCCTACTTGGCCGCAGTCCTTATGGACGAATGGGGGCATCTTTCTGCCCATGGCCAGCGGGACCCGCGAACTCCACTCTTAGGCTTCGAAGGATTTCCTCCCGGGAGTGGCCCTGGGAGCGCAGGTCTACGACCCGTGCCACGAAGCCATGATGATCTGGCGAAATCTTCATCTCATTGCAAGCATCGACGATGATCGCCTGGAGTTGTTCCAGGTCGTCAACGTCGATTGCGAAATCAGAAAGATGGCCCAATTCCACGCCCATTTCAGAGGCAGCGTTTCGACATTTCCGGTGGCCACGAGAGCAACCAGAAGCATGATAGCGCGATTGCGTCCATGATCCAGCGTTATTGGCATTGAGGCGTCAATGTCTCGGCCAATTAAATGTTATCGAGGAACGACGGTTAGAGCGGCGATGCCAGCCGCGTCGGCAGCTCGCAAAAGTGCTTCACGGAATTGCTCTGGAGCGATCCGCCCGCTGATAGCATCGACACAGGCTTTTACAGCAGCCACGTACTCTTCGCCATCATCCGAAGGCCAGTCCCTGATCAGAATACCCGCTGCTTCGCCGAGCGTCCGTACGATCTTGCGTGTTGTCCGATCACGAAGAGCCAGCCCGACCGGCGTAAACACTGACGATGTATTCCAGCACATGCGAACTCTCACCTAAACGAGTAATGCTGCCTCATACCGATCTATAAACGTATATTCGAAAATTCGAAATTGAAGTTTCTGTGACCGATATTGCATCAATCACTTCATTTAAGTAGAACACAAAGAAAAACTTCTAGTTAATCTTGCGGCCAATGCGCCCAGGGAATACAGCTCGTAAACCTAACGCCCTCAAACCCCTTTCCGTGAATGCAAGCTCAGGGCGTGGAGACGCGATGATTTCAGATCACTACGCATTCAGGTGGCACGGACCGGCTAGACACGAGTGCCCTCACGCGAAACCGTGCAAATTAACCCCTACATTAGCATTAGCTTGCATGCGCGAATTACGATGCTACCCTCGCCCAGACCGTGGGGGATTGCGCATGACGATTGAAGAGCTGATTGACATACAGGAAGCGGGCGCAAGGGCGCGGGTGCTCGGTCTAAACGCCAATGAGAACCCCTACCTCTCGCCATACAGGATGCCCACCGGCGATGCCGGTTCTCTCGGAGATTGGCTTGCGCGTCACGACGCATGGAAGTTCGGTTGGGAAGCGGAGGACGCGAGCCGCGAAGGTAAGATTGCTACTCACTTCAAGAAATTGATCTCGATTCACAGACGACGTGCACTCGATGCGTGAGTTTATCGATAACGATGCCTCAGTTGCAATTTGGCTCGAATCCCGGCATCTCCGCCCCGCTGCCGTCGTCCATCGCTGCAACAAATGCCGATGCAGCTCAGGGCGCTCCGACAAAGGTCGTTGAGTGCCCTTTCCAGATAAGCCAGCCATGCTTCCAGCTATCGTCGGGCGCGGAAAAATACATTGCGCTGACATCGAGAAAGTAGTGAAGGAAAACAGCTAGTCGAGTTTTACAGGCTGACCATGAGGCGTCCGTAAATAAGCCTCTTGCCACGCGTGCTCACGTTCGTGAAGCTCTGCCGCAGACACCTTCCCGTCATTAGCCAGCAGCCGTTCCAGCGCGGAAAGGACAGCTCCAAAATAGGCATCCGAGTTATCGGCCGCCCCCCTTGAAGCTGACGCGCTTATCTCCGCGCCAAGCGCCTCAGCCCACAATGTAGAAGAAACCTGCCCGGAGCTGACAAGTAGGTCCGCCATGGCCATCGCCTGCGCATGCCACGGCTCAAGAAACGGCGGCTCCCCGTCGCGCATCCTTAGTCGCTCCGCCGCGTATAGCTCATGCGGACTCAATATAGCTCTCCCAGAGATCGACAAACACTTGGTCCATCGCACGCTCGGCCTCTGGCCATAGCTCGCCAGCTTCGAACATAACTGTATAAAGGTGTTCGGCCTTCGTCACGCCGCGTGTTGATGCGTCGGGAAGCAAATGGCCGCCATGATGCGCGTGAACGACGCCTCTGCGGCTTCGAACATATCCGGGCAGCCTCGTATGGCCGGGCCGCCCCCTCGCCGAACAACGGACTGAATCGCCGGGAGCGAACCTGGGAGGCGTTCCAACTTCCCTGGCATAGCTCTTCGGCACTTTGACATAATCGCGCGACGCTTCGGCAGTGTCAGCGGGATATGCGGGCTGGGGGATGAACGACGACTGTCCAGACCGGACTTCATCGAGCGTCAGATAGCCCTCATCGACCATCTGAGCGGCAAGCGTTGTGATCCACTGGTCAAAATACGGCCGTGTCAGGTAATCCATCGGAACGATCAGCTCGCGGCAGTGCCGGAACCAGTCTATGGACCAGCCCGGCCCAAGGGCAGACGATTGGACGATACCGAACGCACGGGTCTCCCACTCGGCACGGAAAGGCTTGCCATCTTCCTTGTCCGGGACGGAGCCAAAGCCCTCACGGCCGCCTAGGTCATGGACACCGTCCATCAGTTCGTCTCCCCTGACGGATAAAGATCACGCTGTGTGCCGATCATCGAATTGCGCGTCACCAACCCGGCGAGAGCCCCCTCCTCCCAACCCTCGACACCCACGGGCCTTTGCGGGACGACGAGATAGCGGCGTTCGGACGTGGAATCCCAAACGCGCACCTGTGTTTCTGCGCCCAGTTCGACGCCGAACTCCTTGAGCACACCCCTTGGGTCGCGCACCGCGCGTGCCCTGTATTCGTTCGATTTGTACCAGGCGGGCGACATGCCGAGCAGTGAAAATGGATAGCAGGAGCACAATGTGCAGACGATGAGGTTGTGGACCGTCGGCGTGTTCTCGACCGCCTGGAGATGGCCCGTGGCATGTCCGGCGAAGCCGAGTTCGGCGATGGCTGCCGTTCCGTCAGCAAGCAACCTTTCCTTGAAGGCGGGATCGGTCCAGGCGCGGGCGACCACGGCCGCTCCCCGCTTCGGTCCGATTTCGTCGCGGTACATCTCTATCCAAGCGTCTACGGCTGCGGCGTCGAGCAACCTCTTCTCGGTCAGCAAGCTTTCGAGAGCCTTGGTGCGCAGGGCAGGCTCGGACGGAAGGTCGCTGTGGAGCGCGTGGTGAATGTGCGACAGTTTTTTGGAGTCGAACTCCGTCATGGCATCATCCCAGTTTTGGTGTCCGATAGTCTGACCCTCGTCCGGGGTCTCATGACAGGCCGCCGAACCGTCTCAGCGGCCTCTAATATAAGTAACATCAAAACTATTCTTGCGATACTGCTGAGCGCCCCATAGTTCTGCGTCGGCGACGCCTCCGATAATGCGTTTACTGGGCAATTCCGTCCGCATCCTGGTCACCAGCTCGCAGATTGCCAGCCGGATCACCGGTATCGACGATCGACGATGGGCGACGTCGAATTGCATCTGAAGAATGAAGAAGGTCAGAAACATGTACTGAACCTCGCCCAAGGATGAGATGATCTGTTTTGCGAAGCGCAGTTGAAGGAATCGAACCGGAGATCCCTCCCCGGGAATAACTATGTATTGGCAACCGGTGATTTTTCCATTCGTCGGCACACAGCCACTTCCAATCGATCCATTATGCGATCTTCCTGGCCTAAAACGTGAACGCTATGGCAACAATCCAGTCGCTGGCCTCGAAGCGCTCGCCGTGCCAGCGACTGAAGACTCCCGGGCGAAGCGGATGTCGAACGACCGCTACAAACTGATCCTCGGACTTAGGAAATCGATCATTGAAGGAGTTCGAGTAGCGACCTCAGTCTTATGGATAACTTTTCGCGCGTCATGCATGCGTTCTACTATGCTGGCGGGAAATCTGGAGAGGGGCATGCACTATCGCCAAACGTCGGTGCTGTTCGCAGTGCCTGGGCTGATCATCGGAGCTGCCGCAGTAGGCGCGTCGGGCGGTATAACTGTGGCGGATTTTGATAGGCCAGAACTGCTGATTGCCGCGCTTTTTATCGGCCTCGTCATCGGAATGGCCGTCGAGCAGCTCCTACCAACGACGAGAAAACAGGCGCGGCTGGCGAGGAACAGGTCTCGTCCCGAGAAGAAGCGCAGCAATGAGCGCATCCTTTTGCGACCTTGGCGTCCGGTGCCAGCTCCGCAGTTATTGAAACCGGTCCACGCCGTGGATCAACTGCGTATCGTGATGCGCTCGAACTTCACCATTCAGCCATTGCTGAACAAGAGCGAAGCCCGCGTGTTTCGTGAGCTCGACAGCATGGTGATCGGCTGCAATTCCTCTTGGCAGGTCATGGCGCAGGTTTCGTTGGGCGAAATCCTGCGAAGCACTGATGCGGACGCCTACAGTTGCATCAACTCCAAGCGGGTCGACTTGCTGCTCGTCGACAGCAGTTGCCAACCGCGGCACGTGATCGAATATCAGGGTGGAGGACACCATGGAGGAACTGCGGCAGCACGCGATGCCGTGAAGAAAGAGGCACTGCGACGCGCCGGGATCGGCTACCACGAGGTGGTGGCTGGCCACACCACCCCATCGGAACTCAGGCGATTGGTCGAGAAGCTGGTGGATAAACCGGTTGCCAGCTAACGCGCTCCAGTCACTCACCCCTATGCGGCCGAGCCATTTCCATCGGCAGGAACCGCCGCCTCGTCCTGGTGGTATGAAGGCGCAACCGCGATGAACTTCGAATTTCAGGCAGTTCGCGAAAATCTGTTTCCGGCCAGCCACGCAGCCATCGAGGATTGGGAGGCATTCCCCTGGCATCGTGATCGAACCAACCGAATTCAGGCTCATAAGGCACATTCGTCACAAGCCATCGCGATCGACGTGTTGGGCACAATCAAGATGAGCACAGATCGCGACCGCATCTTCGACGCCATCGCTTCAACAATTGGCGTAGCACCGGGCGGTCCATGGGCGATAACACTCGAGTGGACGGATCGTGATCGGCTTTTGGGAGAACCAAGGCCTACGCAAGTCGATGCTCTTGCCGTCGGCTCGAAGGCTGCGCTCGTCATCGAGTGCAAATTCACCGAACCCGGAGGTCAATGTAGCCAGACGGCGGTGTTGCGCTCGGGCGAGCGTCAATGCAACGGAAGCTACACCAACCAAATCAACCCAGGTAACGGCTTGCGCGCGCACTGTGCTCTTACAGGCAAGGGCATTCATTATTGGGAATATATCCCAAAAGTTTTCGGGCTCGATCCGACTGTCGACCATACGCCCTGCCCTTTTAAGGCAGACGGCTATCAGTGGATGCGCAACGCCGTGCTGGCAGCAGCGTTAGGCAAGCACCACAACCTTCAATCGGCCGCCCTCGCAGCCTTTGCCGATCATCCCAGTTTCCCAACGGCGCAGAAGGTGAAGCAAGGCCTGATGGATCCACGTCTAAGTGGCCAAGCTGCCATCACACCCATTTCCTACCAGCAGATCATTGCGATCGCTTGTCACGTCGGCCTCGACCAGGAACTTTGGAACGACCTTTCTGAATGGGTCGGTCGAAAGATCGCAATGGCTGCCTTACGAAGATCGGTTTTCCAAGAGGTTTGAAATGAATACTGATATATGGGATCGAGCCTTCTATGACGACGGCGAATGGGTTTCCTGGTCGGATGTGGAAGAACAGCTCCGATATCAGGAATGGCGCGCCAAATATCCGAATGCGATCAGGTCTTTGATCCCCTACTTTGAGGAGCTCCTGTCGCTGGCAGAAAGCTACCACCTTGAGACAGGTCGTCATCTCAATGTGTACGGAGACATTGGGGAACTCTTCGGCGCCATCACCTACGGAATAAAGCTGAACAAGAGCTACGCGCAGGGCGCCGATGGCCGGCTTGGTAACGATCATGTCGAGATCAAAACCATCACGCCGTTCAAATCCAACGACGAGGTTTTCGTGAAGGTATCTGGCAACTTCAGCAAACTCCTGGTCGTGAAAATCAACGCCGACTTCGAAGTCTCATCCCGGATGGTTGATCGCAAGAAGCTGCCCAAGACGACGAAACCTCTCCTGAAGATAAAGTGGGACGATCTGCCTCACGCCAAATGACGGCTTTGTCGGAAACGCAGACGGGGCCATGTGGGCATTTCTTGGTATCGCCTCAAGTTGGAATGGTAGTGAGCGCCTCCGTGGCTAACGATGCATATCGATATCGTGAGAATAGGTCAGCAAAAGGCTGAAAACTAAAAGAACAAGGCCGCGTCACGTCTAGGCCGATACAGCCCTAAAGCAGCGTTAACGATGAATTAAAATGCAATTTGACGTGGAGTGGAATTCTGCGATGCTTCCCTCGGGCAACTGAGGGGTTATCCGTGAAAACGTATCTACTAGCTCGACGCTTCGGCGCCGTGGCAATTTCGCTTGCGTTGGCGAGCTGTACGACGACACCGGCCGAGTTCAACAACAAGCCATCGGCCGTCAGCAAAGCCGCACTTTGCAAGACGGCCTTGGAGACGCAAGATCCAGCGTTTCAATTCCAACTCGTGTCGGAAGTGAACCGTCGCGGGATGAGTCTGTTGGAATGCCAGCAAATGGTTGCTCAGCAACAGCAAGCCGCCGCTGTCCTTGTTGGGCTCGCGTTGGTCGGGACGGCTGCTGCTGTCTGTGCAAACGGCAACTGTGGGGGTGGTTATGCGCCATACAGGCGCTACCCCGGCAACTGCTATTCCTATTATGACCGTGCTGCAGACGGGAGCTTATGCGGAAACAGAAGTGCCATGTCGCGTCCGGGAGGTTGGTAATGTGGAGAGTGATGGCGATGTTGTGTGCGAGCGCCCTGCTGGTGCCAAGTCTCTCAGGGCTGACCTTCGCGCAGAGCTTCGGCGGCAATTCCTGCGTCCACAATTGCGAGGGGCACAGGGCCGGCTATGAGTGGGCGGAGGACAATGGCATTCAAAGCGAGGATGAATGTTCGGGCAACTCATCATCTTTTGAAGAAGAATGTAGGACTTATGTCGAGGAGCCGGACCGCGGCCGCCAATACGACGACGAGGGAAATGTGATTGACGAGTAGCACATGATGGCTCGCCGCGTTTGCATATTTCTGGTCGCCTCCTCCTCGGTTACTGCGCTTATTTTTACCCCGCACCTCCTATGGAGCATACAGTAATAGAGTATGACCCTTGCTGCGGGGCCGCAACACGAAACCAATGCCGGCGGAGACACTATGATAACCACCGACACCGCAACCCTACTCGAAGACGCTGCCAGTCGGATCGCGGACGTCTCCCGGCCTGACTTGCAGATCATGCTTCGCCGCGCCGCGCTGATGTTGCGCAACTCCGGGTCAATCGCCTTCGACGATGATATCGAAGAAGCCCTGCGGGACCTCTCAGGAGAATTAGGCAAGACGCGCAACGATATGGTTCGGTTCATAGTCCGGGAGTGGATGCAGAAGAACACATATCTGCCGGTGCACGAGCTGGACGAAGAGGGCGAAGTCGACGGGACAGCTTGAATGACCGAAGATTGGGTCCCAAAGCACCCGCGTGCCGACGATGATAATGCCTTTGCAGCGATGTGTGCGGCCGACCCCGGTTGCGACAAGGTAATCGAGATGTCCAGCGCGCCACGTCATAGGTGTATGCCGGTAGGTACCCATTGACGATGAGGCGCCAGTCCACCATCGGCGGCGACGTCGCCTGCCCTCAAGAACCTCGCGGACAAAAGGGAGACCGTCCACGACGAATTCTCACAGCTACCTGTCTTTGATTTTTCAACGCGCGGCGCGACGCCCATCGACTGGCCGACCGGATTTGAGTCCAGCCTTGGATCGGATCGACTGCATGTTGCTTTTCCTTGATGCTCTCCGGAAGAAAAGGAAGGCCACTAGAATGAGGAATATAGCGACGAGGTAACCGGAGCTGCCTCCACTCCTGCTCCCGCTTCGGTTTTCGACGGGGGTGGCGGGAGCTTGCAGCGACACTTGCGACGAAAGACTCACCGGCTCGGAAGAAAGGACGTCGGGCTTTCGATCGACCGAAGGTACGACAGGTGCCGCAACCACATCCGCCGGCGCCGCGGCAGGCTGCGCATCGGCATCCGAACTCGGAAATAGCGCCTTCAGCGAATCCTGGGTCACCACGCCGGAAGGCGCCAGCTGATGGGCACGCTGAAAACCCTTGAGTGCGGTGACGGATTTCGATCCCCAGATCCCGTCTGGCGTGCCGGCGTCGAAACCCTGATCCGCAAGCGCCTTCTGGACGTCGCGAACCGGCCTGATTTCGGCGTGGGCCCGTCCTGTCGAGATCGCGCAAAAAACGCACGCCATCGCCAATGCCGAGAACTTCACATGGATCCTCATGTCACTCATCCCCTGAGGAGAATGACTATACATCGCTGGGTTGCTAGGCCAATACTCCAGACCTGCCCTCAACACGGGTCACAACGACTTTTCTATCCAACTGGCACAAAGTCCAAAAAAAGTCGGTATCAACTACGGCGTTTAGATTTAGAAATCAGCAACCAGTCTGTGCTATTACTTAGTTGCTCCTCAGGACGACACAAGTGAAATTGGACATCGCGCCGATCTTCCGGCCTTATCTCGATGAAGCCATTGCGCGCTTCTCCTATCTGCATCCCGAGGTGGCCGTCATCGCCACGGGGGGCGGCGTCGAGGTGAATAGCTCCGACCTCGATCTGATCGCTGCATTCCGGCACACGCTTTATCGCCAGAAGATCCATGGTGAGACCGATCTCCTTCGCCGGGCAGTCATCGAAAGACTGCTGCGATGACGGTGATGCCGCTGAAGTTCCGGCCGTTGGGCGCGGAAGGCTTCATCTTCTGCGACGATGCCGGCGGGTTCTTTCGTTCCGACGAGACCTTCCTCGATCGCTACGTCGAGGACAGGCTGGCGCCTGGCGATGAGGTTTTTCTCAAGATAAACGGGCATGCTTTCGAAAATAGCGGCGACCTCGCTTACAATGCTTTTGCCTACCGATGGGCCAGGCGTCTGCACGCCCCCGCCGAGCTCGACTACGTCATTCTCGTGCCCACACTCCGCTGCAATCTCTCCTGCGCCTATTGCCAGGTCAGCCGTGTCAACGAAAACGCCCCCGGACATGATTGGGATGCGGCAACGCTCAATGCCGTCCTCGGCTTCCTCGACGGGCTCTCGACGAGGACGATCAAGATCGAATTCCAGGGCGGCGAGCCCCTCCTTCGGCTGGACGTTCTAAAGGAAGTCCGCGCCTTCGCGCGCCAGCGCTTCGAGAAGGCGCAATTCGTCGTCTGTACCAATTTTCAGGAGGTGAGCGAGGAGGCCTGGGATTTCCTGTCGGCGCAAGATACCTCCATTAGCACCTCGCTCGATCCCACTCTCGACCTGCACCAACGTCACCGGACCGAAAGCACTGCGACGACGCAGCGGTTCCTGCGGAACCTGACGCGTGCGACGGACGCCTGGCCCGAGCGGATATCAGCACTACCAACCTTCGACCTCGATGCCCTGCCCGATCCCTGCGACGTCATCGACCTTTACTCGTCCTTTGGCTTCCGGTCGATCTATCTGCGCCCTGTCAATCATCAGGGCTTTGCCCGAAAACGCTTCCGGACAAAAGATGTCGCCGGCCGCTGGAGCGACTATGTCCGACGGTTCATCATGACTCTCATCGAACATAATGCGACATCAGAGCGGACGATGGAGGAGTTCTACTTCTCCCATTGTCTGCGGCGAGTCGTGCGCGGCGGTCATGACAACCATGTCGACCTCAGGAACCCCAACATCGTCGGCATAAGTTATTTGGTGATTGACCACGACGGTTCGTTCTACCCGACCGACGAGGCGCGCATGATCAGCCGGCTCGGCCAGATCGATCTCAGCATGGGCGACGTCCGCGCGGGACTGGATCGGACAATCGTCGATGCGCTGAATATGGAGGCACTCAATCTCTTCGACGCAGACTGCGTGCACTGTCCCTATCAGGCTTTCTGTGGCGTCGACCTTATCGACGAACTTTCCAGATATGGGCGGATCGACCTGCCCCGCCATCTAACCGACTTCTGCCAGCGGCACACGGCGATCTTCGATCTCGTCTTCGAGCTGCTTTTTTCCGACGACCCGAAGGTGCAAAGATCGATCGCACTATGGTCGGGCCTGGAGGAGATTGATCCCCTATTGAAGAAGGTCCACTCATGATCGACCTGCGCATCAAGATCGAGCCGCTTCCGATCGTGGATCCTCTCATCGTCAGACTGCGGAACGACGCCGACGATCTCGGGCCGAATGACGCTGTCCTGATCGGGGCCGATGGAGCTCGGCGGGAATACGACTTCCAGGGCTTCTCGCTTACTCTCCATACGAAGGACGGTGTTGCGCTCGATAACGACGTCATCGTGGTCCTGCCGGGACAGACCAGCGCCCGGCGGCTGATCAGGGCGGATTCGCAGCACAACACGTTTCTGATCACCGAGCAGTGCGACCAGCTGTGCCTCATGTGCTCGCAGCCCCCGAAGAAGAACCATGTCGATCTGTTTGCGGAATTGGAGACCGCCGCCTCGCTCGCGCCCGCGAATGCCTATATCGGCCTCTCCGGCGGCGAGCCTCTCCTCCATAAGGACAAGCTCTTCGCCATGCTGCTGTCGCTGTCGAAGGTCCGGCCTGACCTGAAATTTCATATCCTGTCGAACGGCCAGCATCTCGACGAAGTGGACATCGCCAAGCTTCAAGAGATCGGCGTCGAGCGCATCCTCTGGGGTATTCCTCTCTATGCGGCCGATGCTCAACTCCACGACGCGATCGTCAAGAAGGCAGGCGCTTATGACCGACTGCTCCAATCCTTCGCTATCCTGTTCGAGGCAGGTGCCGCCATCGAGCTTCGAACGGTCGTCATGCAGCAAAACTATTGGAAACTGCCCGCACTGGCCGGCTTCGTCGCCACGGCCCTCCCCTTCGTCGAACGCTGGGCGATCATGCAGCTTGAAAATATCGGCTTCGGCCGCATGAACTGGGATATGAGCTTCAAGGACACGTCCTTGGATTTCAGCAATGTCGCGCGCGCCATTAATATCGCGACCGCGGGAGACGTGCCCGTCCAGCTCTATAATTTCCCCCTCTGCTCGGTCCCGGCACGCTACCGCCATCTCGCGGCGGCGTCGATCTCCGACTGGAAGAACAGGCAAGAGCCCTTTTGTATAGACTGCTCCGCACGGCAGCGATGCGGAGGCTTCTTCGAATGGTATGATCACAGGAAAGGTTTCAGGGGGCTGGGGCCAATATGAAACGACGCGTATTTCTCATTCCGTCGCTGTTGGCGGCAGGATTCCTGCCGGTAAAGACCGACGCCATGCCGCTTGCTCCGATCGCCAAGAAAGCAGATCCGCATTCGATTCTCGAGCGGCTGAAGATCAAGCATCTCTATTCGCTGGCCGGCCACCGCTCCCATTCGAGCCACAGTTCGCACAGCTCCCACTCAAGCCACCGGTCGAGTGGAGGCGGCGGTTACCTGCCGAGCACGACCTATAGCAGCCCCTCCTACAGTGAACCGTCGCCACCGCCACCGCCGCCGCCTCGCTATAACGCGCCAACCGATTCCCCACCGGCTGCTCTGATTGCACCGACGCCCGCTCCTGCGCCTGCCGCTCCGCAGCAGATGGCGCCCGCGAAAACGCTTCCCGGAAACTCGAACAAGTTCAGACAGATCATCATCCAGGTGCAGTCGGGATTGACCGCCTACGGTTACTACGCTGGCTCCCTGACTGGCGTCGTCGACGAGGATACGCGCGCGGCGCTGAGCCAGATGCAGAAGGACAACAATCTCAAGGTAACCGGCACGATAACGACGGAGGTCTTGAACGCATTCGGGATTGCAGCACAATAGTAACTGGAAATCCGTCCGCCCTCTACGCAGCGCTTAGAGTCGGTCAGCTTAAGCTGAATCGCAACGGGATTCCCTTTTTGCTTCGGTTGTGATTCAACATCATTGCTGGTGGGAAGGCCAGCAACGATGGCGCGACCTCTTTCCGTGGATTTACGCAAGCGCATTGCCGACGCGCTTGCCGAGGGCATGACAGTGCGGGCGGCCGCCTTGCGCTTTGGGGTATCGGCGGCGACGGCAGTGCGGATCGGTCAGCTTGACCGATCCGGGCGTGGTTTGGCGCCGGCCAAGATGGGTGGGCATGTCAAACCCATGCTGTGTGGCGCGGCGGCCGATGAGGTTCACCGCCGCCTGGCGGCCAAAGCCGATTGGACGGTGCGGGCGCCTATGTCAACTTCGTATCGTGATGCGCTCGAAGTTCCCCATCCAGCCATTGCTGAACAAAAGCAAGCCGGGGTGTTTCAGGAACTCGACAGTGTCGTGATCGGCTGCAATTCGTCCTGGCAGGTGATGGCTCAGGTTTCCTTAGGCGAGATCCTGCGAAGTGCCGACCCAGACGCCTACAGTTGCATCGATTCCAAACGTGTCGACTTGCTCCTCGTCGACGGCAATCGCCAGCCGCGGCACGTCATCGAATACCAGGGCGGAGCGCACCATCAAGGAGCCGCGGCCGCGCGCGACGCCGTCAAGAAGGACGCGCTGCGACGCGCCGGGATCGGCTATTACGAGGTGGTGGCGAGGCGTGGGATGCACGACGGTGCGAAGCATCCGACCGCCACATCCAACTCCAGCAGATCGGCGCCAACTCAACTCCCTGACCTCTGCAACGCGTATAAGTCGTTTTTAAGCGGAGGGCAAATATGCATTCTTCATGCCCCTTTGAGGAAAGGCATCCCACGGGATCTCCATGAGATCGTCGACAGCGTGCAGGCTGGACGAAAACGCGCGCGCATAGCAGGACCAACGTCTCTTCAGAGGCCATCTTTATGACTAACACGAATGGGCAAGGCACACCACCGACATTCAATATCCGTTCGACCAATCCCGGACGAACATTCGGCATTAAGGAATGGTCGCGCGAGGAACTCGACGCGATCAGGGCGTCCTACAAGGCGCAGCATCCCACCGCATGGCGCACCTATCTCGAATACGAGGCCGAGAAGGGCTTCATCACCAATGCGATGAACACGCACCTCATGGCGCACATCGAAAACCTGTTCCCCGGCCTCCATCAGAAACATTACCGCGCCGGGGCAATGGATTTCCGCTTCGCCAACTACGAGGCATTGCAATTTCCCACGTGGAAGCCCGAGAACCGCGAGCTGCGGCGCGAGAAAATTCGGGCCTATCTCGACGAGATGCACAACCAGCACCAGTCGGCGACGGTGAATGGTGATCTGGAATTCAGCGATGCGCAGGTCGATCAATTGATTACTCACCTGCAAACACATCTGCCGGAACTTTGGGCGCGATATTGCGAACTCCAGAACGAGATCGGCTTTGTCGACCGCCAGACAAGTCTCGAAATCAAGCGGCAGGTGTCGACACTTTTCCCAAGACCTGAAGACATCAGCCCCTCCGTGGTCGACATCGTCCTCTTCGACGAAGCCAATCGCCGCTACCACTTCGAAATGGCAAAGCCCGAAAATCAAAGAAGGGTGTCACAGCTGGTAAGGGAGCAGATGACGGCGGAAGACCAGGACGATATTCCCTTCGATGAATGGTACCGCGCCTTTAAGGCACGGAAAGACAACGAGACCGAGTGAGATCAATCGCAGAGCAGGCCGAACTGAAGCTGAAGATCAAAGACGTCTGCCAGACACGGGTGTGCTACGGCTATAGGCGTGTGCATGTCCTGATCAAGCGTGACGGCTGGCCCGTCAACCCGAAGCGAATCTATCGCCTTAGAAGGAGATGGACCTGCAACTCCGCAACAAGGTACCCAAGCGTCGGGTCAAGGCGAAGCTTCGGGCCGACCGCACGGAAGCAACCCAGTCCAACCATGTGTGGGCCATGGACTTTGTCCATGACCAGTTGGCCACCGGGCGCAAGATCCGGTGCTGACGGTGGTCGATACCTTCTCGCGCTTCTCGCCAGCAGTCGATGCACGCTTCAACTACAAAGGCGAGGACGTGGTCCAAACGCTCGAACGAGTATGCCGGCAAGTCGGGTATCCGGCGTCCATTCGTGTCGATAATGGCAGTGAATTCATCTCCCGAGATCTTGATCTGCGGGCCTATTACAAGGGTGTCGTGCTCGACTTCTCCCGTCCCGGCAAGCCGACGGACAACAGCTAGAAGTTCCGGGCTGAGTGCCTGAACGCTCACTGGTTCATGAGCCTTGACGACGCGCGCTTGAAGATGGAGGATTGGCGTAGACTATAACGAGTTCCGGCCACACAGCGCGATCGGCAACAAGGTGCCGATTTCGCTCATGAACGGCTCATCGGCACCCCGCCGAGCTGAGCCTTAACCCCGGAAAATTCCAGCTCTCGCTGGCCCAAAATCGGGTAGCACTTCACCCTGGCTTGTATGCGTTTCGGTGGCGGCGGCACCGGCGTCATGGTGCCGCAGAGCAGCGTCGCACGAGCGATCGTAACCGAAATCGGCGGAGAAGGCTTCAACCTGGCTCCGTGCGCAGCATATGGAGCGGTCGCAAGGCGACGTGGGAAGCCCGCTCTGTCCTGCAGTCACACTCTTGCGGAACCCGCCGGGGCGGAGACGGGCCTTATAAATGAACCTGAAAGCCTGCAAAGAAGTCGCGAACTGCGCAGTTCCTCGGGTGCGGGCGGCGGGCGCATTTCCATCTCTTTGGGTAGAGGGCACGCAGGCGGAGCTTCAACGCACCGCTAGATGCCGTTCGAATCCTGCGGCAGCAACTTCTCAGCGCCGCCTCCTGACGGTCTGAGATACAGCAGGGTGCCCGTCGCAAGGCTAAGCAACCATAGCCGCTTGCAGATATGAGGCAGGTTCGCTGAAATTGGCTGATTGGAACCATTCGGTTCCGGCTAGCGCCCAATACATCGTCCGGTTCCAGCCATTGAGATCGTATGCATCGGTGTCGGCGTTTTCACGAAGGTATTCTCCGAATTCACCGGCGCTCAGAACGCGAAGACTCTTCTTGCGGAGGTCAATGACACGGGCCAACTCGGCCCCAGCTTGAATGCGATAGCGACGGGCGAGATCATATTGATTGAAATGAGCTTCCGCTCGTCTTCTGTCGGTATCGCCCCATCCTGCAGGCGGTGAGCATGAGAACCCTATCGAAATTGGATCCGTGCGAGTAACAGTTGCGATTACCCAACGCTCCGTGAAGAAGCTTGGGCTGTCCAAGTAAGGATGGAGGCTTTGCTCATGCTGTGTCGACGCGAAAGAGGCCATCTTTCCGGTGTTGCAGTCCCGGCAGCAAGGGACCAAGTTGTCAGGTAGCACTGAGTAGATCGGGAAGTTCGATTTGGGAAGAAAGTGATCCACGGTTCGGACTTGCCCGATCCCTCCACAGAACGGGCATTTGCCATCCGAAGACACGAGGAGTTCGTCGTAGACTTCACGGACATGCTCGCCGCCTACAAGATAGTCGCCATAAAGTGCGACAAGCTCGCCTTTCGTCAGCGTGCCTCTGATGACGACCTGGGGGTCTCCACGCCCGGCGCGCGGCAAAGCATACCAGCTCCTGGTAGCTGAAGCCGCGTCGAAGTCGAGCACCGATTGGTCGATCTCTCCCTGATTGTCCAGGTACTTGGTCCGCAAAACCTCGTCATTGACCTCGCCGACACAGCGTAGGTAAATCTGTAGCGCGTTGTAGTTGGGCCGGCTAAGCTGTTTCATAGATCAGAACCCGACTGCGCTTCTGAGACCATGGCCCGCAAGATACCCTTAGCTTCAAGGCCAAGTTGACCATCGTATTCTTGTAAGATCGCCTCATAATTTTGCCCCGATGCCACTTCGCGCGCGAGAAGCGAGTGAAATCCAGATTTGGCCACCTCTAGGCCAAACACTTCCCGTGTCAAAACGCCCACGTTCTCACCGAACGTCTCAAGTGTCGGCCTAGACTGAGATGCCGACAATCTAGAACGAGTGATGATCCATACGCAGGACCTGGGAACTTCCTGCAACACGACCGGCGAATGAGTTGCGATGATCGCGAGGCCGTTGCGGTCCTGGAGCAGTCCGCTGAGCGCCCTCGTGAATGCAGAAAGAAGCGGCGGATGCAGGTGGCTTTCGGGTTCGTCGAGTAGGACGACTGTCTTTTCCTCGACGCGGGCCACAAGCTTTGACATCGTCAACAACACGACCGCGTGGCCGGCACTCATGCGTGTCACGAGCGAAGCGGCGTCGGCTCTCCAGTCTTCGCTGATAGCAAGCGCCTTGAGGTTCATCCGTTCAAAATTTTCGTCGGATTCCAAAGTCGAAATTGCTTTGATCCACCGCCCGCGCTTGTTTCGGTCGGCAAAGCATTCTCCAATGCTGCTCACGCACTCGTGTTGCAGAGTGGACAGTGTTTTCAGCTTCCCAAATTCTCCGCCCGTCTGTTTCAGGCCGATGTAGGAGTATTTCGGTCCAGCCTCCGGATCAGCTTGCTCCTCCGGCGGGTCGAATGGATCGAACGCGCTAAACGACACTGACACCAGGCCCGCGAAATAATTGGGAGGAATGGCCGTTCTTCCGAAGATACTGTCGTTATAAAATCCGCCTTTTTGGTCAGGGCGAGTCATGATCGCGTCGATCATATCGTTCAGCAACGTGGTCTTACCCACACCATTCCTGCCGATAATCGCGTGAACGTTCGTGTTGGGCTTTGAAGCTGCGGTCACCTTGAAGCCTAGATCGACGCCAGCATACGTATCACTTTTCAGCCGCATGTAGCCGAAGTCAAAATCGGTCAGCTCTGCCCCGCCTCCAAGAATACGTTTGTATTGTCCGGTAATCGTGGTCATGCTGACGGATCGCAAAAGCGATGTCCTGAAGACCTCCTGCCCTGAGGCAGTCGTCAGTGCATCATCGGCATATACGATGTCCCTGAGCGCGTTCAGATACGCGCGCCGGCAATCGTCTGATACTTTTTCACTTAGGATTTTGTAATAGTCCGCGTCATCGCCCAATGAGAAGAAGGGGTTATCCAGTTCGGTGAAGCTTTCGCCTAATGTCGCGTGAGTCGCGGTTGATGCTGTTTGGCCAGCAAAACCGATTTTCACGTTACCTAGCTTATGCCGTCGACCGTTTTCGTCAAACAATACGACCTCGAACATCGTCACGAATCTGTAGTCATTCCATAAGTCGATCCTTAGGTAGGCAGCGTTCTTGCCGCTATGAGGAACAGGAATGTTTCGTGGGATGACATAGAAGATCATGCATTACTCCAACTCTTAATGGAAATTGGATATCAAGAATCAGCTACCAAAAGATTGATTATCGGAAAATACAACGTCCTGTTCCGGGTCGAGTGTTTCCCCTGCCGCCGGTATCAAGGTCATTCGGGAACCGGATGATACTGGCCCAACACTTCGTTCAAAGATCGCTGAATGTAGGTGCTTGGCGTTTGCGCTGAGATCGTCATCGCTCTTGAAGAACTTATTTCCGGATTATCTCCGATACTCGGTCCAACTGACCTCGGAGCCAGGTTTTACGAATTGAAGGCTCTCGAGGATCAACTGATGCCGTGGTATGTGCCTGGGTCGGCACATGCGTGCTCGATGGGAAGGCAGTCGCGTTCAGCGACGTTGGATCCCATCCCCTTCCGCTTGCTAAGTCTGAGACACCTGGAGGCCTGATAGCTGAATCTTAATAGGTTTAAGTGATTATTGAATCCGCCCACCGTTGGCCCTACCTTGAGTGCAGCCCCGATGAGTAAGCCTTCCTTCGTCCAGGATCACTTTGATCTACTCACCAAATTTGGAAAGAAGCCTTGGATTGCGTCACAACCCGAGATAGACGCAAAGAAGAGCTTGGAGACCGCATACGAAGCGACAAAGGTCTGGGCTGAACGCCTGAAGGCACGACGATTTCCCGAGGGTCGGACCGAGGGAGCCAAGCACGTTATCATGAGGGGAAAGCAATTTTCCCCATATACGTGGTGGAGAGTCTATCCCAGATCTGACGCCCCCGAGGAACTCGCCTACACCGTCGGCATCGACTGGTCGGGCGATTTCATGGTGAAAATAGATACTTATCGTGCCGTCGGTGCCAAGCGGTGGCTGCGGACACGGTACGAGATCGAATGCAGTGAAGAACCGAGGAAGTCTGGCTTCTGGAGCGTCCTTCCGGCCAAAGCTGGCTTGGCGAAGTCCCTGGACGAACTGGTGGATTGGAGCATCGCCCAAATCGACAGCTTTCGCCCGGGATATGACGAACTGTACAAACTTTTGACGGAACCGCCTGCACTGCAGCACGTAACTGATGCCGAAGAAGCGGATCTCCTTTTTCGGACTTGGACCAGTTGCCTTACCCAAAATGGCACCAAGATCAGCGATGGTTTCAATGTCGATCTCGGTGGTTTCGTCTTCAGCTCGGTTTCGCAAGGCCAGCAGGCCAAATTGAAGCTAACCCCGAAACAGCCGTGGCTCGTGGAGGTCAACCAGACTAAGCCCTCAAGTCCATCCGCTTCCCTGTCTTTGATAGCGAAGGACAAATCAGGGAACGCCTATCTGTTGCGCAAAGGTCGCCTCCAGAAAAATGGGCGCTCGGGGAGAAACGTCCCGGAAACCCAGTTCGCGATCCGAAGCGGGATTCCTTCGGTTTCCGTGGCCAGCGGGAAGACCGCGGTCGACGCGGGGTGGTATGTCGTGGCCGCCCTTTCCGAAACCACGGATATACTAATCGCGACGACCGCTCAATTTGTTCGAGCCTGTGATTTCGCCCGACAACCCAGCTCAGGGAGCTTAAAGAGGCGGCCTGCGCCGAGCTATTTCGTATCAACCACCGAGACCGGCGGAACCTATCTTGTAAGGCCACGCGCAGCACAACCTGAACAGACGGTTCTGCGACTACACGGAGATGTCTGGCTGACGTTGACGAAGAAGCTGAAGGAGCGCGGTATCGAAATGTCGAAATGCCGCCACGAGCTGGGATATGAAATCGACGGCTTTTTTAAGAGGCCGGACGGGCGCGACTTCCTGGTGGAGATCAAGACATGCTCAAATGCCAGCAGTATCCACGGGGCCGTTGGACAACTTCATTTATATCCATCGCTCATGCCCGAGCTTCGAACGGCCGGCAAGTTCCTCCTCCTGCCGTCATCACCCGATCCGGCGGTCGTCGAGGCACTCAAAGAGATTGGCATAACCGTGGAGACTTTCGATCATACAGACCCGAGCGATATCAAGTTCACCCAGGTTTTTTTGGATTTTTGTGCCGGCGCAAGGACAGACATCCATACGACGCCGCCGAGGTGACTTGCGGTGCCGGTGAGACCGGCGACAAAGCGTCCGCCCCAATCAACACGCTAATAACTGCGTAAGAACATTTCCCGGTGCGATCGAGATCGAATGACGCTGGACGAGTTTATTCAATTCATGCAGGTTCAGAATAACTGAACACATTGATCTTTCTTACTTCCCTGAAGCAGTTACGCTCGAACTCGAGCGAACTCGCATGCCCCAAAACATAGTTGCGAGAGAAGCCATGACGCCGAAACTTTTCATTTCGTACAGCTGGAGCGGTCAAGATTACGAAAACAGAGTCCTAGAGATAGCCACACAACTTAGAGAATCTGGAGTCGACGTCATTCTTGATAAATGGGACCTGCAAGAGGGCCACGATTCCACTGCCTTTATGGAAAAGATGATCAGTGATCCAGAGATAAAAAAGGTCGCGATATTCTGTGATCGAATTTACAAGGAAAAGGCCGACGGACGGCTAGGCGGAGTCGGGACGGAAACGCAGATCATCAGTAGCAACGTTTACGCGTCTCAGCAGCAAAGCAAATTCGTTGCCGTGGTCATGGAGCGGGACGATGATGGCAAAGCTTACCTACCAATCTATTACGCTTCACGCATATATATTGATCTCAGTGATCCGGCCACCTTTACGGCAGAGTTCGAGAAGTTGTTGCGCTGGGTCTTTGACAAGCGACTTAATCAGAAGCCCGGAATCGGGAAGATGCCTGAGTTTTTGGCATCCGGCCGCCAACAGCAGCGTCTTGCCGTGAGCGTTCAGTATCGCCGCGCAATCGATGCTGTCCGAAACGGCCGCCAAAACGCTGTCCCAGCGGTCAAGGAGTTCTTTGATGCGGTCGCAACCGAGTTCGAAAAGGTGCGGATCAGGGGGGAGGAGCACGAGATTTTTGACGATGCTGTGTGGCAGTCGATCGAGGATTTCTTGCCGTACCGCGACGAGATAGTATCGCTGATCAGCGACCTCGCTCTTTACAGGCCGGAGCTCGAGTCGGCTCGGCAGATTCACCGTTTTATCGAAAAGCTGATCCCGTATTTGGATCGGCCAGCGAATGTGAACAGCTGGCAGGACTGGGACTTTGATAATTTCGCATTTCTCGTCCACGAGCTTTATCTGTACACGATAGCAATCGCGCTCCGAAATGAGCGATTTGATTGGATCGGCACATTGACCGCCGATTTTTATCAACCCTCGGAGCGTCGCAGCAACGAGATGGTTAGCTACTGCACGATCAATAGGCACCTACGGTCGTTCGAAACACGAAATAGGCGACTGGGGCTCAACAGAGCCTCACTGCACGCAGACCTTCTTACCCAGCGTTGTAACGGTAGCATCATTCGCCTGCATGATCTCATGCAGGCCGACTTTGTCCTCTACATCAAGAACGTGCTGAAGCAATGCGATGAGCTCTGGTATCCCGAATCGCTGTTCTATGTGGGCAGTTCGCCGGCGGCTTTCGAGGTATTCGCACGCGCTCGGAGCGCCGCGTATTTCAGCCAGATGAAACTGGCCCTCGGGATAACTGACAGGAAAGCTCTCACTGACCTTGCGGAGGACTTCAGGACACAAAAACTTGAAGTTCCGCGGTGGACTTACCGAAGGCTTGATCCGGCGCGGTTAATGGGCGTGGAGATCATCGCGACTCAGCCCTAAAACGACCCCGATACCAGCGCGCGATTGTGCATGGACTGAAAATGGAAGAGCAAGACAGAGCTGTGGCGACTTCCATAGGATACTCGTCGGTCTCTGCCAGCAGCTTCGCGGAGGGAAGCTTTCAGGTCATCAAGTCAGCGAGATACCGGTCCACGATAATTCCAGTCAGCTGTTCCCCGCGAGATGTGAGCAGGCCCAGGTCTTTCTCCGAGATTGGTGCGAAGTCGGTTGGATAGTCCTTCACAGCATCGCGCGGTACCAGATCCGGTGGCGACCACGGCAGTTTATCATCTTGCTGGCCTAAGTAGACCATGCCGAAGCCATCCAACTCGCCCGTTTCCACGTACTTGTGGAGCCGGGAATACATCGCGTCCTGCGCTTTTCGGTATACTGCTTCGAAGGATCTCTTCACCCGGCCAATCCACCAGAAAGGGGTATCCAGCCCTTCGAACTGCCCCGCGCCTGCATTTAAGCTAATGATGTGGGTGACCGGGTGAGTCAGCGTGATATCGTGCGAACGACCTGGCTCCAGCACGGTGACCCCGAGATTGTCGAAAACGCCACCATCCGTGAGTGCGAGGACTTGCCGGCTCCGTGTTCCCTTCCTGTCGAACTCGAAGGCCTCGACCAACGGCGGGAGCAATATGGGAAAGGCGGCCGACGCAGCAACTGCTTTCGCGAGGCTTGGTGGATCGCCTATAACTTCGCCATATCGCCAGCCGAATGATCGCTTGGAGCCGAAACGAAACGCCGTACCAGTCCGAAGATCGCAAGCATTTATCATTACCTCAAGGCCCGGCCGAGACACGTCGGCTACGGTCTTGTCTCCGAAAAGTTCCTTCGCAAGTGCGCACTCGAACGCCGTCGTCAAACTGCCCCAGATTGGCAAGCTTTGCGATGCACTCGAAATCCACTGCTCAATTGATCTGGTGGGTGCTCCCAGGTACCGCCGGAGCCGAGACAGCGTGAACGACACAGCGCCAAGAAGCATCGAGCCAAGCCCTGTAATGAGCACGGTACCTAGAATCTTGGGTAGCTGAAAGCTGAGGAAGGCGTGTCTGACGATGCTGCCTTGAATCCCGCGCTTCAGCAGCTCAACTACAGCCCGATCGAAGGTCTCGAAGTCTTCGTCTTGATAGGCGTAGCAAGCTGTCAGCACACTTCCGCCGGATACTGACGATATCACCCTCACGTTTGTCAAAATGCCCCTATCGCGAAGCGCTCTCATGCAACCTAAGTGAAAAGCCATGGCCCTTGCGCCGCCGCCGGACAGCGCCAAGCCGATATACGGTTGCAGGTTCTGCCCCCTAATGGCGGTATTCGGCGCGTTCAAAGACGTTCCCCGAAATTGTATAGGAGCTCTGAGCGCCCCCGACGATCATCATTAAGAAGCGGCGACCCAGATAGTCGTTCCCCGCCAAGAGCTTCTCCATGGCTTTAAGATCGGTGGTGCTGGGAACCGGGACGCCGTAAGGGTGGGTGTGCCACATGCCGACGAAACCGACTGATCCCCGAGTTCGTCGCTTCTTCTCCTGGTGTAGTTCGTTGAGGCCAGCAGTGCCGCAAATGAAGGCTAGGGGGGAAGCGAAGGAGTCGGGCGGAGGGCCGCTCACCTCGTCTATCCATATCACTTTGAGGAATTCGTCTGCTTGACCGAACAGGAGGCCGCCTGTCTCGGCTCGGCTGCCGTTCACGCGCTCGGAACGCCGGATCCATGAGATCATGGTGCTCAATGCGGTCTGGCTCAGCCTAATCTGATAACCGTGCCGTGCATCGTTCAGGATGCGGTCTGCTGATAGGTCGACGTCCAATTCGATCGGTGAATTGGTGTTTGAGCGATTGGAAAGATTCAGGGCATACACCCTGTCGTGTTCTCTTGTCGCTTCGCTCAGCCATTTCGCGGCCATATTGGTCATTCTTGTTACCAATGCCAGCACATCGACCGCCGCCCCTCGGAATGTGGGATGCGAACAACCGGGCTCGGGGCGAAAGAGCTGATTGCGATCTGGAGACGCCGGCCAGAACTCCTCCAGGAATGCCGCCGCCCGGCCGGAATTGGCGAAAGCGATTTTGCTGCGTCGGTCGCGATCCAGCATCATGCCAGGGTGCGACGCCGTGGACAGAGTCATCATCGCGAAATCGGATTTGTGCCCCAGGCTCATCGAGATCACCGGTGGGTGCGTTTTCGGAGTGGTTTTAAAACGGTGCTCGAAAGCCGCCGCCAGCCTAGTCGAGGCTGTTGCGTCGATGATAACGTCCGCTTCCATCAAGGTCGCGAGCGCCTCCTCGTCCCTCAGGACTCCCGCCACATCCCTTTGATAGTATGCCGTCTCGACGTCAGGATTAGCGTTAAGAACATTCACCTTCGCAGCACTCGATTTCCCATAACCGATCTGACGCCGATCAAATTGTTGCCTCACTAAGATACCCGGCGTGACTACGGAGTTGTCGTAGAGCTGCAGCTTCCGAACACCGGCCCTCGCGAGCATGACGGAAAGGGAACTGCCGATCGCACCACACCCTAGAATCGCAACATGGCGCCCGCGCCACCAACTGGAGAGCGACTCCGAATCACGCCTCTCGACGATCTCCGGCCTGTCTTCTAGTACCCTGCACCATTCGATCTTCGCGTCCGCCGCCCATGCATAGAATTGTTCGATGTCTATCGGGTTCTCCGGCGTGGCCTCGATGGCAGCCACCCGAAGCTTCGCAGCCTGTTCCGGATCAATCACCCAGGCGGTCAAGTGTTGCTGCCGTCCTTCACCTGCAATTCCCCGCATGCGCGCTCCCATGATAAAGATCGCTGGCTTCCCCTCCTCCGCTACCAGAACTCCTTTCAACATGGTGAGGCGTATCAGTGGGAATGGAATGTGGCGGCTTTCGAAAACATTGAGCAGATCCAGCATCGTGCTCGGATACTCGTGCGGCATCTCGCTTGACAACAAAATGGCTGACGCGAGCCTTGCGGAAGGGATATCCTCTCCGCTTCCTATCCACCGACCGAGTTCGACGACGATGTCGGTCTCGCGGTCGATCTCCACGAACCCTGACCAAAATGGCGGTTCCACCACAGGCGCATCATGACGAGGCACAACATGCAATTTGCTCGTGGTATAGGTGACGGGCGGATGCAAGGGCATTCCGATCGGGTCGAGCTGGTTCGACGCGGCAGCTGCCAGCCATTCGTGGAGGCGTTCGATGTATCCGAACATGCCATCAGACGCCTGCCATTCCGTCTCCGGTGCTTGGTACAGGCAAATGTAATTGCCCCACTGCACGTGCGGATACTCCGCGTATTGTTTGTGCGTGAAATAGGCGGATGGCCGATCCAGTGGAAAGCCGGCGGGCACGTCGACGCGAATCCGCTCACGTGGCCGCAACGGAACCCCGCCGTCAACGCGCCGATAGCCTCGGCAGTTCACGGAAAGCGTCACCTTGAGAGGCAATGCTACTTGAGTCGGGTCCGAGACATCGACAATCTCGAACGCATTCCCTGGTACCTGTTCAATCTCCCGGAGCTGCTCCAGCGCCCAGCCCTGTCCCTCCGAATTCATTCAACCCCGAACCCCACCTTAGAGATGGGGGGCGCGCTGCTACCGCGAGCTGCCGCAACGGCCGTCGCCAATGTAGCCACGGCGCCCTCGGACATCTGGTAGTCCTCGCCGTCGAGGACCATTCCGGAACTGGTCGCGGCGAAGATGATCGGCCGTACGTGCTCGGGCGTGCTGAACTCGCCGGTGCACACAAAATTATCCTTTACGATTTCTTCGTATCGGTTGCGCGCGCGCCTATGCGGTGGGTTGTCGCCGGCGCTGTTGGAGTGCGGAAACTCGTTGGAGCTAGCGACGATATAACCTGGACTGAGTTGGCACGCTTGAAACTCGTCCATGACGTCCTGTTGGAAAACGTCGTCCTCATACATCACCTTCTTGGAGCAATGGTGGGGTGACAGAAGAACGTTCCACTTGAGCCTGTGCTCATTGCCATGCGCGTGAGTTTCCTCGAAGATCTGCATGACGGATGGGTAGGAGAGGTCGCCAAGGAACAGTCCGCGAATTGGATTTCCGGGACCGATCACAACCTGCATCGCCAAGCTCGTCTCATTGCGAGCGTCCGCTAGGCTCTGCTTGAAGGGCGCGTGTATGAACGCGTGGAATCTGTCCCCAACGTAGATCCCATCCAAGGTTTCGATTAGATTGCCGGGCCTCGTGTAAAATTCGTCCTCGGGAAACCCATAGTACCTTTCTCCGGGTTCAAAGAGCTCACTGGCGTAGCCGATGATGCGCACCCGATCCCCCGGTCCCGGATCGCCTCCCGCTTGGATGCTGCGCTCTGCACGCCGGTGCGCCTCTTCCCGAAATGCCTGCGCATCGGGACATAAATCGCGCTCGTCCTCGTACTCGCGGAAGATTCGCGGGGTGTGCCAGACTTCGCCGATGGTCACTCGGTCGAGAAGATCCGCAAAGCCGCGGCAATGGTCGAGGTCCGGATGGGTCAGCACGAAGCAGGAAAGATACGGCCTACCGTCGCGCTGAGGTAGCTTTGCAACAAGTTCGTCGACAATGGGGATGTGCTCGTTTCCCTCCTCGTCTGCCATGAGTTTGTCGTTGATGTCGATCTGGATGACCTCATCCTCACTAACTACGATTGTTGTCGAATCTCCACACCCAACAGGCCAGAAGATGAAAGAGGGACCGGCTACGTCTGCAAACATGAAATGCTCCAGCTTTACTGTGCGTATGCTACCGCAATTGGGGGTAGCATAAATAGCTTTAAAGAGCTTATGCACAGTTGAATGGATCTCCCCCCGCGACCAAAGCATCCATACCGGCACCATGTATTCCCTTGGACCAGTTGTTGCTACATGGATAGCCGATCGCAGATCAACATGACGAGAGAACGTGGACTTAGAGATGCGGCAGGATGCCCGAGCAAAGACTTAACCCTCATATCACGTAAGATTCTGGGGCTCGTCCATGTGGTTAAGCTGGATCTGAAAACTAACAGGATCGATCTTTTGTTGTTCTGCGGGAAGCGCCAGATAAAGATCCTTGATGTCTCTAGAAGAAAGAAAATTTTGAGCATCAGATTGCCGAGGATTCCCCCGTGGTACCCTTGAGAGTTAAATCGCCGCTCTGCCTCAGGTCGGCAAGTCGCGGCACTTCGGCTCCTGCCGTGGCGGCTCCCTGCAGTCGAAAACCTGTTAGGTTCGTGCCGCGTAAGTTTGCTCCCGAAAACTGCGCGCCATCGAAGAAGGCTGGGTCGCCAGGTGCAGCAATTTCAGCCAGTTCGGCAAGGTTAAAAGAAGCCGACGTCGATATTGCAGGTTGGCTTCGCCGGTGCCATTTGCGTAGGACGTCCGCCACACGTCGATGGACACTACCGCTGCAAAAGCCCGCGGATTGCGGGACGGTCGGTCATTGGAACTTTCTTTCGAGGGAATACAAACGAATTTATGCCTAGTCGTGAAGCGTCACCAATGTCAAGTAAAGCCTTCACGCATTGTTACTATGGCGCTCAATCACGAATTAGTCCGGACCGGCGAGCCTCGTCCAACAGAGGTCCAGCGACAGATCGGGCTCCGCGATGGCGATCGCGGCGACAACTTTCATCAAGTGATCCTTCGGAGCGAGGAAAGCGCGCCAGCAGTTCCGGGATCCGCGAGCTTCTCGCGAGCCATCCGATGAACGGCTCGGCGCAATCGCTCGACGGTCCAGTCGTGACCGCGGCGATTGATGATTCGCGCCACGTTATCGCAACTGTGCTGCGGCCGGAGCCGCCGCACGAGGTACGCTTTTGCCCGCGCTTTCGAAACTGCACGCCTGGATTCCGGCCGGCGCTCGCGAACCCCGGGGTTTCCGGCGAGCCCACCTCGGGCCTTTGCGGCCTTCATGCCGGCCTTGGTGCGCTCGGAGATCAACGCTCGTTTGAGCTGGGCTACGGCGCCGAGCACTTGCAGCGAGAACATGCCTTGCGGCGTCGAGGTGTCGATCGGATCGCGCAGCGAGCGGAAATGATCCCCCCTCAAGATCTTCGATCACCTGCAGGAGATGGCTGACTGAGCGAGCCAGGCGATCAAACGGACAACGACCAGGACTTCGCCGGAGCACCGGCCGCGCACGAGAAGCACCTGAGCCATGTTCCTGATGGATCAGATCGCAGCCGGCGGCGCGCAGCTCCTGGACCTGAGCATCGTTGAGCTGATCCTCGGTGGAAACGCGGGCATACCCAATCAGCCGCTTTTGCCAGAGCTGGATAATTATCGGGTCTGGTCTTTGAATTTGGCACAACGCTTGCTCTGCAGCTGATTTGTACAGATACGGCAGGTGCAAGTGGTTTAGTGCAGATCGGCGCGGGAGAAGTCCGGGAATGGTGGCAAATCTCTCGACGTGGAGACGGTCGACCAGCGGTACTGATGGTGCGCTGTCATCCCACGAGACGATTTCGGGCACGGCATCGATGGCGGCGAAACTCCGCGTAGAGGCCGCTCGCGCAATCGTCGGCACTTCCCCCTGCCCTCCTCCGAACGTTTCGATATTCGGCTCTGTACCGTCGGCGTCATCAATTTCACCCGCTGCCAATTGCGCGCCGGCGGCGAATCCGTACCCACTCACGGCGCGGAGGCCATCGGTCGACAGTGCCCAGCCGGGCGGCTGTGCCACAATCCGGCGGGTTTTAAACATCGCGGGCGATGGTGAGTTCGTGGGTCGAGGTGCGGACATCTTTTGTGGCGTCGTGGAGAACGAGATCTTCGAGATGGACGAGTTCGCCGTCGATCCAGAGGGAGGCACAGGCGTCGGCAAAGTTTTGGCGCTCGATCCAGCCCTGACCGACCGAAGAGCGGGCGATGCGCTCGTCGGGGAGCGCCAGTTCGACATAAGCGCGAAACGCCGGCTACACCAGGGGTGGTCATGCTGATTTTCCCGAGATCGTAACATACTGAATTTATGGTGAATGAGTCATTAACCGGAAGTAATACTGTCCATTGCTTCTGCTGGCCATGGCGACCCAAGCTTGGCGCTCTAACCATCGATAAGTACCTCTTATCGATGGTAGTTGATCTGGAGTCGCAAATCAGAAAGAATCGGGGCAAATCACGGCCCTGGAGGCCGGCGGAACCCGCAATTTGGAGCGCCCGTGGCCAAAGCCAAGACATCGCTGACCGCCGTCGAGCGACGTGCCGAAGAACTCGACACCATCGCCGCCGTGCTGCCGATCGAGCGCCGCGACGAGCTGGCCGAGCTGCTCACCAACCAGGATGTCGAAACGCTGCGCCATCTCGTCAACCAGGGCATGGGCGACAACACACTTCGCGCCCTGACCTCGGATCTCGCCTATCTCGAAGCCTGGGGACTGGCGGCGACCGGAAAGTCGCTGCCCTGGCCGGCGCCAGAAGCACTGCTGCTGAAATTCGTCGCCCATCACCTGTGGGACCCGCAGCGGCGGGAGAGCGATCCGGATCACGGTATGCCGGCCGTGGTCGATGAGAACCTTCGGAGCCAGGGGTTTCTCAAATCCGTCGGCCCGCATGCGCCGGCGACGGTGCGCCGGCGACTGGCGAACTGGTCGACACTGACTAAGTGGCGCGGCCTCGATGGTGCCTTCGCCTCCCCTGCCCTCAAATCGGCTATTCGTCTCGCCGTTCGCGCCGTCCCCCGAATGCGGGGTCGCAAGAGCGCCAAGGCAATCACCGGTGACGTGCTGGCAAAACTGCTGGCAACCTGCGCGACCGAAAGCCTGCGCGATCTGCGCGATCGGGCAATCCTGATGGTCGCCTTTGCCTCCGGCGGCCGCCGACGCAGCGAGATTGCCGGATTGCGTTGCGAACAACTGACCGTCGAGCCACCGATCGAGAGAGAGGACGGCGCTCCCCTCCCCTCTCTCGCCATCCATCTCGGCCGCACCAAGACCACCACTGGCGAGCAGGACGACGTCGTCTACTTGACCGGCCGGCCGGTGGAGGCGCTGAATGCCTGGATGACGGCGGCGAAAATCGACAGCGGCAGCGTGTTTCGGGCGATCGGGCGTTGGGGGACGGTTTCGCGGCGGGCGATCGATCCGCAGTCGGTTAATGCGGTTCTCAAGCAGCGAGCGGCGATGGCCGGGTTGGAGCCTGGGGAGTTTTCCGCTCATGGGCTGCGGTCAGGCTATCTGACCGAAGCGGCAAATCGCGGAATCCCGCTTCCTGAGGCGATGGAGCAATCGCGACATCGATCCGTTCAGCAGGCTGCAGGCTACTACAACAACGTTACAAGGCGGAGCGGGCGCGCTGCACGAATGCTGTGAAAACAGTCGGCCCAAAGAGGATGCTGAGGCTCGCCGATGTAGAGTAAGACGAGGGCGTTGCCGTTAATCAGCCGCCCGCGGAGCTCCTCCCTCGCAAAACTCCAGAAACCGCGACGCCGGATCAGCGGTCTCCTCGAGCTCGACTAGAAGCAAATACGTGCAGCCCCTGTACCTTCACACCGCTTGGTGTCGGTCACGTTAGTCGTCCCTCAGCGGGCGCAGATGGAGCATCACGAGGGAACCTAGTACTCGCGAAACGGGGATGCTGCTGATGTCTCTAAGCTTCTGGTCTGCATCCTCTCAGCCGCATCGAAATTAAATGCGTCGATGGCGTCCTTGGGGCCGGCCGGCCGGCTCTAAGAACAGGTCCGTCAAGACAATTGGGGCGATCTCGTGAGGCCTTGATCGATAAGGATGGCAAAAAACGTAATGAAGGATGTGGCGGTCGTCCTGCTTGCGCGCAAAGATGGCCCAGCACGGGATGAGGGGCGCAGGGCTCCGATAGTGACTGACAGCCTGCTGTCCGTCGGACCCAAGCGGCTCGGGAGGTGGTGAACCGCTTGAACACTCTGAGGGTAATACTGCAATGCAGAACATTGAAGTCCCGCGCTTGCACCGCGCACATATCTCGGCCTGCAAAAAAAGGATAGTCTTGGCGAACCTGGCCTATCCGACCATTCACATGCAGTCAGACTCAGGCCTGCAGGTTGTCCGCAGACATCTTGCCGGACTTGCGATCCTTTACCAGCTCATAGGTAATTTTCTGGCCGTCGTTGCCGGCCGCGCATGCCGGCCCGCTCCACTGCGGAAATATGGACGAACACATCGGCGCTGCCGTCGTCCGGCTCGATGAACCCGAAGCCCTTCGTTGCGTTGAACCACTTTACCGTACCGGTCGCCATGACGTCTTCCTTTGATCAATCGCATTGCCGAAGCGTGCTCGGCTGACACTTTTTTTGCGGGCTGCACTGATAGACGCTTCTTGCCGCGGGGAAAGCCCATACTCACCGTCGAGGTGTCCCGGTACTCCTCGCTCTATCGCCGCGACGATGGTGCTACTTGTTACCTCGTTGTTTCACCCGGATGCTGATCGGACCGCCCTCGGCCTGGCGAATCTCGAACTGGTTCGTCTTGCGGATAAGATCGCTGAGTTTTCGGAAGCCGAATGTACGCGGGTCGAAATCCGGCGCCAGGTTCAACAACTGCTTGCCGACGGTGCCCAGGTTGACCCAGCCGTCATCGCTATCCTCCTGGGACAGTACCTTCTTGATCAGCGGCACGGCCGATGTTGCCGGCTGCAGCGGCTTGTCGGTGGAAGCAGTATTCTGCTCGTCCTTGATCGTGCCAGGAAGCAAATTTTCGGTATAGACGAACCGCCGGCAGGCCTGGCGAAAACTTTCCGGTGTCTTCTGCTCGCCGAAGCCGAATACATCGACACCCTGTTCACGGATCCGGGCGGCAAGCCGCGTGAAATCGCTGTCCGAGGACACCAGGCAAAAGCCGTCGAACCGACCGCTGTGCAGCAAATCCATTGCATCGATGACCAAAGTGATATCGGAAGCATTCTTTCCCGTTGTATACGCGAATTGCTGCTGCGGGATAATCGCGTGCTTTGCGAGTACGTCCGCCCAACCCTTGGAGCGCGTGCCGGAAAAATCACCGTAGATGCGACGCACGCTCGCCTCCCCGATTTTGGCTACCTCTTCGAACAGCCCGTCGGCGATTTTAGCGGATGTATTGTCCGCATCAATCAGAACAGCCAGGCGCGGAGATCGAGTTTCAGACGGCATTGCTCTTCCTCATTTTTAAAACGGTCTCGAAGGCCAGCAGAGCCTGGCTCGGACCAGGCAAGCAACTTCATTTAACTCGCCCATCGGACCGAGCGAAAACCTGCCTCGTCGGATGATGTCAGTAGCCGCCAGCCGAGTTGATCTACCCTTCCCCGCTCCAGCATCCGCCGATCGCAAAACCCTGACAGCTGTCAGGGTTTTGACCAGCCGACCACAAGCATAGGCAACCAACTATCCCGTCCTGCGATTGCTATCGCCATCGACCCGAAGCAGCGCCATAAGCGCCGGGCCAAGTGAAAATTCGCCCCGTGCCGCCTTCCGTGTCAGGTCTCGCAGATATCCGCCAGGCGAGTTGATGTGCCCTGCCCGCTCAAGGATGCAGGCGATCGCCGTGGCCGCACTTTCCGGCCCCATCACCTCGCAGGCCTCCTGATAGGCTGACGGGCTGACGCCCAGCATCGACCGGACGACCACCGCTGCACCCATCATCTCGCGCCAACTTCCGATCGTACCGCCCGGGCCATATATCGCGATCTCGGGGCAAGCCCGCATCACCATGCCAAGTGGGAAATTCCGGACGGGCTCCCGCTTCGGCCGATCATCGTCCACCGGCTTTGCGCCCTGCTCGTTTTCAGAGCTAGGTTCAAATTCAGTGATGGATTCGGTGTTTGAATTCTGTATGTGACGCCCATTTTGGTCACCATTGGTGCTATTATTTTCGTCTTTTTGCTGCATTTCCAGGATGTTGACAGCCTCCTGCAGCAAGAGCTCCATCTCGTCCAGGATTGAATTCACATCACTGAGGGTCGGAGAGCGCGGAATCCTGCCTACGAGACCGATGTACATCGCTTCGATGCTTTCCCAGTTGCCTGACGCACCTTCCTCGATCGCGGCAGAAATGAGCTTTCGAACGTCACGCCGGCATATCGTCAAATTTTCCTTCGCCCGACGGAGGGCGAAACGATCTGCAACGACCTGTTGTGCCATCATGGCAAGCTCATCTGTTCGCATGAGCAACGGTGACAGATCAAAGCCGAATGCGCTATCGATCGCACCCGCCTTGTCCTTCCGGGCGTAGCGCTTTCCATTCGCGCTGTCCTTCCGCACGATCAGTCCTGCCTCAACGAGAAGGGCCAGATGTCTGCGAAGGGTAGCGCCGGCGATACCGTGCGCCCGAAGCGTCAATTGTGTGTTGGACGGAAAAACGATGAGCTGCGCATCCTGGCGCAATTCGGTGTCTGGATGAAAGCTCAGGAGCGCGTCAAGGACGGCCAGGCTGCGATCCTGCAGGCCAAGCAGCTCCCTTGCTTCGGATGCGTCCCGAAAGACTTTCCATTTGTCTGCTGTCTTGCCCGGCTTGATCTTACTCGTCTCGATCTGCCGCTTCACCAGGGCAAGCGTCGCCGGCCGCCGCCCAAAGGGCGTCGTCACACTTCCAATCTGCATTTTCTTCACCTTCAAAAAGGCAAAAGAAACCTGCTCACCAAATTACGGTGCCAAAGACTCTTGACTGGGATTCGGGGAAATGCGATTCTCTAGTTGTCACACATTGAGAGAGGCTTCCACGACGGCAACGTTTGGGGGGCCTTTTTCTTTTGCAGTTCGTCCTTTTTTATCTCCAAACCCTGACAGCTGTCAGGGTTTCTCGTCTTCTCGCAGGCGGACAAAGCGCTCCGTTAGCGCTGGGAGCTCCGCTTCAACAAACTTCAAAAAGTCGACCCCGAGTGAACCCTCAGCCGAAATTCGAACCTCTTTCGAGGATATCAACAGGGCGCCAAGCTTCGTTCCGCTCTTGTCTGTAATCGGGCTTGGCTCTCTCCGACCAGCCGATACTGGCTTGATGGCGTTCAATGCACGCTGAAACCTTTGATCGGACGTCTCAACCGCATCGCCCCTCCTAACCAGTGCTGCCCTCAGGGCATCGAGCGCTCCCGTGTCGCCCGCAACCGCCTTGGCAAGGTCGAGCCAACGTGGCCGCCCGATCTTCGGCGCTCGCCCAATGGCCTCGATGATATCCGCGGGAACGATCCTGTAGACATTCCGCATCCGAGCCAGTTCTGCGTCCTCGATCGAAAGCGCAGCGTAGATGTGCCGAGGCTTGATCCCCGCATCATCCATTCGGGAGGCAAACAGCGCGCGCTCGATCCAGGTGAGGTCTTGGCGACCCGCGTTTTCGATGCCTTGTGCAAGAACTAGGTCGAGGTCGGAAATCTCGACTTCGAGAGCGCGAACAGGCCTGTCAAGCTGCATGGCAGCGAGCCAGCGTCGATGACCGTAAACGATCTGATAGCGACCTGGGGACGAAGGGTGTTTGCGAACCTGGACGGGAACCTTTTGCCCCTCAGTCTCGATCGACCGTTTGAACGCCTCGAAGCTCGTTGCGTCATCGTCCGGCAGTCTGTCCGGATAGGGGGATGGGTCGATGAGCGACGGATCCAACTCGCGAACCGAACCACCGCCTGACTCCACGATAGCCTTCAAGCGATCTCGCTCTGTTCGAATGTCGTCGATTGCTCGGTGTGCAGCACCGATCACACCTGCTCCGACACGATTTCCGGGAACCGGGGCAGCGGCCTGCGACGGCTGCTGTTGATCCGCAGCCTGATCGCTTTCCAGCTCTGCGGAAAGCAACCCGAAGCTGGCGACAATCGACTTGCGAGGGGATTTGCTCATGTCCGCCCCCAGCTCTCATTGACGAGGCGAACAATCGCCTCGTTCACAGCATCTACCGCCTCGCGGGCACGCTTGTGAGTATCGCGTCCGATCTGTCCTAATTCGAGCTCGTATACCGAGCGTTTCGCCAAGCCGGCTGCTTCAACGGCGGTGCTTTCAATGGCGGTCGGCAATAATACATCGGAGCCGAACAGGTGCCGAAGCATCGCAACGACTTGCGACTGCGGCGCGTCATTGGGGTCGTGTCGTGTAACCAGATACCGGATGAAGTCCTGGTCCAACTGAGCGCCGCTCTCGTTCAGAACACTAATCAGATCACCCATCATGAGAAGGAACTGGCTCATTGACGCGACGTCCAGCATGGCTGGGTGGACCGTAATGATCATGCTAGTCGCGGCGTATATCGCGCTCAAGGTCAGAAAGCCGAGGGACGGCGGAGTGTCGAGAATCACAATGTCGTAGTCCGCCTCGACTTCCAAAAGGGCGAGTTTCAGCCGCTCAAAGAAGATTGCGCCGGAGCTGGACTTGTTCGCCAAGATCCGTGGCGTTTCGTGCTCATACTCCATGACTTCAAGATTGCCAGGAATGAGGTCGATGCCATCGAAATATGTCCTGCGAATTATATGGCGGATGGGACGACGCTCGGCGTCATCGTAACGCAAAGCGGCATAGATCGTTTCATTCGACCCGACATCAACTTCTGGCTGAGCACCGAACAAAGCGGACAAGGATGCTTGCGGGTCCAGGTCGAGTGCGAGGACGCGATACCCATGAAGGGCGAGATAGTGGGCAAGGTGGACACAGGTTGTCGTCTTCGCGCTGCCGCCCTTGAAGTTGGCTATCGCAAGAACCTGGAGGTGCTCCCCGGCACGACGACGAGGAAGGAATCGCAAGGCGTCTGCAGGTTTCTGCATCGCGAACAATTCACGCAGTTCATTGATCTGGTCCAGTGTGTAGACGCGATGGTTATTTTCCAGCCTACTGGGAATCGGCCCACGTCCTTCGGTGGACATGAGCTTCAGGGTGGAATCGGGTATAGACGTCAGCTTCGACACTTCGTTGGTCAGAAAGGGACGCAGGGTCTTTTCCGATTTTGGCGGATACATACGAGTTCTGAGCTGCTGCAATTGCCCGGACAGAAGCCCGGCATGGCGCATGATTTTGCTGCCGGCATCTTCCTTCGAGCCAACACTTGCTTCTACTCGGTTTGCTATCGCCATCTGTCCCTCTTGGCGGCTTTTCGCCGGTTTACCGGCCATTGCCCGCTAAAAATAGAACACGATTCTCCGAACTGGTCCAGAGGTTTAGGGTTAACAAAAGGTTAACGACCGGGGACAATCTGCATAAGGCTGTTCGGATTTTTGCTTTTCCGCTCCGGGAGTTAGCCTCAAATGCCCGGCTCCCTGATCCCGGAATGTTCTCCTGTGAATCCTACAAATCCAAACAGTGTAGCAGCAAGTGGATTAGGCGGCTCTGTAGCGCCGCACCCCTTATGAGCCGCGACTCACCTCGCTACGTGCATGTTGGATCTTACAACTGCCCTCCGATTCCAAACTGTGCTGATTTCCCGCCGACCAACAACGACGGAGAAAGATCATGCGGGCTCTCGCGCTCTCAACACCCCGGACGATCCAAGAGGCGCATCTCCTACACATCCACTATCAGCTTCGTGCTCGGGTCTTTTCCGATCGCCTGGGTTGGGAAGTCGATGTAACGGCGGGGTGCGAGTCCGATCGCTTCGACGCGCTTCGGCCGACCTATATTCTCGCCATCGCAGAGACCGGCGAATTGGCGGGGTGCGCAAGGCTTCTTCCTGCGCTCGGACCGACAATGGTGGCCGACGTTTTCCCGTCGCTGCTCCCCGACGGCCAACTCAAGGGGCATGCCGCGATGATCGAGAGTTCTCGCTTCTGTGTCGACACGGCTCTCGCGGAGGGGAGGGGCGCCGGCTCGGTCCATGAAGCGACGCTGACCATGTTCGCTGGCATCATCGAATGGTGCGTGGCAAATGGGTACACTGAGATTGTTACTGTGACCGATCTTCGGTTTGAGCGCATCCTCGCCCGCGTGGGGTGGCAGCTGCATCGTTTAGGCGAACCCAAGAAGATCGGCGTGACGACGGCCGTAGCGGGCACGCTGGCCGCCGACGCAGACATGTTCCTCAGGCTTCGCCCCTCCAACTACCGTTCTGAACTCGCCCCCTGTCAGCCAGGCAGCGTAAGGAGAAATCCGTGAACCAGCTTCGCTCTCACCCTCGGCTCGTCCGCAAACTTCAGGAGGCGCTCGGCGACCAGCTTTGTGTTGCCCTGGACGACGCGAACGTCGTCGAGATCATGCTTAATCCGGACGGAAAGTTGTTCATCGAACGGCTCGGTCACGGCGTTACGCCCGCCGGCCAGATGTCGTCGGCTGCAGCGGAGATGGTGATCGGTACAGTGGCGCACGCGCTTCAGTCAGAGGTCGACACGGAGCAGCCAATCATCTCCGGCGAGCTGCCAATCGGTGGCCACCGCTTCGAGGGTCTATTGCCCCCCGTCGTCGCCAAGCCTGCCTTCACGATTCGACGCCGGGCATCACGCCTCATTCCGCTCGAAGACTATGTTCGGACCGGCGTGATGACAGAATACCAGGCCGCCACGATCCGCAGTGCCATTTCCGCGAAGCTGAACATCATCATTTCCGGCGGAACGGGCTCGGGCAAAACGACGCTTGCGAACGCAGTGATCTACGAGATCGTCAACTCTGCGCCAGAGGATCGCATCGTCATCCTTGAGGATACCGCGGAAATCCAATGCGCGGCCGAAAACGCGGTTCTCCTCCATACCAGCGATACGATCGACATGGCCCGGCTCTTGAAGAGCACCATGCGCTTACGCCCCGACAGGATCGTCGTGGGCGAAGTCCGCGACGGCGCGGCCCTTACATTGCTCAAGGCCTGGAACACCGGTCACCCTGGCGGCGTGGCGACCATTCACTCGAACACCGCCATGTCGGCGCTACGCCGTCTTGAGCAGCTCACGGCCGAGGCAAGTCAGCAGCCGATGCACGAGGTCATCGGAGAGGCCGTCGACCTGGTCATCTCGATCGAGCGGACGCCGCGCGGCCGGCTTGTTCGCGACATCATCCAAGTCGAGCGATTCATCAACGGACAGTACGAGATCGAATCCGATCAACTCACCGACGAACAGGAGGCGCGCCATGTCGCGTAAGCATACCCTCATCGCCGCCGCGCTCGTGGCGGCGCCAATCGTTCTTGCCTCTGTCGCGCCGGCGCTCGCCAGTTCCGGCGGCAGCCTCCCATGGGAAGGGCCACTGCAGCAGATTCAGGAATCGATAACCGGCCCGGTCGCGGGTGCGATCGCGCTTGCAGCCGTGGCCATTGCCGGCGGCATGCTCATCTTCGGCGGCGAGCTCAACGATTTCGCACGGCGCCTTGTTTACGTCGTTCTCGTCGCCGGCATCCTGCTCGGCGCCACCAACATCGTCGGCCTGTTCGGTGCGACCGGCGCTTCGATCGGGCTACCCGACGAGCAGGTCACGTCAATTGGTTCGAACGGGGGAGGGGAGGGAGATGATGGCTGAGTCCGTGTCCGGCTTGCGACGCAATCGCATCCATCGTGCCCTCTCGCGCCCAAACCTTCTAATGGGCGCGGACCGCGAATTGATGCTGATCACCGGCCTTGCGGCCGTCATTCTCATCTTCGTGGTTCTCACGGTCTATTCGGCGCTCTTCGGCGTCGCCGTCTGGATCGTCATCGTCGGGGCGCTCAGGATGATGGCGAAGGCCGATCCGCACATGCGGCAGGTCTATATCAGGCACATTTCCTACAAGCCCTATTACAAGGCGACCACTTCGCCGTGGCGACGGTATTGAGGAGGCGGCCATGGTAGCTCTCAAACGCTTCCGGGTGACCGGCCCATCCTTTGCCGATCTCGTTCCCTATGCCGGCCTTGTGGACAATGGTGTCCTCCTCTTAAAGGACGGAAGTCTGATGGCCGGCTGGTACTTCGCGGGACCGGACTCCGAAAGCGCGACGGACCTCGAGCGCAACGAGTTGTCGAGGCAGATCAATGCCGTTCTGTCGCGGCTCGGAAGCGGGTGGATGATCCAGGTCGAGGCCATCCGCATTCCGACGGTCGACTATCCCACAGAAGACCGTTGCCATTTCCCGGACCCGGTGACCCGCGCGATCGATGCCGAGCGTCGGGCGCATTTCGCGCGCGAGCAGGGGCATTTCGAGAGCAAGCATGCGCTGATCCTGACCTACCGGCCACTTGAGTCCAAGAAGACTGCACTCAGCAAATACATCTACTCGGATGAGGAAAGCCGGAAGAAGTCCTACGCGGACACGGTGCTCTTCGTGTTCAAGAACGCGGTGCGTGAGCTTGAGCAGTATTTTGCCAACACACTTTCGATCCGGCGAATGGAAACCCGCGAAACACTTGAGAGGGGAGGGGAGCGAATTGCCCGGTATGACGAGTTGCTCCAGTTCGCCCGGTTCTGCACCACCGGCGAAAGCCATCCAATCCGGCTTCCCGACGTTCCCATGTATCTCGACTGGATCGCCACCGCGGAGCTTGAGCACGGACTGACGCCAAAGGTCGAAAGCCGTTTCCTCGGCGTCGTTGCGATCGACGGTCTGCCGGCCGAAAGCTGGCCGGGTATTCTGAACAGCCTTGATCTTATGCCGCTGACCTATCGGTGGTCGTCACGTTTCATCTTTCTCGATGCCGAGGAAGCTCGACAGAAGCTCGAACGCACGCGGAAGAAATGGCAGCAGAAGGTCCGACCGTTCTTCGACCAGATATTCCAGACACAAAGTCGATCCGTCGACCAGGACGCGATGACTATGGTGGCCGAGACCGAGGATGCCATCGCGCAGGCCTCGTCGCAGCTGGTTGCCTATGGCTATTACACACCGGTCGTCGTGTTGTTCGACAGCGATCGCGAGGCACTGCAGGAGAAGGCCGAAGCGATCCGGCGGGTGATCCAGGCGGAAGGATTTGGGGCGCGCATCGAAACGCTGAACGCCACCGACGCCTATCTCGGTAGCTTACCGGGCAACTGGTATTGCAACATCCGTGAGCCGCTGATCAACACCAGCAATCTTGCTGACTTGATTCCGCTGAACTCGGTCTGGTCCGGAAATCCTGTTGCGCCATGCCCTTTTTATCCGCAGAATTCGTCGCCCTTGATGCAGGTTGCGAGCGGATCGACAGCGTTCCGTCTGAACCTGCATGTCGATGATGTCGGCCACACGCTGATCTTCGGCCCAACCGGCTCAGGCAAGTCGACGCTTCTGGCCCTGATCGCCGCGCAGTTTCGCCGGTACGAAAATGCGCAGATCTTCGCCTTTGACAAAGGCAGTTCACTTCAACCCCTGACGCTCGCTGCTGGCGGCGATCATTATGAGATCGGCGGCGACAATGCGGAAGAGGGGAGGGCCTTGGCCTTCTGCCCACTCTCCGAACTCAAGAGTGACGCCGACCGGGCTTGGGCGACGGAATGGATCGAGATGCTGATCGGCCTGCAGGGCGTCACCATCACACCCGATCATCGTAACGCCATCTCTCGGCAGGTCGGACTGATGGCGAGCGCCTCTGGTCGCTCGCTCTCGGATTTCGTCAGCGGCGTGCAGTTGCGCGAGATCAAGGACGCACTGCATCATTACACCGTCGATGGCCCGATGGGCCAGCTCCTTGATGCGGAAGAGGACGGCCTGACGCTCGGCGCCTTTCAGACTTTCGAGATCGAGCAGCTGATGAATATGGGCGAACGCAATCTCGTGCCGGTGCTGACGTACCTGTTCCGCAGGATCGAGAAGCGTTTGGACGGGTCGCCAAGTCTGATCGTGCTCGACGAGGCGTGGCTGATGTTTGGCCACCCTGTATTCCGCGACAAGATTCGCGAGTGGTTGAAGGTACTGCGCAAGGCGAATTGCGCTGTCGTTCTTGCGACCCAATCGATCTCCGATGCCGAGCGGTCCGGGATCATAGATGTACTAAAGGAATCCTGCCCGACAAAGATATGCCTCCCAAATGGCGCCGCTCGCGAGTCGGGGACGCGAGAATTCTACGAGCGCATCGGCTTCAACGAGCGACAGATCGAGATCGTCGCTACCGCCATGCCGAAGCGTGAATACTACGTCGCCACGCCAGAAGGCCGGCGGCTCTTCAACATGTCGCTTGGGCCAGTCGCGCTGAGCTTTGTCGGCGCGTCGGGCAAAGAGGACCTCAAACGCATCCGCGCACTGAAATCCGAACATGGCCACGACTGGCCGATCCACTGGCTTGAAACGAGAGGAGTTCACGATGCCGCATCGCTACTCACGTTCGAATAGATGGCTCGCCTGCTTGGCGGCCGCCGCTCTCACGATCGGAGCTGCAGGCTCTGTGCAAGCCGGTACAGCCACCGGCGCTGCGACCGAATGGACGCAGCTCGCCAACAATGCGCAGCTCGTGGATCTCATGAAAAGCTCCGGCATCCAGGTCGACAATCAGCTGACCCAGATCAGCCAGCTTGCAGAGCAGATCCAGAACCAGCTGAAGATCTACGAGAACATGCTGCAAAACACGGCGCAGCTTTCTGACCATGTCTGGGGTCAGGTCGAAAGCGATCTCAGCCAGCTGCGCAGCATCGTCGACCAGGGACAGGGCATCGCCTTTTCGATGGGGAATGCGGACGACGTTCTTCAGCAGCGCTTTCAAAGCTATGCCGATCTCAAGACCAACTTGCCGGACAACGCGACGTTCTCCTCGACCTACCAGTCCTGGTCGAACACCAACCGCGACACGATCGCCAGCTCGCTGAAAGCGGCGAGCCTCACGGCCGACCAGTTCGATAGCGAGGAAGATACGATGTCCTCGCTGCGGTCGATGTCCGAAACGGCTGACGGGCAAATGAAGGCTTTGCAGGTCGGGCACGAGATCGCCGCTCAGCAAGTCGCGCAAATGCAGAAGCTTCGCGGGCTCGTCTCCCAACAGATGACAATGATGGGAACCTGGCTGCAGACCGAACAGACCGACAAGGACCTGGCGCAGGCGCGGCGGGAAAAGTTCTTCAACGCCGAGATCAGGAGCGTCCCGGAAGGCCAGAAAATGGAACCAAGATGGTGAGCCGCCAAGTCTTGATTGCCTTGCTGTTGGCTGTCGCCGCTGCATCGTCAGCAGCGACAGTGCTGATCGTCAATTACCGAAACACGGGAATACCTGCGCTCACCGAGGAGCAGCGCGCCGTCAGGGAAAAATTCTTCGGCTCCGAGAAGGAGCTGCCGCCGATCACGGAAGGTCAGGAGATGCGCCCAAGATGGTGAAGGTAACTGTCGCACGCTCGTTCCTGATTACAGGTCTCTTTTTCCTCGCCTATGCTGTTCCTGCATTCGCGCAGGAGGGACAGGTCCTCACGGAACTGGAAAACCAGGTCTCGTCTGCTGCGAAGGGGTGGGAGACCACCATCATGGAGGCGGCGAAATCCCTATTCTGGATTCTTGCAACGATCGAGATCGGCATTGCGGCCGTCTGGTTGGCGATCCAGTCAGCCTCACTGGACAGTTGGTTCGCCGAACTGGTGCGGCGGATCATGTTCATCGGGTTCTTCGCATTCGTTCTGACCCAAGGTCCGACCTTTGCGCGAGCAGTGGTCGACAGCCTTTTCCGGATTGGCGCCGGCGGTGGTTCAGCTTCGCCTGCTGAGGTGTTCGATGCTGGCATCCGCGTCGCCTCCCAAATGTCACAACAAGCACAGTTCGGGGTGTTCGAAGACAATGCACTCGCGATTGCCGCCGTTCTCGCCATGGGCATCGTTGTCATCTCCTTCTCGCTGGTTGCAGCTATTTTCGTGTCGGTCATGGTCGAAATGTATGTCGGCCTGCTCGCCGGCATGATCATGCTCGGGCTGGGTGGTTCCTCCTTCACGAAGGACTTTGCCATTCGATACCTGGTGTATGCCTTTGGCGTCGGCATGAAGCTCATGGCATTGGTGATGATCGCCAAGATCGGATCGAACGTCCTGCTTGGTCTTGCCCAGGCGCCTACTGCCTCGTCGGATCAGTTCGTCACGACCCTGGCGATCGCCGGTATTTCCGTCGTGGTCTTCATCATCGCCATGTACGTCCCGAACATCATCCAGGGCGTCGTCCAGGGCGCATCGGTTTCCGGAGGAATGGAAGCGATCCGCCACGGCGGGCAAGCGGCGTCTTTTGCCGCCGGTGCTGGCTTCCTCGCCGCCGGCGCTGCCGGCGCGGGGTTTGCGGCGGCTCAAGCCGCACGAGCTGGCGGTTCATCCGTTGCAGGTGCTGCTCTTCGCGGAGTGGGCGCGAGCTTCTCTTCCGGCGCGCAAGCAGCCGGTTCAGCCGCGAAGGAAAAGGCAATCGGCTCTCCGGGCGCTTATGCCGGGTCCATTCTCGGACTTGCCAATGCCAAGCTCGATGAGCATCGCGGCGGTCATAGCACACCGAAGCCTCCTCCCGAACGCAACGACAAACCGTAATCGAGACAAGGGAAGAATAAATGGCAGCGAACCGCGCCCCGGAAAACCCGTATCTTGCCGCCCGCCAGGAATGGAGCGAACGCTATGGCTCTTATGTGAAGGCCGCAGCCGCATGGCGCATTGTTGGTGTCCTCGGTCTGGTCATGGCCGTTATCGGCTTCAGCTACGCGATGTATCTGAGCACACAAGTGAGGCTCGTACCTTACATCGTTGAGGTCGACAAGCTCGGAACCGCAGTCACGGCAGGTTTCCCCGAGCAGATCGAGTATGCCGATGTCCGCGTGGTGCGCGCCACACTCGGCAACTTCGTCACAAGCTTTCGCTCGATCACGCCGGATGCGGTGGTGCAGAAGCAATATATCGACCGCACCTACGCCCTTCTTCGCACGTCCGATCCATCGACGGAGAAGGTCAACGCCTGGTTCCGAGGCAATTCTCCGTTCGAGAAGGCGAAGGCTTCGACAGTTGCCATCGAGGTCAACAACATCGTCGCGCTTTCGAACCAGACCTATCAAATCGACTGGACGGAATATGAGCGGGACCGCAAGGGCAAGGAAACCGGCACGAGGCGGTTTCGCGGAATCGCGACTGTGACGCTCACCACGCCACAGGATGAGGCGACGATCCGCCTCAATCCGATCGGCCTTTATGTTCGGGATTTCGATTGGACGGCACAGCTTTAAGGGCAGGGGATTCTCAATGCACAGAACACGACTACTGTTAGCAGCCGCCGGCTGCATGGCCGGGCTCGTCCTTGCGGCGGGCGCACATGCGCAGAGCATGACGAGCAACGAAGTAAAAGGAACGAATCTTTCCAGGAAATGGCGCGGCACACCGGGGCTGGTCACGACAGGTCCGGACGGAAAGGTCATCTTTCTGTTCGGCGAGACCCAGCCGTCCATCATCTGCTCTCCACTACAGGTCTGCGACATCGAACTTCAGGGTGGCGAGATCGTGCGAGACGTGCTTGTCGGCGATACGGTGCGGTGGAAGGTAGAGCCGGCAACGTCGGGTGCGACAGGCGGACAGGCGATCCACCTCATCGTCAAGCCATCGGAGCCAGGCCTTCTCACCTCGATGGTCGTGACCACGTCACGGCGCACCTATCATATCCAACTCAAGTCTCATCCAAGCCAGTACATGGCGCGCGTCGGGTTCGAGTATCCGGAAGATGTTTCCACCAAACTCGCCGACATCAATTCCCGTCTCGAAACGGGCGGCATTCCAGGCACTGCGCCGGACAAGCTGAACTTCTCCTACACGGTGAGCGGGAGCGCGCCCTGGAGGCCGAAGCGGGTCTATTCTGACGGGGTGAAGACCTACATCCAGTTTCCGAAGTCGATCTCCGGTCAGGATGCACCAGTGCTCTTCGTCGTCTCTGGCGGTCAAAATCGCATCGTCAATTACCGGATGAAGAACGACATGATGACCGTCGACTATGCGATCGACAAGGCGATCCTCGTTTCGGGTGTCGGTTGGCGGCAGCAGAAGATCACCATCCGGCGGGGAGGCTGAACCATGCACCAGCTAGTCGCATTTCTCGCCGCGGCCGCCTTGCTTTCCGGTTGCCAGACGCCAGACGACGCGCTGACCACCAGCTCCACGCCGGTGGCCGTCACCGGACCCGCCGCGAGCGCAATCGCCGGCGACATGGCAAGCCGCTTGGCTGAACAGATCGGCCCGGCTGGCGGTGCCGCCACGATTAAAATGGAGACGGACACATCGGAGTTCGCATCCGCCCTCAAGGCGGCGCTGAAGGGGTGGGGCTACAAGGTCGTTACGGACGGCAAAGTCGCCAAAGACATCAGGCCGGTAGAGCTTGCTTATGCAATCGACGGTTTCGACGAACAGGTGCTAGCACAGGTATCGACGCCTTCCATCGCTCTTGGCCGCGCTTACACGCCGACAGCAGCCGGCGCGACGCCGGCCAGCCCCCTTTCGATCATGCAGCGCAACTGACGGAGATTAACATGGTCCAATCGCTCCAGCTTGGCACGTCGAGCCAAGCCGACGATCAGCAGGGCATGCGGCGGCTCAACCGCCTGCCGATCATCGTCGCCATCATCGTCATCGTGCTGTTCGTCGGCGTGGTCGTGATTGGTCTGTCGCTGCGCGGGCTTTCTTTCAATCGTGGCGATATCGAGGGTGCTTCCAACAGCCCTGCGGCCAGTTTCGGTGACCAGCTAAAAAGGGGTGTCACGGATGGCATTATCGGTGAGCCAGAAAAACAGGAGGTGTTTCAACCGACACCTGTCGTGGTGGAGAATAAGGAAAAGCAGGAACCGGTCGTCGAACGCCAATCAATGGAACGACAAGACCGCCGACAACGGCTCGAATCTGAAGAAGAGTGGAAGGCTCGCCTGAAGCGAGAGCAGGATGAACAATATATCCGCGAGGCCCAGCGCCAACGCATGGCGCGTCTACAGGCTCGTGCCATGGCGCTCGATTCGCCGCTGAAGGTAGACGTCTCCGACGTTGAGAAGGCTGCAAGCTCCACCAACGACACCGGCCGCCAGCCGACAAATATCGCAGCAAACAGTGCCTCAGACCTTTATGCTGCCGCCATGAAATCCGGCCTGATAGGACAGGACGTCGATCAGAACGGGCAGACATCGAAAGAGGACTTTTTCAATCAGGACATCAAAGATCTCGGCTACCTGCCGAACCAGGTGGTGCCACAGATGTCACCCAATGAATTGAAGCGCGGTTCGGTCATCCCGGCGACATTGATCACCGGCCTCAATTCCGACCTGCCGGGGCGCATTGCCGCTCAGGTCAGCCAGAATGTCTACGATAGCGCAACCGGCTATCGCCTTCTCATCCCGCAGGGCGCAAAGCTGTTCGGTCGCTACGATTCCAAGGTCTCATTCGGCCAGGAACGTGTTCTCGTCGTCTGGACTGACCTCATTTTCCCGAACGGGTCTACCCTGCAGATCGGTGGCATGGCGGGCACCGACGCCGAAGGATATGGCGGCTTCCAAGATAAGGTCGACCGCCATCTTTGGAGGACCTTCGGTTCCGCAGCCTTGGTCGCAGTCATCGGGACGGGGATCGATATGTCGATGCCCGAGAGTTCGACGCTCGCGACGCAGGTTACCGCCTCGGATGCAGCACGACGGAATTTTGCCGAGTCATTCGGCCGGGTAGCGGAAGAGACGATCTCGAAGAATCTAAACGTTCAGCCGACAATTCGCATCCGGCCGGGCTACAAGTTCAACGTCCTGGTCGATCAGGATATTGTTTTTCCGTCTGTCTATAGCGGCCGCTAACCAGGTAAAGGATCCTCAGATTTTCGCGACATCACTGAACGTCGCAAGGTCATTCCGCGTGGCGACGCAGGTGTGACTAAAATTCTCTACAAAAATCATCGTCTTTAGATCAGAAAGAGTTGAATACTCGGCAGAGGTGAATAGACCTAAGCGAGGCAACGAACGTGGATCTGCTTCGCGTAGAAGCAACTGCCGTATCGTCCAATGTCCCATGTGGCTCCGGCTAGCCGAACGGTGGCAACCGGTACCTCGCGGCGTCAGAACGGCGCGACGAGTGGGAGGCTTGCACCGTCGCAAAAGGAGAAAAGTTAGTGGACGGTGACCTTCGCTCTCTCATCGATATGACAGAAGCCGCGCATGATGAACGTATGATCAAAAGTGCTCTGAAGACCTTTGCGCACGCATGTGGCTACGACCGTTTTGCTTATCTGCAAACTGAGGGGTTGGAAATCCGCACATTCAACTCCTATCCGGAGGAATGGCAGGGCGTTTATCTCGAAACCAGTACTCCCGCATCGACCCGGTCGTTACGGAAGCCAAGCGTCGCATGGAAATGTTTTCCTGGACGGCCGACGATTGGCCCGCTCGTGGAACCTCCGAACTCAGGCGTTTTCGGGACCAGGCGATCGATTACGGCATTCGGAGTGGGGTGACTATACCCGTCGAAGGAAGTTTCGGGTCGACGATGATGCTGACGTTTGCATCCTCAGCGCAGACGGCTGACGTTAAAAAGCTGCAGGATGCGCAAAAAGCGATCCAGGCAGTACTGGCGATCCACTACCGCCTGAAAATCATAGCTGCGACGACGATTGTCGCTCCGAAACGGTTACTTTCACCAAGAGAAGCAACGTGCCTAATGTGGGCGGCAAAGGGCAAGAGCGCTCCGGAAACCGCAATGTTGACAGGGATCAATCCGAGGACAGTGCAGCACTACCTCGATAAAGCGCGCGAAAAGCTCGAAGCAGCAACCGTTCCGCAACTTGTCGCGATCGCCAAAGATCACGGTCTGGTATGAGCGTCAGGCTTCGCCATCTGGGGCAACTTTAGGGACGTAGCCAAGCGCATCGATGATTTCCGACAACAACTCCTGCTGGGCTTCGGATTTTTTCTGACGTGCGACATACTCATCCTGCAGGCTTTTGAGTACGGCGGCGGAGACCGACGGATCGGCGCTCGCGCGAGTCCATTCCTCATAGACAGCCTCATCGGCGGCAATAAGATGGCGGTGCTCACGGATCGCAGCAACTGCCAGCACCTCTAGTTCTGACTCTTGCATCAAACTGTGGCGAGATGAGCCCACATCGTTCATCCGCTTCTCCCTAACTTCATTCTGCTGCCCGAACCTAAGGCTGCGGCCTTATTATATCGGTTGAGCGCCATCACAATATCCGCTGAGCATCATCTGGGTCCTGTGCAATTCATCTCGCGCCTCTCCATACCGACGTCGAAGAGTGCAGGGACTTGAACGACACTGTCTTGCTTATTTGCTCAAAAGGATTCGACCCCCGCTTGTGCTGTAGAGAATACTCCGTGGTAGGAAACTCATCAAGCCGCTGTTCTCCGGATCATGGAGATTCGAGAGGTATTTGCGCGTAATTTGCGAGCTGCACGGCAGGCTAAAGGCTTGTCCCAGGAGGAACTCGCCCATCGCGCGGACATCGATCGCACCTACGTCAGTTCGCTCGAGCGTAGCGTCTACAATGCAAGCATCGATGTCGTTGACCGTTTGGCGACAGTCTTGGGCATCGAAGCCTGTGAGTTACTGAAACGGCCCCCGGAGGAGTCACAGATGCCAACCGCCGAGCTTGACGACTAAGAGAAGTTGTCCTGCCGACTGACGGGTTCATGCCCGGCCGGCAATGCTTCCACGTCAATTGGCTAGGTCCGTCGGCAAGGCTACATCTTTACTCTTGACGACCACTGGATTTGTCAGCTCTCGAGCCAATCGAGGCAACTATTCGTGGTGAAGAATTCACAAGGCGATGATGGCTTTCTCGGCTTTAGGGATTGTGATACAAATCCTAGGATAATAGATCCAATTCTCCGAGCTTTTATATCAATGCCCAGTCCCGTCACGCAACGCCAAATTGCCCGCACCGTGCTAACTGAGCGCGGAATAGCACGTTTGGTGGAACTGCGGAACGCAGGTGTGACGGCTGCCACCATGAGCCGAATGGAACGAGATGGTGAAGTGCTCCGGCTTGCCCGCGGTCTTTATCAACTTCCTGATGCGCAGCTCGACGTCAACCACAGCCTGGCGGAGGTTGCCAAACGCGCACCCAAAGGCGTTATCTGCCTCGTTTCGGCACTGGCGTTCCACGGCCTGACAGATCAGCTCCCAGGACAAATCTGGCTTGCCATAGGCCGTAAGGACTGGGCTCCGAAACTGGACGGCCCCGCTATGCGCATCGTGCGTTTCACAGACGGCCTTCTCAACGAAAGCGTCGAACCCCATGTCATTGAAGGCGTTCCCGTGAGGGTCTTTGGAATTGCCAAGACAATTGCCGATTGCTTTCGCTATCGCAACAAGATCGGCCTTTCGGTAGCGATAGAAGGGCTGCAGGAGGCGCTGCGGCAACGAAGGGCTACTCCTGGCGAAATCGCCAACCAGGCCGAACGCGGTGGCGTCGGATCGGTGATCCGGCCGTATCTCGAGGCGCTGACCGCCAATGGCTAAAGAAATCAGAAACGTCGGCGCCTCGGTGCGCGCCCGCCTGTTGCAACTCGCCAAGGCAAGCGGGCAAAGCTTCGATCTGGTCCTGACGCGTTTTGCTCTTGAACGGTTATTGTTCCGGCTTAGCCAGTCGCCCCACGCCGGTCGCTTCGTTCTAAAAGGGGCGATGTTGATGATGAGTTGGTTCGACAATCCGCACCGAGGCACGCGCGACCTCGATCTTTTGGGTTTCGGTGATCCGAGTCCGGACCCGATGCTTGAGACATTTCGGGAAATTCTGGCGCAAGAGGCCGACGATGGCGTTACGTTCGACGCTGATACGCTGCATGTGGATCGTATTCGCGAGGCATTGGATTATGGTGGGCTCAGGCTGCGGGTGATCGCTTCGATCAGCGGAGCCCGGATTAACCTGACGATCGACATCGGTTTTGGCGATGCGCTTGAGCCTGGGGTGGAGGTTTTGGATTATCCTTCCATGCTCGATTTTCCGATGCCGCGGCTTCGGGCCTATGCGCGAGAAACGGTCATTGCCGAGAAGTTCCAGGCAATGGTGATGCTGGGGCGAGTAAACAGCCGCATGAAGGATTTCTACGACATCTGGATCCTCAGCAGTCTTTCGACTTCGGCGATGATCGGCTGGCGTGCGCAATAGCCGCTACCTTTGATCGCCGCGAGACATCGATCCCCATTGACCTCCCCGACGCCCTAACGGACGCCTTTGCCAAGGACCAGCAAAAGCAGCGGCAATGGCGAGCTTTCGTTGAAGGCGTTGCACACAATCCTGGCGATCTGACAGACGTCATCGCGGAGATTGCCACATTCCTGATGCCGCACGCGGTTGCGGCTGCGAGGCTGGACGAATGAGCGGTTTGGTCGCAACCACGCGAGTTCATGGCTCAGCGAACAGAAATCAGATCCTGTCGGGTTTTTTATCGGGCAACTCCATAGCTGGAACCCGTCAGTATGCGGTTTCTTACTGGCTCGCCGCCATTACAACCACGGACCAGGCATCTGGAAGCACAGTAATTTCATGCTTTGGAGCCGCGCTAAATTCTGGCTTGGCCGGAACATGCCTCGCCAATGCGAGGTGAACTCAACGCTATTGCTGACCACCGATGCGGGAAAGATCGATCCGTATCCCCGCATGCCTAACATCCTGCATCGTCTCTGGCTGTACGTCTTTCGGCGTCGCTTCCTCGCCATGCACTAACTCGGCGGGACGCGTCTGATCGCTTTGCTGCGGCGCTTCGATGGGTATGCCAGGATCCTCCGCCTGAAACACGCTCACGCCCTCGAACTCGCCGGTTTTCCATGCGTAGACTGCATCATCAAAAATCTGCGGGAAGACATCTTTGCTCGTGGGGTTGCCATACCATTTCGCAACGATCCTCAGAACCTTGGCGAACATCGCCGTGCCTTTGCGGAGGTTCTGGCAAGGATCGACGAAATCAGGCTTCAAATCAGCGGGCTCCTTGACTCCAACCCCAGCAGGTAACTGAGTCAGACCGACTCGGACGACCGCCTGACCAGCGTATTGGCGCATGATCGCCATCGCCTCCTCAGTCGATGTGGCTTTCGGAACGAGTATTAACCGGCCGCCCGATTTGACAGTGACGGCGAGGGGATCATCCGAGCCCGCGGCCGTCACGAATTGCTCGATGATCGCGGGCTTGAGAGAAGGGTCTGCACATTCGTTTATCAGGGCTGCGTCGATCATGGTGTCTCCTGGGCACTCAAGTGTTGAAGGCAATAACAAGCGGCTTGGCGAAGAGCTTTGCCCAAGCCGTGGCAGTAGTCCGCTGGATGGCGACGATCGACGTCCCATCGGTCCACCAACCGTTCCCGACGGCAATGATGAAGCCCGGATCGTGCAGCATTGACTGAAGCACCGGCCAAACGATCAGTTGCTCGTAGCAGATCAATGGCGCCGCGCGGCCGGCACCGATCGGGACGACCGGGTTCGCAAAAAAATCCGCCCTGGCACCGCCACTCTCCCCGACCAAGAAACGCCACGGCTGCCACATCGAGCCGGGAACCGGCATGCGTTCGCGATAGAGGATACGGGCGCCCTTCCTGTCGATCGCGACGACGACATTGTCGTAGCCCCTGGGGTCGATCATCGCGGCGCCGGTGATGACTGTGACATCACCATCGCTGAAGGCGCCTGTCCAAAACCGCTCCACGGTCGATGTCCAGTAGCCAAGTGCACTTTCCGGCAGCACCACATATCGGGCACCATCGCTGACCGCATTCCGCACCGTTGCGATCAGGTCACGCTGGCGGTGAAGATCGACGTCCCGACCGAGCGAAGCGCCCAATTCGAGGTCGACACCGCGCCAGCCATTGGGTAGATGCGGCTCGGTCCACGATGCGGCGGACCACAGCCAAAGGCCTGCGAAGGCGATGGCGACAGCTGGCCAAATGCGGGCTGCGAGGCCCGCGAGGCCGGCTGTCATGAAGCCAAGGCCCCACCATCCCCATCCCGGGAACAGAACACCCGCCGCCGTGACAGGATGCGCCCAGCCTGTGATGCCGAATGGTGGGATGGCCATGATGACGGCCGCAAGGAGATAGCGAGAAGGACGAACGCGCGTGTTCTTTGTCCAGAGGACAGCATGCACCACCACAAAGCTCAAAGAGGCGCACAGCCAGAGCAACAAGCCCGGCCAGATATCCGACGAATAGAAGGCGGCCACGCCTTGCGGCAAACCACGTGACGCGGCCAGGAAATATCCGGCGGAGGCAAGTGCCGCCACTAATCTCGTTTGCGCGAGCGACCAGAGAATTGGAAATCCCAGCGCGACGGGTAGAAGCAACACATGGCCGCTCCAGCCCACGACGCCGATCGCGATCGAAGCGAATATCAGCAGCGCCGGCCGAAGGTAATCACGGGACATAGGTGAACACCTCCTGCGCCAGCCCGAAAATGCCGGAGATCGGCACTGGGCCAAAATATCGAGAGTCGTAGGAGCCGGGGAATGAGGAATGCAGGAAGACATATCCTTGCGGGACGATGCCGCTCGGAAAGGGCGTCAACGGCCGGCCTTTTCCATCTCGTAGTGTGAGACTGGAAGAGACAACCACCCGCCCATCCACGCTCACGCTGGCGCCGATTTCGGCATTTTGTCCTGCTACGGCGATCACCGTCTTGATCAACGGTGCGACGCCGCCCGGGCAGAAACCAGAACGGAAATAGCCACGCGCTCGTGCCTCCCGCATTTCCGCGGTTGCCGGTGGGCAGATGAACACCAGATCATTGACAGCAACGGGGCGATGGAGCGGAACGATACGCCATACGCCGAGTGGCTCGCTCGGCGTCAGATTGATGCGGTACCCGCCGGCGAGGCCGGTGCCGATCGCCAGTATGACGACCAATGCGGCCATAAAAATGATTCCAGCCGCTCGTCGTTGTTGTGCGGTCATCGCCCGCCGCGTTCCAGCTCCCGCGGTCATTTCAGCGAGAAGCCTTGGCTCTTCGTCTGACGCAGTGTCTCGGCCTGCTTCAGCGCTTCGGTCGTACGCTCATGAGAGCTAAGTTGCTGGACCGTGCGCATGGAATTCCACGCGGACTGGACCTCGGCCTTCTGGCCAGCCGTCATGCCCGATGTGACGGTCTCGAAGGTCTTGCCGCTCGTGTCTTTCGCAGCCAGAGGCAGGAAGGTCCGTTCCCCGAAACGTTCGGAAACCGCCTTCGCGAAACCTTCGAGTTCGGCCTTCACCATTCTGTCGGCCAGAGCATATTCGAGGCCAGCCGGAAGATCGTTGCGATCGATCCCGTCGCGCACGCGTTCGAGCGTTTGCTTGGCCGCTGGAGAGAGTGCCGGGATGTCGACGGATACCTTGAGGCGGACCGCGCGCTCCTCCGTCTCATGTTTGAATTCGGCCTCGGCCCGCTCACGAAGGTAGCGTTCAAGATTTCGGGCGAGCGCCGGTACATTGGCGAGCGCTTTTTCCCGGTCCTGCTTGTCGCCACGGCTGGCGAGAAGACCGGTGTTGCCCTTGAGCGCGCCAAAGCTCTCTGGCTCGCCGGCAATCCTTGCCAGGGTGGACTGCGCGACCGACTGGTCCTTCAACATCGTATCGACATTGATCGCCTTGAAGGCAGCTTCCGGCTTCGCGTAGACGAGCTGGAAGCGGGTCGAGACGTCCTCCCATTGCTTCTTGAGCCCGGGATCGGCGGCGAGCTTGTCCTCGACAGCCCGCTCAAGCGATTTCGGGAAGGTGGTGATGCCTGATACCATGGGCTTGTCCTCCTTGATGGCGTTCGGGATCGATTGGTTGTTGCTACCGCGAACCAGTCCACGCGCAGCGCCGATGGCGGCTAGACGGGCACCGAGATCGGCGAGCTTTCGTTTCTGCCGGACGGTCCATTCGAGCCGATCGCGAGCGATCGTGCGGGCGACATTCATGACGTGCAGGCCTCGCGCCTCGGCAAAGCGCAAGGCTTGGCCGTACGAAGAGCTCTTCTCGTAATCGAGCGTCGTCTCCTTGGCGTTCCGGCGCGACAGGATCGGGATAAGGCCACCGGATTTCGCGAAGGAGCGTCGGCCGTAATAGACGGCGAGATCCTCGCGATGGCGTGTCATGGCGACATAGGTGAGATGGCGATCTAACGAGAGGGAAGCAAGCACCTTCACCCGGTCAACGGTCGCGCCCTGGCTCTTGTGTATCGTCGTCGCATAGCCGTGGTCGAGATTGTTGTAGAAACGTTGCTCGACCGTGACCTGCCGGCGGTGCTCACCTTCACCAACCTCGGCAACGATACGATTCCTGGATGCCTCGACGACCTTGCCAAGCATGCCGTTCTTGACGCCAAGGCTGCCCTCGTTCTTGAGGAACACGATCTGGTCGCTGGTGGCGAACATGCGGGTCCCTTGCTCGGTCTTGAAGGCAAACCCGTTCGCGACGACGCCACGCTCGACCAGCTTGGCGCGGGCCATATCGTTCAACATCCGGACGTCGCGGCGAAGGTGCGCGAGGATCAGGCTGGTCTTCGATGGATCGTAGCCGTGGTTCCAATCGGCAATGAGACTTTCGACCGCCTGCGCCTTGAGGTCCAACCCCCTGACGTGCCCATGTCCGCGATAGGCATCGACCGCTTTGCCGACATTGCCGCGCGCCAGATCGAGCGAGGCGTCGCGCATCCATTGCTGGCGCTGACGATAGATCGTCTCGAGTTCGGCATAGCCGATGCGATCGGCAATGGCGCGGAAGGCGGCTCCCGCCTCGATCGGCTGAAGCTGTTCGGGGTCGCCGACCAGAACCAGTTTCGCACCGGCCTTGGTGACGGCTTCGACGAACAGAGCCATCTGCCGTGACGACACCATGCCGGCCTCGTCGAGTACGAAAACAGTCTTGTCGTCGAGCTGGTTGCGACCCTGGTTCCAGCGAAGCTCCCACGACGACAGCGTGCGGGAAACGATGCCAGCTTCCTTCTCCAAACCTTCAGCGGCTTTGCCAGCCAACGCTCCGCCGACCACACGATAGCCGGCCGTTTCCCACGCCTCGCGCGCAGCCTTCATCATCGTCGTCTTGCCGGCGCCGGCGCGGCCGATGACAGCGGCAATCCGCGTGGCCCCGGCGACATGCTCGATCGCCGTTCGCTGCTCGTCCGACAGACGGGAATGGCGCGCAAAGGTCGCCTCCAGAACCGCCTCGCGCACACCATGAGAGGCGCGACCGGAGAGCCAGATCGCGCGATTGGCCATCTCGGCTTCAAGGCGGATCATCTCGCGCGTGGTGTACTTCGCGGATGTCCGACTACCTGTCGCAAAGTTGATTCGCTCGCGTTCGAGCCTGAGCGCTTCTGGACTTTGCAGAATGCGGACCATCAGACTTTGGAACAGAACGACATCGTCGATATAGCGATACAAGACCTTCGCAACATCGCGTTCGTCGAAGACGCTCTTCTCCCGCGTGATCAGGTCGAGCACGATCTCCAGACGACGCTGGATGCGCCGCGCGTTCTCGCTGCGGCGCGCCTCCTGAAGCTCAAGGCGCTCAAGTTTGGGAGTCGAGGTCTCCGACTTGTGGTCGGATTGCTTGGCCTTGCGCTCGATGGCTTTGGCGCCGACACCGAGGTGAATGGTTGGCTCGAGGTCGATACCCTGCTTTTCGAAGGAACGGCCATCAATGCGGATATCGAGGCCGGCAAGCGCCAGATGTTTGTTCTGGCAGGCAAACCAACCGTCGCGAAACGCGTTGAAATCCTCAGTGCTACCGGCCCACAGCTGATAGACGATTTTACCGGCGTCATTTCGGATTGGCTTGCCGTCCGGGCCGAGCACCGCGACCTTCTTCGAACCGAAACCGTCTTCGGTGAGCGGCCGCAATGTGGTCATGAGGTGGACGTGAGGATTGCCGGGGGCGTCGTGATAGACCCAGTCCGCGACCATGCCCTGCGCGGTGATGTGGCCCGCCACAAAGTCGCGCATGAGCGCGATGTTCTGCTCGGCCGTCAGCTCGAGCGGCAGGGCTATGGTGACGTCCTTGGCGAGCTGCGCGTCGGATCGCTTCTCGAAGCCCTCCACTTTGTTCCAGAAGGCCTCGGATGCGCCGGCGACCGACCGATCGGCGATCATTGCTCGCAGCCACGCCGGCGCATCGGCGGGGATGATGAACTCCTCGTGCAGAAGGCCTTGCTTTCGCGTGTAGTCGATCGTCCGGGCTTCTCGCTCAAACTCCATCTTGGTGCAGTGCCGGTAAGCGGCCGACAGGACGGCGCTGCGGCCGGAGCCACGGGCGACGACGCTGACGGAGAAGTGAGGGACGGCCACGGCGGAGTTCTCTCCCGGTTGCGAACGAAATCAAAGGGTTCGTGGGGAGCGGCGGCCACCAGGCTCTCTCAGCAACACGTCGCGCCAGCGACGTATAATTGCGCCCTTGGAAGCCGCTCCTTCGGAACGGCCGGGATCATTCCCGAAAGCATCGCCCTTGGCGATTGTAGGATTCACAGTAGTGCGTTCCGCACTCCGGTCCGAAAAACTGGGTTCGAAAGACAAGCTTTCGCACCCAGGGAGACAGACGGACATGAAGAAGCCATCCGCGAAACTTCGCGACGAAATCGCCAAGCTGCAGGAACAGCTCAAGATCGCCGAGACCCGGGAAGCGGAACGCATCGGACGGATCGCGCTCAAGGCGGGCCTTGGCGAGATCGAGATCGACGAGGCGGAGCTTCAGGCAGCGTTTGAGCAACTGACCAAGCGATTTCGCGGAGGGCAGGGCGCTACGGCCGGAAAAGAAAGGGGAGGGGCAGCCGTCGTCTCGCAGCAAACCGCGCCGGTCACGTCTGGCGCGGGCGCGGGCAGCGCTGGCGAGGCTTGAACGCATGGCGAGGACGATGACATCCGACGCCCGCAAGAAGGACACGCGAGAAAAGATCGAGCTCGGCGGACTGATCGTCAAGGCCGGTCTGCGCTACGAGAAGCGAGCACTGTTGCTGGGCGCGCTGGTCGATGCAGCGCGCCGCATCAAGAGTGACGATACCGAGCGGTCCAGGCTCACGGCAATCGGCGTGGAGGCCTTCGGCAATGACGATCAATAGGATTGCGCTCGTCGTCATGCCAGGGACGTTGATGATCCTGGTCGTCATCGGGATGACAGGGGTAGAGCAGTGGCTTTCCGGTTTTGGCAAGACCGAGGCCGCGCGACTGGCATGGGGGCGGGCGGGCATCGCATTGCCCTATGTGGCCAGTGCGGCGATCGGAATTCTGTTGCTGTTTTCGAGCGCCGGTTCGATCAATATCAAGCAGGCAGGTTGGGGCGTCGTCGCGGGATGCAGTGGGACGATCTTGATCGCAGCCATTCGCGAAACAATGCGCCTTTCCGCTTTCATGACAGTACCCGCCGACAAGACGGTCTGGGCCTTTCTCGATCCGGCGACGTCGATCGGCGCGAGTGCGGCGCTCTTATGTGCCGGCTTCGCGCTTCGCGTGGCGCTCATCGGCAATGCGGCATTCGCAAGGGCCGAGCCAAAACGCATTCAGGGCAAGCGGGCGCTCCATGGCGAAGCGGATTGGATGAAACTGACGGAGGCAGCAAAGCTGTTTCCCGATGCCGGTGGTATCGTCATCGGCGAGCGCTATCGGGTCGACAAGGACAGTGTCGGGAGCCAAGCGTTTCGCGCCGACAGCGCTGAGACGTGGGGCGCCGGCGGCAAGTCGCCGTTGCTGTGCTTCGATGGCTCGTTCGGCTCGTCGCACGGGATCGTCTTTGCCGGTTCCGGTGGCTTCAAGACGACGTCGGTGACGATCCCGACGGCACTGAAATGGGGCGGCACGCTGATCGTGCTCGATCCTTCGAACGAGGTCGCACCGATGGTCTCCGTGCATCGCGGCGGAGCCGGAAGGGATGTATTCGTCCTCGATCCAAGGAAGCCTGACATCGGTTTTAACGTGCTGGACTGGGTCGGTCGTTTCGGCGGGACGAAGGAAGAGGATATTGCCTCGGTCGCCTCCTGGATCATGAGCGACGGCGGAGGCGTGCGTGGTGTCCGTGACGACTTCTTTCGCGCATCGGCGCTGCAACTGCTGACGGCGCTGATCGCCGATGTCTGCCTGTCCGGCCGCACGGACGAGCACGACCAGACGCTTCGGCAGGTGCGCATGAACCTCTCGGAGCCGGAGCCGACATTGCGCAAACGGCTGCAAGACATCTACGACAATTCGGGCTCGGATTTTGTGAAGGAAAACGTCGCAGCCTTCGTCAACATGACGCCGGAAACTTTCTCCGGCGTCTACGCCAACGCGGTCAAGGAAACACACTGGCTTTCCTATCCGAACTACGCGGCGCTAGTATCGGGAAAGAAGTTCGCGACCAACGACATCGCGGCCGGCAATACGGACGTCTTCATCAACATAGACCTCAAGACCTTGGAGACCCATTCCGGTCTTGCCCGCGTCATCATCGGGTCCTTCCTGAACGCGATCTACAATCGTGATGGAGCGTTGAAGGGCAGGGCGCTGTTCCTTTTGGACGAGGTGGCACGCCTGGGCTACATGCGGATTCTCGAAACGGCTCGTGACGCCGGCCGAAAATACGGCATCACGCTGACAATGATCTACCAGTCGATCGGCCAGATGCGAGAAACCTATGGCGGCCGCGACGCGGCGAGCAAATGGTTTGAGAGTGCGAGCTGGATCTCGTTTGCTGCCATCAACGATCCGGAAACGGCCGACTACATCTCGCGACGCTGCGGCATGACAACGGTCGAGATCGACCAGGTGAGCCGGAGTTTCCAGGCAAAGGGATCATCGCGGACACGCTCGAAGCAGCTCGGCGCCAGACCACTCATCCAGCCGCATGAAGTTTTGCGCATGCGCGCCGACGAACAGATCGTCTTCACCGCAGGAAACGCGCCACTCCGATGCGGACGAGCCATCTGGTTCCGGCGCGACGACATGAAGGCATGCGTCGGCACAAACAGGTTTCACATGATCGGGGATACGCCAAAGCCTGCATGATCCAAGCCGGCGCGCGGTGCAACCGAGCAAGGCTGATCCAGGAAAAAGAAGAGTATCGGAGAAATCAGCATAGCGACGCCCGACGGGCGAGATTTCGGGAATTCTCGTTGCGTGACGGGAGGAAAACAGGGCAGCCGCAGGAGCCTCAACATAGTGGCCCGAAGGGGAGGCGGGATCGACTGCCCCCGCCCGTCGCGCACCATTTTGCCGGCCACACCGCAGCCCGGAGCCAAGCTCCTCCGTAAACGCAGATGAAACCGGGTCCGACATAGGTTGAGACGAAACGAGGGGATCGGAAAGTGGCGAAATCAAATGTGGTTCCGTTTAGAAAGCCGCCGAAGGCCGGAGGCGGTCGCGACCGGCAGCGCGCGGGTGGAGGACTGCTGAGATCTGGGCGGAACAGATGGCGTAAACGCTCGACGGCAGTTCTATGCACCGTGATCATTGCTGTTGGGGGTTGGCTTGCCTATGGCGGCGCCGACGTTCTCCCCGATCTCGCCACTTTGGCCAAGAAACCGATGACGGATTCATTGTCGACCGCATTTTCGATGTGCGACGGAAGCCATCGAGCGAACTGCGTCGTCGACGGCGACACATTCTGGTTCAACGGCGAGAAAATCCGCATCGCCGACATCGATACGCCTGAACTCAGCCCGCCCCGGTGCGAGGCGGAACGGATAAAGGGTGAGGCGGCAAAATCCCGCCTGCTGACGCTGCTCAACGCTGGAAAATTCTCGCTAGCGGCCGGGTTCCGTGACGAAGACAAATATGGACGCAAACTGCGAACCGTATTTCGTGCAGGCAATTCGCTGGGCAATGCCTTGATCAAGGAAGGGCTTGCCCGATCATGGGATGGTGCCCGACACGGCTGGTGCCAGGGCGGGTGACAGCCATCATCACCTTCCCTGCACGGGAGAGGGATAGGGGTTTGGGGAAAGGGAGGAGGGAACCGTCTCCCTTTCTCCCTGGGAGGAAGTTTGAAGGAGGGGCATTGCCCTTCCTTCATGGGGTGAGATCGAGAGGGGCGGCAGAGCCCCCCTTTCATAGCCGCTCCGCTCGGTCGATCCGGCTGGAGGGGCTCATGTGAATAGGCAAAGACCAGAGGCGACAAGCCGCCTCTGGTCTCGACCTCAGTCGCTCGGATCGAAAGGCTCTTTGTCCTCAAGGCCGGTGTGCCATCGTTTGTCGGACCACCGCGACGGGAGGTAGATCTCATCACCGCCGAAGTGCGCAATGATGATCTCGCTGGCCTCGTGGAACAAACCGAAATCGACCTTGTTGTCGACTGCCCAAAGCAGCGCTGCAGACAGAAACTCCCGCGAGATATCGGCGGGAAGATGCACTTCCGCATCGAAATTTCGGCGCAGCCGTTCAAGCCAATCCGGCTGTTGATCCGGCCGCTTCTGATCTTCTTCCACCACACGAGCGAATTGATGCTTTGTCATCAGAGTCTCCTTTTCGTTTTCTGACGAAAGGTGTCGGCACCGTAGTCCGTGAGGGGTCAGGGACCGCGGAACGCGGCCGCCCTGCGGCGAGCGGAGGAACCGATTTTCTCTGTGCCGCTTGCGGCGTTGGGAAAATTGGGGGGGCCGCGATGTCCTTGACGCCGGAGTGCGACCTGAAAGTCGCATGAATCTCTGTTTCGAGAGGAGAACACGTGATGTGAACTTTACGAAACCGACCGTTCCATCGGTCGTTCCCTACCCGAACATGCGAAGTTGGCAACGACTCCGTGTGGAGCTTCGGGGACAACGTAACCACCGGGTGACCGGTCCACCGAACCGTGAGGCGAAGTGGAAACTGCCAGCACAAAGGCGGTGAGGTGCAAGGGATGAGCAATGACGACCAACACAAGTGAACTTCCGATAAACGCCGTAACAAGGAACAAGCCAAATGTGCTGATAGGCTTGAACCAAAAGGTGTGCAGCAAGGTGTGGTCCTTTCCGGTTGGACCTCCATGGACGGAAAGCTGCCGGCGAAAAGGAAGGGTCCGACTGGCTCTGAGATTCATGCGGAACAGGGTAAGCCCATAGCGCTGCCGGTAACGGCAGGCGAACCGTAAGGAACGCTGTTGGTGTTGTGGGTAAAGGAAGGCGGAGAAAGCGAAGGCCCGGCTGTAATGGTCGGGATACGGGCTGCAACATCGCCCGACACGAAAGTGGGCAGACTTCCGCTCGGTCATTCATGGCGAGAGAACATGACTAATTGCTGGACGAGGAAAAGCAGATGACGGCAATCGGTGCGAAAGCAGCGAATGCTGGTGCGTCCTCGCACGGAGGGCAGATTTGGGATCAGACAGACTGGTCGCAGATTGAAGCAACCGTGAAGCGACTTCAAGTGCGTATCGCCAAGGCCACTCGCGAATGCCGATGGGGCAAGGTAAAAGCCTTGCAACGTCTGCTGACCCGCTCGCACAGCGGCAAGATGCTGGCTGTGAAGCGGGTGACGGAGAATCGCGGGAAGAAAACGCCGGGAGTGGACGGAGAAATCTGGACAACCCCGGTGGCCAGATGGAAGGGAGTAATGTCGCTGCGGCATCACGGCTACCGTACCATGCCGTTGCGACGCGTTTATATTCCCAAGAGTAACGGCAAGAAGCGCCCGCTCGGGATACCCCGTATGCTGTGCCGCGCAATGCAAGCCTTATGGAAGCTTGCGCTGGAACCAGTGACGGAGACCTTGGCGGACCCGAATTCCTATGGATTTCGGCCCAAACGCTCGACAGCCGACGCCATTGAGCAGTGCTTCATCACGTTGGCAAGACGGAAGTCCGCCACGTGGGTTCTAGAGGGCGATATCAAAAGCTGTTTCGATGAAATCAGCCATGATTACATCCTCGAGCATATGCCTATGGACAAGGCGATCCTGCGGAAGTGGCTTCAAGCCGGATATGTTGAAGAGGGAACTCTGTTCGAGACGCGGGCGGGAACCCCGCAAGGGGGCGTGATTTCGCCCACAATCGCTAACAGAGTGTTGGATGGGCTTGAGGCCGCAGTCGATGCAAGCGTGGGATCGTCGAAATCCACGTACCGAAAAGCCAAGCCCCACGTCATCCGTTATGCCGACGACTTTATCGTAACCAGTGCATCGAAAGAGGTGCTGGAACACAAGGTCTTGCCGGCGATCAGGAAATACCTGGCTGTTCGTGGACTGGAACTCTCGGACGAGAAAAGCAGAATCACGAACATTGCGGATGGTTTCGATTTTCTGGGCCAGAATGTGCGAAAGTACAACGGCAAACTTCTCATCACGCCGTCCAAACACAGCGTCAAGGCGCTGCTGGATAAGGTCCGGAGAATCATCAAAGGCAACGCCGCCATCGCGCAGGAAGGATTGATACAAATGCTGAACCCGATCATTCGGGGATGGGCGATGTATCACCGCCATGTCGTGGCGAAGGCGACCTTCTCTTCGATAGACTTCTACATCTGGCGCATGCTCTGGAGATGGGCGTGCCGACGACACCCTAACAAAGGAGCACGGTGGATCAGGAGAAGGTATTTCAGGGTCAACGGTAGCCAGTCATGGGATTTCAGCACGGAGGACGCCAAGTATGGGCTTGTCCGTGCAGCGGCTGTCCCAATCAAGAGACATGCCAAAATTCCGGCGCTGGCTAACCCGTTCGATCCCACATGGGATGACTACCTCGCCCGCCGTCAGGACGCGAAACATACCGCCGGGGAGCCCGGTGTCACAACGTGGCGCTGGAGAATGGCTTGAGCCGGGTGCGGAGTGATCCGCACGCCCGGTTCTTAGGGGGCGGCGGGGCAGCAATGCCCCGCTGCTACCCGACACGGCGGGTGCAAAATGGGACGTCAGAGAGAGATAGAACCGCGTCCTGAAGGGACGCGACCGCTTGCCATCTCCGATGGCGACGGGAGGCTCCGGCTGTCTCCGGACAATGAGATTTCGCAGAGGCATGCTTCTTGCTGCGAGAGGATCGTAACCCGGCGGGGCGGAGACCGCGTGCGGGCTCCGGTCGCGGTGCGACCACAGCCGTGCGCCATCGGCGCCTCGCCCAAGCCCCATTCTTCACGAAAATGAATCGGTCGCATCTGTAGGATTCACATATGTCGTTGGACGTAGCGGCGCCGTGTGACGATCATGCCGGCATGATTTCGCAACCATACCAGCTCTATGTCGAACGAACGGATCCAGCCAAGAACATGGCGCGGTATTATGCCATGGAGATCGAGCAGACGATGTTCGGAGAGGCCTGCCTGACCCGGCGATGGGGACGGATCGGCAAGCGTGGACAGGAAAAGCAGCATGTGTTCGAACGGGAGGAGGAAGCGGTTCGCTTGTTCCTTGAGCTGTTGAAGCAAATACGTGGTCGCGGCTATCGGCCAAAAACAACCTGCCGATATTCGCCGAGCTGACGATGATTGTGTTCCGCGTTCCAGCTGGTAGAGGAGGGGCCGCTGAAGCGGCCCACGGCGTGTTATTCGCGCCGGTTCCAGTCGGTCTCGAACGACGCCTCGATCTCGACGAAGAACGGAATCTTGATGGCCAGTTTCAGGCCGAGTTTCCCCTTGCGGAAGTAGTGACAGATCACCTTGCCGAGGGTGCGGAGCCGACGGCCGGTGGCGGTGAGGAACTGAGCGAGCTGTTGCACGGTATTTTCTCCTTTCAAAATGCGGATATCGCGGGGATAGGCCGCATGGCGGACAAGGAGGGACGCACCTGAAAGGACGAAACGAGAGTGAAGGACCTGCCGGCGCCAAGAATTTGGCACGCGAGGAGCCGCAATACGGCGGGGAAAATTCTGGCGCCGGCAGGTTGCGGGCGACGGACGGGATGCAGCATCCCCGATGTCGATGACGGTAGATCGAAAGGAGAGTCGCAGCGGATCGCCCCTCTCGGGATCCTGGATGCCGCGGTCCCCCAATGCTGGTGGTATGCCGCCCTCAGAAGGGCGGCTCGGCGTCGATGGAACCATCCTGTTCGCCAAGCATCATGATCAGCTCGGCCTGGGCGATTTCGAGCTCGGCTTCGATCTCGCGACGCTCGGCGGGCTCGATGCAAGCGTTCAGCTCGGCGCGCAGTTCTTCGATTTGTTGTTCGATCATCGTCATCTCCTTGATGTTTGAGAAAGATGACGCCCGCCGGCGTGGCGGTGGGTCAGGGTCAAGGATCGCGCATGCGACCGCCAGCGGCGGTGAGTGGGGGAGCCGAAATGCGCCGGCATTTTGGGGGAACCGCTCGTCCTTGAGGCTGTCCCGGCTCCACGGCACGATAGGCCCGATATGAGCAGACCCCCACTTCTCCGTATGGCACCCTAAAAGTCGGCCGCGGGCTCGACGCCCGTTGCCGGCTTTCTTAAAGCGGCCAGTTGGCCCCGCCTCGGTGGCGGGGCCTTGTTGGGATCTCAATCCCGATTGGGGCGGGACCAGATCAGCTGGTAGCCGTCCTCGCCTTCGACCTCGGAGAGCGTTGCGTAGATCGGGGCGGGGAAGCTCGGGTCGTCCAGCTTGACCGAGAGATAGTCGCGGTCGCTCTCGCCGGAGCGCTTCTGCCAAGCCGCACCCAGCTCGACATTGCCGGCGTAGATGCGGAAGTGCGGGCCCTTGTCGGAGGGGCTGTCGACGCGGGCGATGCGGGCCTTGACGTTGAGTGCGAGGGTGCGGATCGAGCCGGTGAAGCCGTTTTCGTTTGCGGTGAAAGTGCCGATGGTAGCCATTGTCTGTTCCTTTCGGTTGTTTCGGGCCGCGCCCTTCGCGGCCTCGATGGCTGTCGCAAGGATCGGGGACGATCGGACCGCACCTGGAAGGCCGTAATGAAATGGAGGGCGGTCGGGAGAAACTTTGTTGTCGCGCGAGGAATGCGAACGCAGTTCGCTGGGGAAGAAAATTGCGGACGGCCGTTGCGGGAGAACGATCGAGGCGAAGCCGGTCTCCGATCAGACATGCCTCATCGAGCCCGCGGAGGGCGTGGCCTATGACAGCGGTGGAAGGAACTTGGTCATGGCCCTCGCCGTGCGTTGCCCCGGCAGAACAGCCCGGCCGCGAAGCCGTTCCCCAGGTCTCTAAAGCATAGCGTCGGCTTCGGATGCGACAAACTCGGCCGTCCGGGCAGTTGTCTCCTCTCATCAACGCAATATTGTCGGGCCGCGATTCGTCGCCTGGAGGATCTATGCGTCAGCAGACAAAGCCGTTTACCGTCGAAATCAAGCAGTCCCGAAAGCTGAAAGCCAACGATCGGAAACCATCGATCTGGGGGAGGCTGGACCTCACGTCCGATGAGCACGCGCTCGCGGAGAGAGCGCCGAAAGAGCTGTCGGCCGTTGCGGGTGACAATGACCGACCTTGACGTCTCCCACGCGGCCGCTCTCTCGTCGGCCTGAATGGGCTGGAGACCGTGCAGGAAGCTGACAGCACGCTGGGCATGCGCCGCAGCTTGGAAGATAGCCCGCTTGTCGTCAGATAGAACCTTCAGCCACGAGTCCAGGTAAGACGCATGGTCCGGCCGTGGCTCCAGCTCCGGTGCGATCCCGAGATCGGCGCATAGGAAGCAACTCCCGAGCTCCGCAATCAGCTCTTCGCGAGCCCGCTCGGTCTTGTCCTTCGCATAGCGGCTAAGATCGCGATCGACGCGATCGGGGCGCGCAGTCCAATGGCAACTTTCGTGACTGAGCGTGGCCACGTAGGACGCCGCGTCGCGGAACGTTTCGAACGGCGGCATCTGGATGTGGTCCGTGATAGGGGAATAATAGGCCTGCGCTCCACCATGGCGGATGACAGCGCCCGTGTTGCGGAAAAAGCAATCGGCGTGCTCGATGTGCTCGATCGCATCGAGCACCGGGGTCGGTGGGTGACGATAGTGTTCGGGCAGTCCGTCGATCTGCTCGATGTTGAACACTGTGTAAGCCTTCAAGAATGGGATTTCTCGATCGACTTCTCCACCACTGCCGTCCGCCTCGGACTTGGTGAACCGGCTGGCGAAGACGACCGTCGAACCGGTCTCGCCCTTTCGCACCGCCGCCCCCAGTTCAAGCGCCTGCTTGAAGGTCATCCACATGGGTGAAGTGAAGCCGCGCGCCATCCCCTCCGACCATAACAAGAGAATGTTCATGCCCGAATAGGGCTGACCGTTGTGGCGCAGCGGCCGGGTAATCCGGCCATTGGTGTTGGCCGCATGCCATGGCTTCATCCAGGGTTTTACGCCCTTTTCAAGGTCGGCTATGATTCTATCCGTGATCCGCGCATAGATGTCGGCGCGTTCGCCTTCGGCTTTCTTGCTCATGTCGTGATCCTCCGTTTGGAGGCCGCCCCGATCGCGACCCCGTCGCGGAGGTCCGAAGGCAGGAGCGATCAGGTGGTCGGCCGCACCGGAACGGCCGGAACGGAGTGAAGGACGGCAAAGCCGTTGTGGCAGACCGGCGGCTCCTGCAGGACCGCCAACAAGGACGAGGCCGCGTGACGGGCAGGGCTCTTGTTTTTCCTTCCGTTGACATGGAAAAGGCCGGTCCCAAAGGAACCGGCCCAAGGATCAGTGAGAGGGAGATGGCGGAGCCGAAGCTCCGCCGGAAGCGCCTCAACCGAGAGCCGCCATCTGTGCCTCGGCCGCCTTGCGGTCGAGCGACTGGCCTGGATTGTCGACCGGGCGGTCGAAAGGCTTCCAGGCTTCGCCGATGACGTGGCGATAGGCTGCGACTGCGCCCTCGGCGGCCATCCGCAGCGCGTGGGACTGTATGCCCATGTCGGCAGCGAATTCGCGTTTGCGCTGGGCGGCGCTGTCGTAACCCACCGGGCCATCGAGATCCTCGTCGCGGGGATCGTTTGCCGATTTGGCGGTCGCGTCTCGGGCTTCGGAGACTGCTCGACTGTAGAACTGGCCGGCGCCGTGCGCCGAGCCGACATACGCACCGACGATACGCTGGAGATGGATCTGCATCGCCTTCTCACCGAGACCGTCCGAGAGGCTGTCGGCGGTCTCAATGATCAGGCGCTCGTGGAGTTCACGGATGCCATCGCTGTCGACTACAGCGGTTCCGAAACTCTCAGCGATCAGCATTGCCTGCGCAGTGTCCGGGCATGTGAGCCTGACCATTTCGAGGGTGGTACCCTTGCGGAGCGGCACGACGCGGGCGGCAGGTCGAGTGGTTGCGGGCTTGGCCATGGGATCTTCCTTTCGTGGTTTCACCGAAGCGGCTTCGGCCCCTGCCGGTCTGCCCTTCGATGCGGTCGACAGGAACCGGCTAAGGACGGGCGCTTTCACAGGTCCGGGACGGCCGGGCGAGCGAAACGGGTTTGCGGACAAGCGGGGTAAAGCCCTGCGAAGGACGCGAACCCGTTTTGCGAGGGAGGCTGCACCGGCCGCTTCGCGGCGCGCCAGCGGCCTTTAAACGACCGGCCGCCGGTTCAGACCGCAGCGAAAACGAAGGGCAGACCGGCGGGGGCGGGCTATGGCTCCGAACCCCCGGAGGAGAGAACCTCTTGCGAGCGACAGCCCGCATCCCTTCCTCCAGCTCGGACCGGCCGCCACGAAAGCCCCCATACGGTCGGACTCACGCCGCCGCACGCCCTGCGACGGTCCCCATGGCGTCGAGCAGTTCATCCGAACAGTCTGCCGGTGAAGTGCCCGGAGCTCGCGGCTGTGCTCGGCCTGTTCGAACATCCGTCCTTGAAATTCCGTCTCATCCGCAACGGCGCCATGATGCGAGTAGAAGTCGTCGCGCTTAAGCTCGGAAAGCGGCCGTGACACGCGCCAGGCGCTGATAGAGCCGATTGGGGCGAGGTCGTAAATCAAAGACGCGGACATGCGTATTCTCCTGTTTTGAGGTGAGGAAACAAAGCCGCCGCCGGTGATGGCCGGCGGCGGTATCGATCAGTACGGAGTTGTGGGGCAGGGTTACTCGGCCGCAATTCCGTAAGCGGTATCGGGATCCTCAGTGCCGGTGTCAGCGTCGGCTTCATCCAGCTCTTCGAGCTCGGTGTCGGCTGCGTTGCCTCCGACCTCGCCTTCCGGATCATGGGGTTTGTCGACCAATTCGGCTTCGATCGAGGGATCAGACTCACCGTCGGCACCGTCCTCGATGCCGCCCATCGGCCCGTCGGCGGGTGCATCGTCGTCATCGCCCCCATGCTCCATGTTCTTGGCCAACCATTCGCCCATCTTCACGTCATCGGGTGCGAAGAGGCCAGACGGATGCACGAAACCCTCTTCCTTGAAGTGCTCGACAAGGGCAGCCCGGGTGTCCCTGACGCGCGGGCGGGGAGCGACACTCCTACCGCCGCAGGACGCTTCCAGTGCCGGACGCGATAGGCACGCGAGGAATTGCTCCGTGCCCATGTTCGGAAGATAGGTGTCGGCGCCTATGGCATCGCCGGCGATCCGGGCGACAATGCCGCTGTCCGTGCGGTTGGTCCGCGCCGACAGTGCGTCGATCAGGGTCGACCTGGCCACGACACGAAGCGTATCTGTATCGAACTGCAGCTTGCCGCTTTCACCGATCAGCCGGACGGCGTGCCGGGCGAAACGCTTGGAGCCGTAGAGATGGTTGGAGGTTTCGGAGCCGGAATCGACCGAGACGTTCTGCCCGGCGAATGCGAGGACGAGCAGCGCCAAGAGGGTATCGTCTTCGATCGGCGCTCGTGCCAGTGCCTCGTGCAGAGCGTCTGTGCGGAAATCGCCGATCATGTCGAGGCCGTTTCGGGTCACGTCGGGACGGGTCTTCCCTGCAACGTCGATGGCCTCGTTCGTGTCCTCGCCGCCGGGCGCGGTCGGATCGCCCTTTCGCTTCGCCTTCTTGATCTCCGGCAACCGGAAATGGGCGGACTGCACCTTGCCCTCACGATCGAGATACATGGCGGTGCAATCGCCTTTGCCGGGCTTGCCGTAGATACGCTCCGCCTTCGGCGGCAATTGGGGTTGGCCCCAATTGTTGAGCTCGACGATGGAGCCCTCCTTGGGAAGATTGCTACTCATCCATTCCTGCTGCGCACCGAGGAATGCTTCGACGTTGGTGGTGTAGCGGTTATCCTCGTCAGCCGGTCCGAACAGGTCTTCTGCCCACTCGATGCCGTAGGCCCGGCGGAGATCATCGCCGAAACTCGCATCGCGCGCGAACATGCGGGTCTTGGTGAGGCCGTTGGCGATCGCCCACCAGGATGCTGTCTCACCCTTCTTCGGCTTGTGTGCCTTCCAGACTTCCTTCTGCTCGTCGAGTGACGCTGCGGAAATCGGGCGAAGCTGCTGCTCGCTCGGCATGTCGCCCTTGGCCATGTGATCTAGCATCGCAGGCAGCACATTGGCGAGCAGACGAAGCTTGCGGATCTGTCTGACCGGCAGGGCCAGCGCAATCGCAATAGCTTCCTCGGTCCAGCCGAGAGCAACGAGGCGCTCGATGCCGCGCCATTGATCGACGGGGTTGAGCGGTTCGCGCGCGATGTTTTCGATCATCGAACGCATCGCGCCATTATCGTTGGCCGCCTCGACGACGATAACATCGATTTCCTCGATGCCGGCGGCGATGGCCATGCGGGTGCGCCGGTGACCGGCTTCGATGACATAGCCGTTGCCGCCGGCTTCGGCGAAAATGACGGGCGGCTGGATGACGCCGACGGCCTTGATGGTCGCAAGCAGCAGCGCGTCGGCCTGGGGCGTCGACTGCGACTGGCGCGTATTGTCGGGATTGTCCTTCAGCGCACGCGGATCGACCTTCATGAGTTGCATGGGAGTGTTCCTTTCCGGGGATGCGGACGCGGCCTCCTGCCGGTCCTTCCTGTCTTCATTTTTTCCTGAAGACATCTCCCGGAGCGCAAAGCGGCCTGACCGGCGCAACTGCGGGCGAGCTGCCCTGCCGCGAAGGACAAGCGGGGCTAACAGCCTTGCGAAGTACGAGTGGCCGGGCTGCGTAGGCCGCGGTTGAGCGCCAGCGGCGACGGGAGGACCGATCTGCGACCGGTTTTTCTTTCACCCTCTTTCCTGTTTTTTCAGACGGGCGATCCCATGCGAAGGTCAGAATTCGGGTTGAGCGGGAACAAAAAAATGGGCCGTCGGAAGAACCGAGGCCCATGAAGTGTGAAGGTTATTTAACCTCCAGAGGGGAACAGCCGTTGCGGCGGCACTGGGAGGAGACCGCCATGTGCATCAGCTGTGTGCACTATGATGATATTTTGATCAGATGGAAAACATTTATTGTGCAATGCACCTATGCACATGCTGCACTGCTTCCAAAATCAGGCTGACTCCCTGGCAGAGGCCCCTGCCTCGCGCGCCTCGGCCGCGAGTTCCGCCTCAACCTCCCGGAGCTGGCGACGCTTTTCGGCCAGCTCACTCGCGAAGGTAAAATCGCCACCCTGACGGGACTGGTAGGAAGCAAGACGCCGGCGCGCTTCCTCCAGCCGCTGGCGATAGCGTTCCCGCTCCCCGTCGAAATCATCCAGCGCATGCTCGAGGCGGAAGACGGCGCCGATCGGCGTCACCGTGACGGCGAGATCGATCTCGTAGTCCGCGCCCGTGCGCTGAAGCATGGTGGTGTAGCGATAACCGTCAGACTTGCCGAAGCGCTCGCCATCGTAGACGAGATCGAAGCCACCAATGGAGGCGACGACGATCTCGCTCTCCTGTTGAAGCTGGACGAGGGTGAGGATTTCCTTCATCAGCGCGCGGCCGGCTTCCTTTCGCTCGTCGTATGAAACGCCTGTGACGGTCATCGTAAAGGCATCTCCCGCAGTCGGAACCAGCCGCGCGATGTCCTTGCCGATCTCGCCGATCCGCCGGAGCGATACCTCGATGTCGCGTTCGGCGTCCCGGACCTGGCGGCGCACCGCGAACAGGTCGTCATCATGGGCGGCGCGCAGCCGTTCGAGCCGAGCGATATCGGCTTCGAGCCCGGCCTTCTGCATCAGGCGCTCGTCGCCCGAGGCAATCGCCTTGGCCATGGCAAACTGGTTGGCCTGGCCCTCCCCAAGGTCGTCCAACCTGCGGATCGAGATGTCGCCGGAAAGGGCGGCGGCGATGAAGCGAGCCTTGCGCTCGTTGTTCTGCCACATCGCAGCATCAAGTGACCCTCGCGTGGCGTAGGCGAAGACGTCGACGACATCGTGCTGATTGCCCTGGCGTACGATCCTGCCCTCGCGCTGCTCGATCTGCGATGGGAGCCACGGCACGTCGAGGTGATGCAGCGCCTTCAACCTGAGCTGGGCGTTGACGCCAGTGCCCATGGTCTCAGACGAGCCGATCAGGAAGCGAACCTTGCCCGAACGGACGTCACCGAACAGTCGCTGCTTGGCCTCGGTCTTCTTGAAGTCCTGCATAAAGGCGATTTCCGACGCGGGCACGCCTAGGCGGATCAGTTCGTCACGAATCCAGCGGTAAGCGGAGAAGCCGCGCGTCTTCTCGACATTGATGGTGCCGAGATCGGAGAAGATCATCTGCGCCGCGCCTGGAAGTTCATAGGGCTTGCCGTCCGGACGAAGATAGGTGTTTTCGCTCGTTTCCGTCCAGATGCGAAAGGCGTTCTCGATGAGGAGATTGAGCTTGTTGTCCGGCTCGTCGTCGTTTGCCGGAATGACCAGGCGCAGGTCGATCGCCGCGTGTCGGCCGTCGGTGATGACGGACAGCAGGATATCGTCGCCGGGCTGCGCTGGCCCCTCTCGCATCTCAATCGCCTTGATGCGGCTGTCGAGGATCTGCTGATAGAGTTTGAAGGCCGGCGTCGGTTGCGCCGTCAGGATCTGCCGCCGTCCGGTCGAGACGTCCGGAACCTTGACATATTGCTTCAGGTCCTCCGGCATCACGACGTCGGCGAACGAGCGGAACATCGCGATCAGCTCCGGCACGTTGACGAAGCTCGCGAACCGGCTCACCGGCTTGTATTTGCCCGACGGCTGGATTTCGAGTTCGGTCGTCGTGTCGCCGAAGGTCGAGGCCCAGGCGTCGAATTCGTGAAGCCCGCGTTCGCGCAGCGCCTCGTGGCCGAGCAGGCGCTGGATCGAGAACATCTCACCGAGAGTGTTGGTGATTGGCGTGCCGGAGGCCAGCACGAGCGCGCGGCCGGGATTCTTGGTCTCGATATAGCGGGACTTGATATAAAGGTCCCAGGCCCGCTGCGATCCGTTCGGGTCGATGCCTTTCAGTGTCGACATATTGGTCGCAAAAGAGAGTTTGCGGAATTCCTGCGCCTCGTCGACAATGATCTGATCGACGCCAATTTCCGAGATCGTGAGAAAGTCGTCCTTGCGGGTTGAGAGCGCTTCCAACCGCTCTTGCAAGCCTTCCTTCAGGCGCTCGAGCCGCTTGCGCGACACCCGATCCTCGCTGTCCACCTTGGTCAAAAGCTCCTCGTAGAGCTCCAACTCTTCTTGGATCATGTGGCTTTCGAACGCCGACGGCACGGCGATGAACCTGAAGGCCGAATGGGTGATGATAACAGCATCCCAGTTGGCCGTGGCGGCTCGCGACAGGAAACGTGCCCGCTTGTCTTTGGTGAAGTTGGTTTCGTCGGCGACGAGGATACGAGCGTTCGGATACAGCGCCAGGAACTCGCGCGCCGCCTGTGCGAGGCAATGGCTTGGCATGACCAGCATCGCCTTGGCGATTAGGCCGAGCCGGCGCTGGTCCATGATCGCGGCTGCCATCGTCATCGTCTTGCCGGCGCCGACAGCATGGGCGAGATAGGTCGAGCCGGAGGAGATGATCCTCCAGATTCCACGCTTCTGGTGCCCATACAAAACAAAGGCGCCGGAGGCGCCGGGAAGCTTTAGATGGGAGCCGTCGAATTTTCGAGGCGCGAGGTTGTTGAAGCGGTCATTATAGACCCGCGCAAGCCGGTCGGTGCGGTCTGGGTCAGTCCAGACCCAGTTCTGAAAAGCCTCCTTGATCTTTGCAGCTTGTCGCGCACTGCTTCCGTGTCGACGACATTCAGAACGCGGCGTTCACCGCCAACATCCTTGAACACGTCGAAGATCTGCGAAATCCGGCTGTTCAGCGCGTCAGCCAGCAGTTCGCCCGCGTGACGGCGGCTTGTGCCCCATTCGGAGGTGCCGCCGGCGCTATAGGCAAACTGGCGTGCCTCGACGGTCCATGACCCGAGTTCCGGCATATGGTGAATCCTGATGTCCACATCCATCGTTTGCTTGACGAAGGCGACGACATCGGCAGCCGGAATCCAGGGTGCGCCGAGACGGGCGGTGATATCCGACGGTCGGAGGTCGGCAGGCTGGACGTCCTGCAGCGCTCGGACATTGCGCTCAAACGCCGGATCGAGCGCAGCCGCCGCTTCGGCGACCGTGAGCTTCGTGCGGACCGGGCCGGAGAGATAGGCGTCGGAGGTCTGCCAGGAGCCATCCGCGGGATCGCGGAAGATGGCGTCACCGAGTTCGTCGATCACAGCATCCGCATCACGGTGCAGCAGCTCGGCAATATGCTCGGGATCGACGCAGCCACGCTCGTTGAGAACGACGGCGAGCGCGTCGGCAGCCGAAGTTATGACCGGCGGCGCGGGAGGAGAAATCACCCGCTCGGTGAAGATCGGACCAGGCTTCGCCGTATCGGTTTCGAGGTCGTAGTCCTCGATCGAGGCCACCAGCCAGCAATCGGGATCGTCCAGGAACGGCTGGAGATTCGGCCGACGATGGGTTTCGCGGACCTCGCCGCTTTCCTCGTCATCAGAGATCGAGACCGTTGTGTGGTTGATCGGCCCGAAGTCGCGGATGAAACTCGACCAGGCGATACGCAGCCGAACCTGCAGATCGCGCCACGGCTGGTCGCGTTCCTGCGCTTTCAGCACCTCGCGGACGGCGTCGCGGATGGGAATCAGCTTCTTGATGATCCGGACATGTTTTTCGGACAGGCCTTCGCCTGACCTGCCTTTTCGCACCGAAACCGCGAGCGGGGCTCCGTCGATCATTTGCATGAGACCGTGGCGGTTATTGAGGAAGAAGCTGCCCTCGCGGACCTTGTCGTTGGCGGGGCGGAGGTCGACGATCTCGCCCAACTCCTCTTCCAGATCAATGTCGACCGACGTCGGCTCGCCGTCATACCGATCCTCAGGGAGAAGAGCGATCACGGCCTTCAGTGCCGTTTGCAGGTCTTCACCGGCGCGTGGCCGGCATGTATAGGTCTCGCCGAACGGGCCAGACGTTGAGGCATGCTCGCCGCGCACGAAATCCGGGTGCCGCGCGAACCAGCGGTTTACGCGGATCGCCCCCTCGTCGGATGTCGCAGGACGAACCTCTTCGAGTTCGAGCCATGACAGATCACCCTCCGGCTCGCCGGCCTTGCGCTTGCGAAAAAACAGGATGTCCACGACCACATCCGTGCCAGCGTCGCAGCGGAAGCTGCCCTCGGGGAGGCGGGCCGCTGCGATCAGATCGGCAGACCTGGCGATATGCTCTCGCGCTGTGCTGTCCACCTTGTCCATCGTGCCGCTGCTTGTCACGAACGCGGCGAGCGCACCGGGCTTCAAGAGATCGATCGACCGGGCAATGAAGTAGTCGTGCAGCCGCAGACCGAGCGGACGGTACTGCCGGTCCGACCGAACTGTTCGATCGGAGAAGGGCGGATTGCCGATCGCGAGATCATAGATCGCGTTGAGATCGGTGCGCGCGAAGTCGGCGTTGATGATGCGTGCCTTCGGCTGAAGAAGCCGGACAATGCGCGCTGTTACCGAATCGAGTTCGATCCCGGTGACATAGCTTGTGTCACGGAGCGCCGTTGGCATCAGCGCCGGAAAAAGGCCCGTGCCGATTCCCGGCTCCAGCACGCGGCCCCCGCGCCATCCGAGCCGCCGCAAGCCCGCCCAGATCGAGCGGACGATGAACTCGGGAGTGAAGTGAGCAAATTGGATTCCACGCGCGAGCGAAGCATAATCGGCGTCGGTGACGGCGCTTTCCAGCGAACTGCCGAGGTCACCCCAGCCTTCCTGGAAATCGACGTCGCCTGGACGCCGGAACATGCCGTTTGCGAGTTCCGATGCGCCAAAACCGGTAAAGCGGATCAGTTTTGCCTGTTCGTCACTGGTGGCGGGTCGATCCTGCTTTTCGATTTCGTTGGCGGTCAGGATGGCCACAAGATTCGCCTTCGCCCTTTGCTTCCAGTCGATCGCAAGTCCACGATCGCCATTGTCGAGATAGAAGTTACCCCGCAGGCCGTGTGTCCGCGGCGCCGGCTGCTTCGCAACTGGTGGAGGCAATGCCGGCGCAGGGGAGGGCGGCGGCGGATCGGGATCGTCGTCGTTGGCGGCGAAACCGCCAAACGCGGTGACGCCCAAGCCAAGGCCGGACGACAACGCGCTGCTTACAAACATATCGAGGGTGAAGGGATCGTTGGACATTGAAGACTCCTTTTCGAGGATATGCGCCATCGCCCGCAGGACAGGTCCCGCGGGCGATGGCGGATGAATGAGGTGAGGAATTTGGATCTGGTTCGTCCGGCTGCAGCGATCGCGAGCTACGAGCGCGTGACTACGGAGAACTGCATGGTTTCCGACGTAACCTGCGCCCGCAGATGCGTGGGTTCCGGGGTTGTGGAAAGCATGGCTTCCAGGCTCGCGCCGGCGATGAAGACTATCCCGTCGTCTCCCTCGAAATACCGACGTTTGTAATGCCAGCAGTCCGGATCGGTCTGCGGATCGCACTCAGCGCCCTTTGACCTTCTGCCGGTTTGCCATTGGACAGCAGATAGACGCCTTCGTCGCCGACGATCCACAGACCTGGCCGTTCGTCCTTACCCGGGAGTAGACCATAGTGGGGGTTGCGGAAGCCGCCATTGGCTTCCGCGTCGGTACGTCCGTGCACGATCACCGCACTGACCTCGACCACGCTGAAAGTGAACATGGCCTCCCCCTCACGCGGCGGTCTGGGAGGGAAGGTGGCGAAGATGCACCGGCAGCTTCGCAGCAGTCTCCCCGTCCGTGAGTTCGTCGAGCAGCTTCAGCAAGGTGCCTTCGTTGCCGCCATAGAGTATGACGGTGCGCTTGCCGCGAGCGGACTGCGGCCACTCGTCTCCGGCATAGCCGCGGTAATCGCCGGCAGTGATGCTCCAGCTATGCTCGAGCCGCTCTTGCCGCGTCATCGCCCGGACCGTTCGGCTTTCGCGCTCGATGATGGCGACGCGCATCGTTTCGACGGATGCCTTACCCGAAAGATCGCAGTAGCCATGGAAATATCGGATGGACGCCTCGATCCTGAGCGCGAAGAATACTGATGTCACCGAGCCAGTCATGAACTCGCGCATCGCAAACGTGGATCCTCGGATCCACAATGGTGGAAGGACCTCGAACATGTAGTCATGTTCGGTCTCGCCGATCTCGAACCATTCGCCCGAGTAGAACGGCGCGGCATCACCATCCCAACGCTTTGGGCGCTCCGCGTGGCGGTCAAACATGCGGAACATCTGTTGGCGGCTTGCGACGCCCTGGAAAACCTTGGTGGTTGCGGGAGAGGGGATCATCTGCGGCTCCTTGCGCGTTTTCGGACCGAAGTGCGGCGCCGTCCTATCGACCTCGCCATCCCCTTCAGTCCTTCATGACCCCTTGCCTGGCGCCGGCATCGCGACCGGCTGGGTCAAGGGCCGGCTCAGCCGGGCGAAGCCTCCCTTGACGCGGGCGGTGCGAATGCGGCACGCTTCCTGCCTTTCTTTCCCTCTTTTCTTTCTCCCTGACCTTCAGGGTTTCGTTCCAGTCCTCCTCGCCCGGGCGCAACCGGGTCCACTCGCAACCGGCATCCTCGGCAAGCGACCGCAATCGCGTGGCAAACAGATCCCCTTGTGCATTGGCGTCCGTCGCAGCGACCAGCCGGGCGTCCGGTCGGGAGGCCAATTCCCGCAGTGCGGTTTGCGTGGCCGGCGACCACCCGCCGCCGGTGCTGAGATAGAGGGTGCCGTCATCGAACCCTTCGATTGCCGCAAGGCTCATGGCGTCGATCGCAGCTTCCGTGACGGCCAGGCGCAACGCAGTATCCAACCCAAGACGGAAGAGAACCTTCGCCCCTCCAGAGGCGAAGCCACGGTATTGCGGTCCGCGCGCCTCCCATCCGGTCACCACGCCGGCATTGTCCGTATGCGCTGCCCATATGCTGCCACACGGGCCTTCCCGAAGAAGCCCCGCTTTGATCGCCTCACAGAGTATAGGTGGTGGCAGCCGGCGCTCGCCGTTGAGGTAGCGCCACGTCGATGAACCGGGCCATGGGCTGCGGCGCGCTTGCCAGCGCTCGGCAAGAGAGAGGTTGCATCCTCCATCGCGGCTCGCAGGCTGCCACTCCGGTTCCGTGATCTCGAAACCAACGAGATCCGCGACCCTATCGGCGCCTTCGAGAAAACCGACATGATCGAGATGCTCGACAAGCCCGAAGACATCGCCTTTCGCATCGCTGAGCGGATCAAACCATCCGCGCCCCTCATGCGCGACGATGATGATTTCACCACCACGGCGAAACTTGACTGCCCGCCGGGTGCTTTCCTTGATGTCGATGGCGAACCTCGCCTGTTCAAGAACGGCCGCGCAGCTCACCTGCTCACGCAGCGCCTCTATCTCTCTTCTTTTCATTTTGCTCCCGATCGCACTGCGATCGGCCTCCATTGCCTTTCCTTGCCCGTCGATTCGTGGGCACCCTTCGGCCCGCCGCGAAGAGCAAAGACTGCAAGGGCGCGGCTGGCAATTGTCGGATCATGCAATGCACGGCTGCGGCGAAGCCTCCCTTGCGGCCTGCTGCTCGCAAGCGGCACGCCAAAGGCCGGCTCGATGCGCCGGCCGGGGGAAAAATTCATGGACGATCTCAAGGTCGTCGTCGGCATCGATCTCGTCAGAGGGAAAGACGCTGTATTCACCCTCGACTTCAAAGACGGTGACCGGACCATCAGGTCATGGGAGCTGGAAGGCGCGGGACTGTGCGAGGAAATGATCGAGCGAGTTTAGAAGGGCTCCAGTGGGAGCGGGCCAATTCCCGCTCGATGGCTCATCAAAGGCTCGGGACGGGCGCGATCACCGCGCCGCGGAGCGGCAGCGGCCGCACCTTGCGAGCGGACCTTTCAGCGTGTTGTTCGTGGAATCCGGAGCTCGGCCAGGACCCATCACAAACGCGCGGATTGGCTTGCTTTCGTGGTCACCTCGGTTCGGCTGCGTTCCGCCGAACGCAGGAGCCATTCTCTCCGTGTTTTTCAAACCGATGGCGCGATCTTGCTGCGGGCCTGACGTTGCCAGAACGATGCATTTGCAGGCAGCATGCTAGGCAAGGTGAAAGCGTCCGGCGCCCGCAACCACACTGCGATCAGCCAGATCGCGTGAGCTTCACTTTCTCAAGCGCCTGTTCCACTGATTCGGCGTTGAGCGATTTAACCGCACGCTCCACGCACGCCTGAATTTCAGCGGTATCCTTTCCCTCGATCAACGCGATATCAGCCACAGTCCGGCCTCTCGATATCCAATGGAGACAGGTTCGTTCAAACGGCGAGAGCATTGCTATCTTCATGGGGCGCTGGTTCCACTCAGCTAAAGCCCAGCAGGTTTGCGGAAAACATCGACCTATCCGGATCGAAGAGAATGTTGGCTGGTCCGGCTTGAGTCCGCGCAAGGATACTCCCGTTCGCACCGGCTACTGCCGCACTGCAGCTGGTGCCGTCGCCGTCGATTCCGATTAGGTAGACAGTCATCCGCCCGTTCTTTCAGGAGGTCTTCCTACAACGTCAATCGCCTTCGGGCCGCGCCAGCTGCGAAATGCGGCAGTACGTATGTCACACAAACATACTGGATTGTCAATTGGAAACCGGCTAAAGAGCGACCCAAGCTGAAGGAAGCCATTCGATCTTAATCCACGTCGCGAGTGACCGTCATGCAATTTGGGAAAAGCTCGTGCGCAAAGATGTCGACGGCTTCGTCGCCCAGGATTGGAAGATCTTTGCTCCGTCGTTCAAGTTGAAGGATTCTGCGGGCTGGATGCAACGGGCTCGCTCGATCCCGCCAATTGGGAGGTTCGGTTTCAGCGATTGATGCTGCGCAAACTTCTCAAACAGGATCATCGCCAGAAGGCTGGGCCCGGCAAAGCCCCGCGAATCTCTGCGCGACGGTGGCGTTAAGGCTGCCCTGCGGAAACCGCACGACAACAAAGTCTGTATTACCTGTGGTGTCGTTGAGGCGAGAGGTAAGCACGCGATATTGGCGGAAGACGTAGCCTAGGGAGCCGGCAAGTCGATCTGAAGCGATGCATTGGTTTTGAGGAGATACCCGCCGGGCGTAACCTCTGTCCGCAAGGTCGCAGCGTCGATCCCGCTGGCTGTTATGATGTTTGGCACAATGTCTTTTGAGACTTCGGCTGAAAACGTCGCTCGATCATCATAACTGGCCTGGGCAAGCCGCGGCAACCTGCGCAGGGCGTTGCCCGATAGGACACAAGCACCTTTCGCTTTGCCAGCGCTATATTCTGGAATGCTGAAGGGATGGCGGCAACCTCTTTGATTTGGCAACATGATTAAAATGCTGGCAGGTGATGCCGACGTCGGCTTTTGGATTGCCCGCAGCAGCCGCAGATATGCGCGGCACTCGACAAAATCCTTCAGGTTCGTTGATTAGGATCATTCGTCGAGATGACCGTTGCGATGTCACAAACTTTTCGCAGGCCCCGGAAAACCTGTTAACCCACGTTCGTTCACCTCTTGTACAATTCTTGAGACGGCACCCTGTTCTAGATCAAGGTGGTTCATCAACGCGGACTCCACCAGGGTCGTTGCCGTGCCGAGTTCAGACATTGCGGCAATTAGCTTCTCGAGGCTTTCGACAAACGCGGGCCGAAGTTCCGACGCAGTTATTTCCATTCGTAAAGGGTGAGTGCAAAAACAGAATCGGTGGACGATTTTGCAAGCCTCGCAATTCGATGCTTCTTGGGCGATTTTAGTGAATATCGCTTCTGCCCCTAAGGCAAGTTCGTCAGGGGACAATTTATCCGTCACGGTCCAGCTTTCTGGGACCTGCGGCCGCATTCGATTTAACGCCGAGATCAGGGTCTCACGTCCGACAACATAAAAATCTAACAGAGTTCTTTCCGACATCGGCCTCGTGAAAAAGCCTCTTTGAGGGATGTATTGGATCTTCCCTTCAGCCGCGAGCCGCTGAAGCGCTTCGCGAACTGGCGTTCGACCAAGATCGAGCTTAGACGCTAGATCCTGTTCCCTGAGATGTTGCCCCGGCACACGACCGTTACTGTGGAGAATTTGTCGAATAGCATCGTAGGCAATATCGGCCTTTGCAGGTTCTGGTTCAGTAGAAAAATTTGGGTCACCCCCACGACCTTGGGGCGCGTTCTTGCAACACCGCATTTGATAGTTTTCCTCTGTCGATATCCTTCAAGGACCCTACAGGAGCTTCTTGCATTGAGACCGGACGGTCGCTTCGAATTGAAGGTCGAATTAGTCGGCCCTTCCAATACCGGCACCGCGTTTCGCGCCCGAACGGGATTCGGCATCAACCACCTGTATTACAGCCGCGGCCGTAATTGGCAGCTATCGCATTCTGCCACTCATTTCAATGCCATAGGCACAAGGCTGCGTCGGGATGGCGCGCTGGTCCAATGTCTACCGCCTGTCGTATTTCGCGTAAGCGGCCGGCTTTAAGCGAACCGTGTCTCCAAGGCCTGCAAGTGCCATCAATGTAGTGGCAGTTTTCAAAATCAACATGTTCATGATAGCTCTTCGGTGGACGTGTGTCGGCCTCACCGTCAATGAGTAATTTTGCCGATCGGTTATTCCTATCAATCAGCCGATTACAGGCATCGGCGGATTTGATGTATCCGCGGTTCGCGAGAGCCTCGACTTGTCCATCAGTAGCGATGGTTTCGCCGTTGTCTGAATCACCTCCAGCGCAATCAAAGACACGTTCAGATTTTGAAAGAGACCATGTGATCTGATGCATTCGTTCCGGTTCGTGTTTGGTGGCGAGAAGTGCTTTGGTTTGGCCCAGACCTATGCTTGCCTCGTGTTCGGCAGATGGTTGTTGCAATGTCGACAATTTTTCAAGGCTCGGCTCCATGCCGGTCACCACGGGACGGTTAACCCGATAATATCTTCCGCTATCTGCGACTTCGCGAAGTGCATTCAGATGGTCGTTCCGTGCGGCCGGCCGGCGTATAGCACCCCGTGGAGCAACCACACGTACGCAATCGAGGAAGGCGAGCCTCATTTCCGGGCTATCACGCCTGGCTTTGTTTGGATGCATTTTGTCACGTCGGTTCATCTAAGCCTCCCGTCGCTGACCAGGGTAGTCCCCCTAGCACGTGTTGAGCAGGTCTAGACGGCGCTCCGCCATAGATCAATATTTAACAATAATATATTTTTTGATATATTTGGCCAATCGCCATAGCGTAGGTTTATACTTTAGTGATCGAATACAAAACTCGAACCGATATAGTATTACGCAACCGCGTTGAAGGTTTGCTTGAGTCCGCGAATGTTCGAGCTGACAATCTCCGCTGGTGATGGCCAAAGCTCGAAGTGGTCATGTACGGCTATGACTCCCTCAAGCAGCACGAAAAGTTCCCCTCTATCTGACAACTCCGAAATGTTGGTCGGATTGAGTATTTCGTCACCATCGCGCCGATCGCCAGTGAGTTGAATTTATTGGCAGAATCGGAGTCTCGAAGGAGACACTTCCTTCGCTCTTGTATTGAAAGTCGGACAGATCGTTGACAGGAGAACGCGTGGGAAGAACACCGGTTACGCCGAAGTCGGTTTACTCGGGCCACCATTATATTCGGCCGGCACCAAAAAGTGTTCTCGGCAGGTCGGAAACGATGACATCCTGGCTCCCTTGCGGTGGATCCGACTAGTTTCGCTGGGCGAGCGACACACCGCAAAGCAAAAACGAACGGCATTCTTATCGCGCCAGTCACCGGCGCTCGCTCCCGGACCATTGATACTTTTATCCCCGCGACACAGGCGGTCTCATAGCCACAACACGTGGCTGCCTTGGGAGGCGAAAGGTTTTCCCGAGGATGAGGTAGCAGGGTCAGCTACTATTCGTGCACATTCGACGAACGCAATTGTCGCCGCGAGAATCGTTGGGCGCGCCACGCTAGACTATCGCGCCGGCGGTTGCGTACCTACAGAGGTGAACAGCGCAGCAGATTCAGCAAAGGTACATCCGATTAATGTCCTACTCCCCATGGCAGCTACGAGCCGACGCACATTCGCCGATGTCGAGAAAAATACCGGTCATTTTCATAATTTCTTTGCGAGTGACAGAAAGCGAGGCGTGTTCGTCGGGCCCATATTGCCCACAATTGGCGTACGAATGAGGTATCCAGATTGTAGGTAGTCCGGGGACATCGGCGAAGAGGTCGTGGCAGCGAGCCTCCCAGATTTGGCAGGAGTGAGGGCTCTTGCGCATGGTTTTCTCAATCGAGTCACAAACGAAATGCACCCCGTGATGACTAGGGGAAAGACGGATGGCCATGATGACGATACCAGTCCGCATTCCAAAACAAGCGCCCTGGTGTCGCCAATGATCGGATGACAAGCGCGGACAGGTGCTGCGACAACTGCTGATCTACAGCGCATGATCGCGATCATCGCCTGGCCGTTCAACGGGCGGTGTTTGTCGTGCGTGGGCTGGTGTGACGGCGGGCTACCGTTTCGGTTCCACCCGATCGTAACTTTCGCTGGAAAGCTCTTGTCCTGTCGATGTGGCAGACCGTAGTGCTGCTGGCTCATCGAGAAATCTCGATTTTTTCGTGCGTCCGTGAATGCCCATCCCAATGTCGCAGTGGGCTCCGGGTCAAGGATCAACGTCAACTTGAACCGTGTGCACCGCATTTCTCGCGTCAGTCAGCGGCTGTCCCTCCCCAAATTCATCTGTGCACCGACATAGCAAGATATTCTGGCCTGATGTAGGGGTCCACGGCAACTCGAACCGCTGCCAACTTCTTCCCTCGCGCGGCCCTACTGAGGCAGTCCGCCATGAGCCTCCACCGTCCACGCTGACCTCGACGCTAGAGATCTGGCGATTTCCCCAAGCCCAGCCCCATATTTTCGTTGGCATGTCCGCTGACAGCAGATCATTTGGGGACGGCGATACGATAACGGACTCCGGGGCCACGCCCCAAACCGGCTTCGTTCCCGACGCGGTGGGGTCATTATAAAAGCGCGTCGTATAGGCGCCGCTTGCGCGCCGATCCGCAGCCGTGATCGAACCAACCCATTTTACGGAGTTTGTGCCATACCAACCTGGCACGACCAATCGAACCGGTCCTCCGCGCTCTGGAGTGAGTGGCCGACCGTTGATCTCAAGCGCGAGGATAACTTCTTCTGCAAGTGCTTTGGCTATCGGCAGGTCTTTTTGATAGGCTTCTTCAACATCTGCGTATTCGCCCCACTCGAGGCCGGAAGTCCAGATGTAAGACGCATGGCTGCTGATCTTTGCGCGTTCCAGAACAATCGACAGTGGCACACCTTTCCAAACTACATTTCCGATTCTGCGTTTAGCCACTGTCGGAGCAAGCGGACTTCCAGCGCATTCGTGAAACGACATGTACTCGCGCTGTGGCATTGCTCGAAGGTCAGACAGATGCAATCTCGTCGGGTTACCCACGAGGCCATCGACATCCAAATGCCAATGCTCGGGGTCGATCTCCAGGAACCCCATATGCGTGACCAGAAAAAGATCATCTTCAGGGGTGATCCACGATTTAAGGGCATGAACGCCGTCGGCAGGGCCCTGGAAGGAGAACCCCTTCTTGGTCATGTGCATACCCGTCCGCGCCATCACCTCTACTCCGGCATGGCCACGGCCTCAGGGCTCGTTAGAGCGTCCTCAGCGCGGCCTTCCAAAAATCTGATTGGGTTTCGACGCATCCGATTCACGGTGACGTCGAAAATATCGAATCGGTTGTAACCAGCAACGACGTCGTGAAATCGTTTCGGCTCAACACAGTCGTCGAGATCGATTTGGGCATAGCCGATACCTTCGTCGGTCATTTCGTCACCAGTTGCCGCTCCAGTCGGCCCTAGGAAAAAGCTAGTGGCCCGCGGACTGGCATCTATGATCGCTTCGATCGCAGGATCATCCAAAGCAATGGATTTGCGTGCGACTTCGTCCAGGTGCCCCGCCACGATGATCCCGAAGCACTTGGCCTCGAAGCAATGCGCCGAGGCACGAATGCGGTTGGCCGCTCGGTTGTCGTAGTTGTCGCTTTCTGTCGGGACGCGAGTGGGCCAGATCGGCGGATAGCTGCTGATGTGGACTTGCTCGCCCTGCGTCATCAGACTGTAGCGCGCGAGCGGATTGGTATTCTCTCCGCAAATCAGACCGCCAATACGACCAATCCTCGTGCTTGCAACGACCAATCCTGCGCCATCGCCTGGATCCCAGACCAGTTTTTCAAAGAAGGTCGCGACCAGTTTTCGATGGTGGATCAGAATTTGTCCGGTATCGGAAATCAAGATATTACTATTCCACAACCCTCCGACACTTGCCGGGTTGCGCTCGGAAAAACCGATTGAAACGAAAACACCGTTATCGGAGGCTGCCTTTCGCACACGCTCAATTTCCGGGCCGTCTATGTACACCGAAGCTCTCAAGAAGCGTTTGAAATGTTGGTGCGATTGAATGGGCGGGTAAAGTGCTGCCCAGACGGGGAAACCGGGAAGAAAGCTCTCCGAAAATACCACGAGCGATGCGCCGTTTCGGACAGCCTCTGCTATCACTGAGCAAGCTTTTTCAGCGCTCGCTCCAGGATCGAGATAGACGGGGGCAATATGAGCAGCCGCGGCCCAGAATTTCATGTTTCCCATCAACATTCCTCTACAGATCCAGGCTCGCCATCAGCCATCTCGACTAGCTCGGCAAAGGCAGGCTCAAGATAGCCGCTTTGCTGTTAGACCGATTTCAATGCGTGCACCAAGCGGCAAGCTGGCGCAGCCGATTGTGGTGCGGGCCGGGTAGGGCGATGAAAAACGCGTCGCGTAAATCTCATTCATCTGGCCAAAGTCACCCATGTCGGTGAGATAGACATTGACGGATACGACATCATCCGACCCCAGGCCCGCTGCCTCAAGGACTTGAAACAGATTATCGAAACACTGGCGTGTCTGGTCGGCTACATTTCCGTCGACAAGTTTGCCGGTGCCGGGGTCTAGCGGTGTCTGGCCGGAGCAGAACAGAAGATCGCCGGCCCATGTCGCGTGCGAATACGGCCCCACTGCCGCAGCGTTTGAAGCATTCACAGTTCGTCTGGACATGCGTTCTCCCAAGGTAGGTTCAAGTAGTGCGACCTGCTGGCGATCAGCGTTTCCGCAAGATATTTTGCTTCACTGCGCACCACACATACAGCGGCACAGCACGTTTGAAACTATCAAAACGAATTTGCGAGCCAACCCGAATAGGATGCACTACCCTGTGCAAAAATAGACGGAGGGAGCATGGCGACTGCAATCGATCATCTTGATTGGGACGATCTCAAACTCTTCCTAATCGTCGTCCGGTGCAAGAGCATGACCGGCGCCGCTCGCGAACTAAAAGTCAGCCACTCCACCGTATCTCGTCGACTTGCTCGTCTGGAATATACGGTTGGCGGCGCACTCGTCGAACGGACCAAGGACGGACTTCTGCTGACACCGGCCGGCCTAGTTACAATGCGGCGAGCGGAGGAAATCGAGAACGGCGTGAATGCTCTTCGCAGCGACGTAAGCAATCGTGACGAAATACGCGGCACAGTCAGATTGGCCACCATGGAAGGCATCGCAACGCTTTATCTCTCCGAGCGCCTCGTTGAACTCAGTAGCCGGTACCCTGATCTAGACCTCGAGCTTGTAACATCGCCGCAAACGGTTCGGGTCGCTCGCCGGGAAGCTGATTTATTCCTAAGCTTCTTCAAGCCCCATGGAACTTCTCTCGACAGTCAGCTGATCGGACGTTTCAAGACTGGGTTGTTCGCTTCGCAGGCTTATCTTGAGCGAAATGGCGTTCCCTCTCAGGCGGCGGACCTTAGCGAGCACCGCTTTGTTGGCTATATCGAGGAGCTGATTCAGCTAGAAAGCGTGCTCTGGCTAGAGGAACTTGTACCCACCCCAAAAATTGCGTTCAGCTCAAATAGCATGATGTCGCAGATGTTCGCGGCGTCTGCGGGCGCAGGAATCGTAGCGCTTCCCGAATTCGCACTTAGTCTAAACCTGGGTCTCGTTCCAGTGCTCGACGAACTGAGCGGCGAGCGCGAGATCTGGATGTCAGCACACCAAGATCTAGCTTATCTTCCAAGAGTGAGAGCCGTAAAGCAATTCGTGAAAGAGCTGGTTCGTCGAGACGAACAACGCCTTCTGAGAAACTCACCTTGGTCTTCGTGAAGTTTCACAGATCGGACTGCGCGGAGCGCTCTGGCCGGCTGAATTGGCGGACGCTTACGCCCCGTCGCTCAATTCTGCACATCGGATTGCGAAGTTGTCAGCTTCCGTGACAACGCCGATTGCGTCAACAAGATTGACGCTCGATCAAAGGAAGGATCCCTCATGTCGCAAATCAGCCGCGACGCTCGCAAGACTTTGGACCTTCTTCGCTTGCGTGCTGATACCCCCGGCACAAAAAACAGAAACCACCTCAATAATGCTGGTGCTGCGCTGATGCCGAGCCCTGTTATTGAAGCGGTGGTTGAATACCTAAGCCGGGAAGGGGAGATCGGCGGATACGAAGCCGCAGCTGAGTCCAATTCTCTACTGGAGGGGACATATGACAGCTTGGCTACATTAGTAAACTGTGGCCGCGACGAGATTGCGATAGCTGAAAATGCGACGATCGCCTGGCAACGCGCCTTCTACTCCCTCTCTTTCGGACCTGGAGACCGGATCCTGACGGCAAGTGCCGAATTTGCAGCCAACTACATCGCCTTTCTGCAGGTTGCCAAGCGCACCGGCGTATCGATCGAGGTCATTCCGAATGACGCTTCTGGGGTCCTCGATCCGGACGCACTGGCGAAAATGATCGATGATCGCGTTCGGTTGATAGCAGTTACCTGGATCCCGACCAACGGCGGGCTTATCAATCCAGCAGCAGCGATCGGTCGAATTGCGCGAAAAAACGGCATCCTCTATCTTCTCGACGCATGCCAAGCTGCGGGTCAAATCCCGATCGATGTCAACGCGCTCGGGTGCGACATCCTGACTGCTACCGGCAGGAAGTTTCTCCGAGCGCCACGGGGAACGGGATTCATGTACATGCGCAAATCACTCCTGGATAAGATCGAGCCAGTGATGATCGACCTCTATGGCGCGCCCTGGACTGGTCCGGATCGATACGAATTGCGACCTGATGCGAGGCGTTTTGAAACATGGGAGAAGAATTATTCGGTTCGTCTCGGCCTGCGGGCAGCAGTGGACTACGCGCTCGATATTGGGCTCAAAAATATCGAAAAGCGCTGCAATCACCTTTCGTCAAAGCTTCGCGAAGGCCTGCGGGGGATACGAGCCGTGTCCGTGCATGATCTCGGGACGCCCCTTGCTTCCATCATCTCATTCACTGTCAACGACTGGGACTCGTCATCCGTCATGGCTTATCTGACTGGCAAGGGAATCAACGTCTCAGTTTCCCCTCCTTCCAGCACACCCGTCGACGCCTATACGCGACAACTCCCGCCCGTGGTGCGAGCGTCGCCACATTATTACAATACCGAGGAAGAGATTGATGCGTTCCTGGAGGCGATTGCTGGTATTGCCTCATAGCAGATTTGCTCGCCTGACGAATGAGCGGATCTTTGCAAAAAGGCAAAGCAGTTGATGCGACCTTCCGTTCGCACGTGTTAAGCGGATCATGCCAACGCAACGCCGCCCTGACCTTCCACCAGAACGACAAGCTTCAAAACCGATGAAGATCGGCTCGACCCGAACACTGCGCGGTGTTCGTCGATGAACGAGATCATCGCTTCAATGGGCGGTCGAGCTCCGCCATCGCGAAAAATGCTGACGCTCTGCACAAAATCTCGTTGGCCAGCCGAAGCTCACGGTTCTCCGCTCCAGCGCCTTCATCCTTTCGGCGACGTCGCTTGGGAGCCCAAGTCGGGGACCATTGTCCACCCGGCCTTCTTCACCCCTCCCACTGAACGTCTGCGCAGTGCAGCCGATCTTGGCGGGGGCGCGGACTTCCGGTGAAAACTTGTTCGTTGTCTTGCTCATACCGGCTCCACTTTCTCAAAAGTTGGAGCGTCCGGCAATCAGGCACGGTTCACATCAAACGGCTCCAGGCATTTAGGCGTTGCGTCATTTAAGCATCCGTTCCGTGGATGGATTTCATTCAAACTATCAATTTCACCAATATCATTGAATCACTTAGGAAGACTGACGTCGACAAATTCGAAGGCGGCAAAGGACGAGTCAAGGAGTGCAGGATGGCCCGGATTGGTTAGTATCGCCCACAGTGCTCCTCCATTTATAACGCGACAACATCGTGTCACGTTGCCCGGCCAACCCTGCTCAAGCGTGCTTGGATGAACAGCAGGAAGAAGCTCGCTGCAATGGGCTGGAATGCCAACTCAATGTCATACACCACGCTAAAAGCACTGAGATTCGCTACCACCGGGAAACGCGACGCTTTCATCGGAAGAGCATTAGATGATCGAATTCGGGCCGCAAAAATAGTCGTCCCGCTCAATCGGCTACAACTCTCGCATCCTATCAACCGCGTCAAACGAAGTGGAACCGATAGATCGCATCGAAAGCACGTCGCTAACATCACGCTTTAAGGCCAACACCCGGCCTGTCGGGCCTCGTTGTCATCGTTGCGCATTCCTCGACGAACGGCCGCGCGTGAGTTGGCGGACCAAGAAGTTTGTTTCTAACGGATGCGCCGCTGGCAGAATATTTGCGACCAATTGTGTCTTTCACCAAATCGCGAACTTTGGGTCGCTTCTCAAGCGTGCACGGAACTGGTGACTTCATTGGAAACGAGCGAATACAAACCAGTAGCCTGGAGTTGCCAGCGTAGATAAGTTTGAAAGGTACGCGATTGAAACACGTTCTTGTCGCCGATGACGACCTCGCCATGCGCAATCTTATTGTCGAGTATCTGACATTGCATGCCTTTAAGGTAACCGCAGTCAGCGATAGTGGGCAGCTGAAACGTGTGCTCGCATGTGAACCGGTTGACCTTGTGGTTCTTGATTTTAATCTGGGTCGTGAAGATGGATCGGACATCGTGCGTAATCTGACGGTGAAATGGGATATCCCCATCATTGCCATTAGTGGCGACCGCCTTGAGGAGGCAGATCGAGTTGTTGCACTGGAGCTCGGGGCAACTGATTTCATTTCGAAGCCTTTTGGAATGCGCGAATTCTTAGCCCGTATCCGCGTAGCATTGCGCCGGCGGCCTATCAGCCCACGGGCAAAAGATCGACGTTCCTTTCATTTTTCCGGATGGACTTTGAACCTTAGGCAGCGTCAGTTAACCTCTGAAGAAAGCGATGAGGTCAAGTTGACGGCCGGTGAATTCAATCTTTTAGTAGCCTTTTTGGAAAGGCCACGTGACGTTATGACGAGAGAACAGCTTCTACTTGCGAGCCGTGTCCGGGGAGAAGAGGTGTATGACCGAAGCGTTGATGTCCTCATTTTGCGCGTGCGCCGAAAGCTTGAAGCAGATCCGGCCAACCCCCGTCTAATTAAAACAGCCCGGGGCGCAGGCTATTTTTTCGACGCTGACGTGGGCATATGGACCACATCAGCGTCTACGGTCCTGACAACGACAAGCGCCTGACCGGCAAGCATAACACGGCTTCGTGGAACAAGTTCTCCTACGGCGTTGCCGACCGAGGTGCTTCGATTCGCGTGCCACACTCCTTCTCAGGAAGCACTACAAGGGCTATCTCGAAGATCGCCGCCCGAACTCCCAGGCGCGCCCTACAAGTTCGCTTCGCAGATTCTGAAGACCATCTCGGAGAAATCCCCTCCGACTCCGCTTCGGCTGCATCCTAAGTTTTAATACGGCGCCGGCCTCCCCGCCGGCGCCAATGCAACTCGGGCGCTGGCGCGCCAATGACGTGATCAGGTTAAAACATCTCACAATGCAATGCTCGACTACTGCGAGTGCGACCGGACGTTTGCATTTGCTGCGACACCCGCGAAGCCTCCACCCAGGGCGACGCGACCATGGGAGCCGCAAAAACACCGCCGATTGCGACATTCAACTGCACGTGATCCTTGGCCAATTTTTGGATTGCCGTAGCGAGGCCTGCCTGAGCGCTGGACACCTGCCTTTGCGCGTCGAGAACATCGAGCAGAGACGAGGCGCCATCCTTGTACGAGTCCACCGAAAGCTTCAGTGTTTCTTCGGTCGTTTCCACTTGCCTGTGACGTGAGTTTACTGTGCGAACGTCGCGTCGGGCGGCTGTCAAAGCGTCCTGGACTTCCTGCACAGCTGTCAGCACGGTTGATTTCCAGCTTATGTAGGCTGCTGCCGCGGCCGATTTAGAAGTCTCCACGTTTGCCCGCAAACGGCCGCCGTCCAGAATCGGGAGGTCAAGGCTCGGCCCGAAGGACCATTTCGAGATATCGCCGCGACGGCCACGCTGATTGATATAGGAAGGTGTGATCGAGCCGGAGAGCGTTATCGCGGGATAAAGCCGTGCTTCCGCCACGCCGATCTTTGCAGTCGCCGCAGCGAGATTCCGCTCAGCTTCGCGAATATCGGGTCGATTGCGAATAAGATCGGCGGGAATTCCGGCATTGATCTTTTCGCGATAGACCGGCTGCCCTTCGTTTTTCTGCAGTTGCTTGACCACCATTTCCGACGGCAAGGCGATGAGGGTAGCAATGTGATGAGCCGACACGCGGAAGTTCAGTTCCAGACTTGGTAATTCGGCAATCGTCGACTGGACAAGCGCTTCGGCCTGCGAGACATCCAGCCGGGAAGCTGCTCCCGCTTCGAGTTGAAAATTCGTGAGATCGTAGGTCTCCTGGCGCGACTTCAGGTTCGCTCGAGAAATGGAGACGCGCTGCTGGTAGTACCGGGCGTCGATGTAGGAGGAAACAAGATCTTTGATTAGAGCCAGCTTTGCGACGTCGACAGCCGCATGCGCAGAATCAAGAGAAGCAAGTGCGCTTTCGGTGCTGCGCCGGTACTGGCCGAATACGTCCAGCAGCCAGGTCAACGATAGTTGCCCCCCGGAGATATTCTGGGTGCTCGTGACATCTCGCGCTTTGCAGATCGTGTGTGATGCTCCAAAATCAAGGTTGGGAAAGCCCCCGGCGCCAGTGATGGTGACGTCCGCGGCGGCGGCATTAATCCTTTCGAGCGCCTGCTGAACACTGAGGTTCTCATCCAGGCCGGTGGCAACGTACTGGTTGAGCGTACGATCTGAAAAGGAATTCCACCATGCCGACACCGCAACATCGCCGACGCTCTGTTTTGCACCCTCGGAAAACTTCGACGGTAAAGGCGTTTCCGGCGATGCATAGTCGGGCCCGAGCATGCAAGATGACAAAAGCAGCGGCAACACCGCAGCGGTTAGAGGGAGCGAATGCATTTCAATCAACCTCGATTACAGCACAATTCAAGTCAAACCCGTTTCGCCTGCCCGAAGAATGATGCAAGCGCACAATTGCCGACGCAGTCGATCGAGGCGAAAAATTCGAGCGTGAGACTACGAAATCGCGTGCAGCCAAAGCAACAAGTCTACAACCGTTGTCCTCCCCCATTTGACTACATTTGTAATAAGTCGCCAGAAAGCCGGCCAGACTCCGACAGGAAGCCTAAAGTCTCGGCGCTTTGAGGAAGGACGCTGGCTATGACACCATTGACGAGTCCAGAACGCATATTTGCACTTGTCGCCTCGCCAATTTCGTGACGGCTACACCCAACGGGGCTATGGCCACTCCCTTACCTATATTCCTCGATGAGGCCGAGGGAGAAAGGGACGTCCTCTATGCACATCTGGCGCGACCGAACCCGCAGTGGCAGGCTTCTGTCATCGGCCATAGACTGCAGTCTTTATGGGGCAGGACGCCTATGTGAGGCCGTCCTTGTACGCTTCGAAAGCAGAGCATGGGAAGGTTGTCCCAACGTGGAATTACACAGCGGTTCACGCCTGCGGGCCGGTCGAGTTTTTCGAAGAAGCCGAACGACTATTTGAGATTGTGTCGCGCCTCACGAGAATCCACGAGGTGTCACGCTCGCTACCTTGGTCAGTCACTGACGCTCCCGAAGCCTACATTCATCCTCAAATTCGTGGCATTAATGGTATTCGCCCGCCGGTCGTGTCGCTGCAGGGAAAGTGCAAAATGAGCCAAAATCGTCCTGCGGCCGATCGCAATGGGGTGAAACAGGGACTTGGCGATAGCGGCAGCCCTACCGATCAGATCGTTTCTGACATGATCTTCGGCTGAGGCGAGCAATTGGGGAGTGAGATTGCGGAAATCGGCCTAGGAATGCAGCAATAAGTTAGCTGGCTCGTCATCCGTAGTTGGCTTGAGACACGAGAGCGAATGCCCCCAAACCATCAACATCGCAGCATTTTGTGCCGGATCGTACACATCGTGTTCCAAGAAGCTATCCTACGGGCAAGGTTGTCGGGATCGAGTTTCTCATCGACGGAGGCGGCAGCCGCGCGGACGGTGACGGTGGGCGTCATGGCGCGGTGGGATGTCGACAACAACAGCGGCTTGGTCATAGGTTACGAGGGAACGAGCGATCCCAGTTCGTACAATTTCGACGAATGTTGCGTTCGTACCGCCGTCAGGTCAATTCAGTTTAGCGAAAAATTCCTTGCAACAAATCATGGGGTACGATAGTTGTTCAGTCGGGCCTGGCCCATGAGATCGCCTTTGCGGTCGCCCAAAAGCCTCGATGGAAACGTCGGAGGCTTTTTGAGTTTTTAGGCCTTCCGTTCGACATTCTCAAAGCAGCTATATTTGGATCCGAGCATCGGCCGCTCGTCTTCCTTGATATGGCAGTCAATCAGCTTTCCGTCGTCGGTCAGGCGCTGGTAAGGACGATTGCTGGCATGATAGCCGCCCATGCAGATCGGCCATAGATACAGGTCCGCCAGTTGCGCCATCGGCGAAGTCTTCTGCTTGGTCTTGAACTCGTAGAGCGTCTGGTTCAACTGCTCGGGGGTCAAGGGGCCGTACTTATCGGAATTTTCCTTAGCGAACGGCATTCCCTCCGCCTTTAGAGCCTTGTAGTAGCCCTCCAGGTTCGCATCCTCAGCCTTGTTGCAGCGCTCAGGATGCACGCGCAGCTTCATGCCTTGGGCGATAGCGCATTTCGCGGCGCGTTCAACGACGACAGTAAATGCGGTTTTGCAGAGCATCCAAGGATTCTTCTTGTACTGGTCGAGGTATCGTCCACAGTATCCGGGGCGGTCGACAGTGCACGCGATACCGACCACGGGCGCCTCTCGCATCAGAATGTAAAGTTCCTCGTAGAATGCTCTCAGTTTGTCCTTCTCCCAACCCCGTAGCAAATCGAAGTTCTCGTTCTGCGATCTGATTTCCGAGGAGTGCAAGGGCGCGGTGATTTCCCATTTCGCACAGAACTCTGCGTGAAGGTCTCGGGCATTTTCCTCTGCGTCACTTCGAACCAGGATTCCACCGAGTGCGAACCAGTCGTACCCGTGCGCCGCTTTCTTCCCGACCTTGTGGGTGGGATGTCTAGTACCGGAATCGTCGAGGTAGAGGTTCAAGGTGACAGGCAAGGCAATCTCTCGTGGCAGTCGATCGGATTCGTTCTACTCGACTACTGATACCGCCAAATACATAATTTTTGCTCACTTACCATTTCACCACACCTTGATGTCGCTCAGTACCTAGTCAAGCTTGCGGCGGTTGGTGAGGAATGTCGCACGCAGCTGGCGGTAGTCAGGCGGCTGGTTCAGTCCTGACGACGGCGGTCGGCAAAAGGTCACGCACAGCAGCGGAACGGAGGCATCTAAGGGAAATCGACCGCTTAGATTTTTGGGATGGTTCGAATTCCTATAGTGCGATTATCTTCAACACAACGGTAGCCAAATGGCGCGTCGAACGCCACATCGAGGGCACCGTGCACTGCTGCTAAGTTATTATTTCGGCCGACATGGAATTCCAGGATCAGAATTCCACACTTTGAACGAACATTAGAATTCAGTCGTTGTCATTAGTCTATTAATTATATAAACTACGCCAACAATTGAGGCGCAACGAAATGAAAATTCTAGGTCTATCAGGCAATGTCAAGCAACCATCCCGAACTGCCTCTGTTGTGGAGGCCGTCGTCGCAGCAGCGGCATCGAAGCTGGGCCTCGAACGGCGAACCATAGAGCTGGTCGACGCTGCTCCCGTTCTATTCAAGGCGCTTCGATCCGACCAGCTGGATGCCGCGGGGCGTTCAATTATCGACGCCGTCGAGGCGGCTGATGTCCTGGTTGTCGGGTCGCCGGTCTACCGGGCATCGTATGCCGGCGCTCTCAAACATCTTTTCGATCTTGTTGACTACCGCGCACTAGCCGGCAAGCGGGTCATTTTAGCTGCGACAGGCGGCACACCGCTGCACGGTTTGATGATTGAACATCAGTTGCGCCCACTGTTCGGCTTCTTCAACGCCCTGACGCTGCCGACTTCGATCTACGCGACTGAATGCGATTTCGTGGATTATGAGATCACCAGCCCTGCGGTTCGCGAGCGCATTGAGCGCGCCGTTTCAGAACTCGCGCAGGTGCTGCCGGTCTCAGATAACGCCGCTGCCGACCGCGCCCATGGAAACCGACCAGCGCTCGTCGCCGCGTCAGCTTAGCCATTTCTAGGGAGAGTACCATGTCCTACGCCAGCAGAGAGCCGGTCAAATTTGCGTACTGGGTGCCCAATGTTTCGGGCGGCCTCGTCATTTCCAACATCGAGCAACGGACCAGCTGGACGATCGAGTACAACAGAAAGCTGGCGCAGATCGCCGAGGCCAGCGGCTTCGATTACGCACTGAGCCAGGTTCGCTTCACCGCCGGTTACGGCGCCGAGTTTCAGCATGAATCGGTCTCCTTCAGCCATGCGCTGCTGGAATCGACGACGACACTGAAGGTGATCGCCGCCATTCTGCCGGGACCATGGAATCCGACACTGGCAGCCAAGCAGATTGCGACGATCAATCACCTCACCAATGGTCGTGTCGCCGTCAACATCGTCAGTGGCTGGTTCCGCGGCGAGTTCCACGCGATCGGAGAACACTGGCTGGATCATGACGAGCGTTACCGCCGCTCGGAGGAATTCATCCGCGCGCTGCGGGGCATCTGGACCGAAGACAATTTCACCTTCCACGGCGATTTCTATCGCTTCAACAATTATTCGCTGAAGCCAAAGCCGACCGATCCACAGCCGGAAATCTTCCAGGGCGGCTCCTCGCGCGCGGCGCGCGACATGGCGTCGCGTGTTTCCGACTGGTATTTTACCAACGGCAACACGCCAGAGGAAATCAGAAAGCAGGTCGCCGATATTCAGGGTAAGGCAAAGGCCAGCGGCCACTCGGTGCGCGTCGGGGTCAATGCCTTCGCAATCGTGCGCGAGACCGAAGAGGAGGCCCGCGCCGTTCTGGCCGAGATCATTGAAAAGGCCAATCCCGAGGCCGTCAACGCCTTCGGCCATGAGGTGAAGAATGCCGGAAAATCCTCGCCGGAAGGTGAGGGAAACTGGGCGAAATCCTCTTTCGAGGATCTTGTTCAGTATAATGATGGCTTCCGTTCCAATCTCATCGGCACACCTCGTCAGGTCGCGGAGCGGGTTATCAATCTGAAGCGCGCTGGCGCCGACCTCATCCTTCTCGGTTTCCTGCATTTCCAGGAAGAGGTCGAGTATTTCGGCAAGCACGTCATCCCGTTGATCCGCGAGTTGGAAGAAGCCGAAACGGCGACTGCAGTCGCCGCAGAGTAATCGCAATACGTTGTCGGCCGACTGGAAAGCTGGCGGCCTGAAACAATGACAGGCCAAGAACCCGGTGGTTCGTGGAGGGATAGCGTGCGCCTATGAGTCCGTGGGCTCGTGGCGCGCCGCGAAAGCAGGGGCGTGCACACTATGACATTTGCCTTCGGAGGCTTGGGAGCGGCGCCGTTTCCGCCGGACGTTCAGGAGCACTTGGCCGGCTTGGACAGAGGAACAGGCGGCGCCTGGACCTCGCCCATTGAAGCCGGCGCAAAGGACGGCATCGTTCTGAAGCTGGCCGGCATTGATCTGTCCTTCGGTGGCGTCGTCGCCCTGAAGGATATCGATCTGTCCGTACGGCGCGGCGAAATCCTCGCCATTATCGGGCCCAACGGTGCTGGCAAGAGCTCGATCATAAATGTGATCAGCGGCGTATACCGACCCGATCGCGGTTTTGTGTGGCTCTCCGGGCGCCGCCATGCACAGGTCCCGACGCAGAAACTTGCCCGTCTCGGCATTGCTCGCACGTTCCAAAACCTGGCGTTGTTCAGGGGTTTGAGCGTTCTCGACAATGTCGTGGTTGGACGAGCGCACAAGACGCGGTCTAGCTTCGTCGAACAGATCGTCGGCCTCGGTCGAGCCCGCACGGAACAGAGGGATGCCCGCAGTCGGGCTTTCGAGGTGCTTGAGTTCCTCCACCTTTCGCATGTTGGCGATCGTCTGGTCGGTACACTGCCTTATGGTCTGCAAAAACGGGTGGAATTGGCGCGCGCTCTGGTGGCCGAGCCCGATATCCTGCTGCTCGACGAGCCGATGGCCGGCATGACGGCGACCGAAAAGAACGAGATGGCCGATTTCGTGCGCGCTGCACGCGATCGTTTCGGTACGACAGTCGTGCTGATCGAACACGATATCGGGATCGTCATGGACCTCTCCCATCGGGTCGCCGTGCTCGACTACGGTCGCAAGATCGCCGATGGAACGCCCGCCGAGGTCCAGCGCGACCAGCGCGTGATCGATGCCTATCTCGGTGTCGCCCCTGAGAACGAAAACGGGGAGGGCATCTGATGTCCGATTTCGACTGGCTGTTCTTCACCGAGGTCCTCGTCGGTGGCCTTCTCTCCGGCATCATGTATTCGCTGGTCGCGATCGGTTTCGTGTTGATCTACAAGACATCCGGCGTCCTCAATTTTGCGCAAGGGGCAATGCTCCTGTTTGCGGCGCTGACCTTCGTCAGCCTGACGGAACGCGGCATTTCCTTCCCGCTAGCATTCGCGATCACCTTCGCGATCATGGTCGTTATCGGAATTGCCGTCGAGCGCACGGTGTTGCGGCCGCTGACCAACAAACCGCCGATCACGCTCTTCATGGCAACCCTCGGCCTCTCCTATGTCATCGAGGGCGCTGCCCAACTGATCTGGGGTACGCAGGTGCACGGCCTTGACCTCGGTATCGAGGACGTGCCGTTCGATGTCGGTGGTGTCTACATCAGTCAGTTCGACATTTTCGCAGCGATCGTTGCCGCCTCGATGGTCCTGCTGCTCTCTGTCTTCTTCCGTTACACCCGCATCGGGCTTGGTTTTCGCGCCGTCGCCGACGACCAGTTCGCCGCACTGGCCGTCGGGTTGAGGCTGCCATGGATCTGGGCGACGGTCTGGGCCGCTGCAGGCCTGGTGGCGCTGGTCGCCGGTCTGTTGTGGGGAGCCCGCGTCGGAGTGCAATTCTCCCTGTCGCTGATCGTTCTAAAGGCCTTGCCGGTTCTCGTCCTCGGCGGGTTCGATTCGATCCTAGGCGCGATCGTCGGCGGATTGTTGATGGGCGCGTCCGAGAAGCTGGCGGAGGTCTATATCGGGGAGTATTTCGGCGGCGGTATCGAAGGCTGGTTTGCCTATGTCATCGCGCTCGCCTTCCTCCTCGTGCGCCCTTCCGGCCTGTTCGGCCAGAAGCTTGTGGAAAGGGTCTGACCGATGTCCACGATCACCTGCGATCTTCCGGTATATCGCCTCCCCGCGCGCTGGGCGATGCCATTGGCCTGGCTTGCCACCTCCTATGTCGTTGTGCCGCTTATCGGGTCCGACTATCTTTTGGAGGCTATCCTGCTGCCGTTTCTGGCGCTCAGCCTCGCCGGCCTCGGCCTCAATATCCTGACTGGCTATGCGGGGCAGGTGTCGTTGGGAAGTGCTGCCTTCATGGCCATGGGTGCCTTCGCCGCGTTCAACTTCAATCTTCGCTTCGACGGTCTGCCCTTGATCGTCAGCATGGTTCTTGCTGGTCTCGCAGCCGCCGGCATCGGCCTGGTATTCGGCCTTCCCAGCTTGCGCCTCAAGGGCTTTTACCTTGCGGTATCGACGCTTGCCGCGCAGTTTTTTGTGCAGTGGGCGCTGACCAAATTCAGCTGGTTCTCCAATGATTCCGCATCCGGCGTCATCGATGCGCCTCAGCTTTCGGTTTTCGGTCTTGTTTTCGATGGGCCGGTCGGACGATACTATTTCGCGCTGACGGTGGTCGCCGTTCTCACTTGGCTGGCCTATCGTTTGGTGAATTCGCAGACCGGCCGCAATTTCATGGCCCTGCGCGACAACGAGACAGCGGCGCGGATCATCGGCGTGCCGGTGCTGAAAACCAAGCTTGTGGCCTTCGCAATCTCCTCCTTCATCATCGGCATCGCCGGCGTCCTGTGGGCTTTCGCCTATTTGCGCACGGTCGAGCCCGCCGGTTTCAATCTCGACCGGTCGTTCCAGATCCTCTTCATCGTCATTATCGGTGGGCTTGCCTCGATCCGCGGTGCCTTTTTCGGAGCAGCACTGATCGTCGTGTTCCCACTGCTCCTGTCCCGGCTTGGCTCCTTCCTGCTCGGCGATATCTTCAATTCGGGCGTGCTCGATATGAGCCAGCGCATTGTTCTCGGCGCGCTCATCATCCTCTTTCTGATCCTCGAACCGGATGGGCTCGTCGCTCTTTGGGATCGGGGCCGAAAACGAATCGGCGCCGCCATCGTGCGGTCCTGATCGAAACGGAGCCATCAAGGCTCTCGAATGCCAACAGCCTTCATCAGATCAACCCGGACCGGCGCCTTGCGCCGGTCAATACCCGGAGTATGTCCAAAAATGACGATCCTTTCCAAATTCAAGATCGCGGCTCTTGCCGCCGGTCTCGCCTTTTCGGTGGCCATGCCTATGGCCCATGCTGACGAACAATATTTTCCGCTCCAGAGCTATCGCGTCGGCCCTTATGCTGCCGGCGGCACCGGCTTCTTCGGTGGCTTCATCGATTATTTGAACCTGATCAACACGCGCGACGGCGGCGTCAACGGCGTTAAGCTGACATGGTCGGAAGCTGAAATCCAGTATGAGGTCGAGCGTGGCGTCGAAGCGTACGAGCGTCTGAAGAGCAACCCGAACGTCGCCGCCTGGAACCCGCTCTCTGTCGGCATTGCCTATGCGATGATCGATCGCATCACCGCAGACAAGGTGCCGTTGATCACCATCAATCATGGCCGCACGGATTCGACCGATGGTCGCGTTTTCCCTTATGTCTTCCCGCTGCTACTCAATCCCTACAGTGAGACCTCAGGGATCGTGAACTACATCGCCGGCAAGGAAGGCGGTATCGAAAAGCTCAAGGGGAAGAAGATCGCCGTCCTTTATCATGGGTCGCCCTATGGCAAGGAAACGATCCCGATCTACGAACTTTTGGCGAAGAAATACGGATTCGAGCTGCAGCAGATAGAGGTGCCGCATCCCGGCAACGAACAGCAATCGCAATGGCTCACGGTCCGCCGCGCCAAACCAGACTTCGTCGTGCTGCGCGGTTGGGGCGTTATGAACCCGGTTGCGCTCAAGACCGCGGCGAAGGTTGGCTTCCCAGCAGATCACATTATTGGAAACGTCTGGTCCAATTCAGAAGAGGACGCCATCCCCGCCGGCGAGGCCGCCAAGGGCTATACGGCAATCACCACGCAGGCATCGGGAGCCGAATATCCGGTCGTTCAGGAGATCGTCAAAACGATTTACGACGCCGGCAAGGGAAACCTCGAAGACAAGAAGCGCATCGGCTCGGTCTACCATAACCTGGGTATCGTCAACGGCATCCTCAATGTCGAGGCGATCCGTATCGCACAGGAGAAGTTCGGCAAGCGGACACTGACCGGCGACGAGGTCCGCTGGGGCTTTGAACACCTGCAGCTCGACGCGGCGCGTGTCGAGGCGCTCGGCGCCAAGGGCCTGTTCCACTCCATCAATGTCACCTGGGACAATCACGAAGGCAACGGTTACGTGACGTTCCAACAGTGGGACGGGAAGAAGTGGAACGTCGTTTCTGACTGGATCGCGCCGGACTGGGCACTGCTGCGGCCCATCATCGAGAAGTCCTCCGAAGCCTACGCGGCCGAGAAGGGTATCAAGCTTCGTACGGCGGCAGACGCCGAGACGGCTACCAACTGATCCATTCAGGCCGCGCCTGACAAGGCGCGACCTGAAGAACCGGGCGCGAGCGTGGTGCCTCCCTCTCCAACCCCGCGCCTTCTCCCAATCCGACCTTTTGAGCAAGAGGAACACGATCATGGCTCTGGAAACCACACTGCTTGCGGTGGATGATCTGAAGGCAACGTACAATCACGCCATCACGGCGCTCGACGGCGTCAGTTTCCATCTGGCGCGTGGTGAAATCCTGGCGCTCCTTGGCGCCAACGGCGCCGGCAAGACGACGACACTCAAGGCGCTATCCAATCTGCTTCCGGCCGAACGGGGGCAGGTCGTTTCCGGCAGCATCCGCTTCGACAGGCTCGATGTCCTGCGCATAGGCCCTGCTCCTCTGGTACGCGCCGGCCTCGTGCAGGTGCTTGAAGGTCGCCATTGCTTTCGCAGCCTGACAGTCGAGGAAAACCTTGTCTTCGGAGGGCTTGGCCGCGGCAGCACGCGCGCGCAGATCGCCGAAGATATCGAGAAAGTCTATGCGCATTTTCCGAGGTTGAAAGAAAAGCGCCGTGCACTCTCCGGCCTGACCTCGGGTGGCGAGCAGCAGATGACGGCGATCGGCCGGGCGCTGATGTCGCGGCCGCGCCTCCTGGTTCTCGACGAGCCATCCATGGGATTGGCGCCGCTAATCGTCCAGGACATTTTCCGGACGCTGCGTCAACTCAATCGCGATGAGGGTCTTTCCATCCTTGTGGCGGAGCAGAACTCCGCCATCGCTCTAAAATATGCCGATCGCGCCATCATTCTCGAAAACGGCGCAACGGTGCTGACCGGTGACGCACAGGATCTCCGCAGGCGCGACGACATCAAGTCTTTCTACCTCGGCAAGAGAGCCGTGGCTCCCTCCATCCCGGCCGTTGTCGGCTAACCACAATTCAAGAGGAGACACCACCATGACCCTTTCCACTATCAATACCGAGAATGCCGCAAAGGCCGTGCCCCCTGTTCCACGCCCTTCGGAGCCAGCCCACATTATCAAGACTGATGCCGAAGCGATTGCCGTTGCCAAGACACTTGCCGCAGAGTTCATCAAGGATTCGGCTGTGCGCGACCGCGACCGCATCTGGCCGGTCAAGGAACTGGACGCGTTTTCGCAAAGCGGTCTCTGGTCGATCAACGTGCCGAAGGCCTTCGGCGGTCCCGAAGTCTCCTATGCGACGCTTGCAAGGGTGATCGAGATCATCTCGGCGGCCGATTCGTCGATCGGGCAGATTGCGCAGAACCATCTTGGCGTCGTGGCAGCGATCCGCACGGTTTCGAACCCAGCCCAGCAAAAACTGTTGTTCGCGGAAGTGTTGAAAGGAACCCGCTTCGGCAATGCCTTCTCCGAATTTGGATCCAAGCGCGCTGCGGATTTCGAGACCAAATTTGTCGATGCCGGCGATCATGTCGTCGTCAACGGCAAGAAATTCTATTCGTCAGGGGCGCTGCTCGCGCATCTGGTGCCAATCGTGGCACTGGATGACGAGGGCAGGGCCTGGTACGCAATTGCCGAGCGCGGTGCGCCTGGTCTCACCGTCATCGACGACTGGTCCTCCTTTGGCCAGCGTACCACGCTGTCGGGCACGGTCCTGCTTGACAATGTCAAAGTGCCGAAGACTCGTCTCGTGCCTGGCTACAAGGGGTATGAAGTGCCGACCGCGGACGGAGCGATCTTCCAGATTATCCAAGTGGCTGTCGATACCGGCATCGCGCAGGCGGCGATCGACGAAACGGTCAATTTCGTGCGTACCAAGAGCCGTGCCTGGGTGGATTCTGGCGTCGACAACGCCTGGGACGATCCCTACACGATCCAGGCGATCGGGGACTTGACGCTACGGCTGCACGCGGCGCAGGCGCTGCTTGAGAAGGCAGGTTATGCCATTGACCGGGCGATCCTCGATCCGAACGCGGGAACCGTTGCGGAAGCCCAGATCGTTACCGCCGAAGCGAAGATCCTTTCCACTGAAATCGCGATTGCGGCGACCAACAAGTTGTTCGAATTGGCAGGAACGCGTTCAACCCTTGCAGAGCACGGGCTTGATCGCCACTGGCGCAACGCCCGCACCCATACTCTGCATGACCCGGTCCGCTGGAAGTACGCCATTTTGGGTAAGTATTTCCTGAATGGCGAGAAGCCACCGCTCCATGCCTGGAGCTGAGGTTTTCGATCTGCAAAGCACCCTGAGATCAGGTGCTCTGCAGATTTGTCTGCAACGTATACGCGGGAGGAAGCTTTCACCTTCGTCAACGAGGTGTCGCGGACATTGTTGCCACTGCTTGGCCGCCGATTGTCATAGCCCTAAGTCTTTTTCATATTCTGCCGGCCATCTACGAAGGGCGCACAGTCGTCCGGAGATAAACACTTCGGCATCCATCATTCAAATCCTTCAGATCAAATCAATGGATTTCACTAATAGGCTCTTAGAAAACATAAGGGGTGCTGGCAGCTTCGGCTGCCTCATAAGGAGTATATGTGATGATGATCAAAGGCACTGATAAAAGCCCCTTTATTATTAATGGATCCGATGACGACGACACAATCTATGGACTCAATCGCAATGACTGGATCAAAGCCGGCGGCGGCGATGATCTGATTTGGGCTGAACGCGGACACGACAGGATCGAGGCCGGTCCCGGCCATGACATCATCTGGGCCGGGGATGGCTCAGACGCTATCCATGCTGGTGATGGTGACGACCTCCTGTATAGCGACGGCTCATTCGCCGCCTTCAACCCCTTCGAAGTGCACCGCGTAATACCACATAGCGGCGAGAGCGACGACTGGCTCCACGGCGATGACGGGAAGGATACTCTGGTGGCTGGTGACGGCGCAGATGTTTTGGCTGGCGGCGAAGACGCTGACGCCTTCGTGTTTCGGTTCCACGATCCTATGGTTGGAACAACGCACTGCTATACGACTGTGAAAGATTTCGACCCGAAGCAAGACCGTTTTGTCATGGACGCCGATCACTTCGGTAAAGGGGATCTGTTTGGCGCAAATTTCATCAACCACTCGAAGGGTTTCCCAGGCCAATTTGTGGACACTTTCTACAATGGCAAGGCCGCGAACGCGCACGGTGAGCACGTTGTGGTAATCACAGATCGTGGGTTCACGTCTAGCTCTGCCGCCGCGACCGCTATTCACGGGGAAGCCCGCGGTGACATCATTGTCTACTATGATGAAAAAACTCTCGGTCATGATGACAAAACTCACGGTGCGACACTAGCCTATGTCGATTCCGCGAACCACGCGCATGCCTTCGCTCATGTCGACAATCTGCACGACATGTCAGATCTTACCTCGTTTACGGGGGAAAATTTCGGCTTCATTTAATTCGAAGACCCGAGGAGCGTTCCACCCTTGGGGCGCTTCTCTTTTCCAACGTGGCGCAGTACGGAAATAGAAACGACGTAATTTTGTGATCGAATGCACCGGCCCGTGAACAAGGTCCAATGGCCGGTCGCGTGCGTCCAATGTCGGCGTTGTTCAACCGAAAAGACGCGACCCTGGTCGAGAGGATGGTGAGATGCTGGCGAAGTTGCCCTGCTGCCGAAGACCAGCGTGGTATCAGGAGCGACGCCTGCGTAGCGTCCTCTTCTGTACAGGCCCGCGAAGCAATTCCATCTTAGTGAAAGTCCGCGTTGAGGGCCTTAGCAGGATTACGTCCCGTTTCATGGCTGCATGGCGAGGGGCCACGCGGTCACATCCTTTTGGTAGCGGTGCGTCTTCCCTCGAGGAAGGTTAACAGTGCTGTCGTCAACATACTGGCGTTGGCGACAGGCTTCGGTGATCTGCTCGGCCGGAAATGAGTAACCGCCATTACTTCAACAATCATTTACGTTGAACGAGCCTGGTGATCTCGCTGATAACGGTATGTCGCGCATGATGCCAGTCTGCCGCCTTGCTTGCGGCGCAAGTCTAGTCAACCGGCTGAAAGCAATAGGCGTTCGTAAGGGAAAACAGACGCTCAATGCAAAAAAGCGCCTAGGTCCATGGCGGTACTATCCGTAGACCAGGCAACTGGCGCGGGCTGGCGTCAAATTCCTTTAGGCCTGTCGTTTGGGTCAAACTGAATGATCGTGATCCAATTGGCAGTGAGTGCCGGTCGGCTCTCGTTCTCGATCTCGACCGTCACCTCGTAAGTGGTCACCAGCATGCTTGCGCCGCGAAATTGACATTCAGAGAGAACGAAGCGACCGCGCACGCGGCTACCGGTCTTAACCGGTGACATGAAACGCACCCGGTCTAAGCCGTAGTTAAGGCCCATGGTCTGCTCGCGGATCCTTGGCATGCCGCTGAAGTTCATCGCCGACAGAAGCGAGAGCGTCAAGAAGCCATGAGCGATAGTGCCACCAAACGGGCTTTCGACTGCTGCGCGTTCCGGGTGCACGTGGATGAATTGATGATCGTGTGTCGCATCGGCGAAGAGATCGATTGTGGTTTGATCGACGGTGATCCATTCGGATTTACCGAGTTCCTGGCCAATTCGCGACGGCACGTCGGCGAGCGAAAGTTCGTGCATACGACCTCACTTATTTGATGTCTGGTCAAGTCTTGGATTTTCTCGGAGGCGAGTTGCGAATTAAATCGTCACAATCATTCGACCGTGACTGATTTAGCCAGATTCCGCGGCTGGTCCACATCTGCCCCCATGACGACGGCCGTGTGATAGGCAAGAAGCTGCAGCGGCAGAGAAAAGATCATCGGCGCGATAATCTCCTCAACATTAGGCAACACGATGGTGTGCATGGTGGGGAGTTTCGACATCGACGCACCCGTCTCGTCGGTGATCAGAATGATACGGCCGCCGCGGGCGGCCACTTCCTGCATATTGGAGACAGTCTTATCGAAGAACCGATCATGTGGCGCGATGACGATGACTGGCATATTTTCATCGATCAGGGCGATCGGACCGTGTTTTAATTCTCCTGCCGCATAACCTTCAGCATGAATATAGGAAACCTCCTTGAGCTTCAGCGCACCTTCCATGGCCAATGGGAAATTTGTGCCACGGCCGAGATAGAGCACGTCGCGGTAATGCGACAATTCCCGTGACAAGAGCTCGATCTGCGGCTTGATGTCGTTCAGCACTCGTCGCATAACGCCCGGCAACGTCGCCAGACTTTGGACCAGCGCCTGCTCCTCGTCGTCCGTGATTGTGCCCCGCGCCTTGCCTGCGCCGATGGCTAGTGCAGCGAGAACAGCAAGCTGGCAGGTGAATGCCTTGGTAGAAGCAACGCCGATCTCTGGCCCGGCGAGGATCGGAAAGATGGCATCTGCCTCGCGGGCAATAGTTGATTCTGCGGTATTGACGACAGCGCCTATTCTCAGACCTTGTGCTTTGCAATAGCGTAGCGATGCAAGCGTGTCAGCCGTCTCACCAGATTGAGAGATGAAGAGCGCTGCCGACCGCAGCGACAACGGGATTTCGCGATAGCGGAATTCAGAGGCGACATCAATTTCAACCATTAACCGTGCGTAGCGTTCGAACCAATATTTGCCAACCAGCCCCGCTAGATATGCAGTGCCGCAGGCAGAAATTGCGAGGCTCTCAACCCTGCCAAAACCGATGTCGGTTGAAGTGGCTATGACATGATTATCGTTGACATTGATATAGTGACCAAGAGCACGGGCGATGACCTCGGGTTGCTCGTAGATTTCCTTCTCCATAAAATGCCGGTGATTGCCCTTGCCGACCAGGTCTGCGGTAGCAAGCGACATGTGCCGTGGGCGCGTAACGACTTTGCCTTCCGTGTCGAAAACTTGGACACTGGTTTTGCCTACAGCAGCCCAATCGCCATCGTTCAGATATGTGATGTCATTGGTGAACGGAGCAAGAGCGATCGCGTCGGAGCCTAGAAACATCTCACCATCGCCGTGGCCTATCACTAACGGTGGTCCATAGCGCGCCACCATGATGGTGGCGGGATCATCCTCAAACAGGATGGCAAGAGCGAAGGCGCCCTTGACGCACTTCAACATGGCATGCATTGCCTCAAGGCATCCCATGCCATCCCGGCGGAATTTTGTCAGGAGATGCGCAATCACCTCGGTGTCCGTATCGGTCTCAAACTTGACCCCTACCTCCGCCAATGCTTCCTTTAGCTCGGAGAAATTTTCGATGATACCGTTATGAACAACGGCTACACCATCGGCAAAGTGCGGGTGAGCGTTGCATTCTGTCGGCGCGCCATGGGTAGCCCATCGTGTGTGGGCAATGCCGACAGTGCCGCTCAGGGGCGCTTCTTTCAATCTCGTTTTAAGGTTCCCGAGCTTGCCTTCTGCACGGCGTCGGTGCAATTCTCCCTCGAAGATCGTAGCAACGCCGGATGAATCATAGCCGCGATATTCCAGCCGCTCCAAGGCTTCGATCAGCCGCTCCGACACGGGCTTATGTCCCACTATGCCAACAATCCCACACATGCTCGTCACCCATGTCCCAAGAGCCCCCGACCGGTAATCAGGAAGGCGGACGCCGCTCCGTGCGTGTCCTCCAGCGGGTGCTATTAAATCCCAACAGATTAGTAAAATTGGTTGTTGCGATAGCTATCATCCACGATATGGATGCGGCTCCCTCAGCAGGGTCGATAAACGCGTACGCAGCGAATGGTGCCTTCTGCAAAGTGTCGACTGATAAGCTACGCCCGGGTGTTGGGCGCCTGCCTCTGAAAATGTTCGAGCCAACAGGAATTGGTATTTGCTGACGGCATGACGTTCGACACGACCAATTGGCTCTCATCATGCGCACGGACTGAAAGGCAATTCGTTTTTCTGCAGGTGAAGCGGTATGTGTCTGTGGGTTGACCCTAAGTCGTAATTGCCCCTTTGCATGCAAACGTGATCACGGGTCGGTCAGCAGGACTGCCCAGCCGCATTTGCAAAGAGGTTTGTGTCAGATTGAAAGTGCCGACAGTTGGAACCGCATGGGCCATGGCGGCCCAGGCGTTCCGTTCGCACAAGCCAAAACACTACTTCGCCTACTTTTATGATTGCGGCAAGCGTCCACCAACCCTGACCCGAGCTGGATTTCCCATGGCCGTGCTTCCTGCAGCAACATCTCGTGTGACCACGCTACCAGCGCCAATGACAGCATGATCGCCGATCGTCACACCCGGGAGAATGATTGCTCCACCGCCAATCCAGACGTGGCTGCCAATGCTGACAGGTCGTCCCAACTGTAGCCCAGCCTGGCGCTGCTCTGGATCATGTGGATGGTCCGCAGTATAAATCTGCACAGCAGGCCCTATTGCGGTTCCGTCACCGATAGTCACTGCTGCCACGTCAAGAATGACGCAGTTGAAATTGATGTACACCCAAGCTCCGATCCGGATATTGAACCCATAATCGCAGTGGAACGGAGGACGAATAGCAGCTCCAAGCCCGACCGTGCCCAATCGTTCTAACAGCAGCGCATGCCACCGCTCGGCGGGGTCGCCCAGCGTGTCATTATAGCGCTTCAGCCAAGCCCCGGTGAGGAGCAGCTCGGCTTGGATCTCGGGGTCCGCTGCGTTGTACATTTCGCCAGCAAGCATCTTTTCTTTTTGGCTGCGTGTCATCGTCTCTTCTCAGATCTTGTTCGTGGGAGTGGTTGGTCGTTACCGCTCGGATTCGGCAATGTACCGGCAGAGCTCACAGAGGAGTTAACAGCAATCTTTCGCCTTTTCGCGGCTTGTTCGAAATCATCTGCTTAAGCGCGGCAAATCCTGCAGATAGGCAGACCGGCAGCGACCTTCGATTCACCGGCTGGGGGAGGGCACAATAATTTAGCTTGGCAGATTCCGAACACAGCGGCAAGCGCATAGGCCGACCAAGGCTGTCTAAGAGATCCTCACAATGTTTCCATGAGAAGTTTTACTCAAATCACTGCCCAGCTTCCCGAAGGTTTTATTCTATTCCAAGCGCTATGGGCCGTCCGCCTTGCTCGATGCCGGCGGGAATGCAAATCGTCAGGGTCTTGGCGGGGCGCGGCACGACGAAGGGCTGCTTCATCGACGGAGGCCGCTATCGCGGCCGCCGTCAATAGAATCCGGAGCCGCCAAGGTTACCGCACGCTGGCTACTGCCTATGAACCGCTCATTTGCTGTAGTTTTTTCATCCACCGATCTTAGCGTGCGGAATTGGGGCGACAAGCGCGACAGCGGGCGGAGGTGGATATTCCACTTTCCGCCTCAACCTTCGCGCAAGACCGGAAGAGAATTGTTGAATGTAGGAAATTCACCCCCTTACTGGCAGACGGTCAGGCCGCCCGGATTTCGAATGGCGGCAAAACCGACGCCGTCGATCGTGTTGTCGTCGCGAGCAATGAAGCAGTAATTGTCATTGGCGGGGGGAGCGGCGACGATGCAGGAGTTGGCCCCAGCCGGAATGACATAGGTGTCCGCTCCGACGATCGCAAAGACGGAGGCCATTCCATTCGGATGGGGCACCGGCTGCTTGGTGAAGAGGATCGCATCGTTCGGCGGTGCGACCGCAATGGGCTGGTAGTTCCGGCAATCGGACGAAAAAACGAGTTGTGCGGCGGCGGGCAGCGCTGTTGCGAGGATAGAGACGGTGGCAATGGCAAGCCCGGCAGCGATTTTAGCGCGACGTGCTCTTTGGCCAGAGAATTTCGACGTGATCCCTAACATTACTATATTCCTTTGTTTCAGGGGTTGGTTGGCTTGCTCAAGCGTCAGTGATGATCCGGATCTCTGGGTCTATGGTCCTCCTGTCGCCGAAAAGGTTCCGTCAGCTTGGTAAGTCACCGTGTAGGTCGCGTAGCCGATGGTGAAATCGCAGCATGCCGAGTTGCTTTCGTCATAAGCGACGGTGCTTCCAACCGGCTGGTAGCCCATCTTCACGAAAAAGATCTGCTTCGGTATGCAGTTCATGACGGCGTTGGGAACAGGAGCGACGAAGCTCGAGAGTATGATCGCTTGATTGCCGTTCAGTGCGACGACGCCACAATAGAGTTCCGGATGCGGCAACGGCGTATAGGAAGGCACGTTCATGCCAAACCCTCCGATCGCAATTCCGGATTGATTGGCGGGCGCGGAAAGTCCGAGCGGATCGAGCGTCAAGGTCGTGCAATTGTCCGGCGAACCGTCGACCGTCGTGAGCGCAACCGGTCGGAATGCTGACGTGCTGCCGACCACGGATAGCGTGGCGGCATTGAGCGAGAGAAGCGCGATAAGCTGCGAGGGCGACGCCGCCTGTTTGGTGCTGAGGGCACCTGCATAGACCTGACTGTCCAAACCGAAATTTATCTGCGCTCCCGAACGTGCGTAATTGCCGACGCTTTGGCAGCCGAGACTGCCGCTGAGGACGGGACCATGGCTCGGCAGCAACGGAAATGCGGCCTGCTTTTGGAAGACATAGAAATATTGCGTCGTCTGCGAAAAGTTCCGAACGATAATCTGGTAAGACGAACTGGTCATGGCGTGTGACAATCCCCTCTGAGATCAAGCCTGTCCGTCGCCCGTGCACGCGGCGGCAACCGCGCGGATGGTGCGCATGCAGGTGAAGAGGGGACGGGTCTTCACCTGCATGCCTGTCGAGGCCTACTGGAGCTGCGTGGTCCAGGTGCCGTCAGATTTCAGGCTGACGTTGCAGACGGAATAGCCGCCGGTGAAATCGGAAAGCGCCGCGTTCACGCTGGATTGCGTGAAGTTCATGACGACACCTGGCGTGTAGGCGCCGGTCTGGACATAATATTTCAGGATCGGCTGGCAATCGGTATTGCTGGCCGGGTTTGCCTGCACGAAGTTGGAGAGAACGATGCCGCCATTGACGGCAACCGCCGAGCCGACATTGAAATAGGGCGGCGAGTTGAAGACCGGCGTGGTGATGCGGAAGGCGCCAGGCTGCACACCTTCCCCGTAGATCGGCGAGGAAAGTCCGAGTGGATTGACCGTCGCAGTCGTCCAGTCGTTCGATTTACCGCCGCCCCCCGAACTCGGAGCAAGATCGATGGCGCGGCTGGCTGACGAGTAGCCGGAAGAGGCCCCGATTTGCGGCGGCGTGTTCGCCTGCTGGATGCCGGCATAATATTGCAGGTTGACTTGGAAGGTCAGGATCGCGCCGGTGTTGTCGTAGTTGCCGAGCGATTGCGAGAAAAGGCTGTTCGAATAGACTTGCCCGCCGCCGGTATAAATTGCCGGCTGCTGAAAGAAGTAGAAGTTTTGCGTCTGGGATTCGTAGTTTTTCACGTTGATGGTCAGCATTGTAGACATGTCGGCAACCCTTCTGCGTTGATATTGAAACAAGGGTCTTCGCTGCGGCGAGGGCAGGGTGGCTAAGCTTCCTGCCGGCGCCGTCATTGAAACCCTAACTAGAAAGATCGTTGGCGTAGCTCATTTTAGCAACCTAACGCTGTCAATCGCAAGGTAAAAAAGCGTGCGAAATTGTGCTTAGCGTAACGCGCGTTCCGGAGGGATGGATTCGAGCAGCCCAATAAGATTGGACTGAGCCGCCGCAGATCGGCCGCGCAGCGCCATTACCCATAACAATTCCGTGGTGGAGATCGCGCTGTTCCTATGCCCGTCCATGGTCCCTCGCCCCAAGAGCAGCCAGTCGAGGGAGACATCCAACAAGCGCGCGAGAGCGCAGGCGCTTTCCAGGGACGTATGGCCGCCATTCTGCCAGCGTGAGACAGCAGCGACGGAGACATTCAGTTCGGCCGCAAGAGCGTGCACTTTCCGGATCTTGCCTCGAGATATCGCTTCCCGAATACGTTTGCCGCGCGCCTGATCGTGGGTCATGAGCGTTCTTCCTTTGGTTGCGTTAAATTGGCAGCCACAGCGAGCTTTGATCGGTCAAAGATCAGAAATTTCGTCTGAAAATGAATGGCAAAGCGAAACACCGGTCAATCTGGGGAAATATCCAGATTGCTTCGCATCGACCTCCCGTTGTGAAACGTCAAGGCACCAGGAGGGCCAGATATGTTGCGGATACTCACCAGAGACATGCTTGAGACCGATCGGCATGCTTTCGATGAAATGTTTCGGGCGCGCGCCGCCGTTTTTCGCGATCGGCTGGGATGGCAGGTCGACGTCCGGGACCAGTCGGAAAGGGACCGATATGACGAAGCCGAAGATCCCGTATATCTCGTCACGCAACGACCTTGCGGCACGCTGACGGGTTCGCTGCGCCTGCTGCCGACGACGGGGGCAACAATGCTCAAAAGCGAGTTTCGGCATTTCTTCGATCAGCCTATCGACGTCGACAGCCCGACGACGTGGGAATGTACTCGCTTTTGCGTTCACCCATCTGCCGGACACATTGCGCAATCGCGCGCAGTCGCCACCGAACTGCTCTCAGGGCTTTGCGATCTCGCTCTAGACGCCGGTATCGAAAACATCGTCGGCGTCTATGATGGGGCGATGGCCGGGGTGTATCGCCGGATCGGCTGGAGGCCGACGCCTCTTGCCCGATCACTGCCCGAGATCGGCAAACTATATGTCGGCCTATGGGATGTGACCGCGGACAACTGTCGGACACTTCGGACCAACCTAGCCCGACACCTCAATCATACCTCTTCCTGTCCTGGCGGAGCCCTTGTCGATGGTGGCAGGCAGTAAGGCCAGTGTCGCCGTACCACCGCCCAACAGTCTCGCCAGTTCCTTAACCTGTTTTTCACATCGCGCCAGGGTTGCTATAAAATATGCTGTTCTCGCAGACCGCGAAATGGTACCACTGCCGGTAGTCAGGAAAACATACAACCGCGAGTCCATCTCATGCTGAGCAGTTCTCGTTTTTTCTACAGTTTGGATCGGATCTCCGCGTCGCCGACATTGGGAGATCTGGAAACGACGCTGGACGAAGTCCGCCACATCTATGCGATATCGCACATGGTTCTGCATGTGACCCGCTTCTCCGGCGGGGCAGCCAACAATCCATTGCTCATGCTGACCTACCCGCCCGAGTGGGTGAAGCAATATCTTGCCCGGGATTATTTCAGCATCGATCCCGTCGTGCGGCTCGGACAGCGCGGCTTTCTGCCCGTGGAATGGTCCGCGTCAAAGTGGGATTCAGGCCGGGCTCAGGGCTTCTTTAAGGAGGCGATGACCTTCGGTATCGGGCAGCAAGGCGTGACCCTGCCGGTGCGTGGGCCTCACGGGGAGCGATCGCTGTTTACGATCACCTCCAATCAGCCCGACTCCTACTGGCGTCGGTTCCGCATGGATAACATGCGCGACCTGCAGTTTCTCGCCCACCATCTCCACGACAGGGCGATGGTTCTGTCGGGGATGAGAAAAATTGCGGATTTTCCGCAACTGTCCCGCCGCGAACTGCAATGTCTTGAGATGACGGCCAGCGGCCTTCTGGCAAAGCAGATCTGCGCCCGCTTGTCCATTTCGGTAAGTGCGGTGCAGCTCTATCTCGCCTCGGCACGCCGAAAGCTGACCGTCGCCACGACCAGTGAAGCTGTCGCCAAAGCCACGGCGCTCGAATTGATATCAGCGTGGTGATCGCTTTCTCCGATGACCACGAAGGCCGCAAAGTCACCGTAAAGGTTCATCAATGCCAACAAGCATCGGTGCCGAGCTAACTTCGTCAGAAGAGTGTGCTCGCTGATGCCGGAAAGAGCGGGCGAAGGGCTGCGTCCCTCTCATCCCACAGCCTTTGCCCCGAGACGGCGGAGTGGCATGATGTGCGCAGAGAAAAATTTCAGATGCGAGAGTATCCGAGGTATTGGAACGAGACCTTGCTGACGGGAATCGGCGGTGCATGCTTCAAGCATGTGCCGCTGGCCTTACAACGGTTAGTCGTGACGGGCTTCACTTCATTGCACCTGCTTGAACGCAAGGACAGCATTCATGCCGCCCATGGCGAAAGCGTTGCTCATGGCCACGCGCACCCTGCGCTCCCGGGGCACATTTGGCGTGATGTCCAGATCACAATCGGGGTCTGGTTCGCGATAGTTGGCGGTGGGCGGCACGACACCTTCTTGGATCGCCATCACGCAGGCTATCATTTCGAGCGCACTTGCTGCCCCGAGGCAGTGCGCGTGAGTGGATTTGGTAGAAGAGATGGACAACGATCGAGCATGGTCACCGAAGACGCGCTTAATCGCCGTCGTTTCGATCTGATCGTTGGCCTTGGTGCCGGTGCCATGGGCGTTGAGGTAGTCTACATCCTCGGCATTTAAACCCGCATCAACAAGGCAGGCGCGCATCGCCGCCTCCGGCCCATGCACAGCTGGTGCAGCGATGTGATAGGCATCGGCGGAAAGGCCGATGCCGGCGACCTCGGCAAGCATCGTTGCACCGCGGGCGGCGGCATGCTCATAGCTTTCCAACACGGCCATGCCCGCACCCTCGCCCAAAACTAGTCCTTTCCTGTCGGCGGAGAATGGCCGGCAAGTATCTGGAGCGAGTACGCGCATTGCTTCCCATGCCTTAAGCACGATCCACACGAGTGGCGCGTCGCTTCCTCCAGCTAGCATAACGTCCGCCCTACCGAGCTTGATCTGATCTACCGCTGAAGCGATCGCATGGTTGGCCGAGGCGCAGGCAGAGGTGGCACCGAAGACTGGCCCCCGCAGCCCGAGGTTCATGCTTACCTGACAGGCAGCCGCGCTAGGCATTGCCTTTACCCCAGTGAATAGCTCAGTGCGGGTCGCGCCGCCCAATAGGAGGGTGCGGTAGGCCTTCTCGGTAGCGTCCCAGCCGCCAAAGCCAACGCCCACTGTCGCGCCGAAACGGTGGGCATTTCCTTCATCGCACGAAAGGCCGGCCTGTAGCATGGCTTCTTTAGCTGCAAGCACGGCAAGCAGGCTGAAGCGGTCCATGGAGATGAGCTGCTTGCGATCAATGTCGTGTTGAGGCAGCACTTTGATCTCGGTCCCGATCATCCCCTTCAGCTCATGAATCTCTGAGTTTGAGATCGGGCCGATGGCGGAGCGGCCTTCGCGCATCTCCGTCCAGATAGAGGAAGCATCGGTGCCCAGTCCGCACAGTCCGCCCAATCCGGTGATAACGACGCGCCTATCCATTCAGACCTCCTTGGTGAGCAGGCCACGGACGGCTTCCACCACGTCGCCGATGTTGTTGAGGTTCGACCAGGCATCGGCCGTATTCATCTCGATCTTAATGCCGTAGAGTTGCTCCAGATCCCAAAGGACATCGGCCAAACCCAACGAATCGATGCCAAGTGAAGTCAACTCAGTGTCAGTCGTTATTTCGCCGAGCGCTACGATCGTTCTCTCGCCGTTTTCAGCTTTGACGAGCTTATTGATCGCACTGATAATTTCCAGTGTGAGTTGGTCAGCCATTTGTATTCCTTTCCATCATGTCTAATTTTGACAAGCCGACGGCCTTGCGAGAAGACTCGATTTAATTGCTGCTAACATCGGAAGATGTTCCGGCTCGTCTGCGAAGTGACGACAGAAACCGATAAACTTACCGGAACGTCACCGCGCGGTCGCCCTGCTATGGATCATATGGAATGATTGGTAAAATTGATTGTGTGGATCAAAAGCATCCACGCTATGGATTGTGGCTCGGGCATTGCCGCAGCTGAATTCATGCGCCGGCGCAGTTGCAAATCCTCCACTTTGGCCGCTTTCCCGGGCCGGCGCGTTGTCAGTGCGGCGCAGGAAGCATGTGCGGGAGGTCGGTGAAGTCGCCGCGGCATGATGCTGGTGTTCAGCATTGAGCCGAACATAAGTGACAGAAATAAAGTTTTGAATCTCTTTTGCACGAGGCCGAGGGAAGCATACAAATGGCCACCTTCTCAGGTAGAAATGATCGCTCTCGGCACAATGATAAGCTGCGGCAGCGGGGTCCCGCCTGTAACGTGATGCCTCGTTTGGGAACACACCGAATGCGTAGGTTCCAATAATCAGCGCTCATCTGACTACTGGGGCTGTGGAATGAACCCGGCTGTGCCGCTTAGGACGTACAACTTTGCATCTCAGATTCCATGCGCGAAGCCTCTTTGATCATAATCTCGCGCATCCATATGTTTCCAGGATCAGTGTTGTGAAGAGCCGGCCATTGGACAGCCTCAGTGAACGAAAGAAGTGGCAAAGGATGCTCGATGATCCGTAAGGGGATAGTTTGTTCGTAATGTTTGACCAACCGGAGTGGGATGGTTGCTATTCGGTTAGTGCCTGACAGCAACGGCGGGATCAAATTAAACCCCGGCACGACGAGTTCAATACGCCTCTTGAAGCCGTGCTCCAGCAATAACCATTGCTCAACAGAGGGCTTCAGACCACGTCCGAACTTAGCCGCAACATGCCCCATGGACATATATTGCTCCAGCGAGAGCTTCACTGGCAGTTGCTCGTTCGTAGAGCAGCCGACACACACCAGTTCCTCTTCGAAAAGCCTTGCCTTCGGATGGGCGCCAGACATGAATAAATCCGGAAGGATCAGAAAATCAACATCCCCACGGCGGAGAAGCTCCTCCGGATCGTCGTCAAGTGGCAGCAACTCGAAGCTGACCCGTGGCGCCTCTCGAGCTAAGCGCAAGATGATCTTGTCGAAGAAGACCAGCGCCATGAAGTCTGAAAGGATAATTCTGAATCGGCGATCGGACTCCGCAGGATTTATTGGATCCCATGCGATGACGGAGAGCTGAATATGCAAGAGGGCATCGCGAACAGCGGGGGCGAGTGCCTCCGCACGCGGGGTCGGAATTAGCTCCCGTCTCTGCATGATAAAAAGCTCGTCGTTGAAATAGGCGCGCAACCTAGAGATGGCAGCGCTCATGGCCGGTTGGCTAAGGTTGATGCTGCGTGCCGCTGCTGTGAGCTTGCGCTCGGTCATTAGAGCGTCGAGCGCTACAAGAAGGTTGAGATCAAGGCCTTTAAAACGCATGAGTGTATATCCATTCCATAGATGATTGCCATCCAAACAATCAATTTTACCAATCTTTCGGACCGCTTATAGAAAAGCCGGAACTTGATCAATATCAAGGCCGGGAACGAAAAATCGAAATGCCGGGCAAGGGCCCGATTTCAATTCTTTACTTCTCCTAACCGCGCGATTGTCTAACCGGCAATCCCATAGTCGTGCGCAACAATCTGCGCGGCTTTGATCGTGGCTGGGTGAAGAAACAACGTGGAGCTTTTGGATGTCTTCTGAAGTGCGGTGGAAAATATGCTGGGAAAATGAGCTGGAAGCTTCAGACCACGCGGAACTCGCTGATTTCTTTTGCAAGACCTATGGACCGACGGGAGCTTTCAATGCCAAGCCGTTCGAGACTGGCCGAAGCTGGGGTGGTGCGAGGCCCGAACGCCGCGCAATCGCATATGACTCGCGCGGCGTCGCTAGCCACATGGGCTTGTTACGCCGTTTCATAAAGGTCGGTACGACTGATTTGCTTGTGGCCGAGCTAGGGCTGTACGGAGTGCGACCGGATCTAGAAGGATTAGGCATCGCTCACTCGGTCCGCGCTATGTTTCCGGTTCTGCGCGAGTTGAGCGTTCCATTTGCTTTTGGAACAGTTCGCCACGCCATGCGAAATCACATGGAAAGATACTGCCGAGATGGTACCGCCAATATTATGACCGGGCTGCGTGTGCGCTCCACGCTTCCAGACGCGCATTCCGACCTGCCAGCCACGCGCACTGAAGATGTCCTCGTATTGGTAGTTCCCGTCGACCGTCCGATGACGGAGTGGCCCGCAGGCTCGTTGATTGAACGAAATGGGTCAGAACTATGAAGCGGCCTGCCTATATGAGCGAAGTACCGGTCAATCGTACAAGCGGCCAGGAAGATCGATGCGTTTATTTGACGTTCGATGATGGTCCCAATCCATACTGCACGCCCCAAATCCTTGATGTTCTAGCTGAGCACCGTGTCCCGGCGACATTTTTTGCTATCGGTTCATACGTGAGGGATCACCCCGACCTCATTCGGCGTCTTGTGGCGGAAGGTCATGATGTCGCCAATCATACCATGACGCATCCCGACCTCGCCACCTGCGATCCCAAGAATGTCAAACGTGAAATAGACGAGGCGCATCAAGCTATTGTCTCGGCCTGTCCCCAAGCCTTGGTCCGGCACTTACGAGCGCCTTACGGGGTTTGGACTGAAGACGTGCTTTCAGCATCGATGAGGGCTGGACTTGGAGCGGTTCACTGGTCGGCCGACCCTAGAGATTGGTCTTGCCCGGGCGTCGACGTGATCGTTGATGAGGTGCTTGCTGCTGCTCAGCCTGGTGCAATCGTGCTTTTGCACGACGGGTGTCCTCCCGATGAGGTTGAGCAAAGCTCGCTTGCCGGATTGCGTGACCAAACGCTTTTAGCACTCTCTCGAATTATTCCGGCACTGCATAGCCGCGGATTCGAAATTCGTTCACTTCCCTGAAACACTGGACAAACGAGAAACCATGACCCTGCTCGCAACAACCAGCATCGCCGCCGTCTCGCTTTATGCAATGCTCTCCACCGTTTACAAGAGCGCGCAGGTTTTTCATGCTAGGCGGACAACGATCTCAACAACACCTGCACAAGACATCGAAACCAGCCCCGTGCCAAGCGTCGATGTGATTGTGCCGTGCTTCAACGAGGACCCAATCGTTCTTTCGGAATGCCTCGCGTCGCTTGCGGAACAAGATTATGCCGGAAAATTGCGTATTTATGTAGTCGACGACGGTTCCAAAAATCGCGACGCGGTGGTGGCTCAGCGCGCTGTCTATGCAGACGATGAGAGATTCAACTTCACAATTCTCCCTAAAAATGTTGGAAAGCGCAAAGCGCAAATCGCCGCTATAACCCAGTCCTCTGGGGATCTTATCTTGAATGTGGACTCAGACACCACGATCGCCCCCGACGTAGTCTCGAAGCTTGCCCACAAAATGCGGGATCCAGCAGTCGGTGCGGCGATGGGCCAAATGAAAGCCAGTAACCAGGCGGACAGCTGGCTAACTCGTTTGATTGACATGGAGTACTGGATTGCCTGCAACGAGGAGCGCGCGGCACAAGCTCGCTTCGGTGCAGTTATGTGTTGCTGCGGCCCATGTGCGATGTACCGTCGGTCTGCTATGCTTTCGCTGCTCGATCAGTACGAGACGCAGCTTTATCGCGGCAAGCCGAGTGACTTCGGCGAAGATCGCCATTTGACGATTCTCATGCTGAGCGCAGGCTTTCGAACTGAATATGTTCCGAGCGCCATCGCGGCGACAGTCGTTCCAGACACGATGGGTGTTTATCTGCGTCAACAACTACGGTGGGCACGGAGCACCTTTCGGGATACTCTGCTTGCGCTTCCCGTACTGCCTGGCCTCGATCGGTATCTCACGCTGGACGCAATCGGGCAAAATGTCGGCCTGTTACTTCTTGCGCTGTCGGTATTGACAGGAATTGGCCAGTTTGCGCTGACCGCCACAGTACCCTGGTGGACGATCCTGGTCATTGGATCCATGACTCTTGTACGGTGTAGCGTGGCTGCCTATCGCGCCCGCGAACTTAGGTTTCTGAGTTTTGCTCTCCACACGCTCGTGAACATCTTTCTCTTAATTCCCTTGAAAGCCTATGCCCTTTGTACCCTATCCAATAGCGACTGGCTGTCGCGCGGATCAGTAGCTGTTGCGCCGAATGTTGGTCAGCAGGGCCCTGCCAAAATTCCAGGACGGGCGACATCTGAAATTGCCTATAGTGGCGAGTGATGATCGCGCCACCGCAGCTCAAAATTTGGGACAAGAAATGAACGGGCAATTAGCGAATTTGAAGACGACGATCGCTGATCCGCACCTGGATCATATCATCTCGTCGGAGCGGCAGGGCGGTTCGAAATGCAAGGCAGTGGATTCGCCTTCTGGCGCATTGTCCCCAGTTGCAATCGACCTGGCCGGTGTTTCGAAATCATATGGTGGTAAAGTCGTCGTCAATGACTTGTCGTTTACTATCGCCGCCGGAGAATGTTTTGGTCTTTTAGGGCCGAACGGCGCAGGTAAAAGTACGATCACCCGTATGATCCTAGGGATGACGTCGCCAAGTGCAGGCACAATCACTGTACTCGGAGCACGGGAACCGCGCCAGGTTCGCTTGGCACGCGCGAAAATCGGGATCGTGTCACAGTTCGATAATCTCGACTTGGAATTCACGGTTCGCGAAAACCTTTTGGTATACGGCCGCTACTTCCGCATGAGCACCCGAGAAATCGAAGCGGTCATCCCGTCTCTGCTTGATTTTGCGAGACTTGAGAGCAAGACGAATACGCGTGTGGCAGACCTATCTGGAGGAATGAAGCGGCGCCTCACTTTGGCGCGTGCGCTCATTAATGACCCACAGCTACTCATTTTGGACGAGCCGACCACTGGTCTCGACCCACACGCACGACACTTGATCTGGGAGCGGCTTCGATCGCTGTTGGCACGAGGCAAGACAATTCTTCTGACCACCCATATCATGGAAGAGGCGGAGCGCTTGTGCGACCGGCTGTGCGTGCTTGAAGCTGGGCGAAAGATCGCCGAAGGCCGACCGCATGCCCTGATCGAGGAGCAGATTGGCTGTCCCGTGATCGAAATTTATGGTGGCGATCCGCAGGAGCTTAGTCTTTTGATCAGGCCAAACGCTAGGCGACTGGAAATCAGCGGAGAGACCCTGTTCTGCTACACGCCTGATCCAGAGCAGGTGCGCGCGCAACTGCGTGGATATTCGGGCCTGCGCTTGCTGGAGCGTCCACCAAATCTAGAGGATGTCTTCTTGCGGTTAACCGGACGCGAGATGGAGAAGTAGACGATGAGCGTAGCAACATTACCCGCTGGCGGTTTGAACTGGCTCGCAGTTTGGCGCAGAAACTATCTGGCTTGGAAAAAAGCGGCGCTGGCATCCATTCTCGGAAATCTAGCCGATCCCATAATATACCTATTCGGGCTCGGCGCTGGATTGGGAGTGATGGTAGGGCACGTTGACGGCGTATCGTACACCGCATTTTTGGCGGCTGGAATGATCGCGACAAGCGCGATGACTGCTGCAACTTTCGAGACTATCTATGCGGCCTTTGGCCGAATGCAGGGCCAGCGCACCTGGGAAGCAATGTTGTACACACAGCTCAGGCTAGGGGATATCGTCGTTGGGGAAATGGCGTGGGCGGCAACTAAGGCGTCGCTCGCAGGCACCGGCATTGGTATCGTCGCCGCCATGTTGGGATACACTCACTGGCTGTCTCTTCTCTATGCTCTTCCGGTCATTGCCCTTACTGGCTTTGCCTTTGCGAGCCTTGGTATGGTGGTCACGGCCCTCGCGCCCAGCTACGATTATTTCATATTTTATCAAACGCTTGTCATCACACCGATGTTGTTCTTATCAGGCGCAGTCTTTCCCATCGACCAATTGCCTGTAGCATTCCAGCAGCTTGCGGCGTTCTTGCCCTTGGCACATGCGGTAGATGTTATCCGCCCGACGATGCTGGGCCAATCAATCACCAATGTCTGCCTGCACATCGGCGTTCTCTGCATCTACATAGTCGTACCATTCTTCTTGTCTACCGCATTGCTTCGGCGGCGACTGATGCGGTGAAGAATGCTGCTTAGCAAGTAAAATGTGTTTAAGCATGGAATGTTGGGTCTGACGCATTTTTGATGACGACTTCTTTCACATTGCGCCGATCAACCGTGCCTGAAGAAGATCCAGCTTGGCACGCCCGTACATTTGCCTTTTAACGAGCTTCAGCTTGTTGATCTGTCCTTCGACCTGGCCGTTCGACCAAGGTTCTGTGATGGCGGCGGACACCGCTGCCTTGTCTTTCAGTATCCCGTTGACGAAGGGGGCGAACAGACTGTCGCGTGCATCAGCGATCCACGGGTCGAGTTCTGTCTTGGCTTTCCTTCGGATCATTGTCTGGAAACGATCAATTAGATTGCGGGCTTCGATCAGGGCGGGAACGCCGGCTTCTATGGCAGCAATGGTGATTGTCTCAGCTTTACTCAGTTGATCGCGAGCAGTTGTCATCAATCGGGCAATCGTTCTGGCGGAGGGCACTTTTTGAAGTTGTTGATCGCAGACCCGCTCAGACCGCCGTCGTCTTGCCGCCCACTCCCCGACAACACGAGAACATCCACGGAAGCCTTTGCGTTTTAGCTGCCGCCAGAGTTCAGCGCCGTTGTGCTGCCCAGATCTCCAGAGTTGATCCAGCAAGGGAAGATAGGCCTCAAGGGAACTTTGTCTGACACGAAACACATCGGTTCTGTGACCGCGGACGATCTGGCGAACCGTTCCGCGGCTATAGCCGGTTCGTCGAACGATTTCCTTTATTGGAACGCCATCGGAGGACAGCTTACTGATCGTCGAATTCGCATCCTCCCGCCGCAGATAGCTGTCATATTGCAGTCGTTCAGCGCAGGTGAGTAGCGTAGGATTGATCGTCGTAGCACCAATTGCGGCACGGATTGATCGCATGGATTTTCGCACGACGTCGAGGAACGCCGCGCTGGCGTTCTCCATCAAATGCCAACGATCTGCGACCTGAATGGCATGGGGTAAAGCCTTTGCGGCAGCTTCTCGATAGCCGCCGCCTCGATCGCGGGAAACAATCGCTATTTCGGGGTGTTGAGCAAGGAAGGTCGAAACTGTTGCGATCTCCCGATCAGGCAGAAGCTTTATAATCCTTCGCTTCTCAAGGTCACACACAACGGTGCCATAGCGGTGATTGCGGCGGAAAGCCCAATCGTCGACGCCGACGACGCTTAGCGCGTCATCCGGCGCCGACGATTTTCTTCTCACCGCGCGGATCAGCGTGTCATTGCTGACTGGGATCATCAAGCGTTTGGCAAAGGCTGCTGCAGGCCGCCCTCCCAGAGCCAACCCGAGATGATGCACGACGGTATCAAGCCGAGCAGTTCGACGACCGCGTTCTGGAACGACAAGCTCGCCAAACCTCTCGACGAAAATCCGACGACGGCAGAATGTCACCTCACAGACAAAGCGCCGTGCCGACAACCGCAGTTGGACCCTGACGCCAGCACAAGGCAGGTCGGCAATTATCCGAACGTAGCGGCTATGAACACGATCCACCAGTCGGCTGCATAAAGGGCAGGAACGTCGATCGACGGCAGCCCGCGCGGAAACAATGATAACCCCGTCGCTCTCGTCGGAACGCTCAACAATCAATCCGGCCGGGATCAGGGACGACAGACGAAACTTGGTCGCCATGGTGCTGATTCCTTTCTGATAACCGCGCCAGTTTCGACCGCGAAATCATCAAATATGAGTCAGACCCAATGTTCGGTGCTGATTGACAAGTAAAAGGGCACATCGCGTCTCCGCGGCCATCATCGCTAACCATATTGGGGCAGCGACGACCCCCGGCACCAGCGGCGTGATGCCGCCTCACCAATTTGCTACGGCTGCCACCGTCAGCACCTCACTACGATTGCGCGGCCTAATGCCAAGGTCAAACGTCCATTTTTCCGGCCTCGGCCAGCATGGTCTGCGTGAGCCCAGCGATGCCGCCGATGACGACCGTGCTGTCGAGCCCCGTCAGCTGATCAATCAGGGTCGGCGATAGCCGTTGGTCTGTACGCGATCTTGCGGTTTCTAGGGACGACACAATCCTCGATGGCATGACCCACAGAAACTAGGCCGGAACCGCCACGTTTTCGGCTAGAGAAAGCAACAGACAGCCTGGCAATTCCCCTAAGCCAGCCTTAATCTGATCGTCACAAAACTGTTGGAGGGAACTCCAAAAAAACTTTGGAGCAAGGTCGGCCGGGGCTCCTTCGGGCCGACTCCTTGATTCAATTGGTGTCGTGGAGGCGGCATGGGATAACTGGTGTTAGTTGCGGAGTCCACGGGGAAAGGTCAGGCGGCGCGCCAAGTGGTTGCCGAAGTCAACCAACCCGATCCATAATGTCGGACTGAATGGTCATAGCAGTGTATATTGAAGCGTCCAATGGCAGATCTCCAAACGCGAGTTGACACAGAAGATAGTTGGCGCCTGCCTCTTCCAACTGATCAAGAAGAGACCGTCGCACAGAGGCTGCCGTTCCTACTACGCACAATTCACTCTCAATTGCGGCATCCAAGGTCAGCGGCAGGTTTGACGGAACTGGGATCGCATTGATATCGTATAGAAATTTGAAGCTCTTAACCCATCGTTCGTAAGCAGGTGCCGCGAGTGAATAGGCATGCGCGGCAGAACGTCCGACCACCACCATTCGGAGCAATCCGAGAAATGAGGCTTGGTCGTCCGTGCCATCGTAGTCCTCTCGATGGGAATGGAAGGCATCAGTAATTTTGCGAACAACAGACGCGGGTCCTAGGCACGCGATATTCGCGCCATTTGCGGCGGCCCAAGCTGCAGACTCGGGCCGGTTGGTGGCGATCCAAATGGGCGGATGCGGACGCTGATAAGGCTTCAGCGTCAATGGTACGTTGTTTAGCTCAAAGTGATCGCCTTGGTAGGATAGCGTACCGCCCTTCATTGCCTTGACAAGGATTTCACTGGCTTCGACGTAACGCTCCGGCACCGCGTCCGCATCAATTCCAAAGTAACCCAATTCGATTGGGAGTGATCCGCGGCCTATGCCCAACTCGAGCCTACCACCGCTCAACTGGTCAAGCATACAGATCTCTTCAAACGCGCGTAGCGGATGACACAGGCTTAGCAGCATGACCATGGGGCCGACGCGAAGATGACGAGTGCGCTGTGCCACGCTCGATAAGAACAAATTCGGCGATGGGCCTCTGCCATGCGGAGTACAATGGTGCTCTGCGAGATGATACGCATAAAAACCGAGCCGATCGCAGGTCTCTGCTAGCGTAAGGCGATTTGCATATTGTTGTGCGAGGTCGCGACCATCCTCGTCCAAATGATCAAAGATGCCGAAGCTTAGCTTTGCAGGAAAGGCGTTTCTCATTCCGTATCTCCAACGTTCATGCACATCCTTCAGGCACCGATCCAAATTTAAGACTTGGATTGCTGAGCGGACATGATCTCATGCTCAGGGCGAACTTACCTCTGAGCTTTGCGTCTGCGAGGGCAGATCATTGAGATCTCGAAATTGCCCGCAGCCATCTGTGATTTTGCTGTTGCCGAAAGTCCACCGTCAGGCGTCGGCCCGCTCTACATCACCAAGACCTAGAGAATGCCGACCCGGTGGCTTCGTCGACGCTTTGCAGGTCGTGCCGACGCGCGCCTTTTGTGAAGATGGTTCCTGATTTGACTTTGATGGCCGGTCCAAACCGGGCGGATAGTATCGAGCAGCGGCCTCCCGTTGCCCGCCATATCATGTTTATGCAACGCATAGAGCAGAGGCAGCGTTGCTTTAAGGCCGGCCTTCGAGATCCTCAGCTCCCATAATATCGCTGACCGCCGCAAGAAATGCATCCATCTGCGCTTTTGTACCGATGCTAACGCGGATGGAATATTCCAGTCCTCTATCGGGGAAGACAGCAATGAGTATCTTTTTCCGCTCGAGGGAGGCTTGCCACCAGACGCTATCTCTTCCTGCTGGCACACGGGCCAGCAGGAAGTTTGCATGCGAGGGAGTTACGGTGAAACCAAATTGCGAGAGCGCTGCGCTCACTCGCTGTCTCTCATACTTAATTTGCTTGTGGTTCTCGTCGTAGGCGGACCGATTCGAAAGGATGCTGACGCCAACAGCATGGCCAATCACGTTCATGTTGAAGACGTTCTGTATGTTTCGCAGTCTGCCGATGACCTCAGGATGACCGAATCCGAGCCCAACTCGAATGCCCGCAGCAGCATAGCTCTTCGAAAATGTTCTTAAGAGCAGGAGGTTCGCATGACGCTTAACCAGACGTAGAGCATCGTCAGGTGCAAAGTCGACATAGGCTTCATCCAAAACAATCAACCGATCCGATTGTGCCACAAGGAGTTCGATGTCAGCAATCGGAATAAATGTTCCGGTTGGGTTGTTCGGATTAGCCAACAGAATGAACTTGGCATCTTTTGCTGGTCCGAGGAGTAATTGCTTTGACAGCAATGAGTGAATTTCCCCCCACCCAATTTCCAGAAAATCAGCTCCTTGCAAAAAGGCCAGTTTGCGGTTGAATGAAAACCCCGGCGACACCATCGCGACAGTGTCACCCGGAGCAAGGAATGCCCTGTAGATAAGCCCGAGAAGTTCAGATGATCCGTTCCCGGCGATCACCTGATCTCTGGAGAGGTCATAGGTAAGGGCGGCTGCTTCCCTCAGACTGATGTTGTCATTTTCCGGATACAGATACTGCCGTTCGAGGGCAGCAATAGCGCTCTGCATGACAACTGCCGGCAACGCAAATGGATTTTCATTCGTGTTTAGCTTGATGCAACCAGCATCCGGCGCCTTACTGGAAGGCAGAGCGTTCAGCTGTCTGGGCACTTCCGCAAGAGCCGAAAGCACGCTCTGCAATTTTGCATCCGACATGTTTTTCTCCGTTTCATTCGCTGGGGCGATCACATTGTGCCGGTACAAATACTCCTGTTCGTCCATTCCATATCGGCTCGCGACTTTTTTATTGGATTTTTATACGGTTGGTAAAATCATTTCTATGCATGGCATCCATCCACGCTATCAATTGACTGGCAGGCTGTGCGGGAAGGGACAGGAGAGCAGGGACGTTGCCGACTGTCCGCGAGCACATGTTTCGAAAATGGCAGCGCGATAGGAAGTCGATCGAAATGGCCTTCTCGAAACTTACCCGGCCAGCGTTACGATACAATTGGCGTGGCTCATCTAATCGATGACATCGATTTCGACATAATCCTTGGCGACAACTAATTCCGCGTCATACGGGTTCTTTCTAAGGATACGACAACGGCTGTCAGGTGCGCCTCGCGCGGCAAGAACGCCGAGGGCTGAGGCGATAAATTTTGAATCGCCGGCTTCCATTGCCTCGTCTGAATCGAGCAGATTGGCAATGTCGAAATCCATGATCTTTTCAGTCGTCGTGTTACCAGTCTAGCCGATAAGCGATGACCCTGAACAGAATCTCAGTAGGTTATCGACACTTCAGAACGGCTTTCATTGAGATTGTTCAGGGATTTTCGATATCGTTGCTATAGCTGACGATAAATCGGACCACGACGCTTCCCAGACATAAGCGATCACCGGCGTTTATGATCATAGGATCAACAACCGTTGCGCGGGAGGAATAACGATCACGCCTGAGGCCAAAGCCCCCTTGCACAATGTTTCGGCATTAAATCGAGGCATTGGCAGCCAGACATGAAAACCATCGTAAGCGGGCGTTCGTAAATCATTACCAACAACTGAGCGAGCCATCTTCGGACGGTGTCTCGCCTCACTTTCAATTGCCTCTCGAATACCGTTACGGTCCCGTCAGAAAGCCACTCGGCTAAAATGGCGCAGGATAGAGGCGATACAGTCAACGACGAAGCACGCTGGGTCCAAGGCACGCTGGACAAAGAATGCGGGTTTGCGTTGCAAGGCCCGGCATCTCGCAAGATCGTGTGAACGCTGGGCAACGCGGCGCGTCTCTTGATCAACGACGCTATGACGGCGAGGAATATGTGGCTGCCGTCAAAGCTTGCGTCGACGCATTGAGCGGTAAGACTGCCCCGGAACAACTCCGGTAAGCGCTTCTGCATGTGGCCGATGAGGCGGGTATCGCAGCTCTCTCTCGTCCGGCAGGGAGTTAGAGCGCGATGACCGGATCTGCCCTCGAGCCCCAGGATAGTCCGAATCTCAAAGGCTACCCGCTTTCGACGTCACGTCTGCGCGGAGCGCCCGCCCCAGCTGGCCGGACACGGACGCGCCACTCCTTGCCATCAGGTTGCTTCGAGCACCATGTTGAGCGAGCTCTGGGCCGCGCGCCTGATATGGGTGAAGCCGCCGGACCGGATCACCTCGGTCAGCCGCCGTTCGCCTGCCTGCGCGCCTAGCGCCAGCCCTGTCTCCTGCGCAAGCGAGGTGGGAACGCAGATCATCGTCGACGCCGAGTAGTAGAGGCGCCCGACCGGATTGATGTTCTCCTCCAACGTATCTCCCGCGATCGGCTCGACGACCATCCACGTGCCGCCGTCCTTCAGCGCCTTTCTGATATGAGACGCCGCGGCTTTCGGGTCGCCCATGTCGTGCAGGCAGTCGAAGCAGGTGATCAAGTCGAAATCCCGGCCGTCGAAATCTTCCGCTCGGCCCACCTCGAACTGCACGTTCGTCAACCCGTGCGCCTCAGCGTGCGCTTTCGCAGCCGCGATCGAGCCCATATGGAAGTCGTAGCCCACAAACCAGGAATTGGGAAAGGCCTGCGCCATCAGCACCGTCGATACCCCGTGCCCGCAACCGACGTCGGCCACCGTTGCACCCGATTTTAACTTGGCGATCACGCCATCGAGCGCCGGCAGCCACTCCTGGACCAGCGCATTGACGTAACCAGGGCGGAACAGCCGCGCTACAGCGCAGAACATGCAGCCAGCCTGGTCGCCCCAGGCAACGCCTTCACCGGTCTTTAAGGCAGACTGCACCTTCGGCTGATTTCCGACCATCGCGGCAGCGGTATCGAACGCGCCAATCAGGTTGAACGGGCTGTCGGGTTCAGCAAACACATAGGCCTGCTCCGGCGTGAGCGAGAACTGGCCATTCTCGTAATGCACATAGCCCGAAGCCGCCTGCGCTGCCAGCCACTCGCGCACATAGCGAGGCGCGCATCTAGCGGCCACGGCAACCTCCTCGGCCGTCGCGGGTCCGATCTCCTTCAGCGTCTTGTAGAGGCCGAGGTCATCGCCGATCCGCACCAGCGGCACGCTGAATGCACCGCCAAGGTCGCCAAAGATGCGGTCCACGAGCTTCTCAAGCGTTGTGTCGTTGAGTTGGGTCATGTCGGACTCCTCCTTATTTACGGGCGGCCTCTTGCCGATGGCCGCCTTCAAGGGATCGGGAACTCGATGCCCTCTATTTGGGGTGTATGCCCGCTTGCACTTGGAATCGACGCTCATCTATCGACCCGCGCACACGCTAACTGGATAGCCTCCTCGCGTCGACAGTAACGGGCAGGCGCCTGTTCTGCGATAGGTCGGGGAGGGCTATCCGCCATCCATTTTTCAGCAAAATGAAGCCGCCCCATAGGTTTTTGTGCTCAACCGAGATGATCGGTTCCTCAAGGTCTTTCTTGTGAATATAGACCGATAAGCCGACGTCAGTTCTGCTGATTGTCACTCTCATGCATGTCCCTTCTCGCTACGGCGGCTTTGAAGATCGAAAGTCGAGCGTTATCAAAGCCTATTATTTTGGTACGACATATGACCAGGCCGACACCTCCGTTATGGCTCTGTCTTGGACGGCATCCGTTCCGGGGCCCACGTCGGCTACTCAGGTTGCGCGCATCGCTCACTGGATGGGATATTGGTGGTACGTGAATTTTTAACCTCATATTCGCCTAGGAGACCACTGGCCACTCGTCCCATTCTTTGCGCTTTAGTCTGGTGACGATCAGGCAGGGACGCAGGTCTTCGGCATCGGACACACCGAAGCGCATTGTTGCGTGTCGAACTCACCCCTGCACTCGGTACATTTTTTTGAATCCACAACATATCCCTCACCTTTGAAACTGATCGCATCTGAGGGACATTCAAATTCGCAAGCGCCGCACTGGGTGCATTGGGATATAATGATCTTGAAGGCCATGTTTTAGCTCCTGATTCAATTAGAGGGGCCTAAAGCCGTCGGCATCGCCGGTTTGCCGCCAAACTCGGCGGCGTATAGCGCGCCAATCGCAGTCTCGATGTAATCATAGGAAAATGCGTCACTGGCTCGCACGCCAGTTTCTGCCAGCCGCTTCTTTGGGCAATCGCCGATTTTGGAAGAAAGCAGAATGTCGATGCCGTCGAGTGCAACGATAGTGTGATCGAGAGTGGCCTTCTCGCCTAAACCACCGAGGCAATACTGCTCGACCTTGCGGTGTCCCACCAAGTTGATCCCCTTTCGTGAGACTGCATACACTTGGAATTCTCTTGCCTGACCGAAATGTTCGTTGATCCGGCCGCCACCTTTAGTCGCCACGGCAACAGCAAGGGTTCCCGAAGAACTCAGTGACTTGACTGCTTTGTTCGCGTCCAATTTTGCTGCCAGTTGATCCCCTCGCTCGTGCTGGACCAGCTTGCGATAGGCCTCGCGCTTGCTGGTGTCGAATTCAACTTTGGTGGAGATCTGGTCGAGGGCAAACTCTCGCTCGCGATCATCGCCCAACAAACCGATGGCGTCGGCCCGGCATTGTTGGCAGTGACGCATAAGCTTGACGTTGCCATCGAGACAATCTTGAAGTGCCTTCAGTTCGAACGGCTCCGGGCAACGCTGACCCGTAAGACCGTAATAAGTACCATGCGAAGGCTTGGAAATCAGGGGCACCACATTGTGCATGAATGCGCCGCGGTCTCTGATCCATCGGTTAACTTCGACGAGGTGCGTGTCATTGACGCCTGGAATCATAACCGAATTGATTTTGGTGAGGATGCCGCGCTTGGTCAGCAATTCCAAACCCAACATTTGGCGCTCGTGAAGGATCCTGGCAGCTTCTATGCCAGTGTATCGACGATGCCCGTGGAGTATCCACGGATAGATCTTCGCCCCGACTACCGGATCCACCATGTTGATGGTGATCGTCACGTGATCGATATTCATGTCAGCTAGCTCATCGACATGATCCGGAAGCGCCAATCCATTGGTGGAGATGCATAGTTTGATGTCAGGTATTTCTCTCGCAACTCCTTCAAACGTCGCTACGGTCTTCCTCCAGTCGTAACAAGCGTCGCCCGGTCCGGCAACGCCGATTACGGAAAGCTCCGGCACTTTGCTGGCGACGGCAAGCACCTTGCGTAGTGCCTGGTCGGGAGTTAGCTTTACTGATGCGACCCCGGGACGGCTTTCGTTGGTGCAATCATATTTGCGATTGCAGTAGTTGCACTGGATGTTGCACGCAGGTGCGACCGCGACATGCATGCGAGCGAAATAGTGATGGGCTTGCTCTGAAAAGCAGGGATGATCTTTGATTCTCTCCCAGATCCGCGCATCTATGTCATCCGTCACCGAAAGGTCATAGGACGAAGATGCGCGGCCGCCGTGCATAGCGGGAGCCATCGGCGCCCGGTCGAAGGGGGCACTGGTGGTCGTCCCGACCTTTATCTCCGGTTCCGACATTGCACTGTTCCACTGGTGAGGAATGGTTACAGCTCCAAAAGCAAGAGAGATTCCGGTCGACGCGACATTGTTGTTTCAGCGCTTATGTCGCCTTTACCGCCCTCTTTTCCCGCTTGCTGCCGGAGATGTTTTGTAGAAATCAAGACAGGATCGCGCCCGAAGTCGTTAGGCCGACTCAACCAAAGCTTACGACATTCTTCATATCGTTCTCCGCTTAGTCTTTCTTCACATCGATACGATGCCGGCGTAGCGCATAGCCGACCTGCCGCGGCGTCTTACCCAGGATACGAGCCGCTTTGGCCTGTACCCAGCCAGCCTTCACCATTGCATTGATCAGCCGATCACGCTCAGTGAGACCCGCTGCCTCGATTGTGGCTGCGGCACCGCTGGGAGTACCTACGTTGGCCCCCAGTCCGCCTAACATTGTATCTCGCGGGTTGAGACTATGCACCGGGCCGTTGCCAGTGCCGTCGCGGGCGTCTTTCCAGAGGAGCGCCGAAGAACACTGGTCTTGCTGACAGGCAAAATCCGATGAAGTGATGGTATTTGAACTGGCGAGAGTGGCGGTCCTTTGAACGCAGTTGTCCAGCTCGCGAACATTGCCGGGGAAGGCGCATTTCGACAAAATGTCTATGGCCGACGGGGCGAAGTCGCAATTTCGATCATTTGCCTTGTTGAATTGCTCGAGGAACACTTGCGCTAGAAGCGAAATGTCTCCGTCGCGCTGCCGAAGTGGCGGCAAAATGATCGGCACCACATTGATCCGGTAATAGAGGTCGGCTCTGAACTCCCCTCGAAGGACGGCCACTTCAAGGTTTTTGTTGGTGGCGCATATAACTCGAACGTCTACTTTCAATGTCTTCGTTCCGCCGAGACGTTCGAATTCGCCTTCCTGTAACACGCGCAATAACTTCGCCTGGAATTGTGGTGATACATCGCCAATTTCATCAAGCAACAGCGTTCCGCCATTGGCCAGTTCGAAACGTCCAGCTCGTTGAAGGAGAGCGCCAGTGAAAGCGCCCTTCTCATGGCCAAACAATTCGGATTCCAGAACGGTTTCCGACAGCGCAGCGCAATTCAACTTAATAAACGCCTTGCTTTTCCGTATCGATAATGCGTGTATTGCTCTAGCAAAGCATTCCTTGCCAGTGCCGCTCTCTCCTCTCAAGAGCACCGCGGAGTTCGTCGCGGCCACGATATTGGTGGTAGCTAATACCCTCTTGATCGCGGGGCTCTCCCCAACGATCCAGTCGATTTTATCGAGTTGGGTGGGATGAGGCTTCGGTTTGATTTTCGGAATCTGTCCTGCTTGTTGTTCCTCGGCGACTGCGCCGCCATCGCTGCACAATTCGCGATCGCGCTGGCAGGTTAAGCCGATCAGGACGGCAATCATTGCCAGAAGGGTTTCGTCCTGATCTCCGCTTTTCTGCGCGAAATCAATCCACAATGCGCCGATTGCTTTCCGGTTTACTTTAACGGGGAGAACGACAGAATTTTTCCCAAAGTGCTTCTCACCGCTAGCGATGACACGATCTATTGCGTCCGCCTGTTCAATCGTCAGAGAACGTGAGCGAACGTCGTCCCCAATGGGAGCCCGTACGTTTATCCAAGGCTCTCCTCCCGAGCCGTGAATCACGATTCCGCCATCGCGCAATCGCAGATGCTCGACGAGGGCGTTCATGGCAGCCTTCAGCAAGTTGTCTAGAGGAAAAGAAGAGATAAGCTCTTTGGAGATGTCGTAGAGAATATGGAGCCGCGCCTCTGGTTTAATCATGCCTACAAACAGGGGAGGGTGCACTGCTTTTTACCCTGGTACGCGAAATATGCTAACGCATATTCCTAAGTTAAAAATACGTGTTATCGACGGCGCAAAAATTAGCCTTTCGAAAGGTTGAGTGGATGCACATTCAATCGCCGCCGCTATTGCAGCAGCTGCATCGATCGCTGCTATCCCGGCGGAGGTAGGGACTCCTCATCCGAATTTGAAGAGGACCCCGAACCCTCCCCGGGGATAATTCCACTTTATGTCGCCACTCGCTTCGCATAACACTCTGCATGTGCCGCATTCCAAGCAGCCATCCGAAACAATTGCCACCTGACCAACATCGTTCACCTCGTAGCATTTGGCCGGACAGATTTGCGTCAAGGCGAGCAGGCTTGGGCTTGGCGACCGATGCGGCCGCACCGTAATGTGTGGGCGTCCAGTATCGACGAGATATCGGTTTTGGTACAGCTTATCCTCAATGCGCTCAATGGTGGTCGCCTTCATCGAATTTTCCTTTTAACGCCAAGATACGGCGGAGCGGACCGCGTCGCTAATCAACCCCCAACGGGATCGTGCGTTGATAAAGGAGGCAGCTGTGGCCTTCTCCCTGTTGATTTTAGGTGCACCGTCGACGCGCACAAAATTTTGCGCCGCCTGAGATATAAGCGTTGGATACGTCATGAAAAAATTGTGACTGTCGGTGTGGAGGAGGCTTGGAAGATCTTTGTGTTTCATCAAGTCTTTCATGACGAACGACTTATCCAGCATACCCTTATAGAGAGAGAGATTGTGCTTCGTCATGAGACCGCCGCGGCTCTTTATCTGGAAGATCGCTTCACCCGCCATGAGGCCTGATGTCATCGCAAGGTTTGATCCCTCCCTATGCACGGCATTGTTTAATTGCGCCGCGTCGCCCACGACGACCCACCCGTTGCCAAAGAGCTGTGGGATTGCCTTGAAGCCTCCCTCAGGGATAAGATGTGCGGCGTATTCTTTGATCTCGGATCCCGCCAGTAATGGTCGGATGGATGGATGTTGCTTGAAGGCGTCAAGAAGGCGGTACGGATTTTCCATGCTTTCCGCTAAACCGGAGACGAGACAGCCGATCCCCACAGAGATCGACTCCTTGTTGGTATAAAGGAAGCCCAGTCCGGCCATTCCGCGTGAAATCGTGCCGCCGGCTTCGATCACACAGCCTTCGCCACCGGTGAGGCCGAAGCGCTCTGCGATGACCTCTTCCGGCATAAAATGCATTTCCTTGACAGCGAGTGCCACATTTTCTGGCTTCGGCATATCGCGCAAGCCGGCTCGTGTTCCAAGCAGTCCGTTCACGCCCTCAGCGAGGACGACTACGTCCGCGAGGATCACACCGCCCTCTCGGTCCGTGTAAACGCCTATTACACTACCGCTCCGATCTCGAGCAAGTTTCGTCGCTGTCGTTTCACAAAGGACTGTGCCGCCCGCCTCGCGCACCTTGGATGAGAACCATTTGTCAAACTGGGCACGGATGATCGTATACCGGTTTGGCTTCAGTTCATTAAAGTCATCAGAGCGATAGTGCACGCCCGTGTGCGACGAGTCATCCATTAGCCAGAATCGTTGCTCGACCAGATGCCGTTCCAGGGGAGCGTCATCTCGGAAGTTTGGGATAATCGCCTCCAACATGTTCGCATATAATATAGCCCCCTGAACATTCTTAGAGCCCGAATGTTCTCCGCGCTCCAGTTGCAGCACTTTTAGACCGCGACGAGCCATCGAATACGCTGCGGCGTTGCCGGACATACCGGCACCAATGACGATCGCGTCGAACTTACTCTTGGTCATCTAGCCTTCCTCGATCCATACCCTTGATAGAGTTGTGCGGTGGCATTCGCCTGGCGAAAGCTTCTGTCAACGCCGGCAAGAACTCCAGCGCGCAAGCGACAACGCCGATGTGGGCGAAGTCAAAGATCGGAGCGTTCTGGTCGAGGTTGATAGCGACAATCAGATCGGCTCCTTCGACGCCAACGCGATGCTGGACCGCGCCAGATATTCCCGCCGCGATGTAGAGCTTAGGTCTAATGGTATGGCCGGACTGACCAATTTGTCGATCAGCAGGCATCCAGCCTTTTTGGACCAGTGGGCGCGAGCACCCGACTCCCCCGCCGATCGTCGTTGCAAGGTTTCTCAAGTGCTGCAGGTTTCCTGCAGCGCCGAGGCCGAGTCCGCCCCCAACCACGATGTCGGAGTTGGCCAGATTGGATTGCTCAGAACCATCGTTGCAGAGGAATGCGAGGACTTTGGTGACGATCGCTTCCTCGACCATTGTGAGTTCGTGCTGGATAACGCGCCCAATTGGCTTATCCGTACGTTGCGGCGTCGCCATGACCCTGGACCGCACCGTTGCCATTTGCGGCCGGCTGTTCAGCGTGTAGATCGTGCACAACAAGGACCCGCCGAAAGTTGGCCGCGTCGCTGCGAGTGAACCGTCTCCATCAACATCCAGCTCGGTGCAATCAGCCGTAAGCCCCGTTTGTAAGGTCGTTGCTACAGCACCGGCGAGGTCGCGGCCGAGCGTGGTCGCGCCAAGAAGGAGAATTTCTGGTTTGTGAGTAGTGACCAGATCCGTCAAAGCCTTGGTGAAGGGTTCGTTTCGATAGTTGGCGAGGAGCGGCGACTCTACCAGATAGGCGATATCAGCTCCGTAAGCGAAGGCCTCTTCAATGGCCGGCTTGGTCCCCACGCCTTCAGACGAACCGAGGATTACCCCGGCAAGTTGGACACCCAGTTTGTCAGCTAGCCTGCGGCCTTCGCCGAGGAGTTCAATCGATACGGGATGAACCTTGCCGCGCTCAAGTTCCATGAAGACCCAGACGTGCCGGTGATCTTCGAAACACTTAAGCAGCTTTTTCCCTGAGCTGGCGCGGCCGACCGCGTTTGCCGGCGTTTCATTTTTTCTAGCGACCAAAATCTACTCCTCGCTGCTCACCGATTGCCATGGGACGTGAGCTTGCGTTCCAAAACAGGCTCGCGGGCAAAAATTGCAGCGACCGTGTCCGCGGCGACCTCGGCCAACGTTTTGTCGTTAATGTCCATTTGCATAGCTTTTTCGGCGCGAGGACCAGGAGCGAATACTCGCTTCACGACCGTCGGCGATCCCCTTAGGCCGCATTTGGTCAACTCCCCAATGCCGGCGTCAGCGGCCCCCCATTTAAGAACCGGGCTTCGCGCGGCACGGAAGGCGTCATCGAGAGAGCCCCGGCGGATTGCATTGACACCTTCCAGCACAGTGATGAGACATGGCAACGTGCTCTTCAGCATCTGCGTGCCGCTCTCCGCGTGTCGTTCAACCATGAGCTCGCGCGAAGTGGGATCAATGGAGACAATCTTCGTTACGTAAGTGAGTTGCTGGAGGTTCAGCCTCTTTGCAATTCCGGGCCCGACCTGGGCCGTGTCGCCGTCAATTGTCTGCTTTCCGGTAAAGACGATATCTGGCGCCCCATAGCTCTCGCCAATCTTCGCTACTGCTTGAGAAAGAGCATACGAGGTCGCCAGCGTGTCAGATCCAGCAAAGTGGCGGTCGGTGAGAAGCACTGCGCGATCTGCGCCGTGGGTGAGGGCTTTGCGTAGCGCTTGCTCAGCCATGGGCGGCCCCATCGTGAGAACAGTCACCTCGCCCCCATAGCGGTTACGAACTTGGAGTGCCTCTTCGAGAGCAAACAGGTCGTAAGGGTTAATGATGGTCGGTACGCCTTGGCGCATGATCGTATTTGTCACCGGGTGGACGCGTATCTGCGCAGAGTCCGGCACTTGTTTGATACAGACCACGATGTGCATAGTCGTTTAAGCTCCCAATCGGATTTGGCCTTTAGGGACCCGGCTAACTCTTAGCACTGCTCGTGCCAATAAAGTTGCGCCGCAAGAAGATGCTGTCCGGGCTCAGGTTGATGCCCTCCTCAATGGCCGAGAGCGCCGTCTTCCAATTCTTAATCTCTATCGCCGCCGAGACTCGATCATGAAACTATCTGCGCAGCATAAGTCTCGCCTTCAGCAATCCGCTCCTCTTCGGCATTCTTTGCTTCCGCGCTGGCGCGCCAGCTGCCGTCAATCACTTTTGGCAGAACGTCCTCGAGCATAACCAGATCACCGATAAAGGCGATGCGACCGTCTCGGTCGACAACGAACGTCTTTGGAACGTGGAACGACAGGCTGTCTATGAGCCAATCCTCATCCATTTCGCCTGAGTGGTCGAGTCCGATCCGCATGTTCGTATTCGGGAGCGATTTGGTTATGGACGCGTCCACCTGGGCTCGGGCGTCGTCAGCCGTCGCAGCTTCCTCACGTGCTGCGATCCCGATGAACTCAACTCCCGTGTCGATGAATTTCTTGTGCAACTTCGCCAGGTCGGATAGCTCCGGCTCGCAATAACCGCAGGTAGTCGAAAAGAACTCAACAATGTATATCTTGCCGAGCTGGAAGTTGGAAAGCGGATCGCCGCGCAGCCAGTTCTGCACTTTGATAGACGGGGCTGGAGAGTCGAGATTTAAACTAGAAGTCACGTCTTGTTCCCCACAGTGTTTTAGCCGGCGTTTCGCGCGCCAGGAATGAGCTTGTCCTGCCAAGTGTCAGGTCGATTTGTTTTGATATTGAAAGGCCATCGCGGCGAACGTTCCATCGGTTGGACAAAAGACGTTTGTGATCTCGTCTTGTGAAATGGCTTATGCGGGTGCGCGCCATTGCAAATTCCTTCTTATGAGAGCGTGACGATAGTCACCGTCGTGACGGGAAGGTGCCGAGGTCTAAAGCAGATGGAGCAGGAGGCCATTCCAGAGCTCCTCGCTATGTAAGTCGATTGCTGGAGGTTCGGCCTCCTTCCGATGCCGGTCAGACCGGGGCCGTGTCGCAGTCAATTGTCTGCTTCCCGACGACGACGATACTAGGCGTCTGAAGCCCGGCACTTGTTTGATACAGACCACGATGTGCATAGGCGTTAAGCTCCCAATCGGATTTGGGCTTTAGGGACCCGGCTTACTCTGAGCACTACTCGTGCCAATCAGGTTGCGCCGGTAAACCTCCGAGATTGCACATGTTTCGTTGTCGCTATGCGGAGGGGTTTTGTAGGGTTGCCGACATGTCGTGTCGCAATCCGCTCCGATCACAACCGCGAACGGAGGGCGGTTCGATGGGCTTCAGGTCGGCAACTCCATGATAGCTGCGCCACTAGCCGGAAGATTTAAACGCCAAACAATGCGCCGGAAGATAGCACGGGGACTGAAGTTCTGGTGCCGTGGGCGTGTATCGAGCTTCGGTTTACCGTTGATAATCTGACTAGCGACACCGTATGCGCGATCAGAAGCACAGCGATCGAGAAAATAACGCTGCGGGCGCCTAGTGAGGTTGGACAAGCGGTTTAGCTGATGTTGCGGCGTGAGCAGGATCATTGCCAGAAGCGTGGAGAAACCCTTGCTGGAAATATCAATCGAAAGCCGTCCATAAACGCTGCTGCAGCCTGCCGAACTCTTGAGTCCTCACCGCCTCAATCGTCATATCAACGCCGTTCTGATCGGTTGGGCTACCGTATCCCCAAATGAACAAGCGGAAGCCACATGATCTGACGCGACTTGCTGCATTGAGCCAGCGCCAGTTTGTGGTCCTTCAGACGCATGACAACAATTTGCGACGTTGTCTTCACCTTTGTCAGATCAGCGACAAAGGCTACCTCCTCGATTGCGCGGCTTTTCCGCGTCAACCGGCGCTCGAGACATGGCGACCTATGGGAGAAGATTACTTTGTGGGCGGCGGCTGAGCGCGGGGCAGGCTGGTGTCGTTCGTAAGGACGAACGGATCAGGCGGTTGGAGAAAATGGTCGCGCTTTCGCGCGGGCTCCCTGTGGCCGCAAGTTCGAGAAGGTCGATCCTGGGTAATTGATCTCGCAGTGAAGGACCTTGAGAAGATGGAATAGGAAGCCGACGCCATTTGCGCATATGTCCAAGACAAGGACAGCACCTTGCGCAGCGCAGCCCAAGTTCATGCGCTGTCGCGGCATTCGGAGGCTATGGAGGCGCGCGGCACGCGGCAGATCTTTACCCACTAGGTGTGGCGAATGCCCGCTCGCCGGGCGGTGGCCGACCGCAGTGGGAGGACGGCTGCATCCGACGTCGCCAGACAACGGCTCCCCTTCAACCAAGTGAAGGGCGGAAAGCATGACGGCTCTGGATGAGGACAAAATCTGCGCTACCGGGAGATCATTCTCCGCTTCAGATCTGGCAATTTTGGTTGGAAACCTGCAGTCGCCAAGGGCCGCGTCACTTAGTGCATTTCCGAATTCCAGAGCGCTCCGCTTCAACCGCGGACAGGCTTTCATGCGAATCAGGGAGGTAACGGACATGCGTGATGGCATTTTCGCTAACCCAAAAAACTGACCTTTTAACGCTAGCGCAGCAGTCGGCGCAGGGCGCTCTTCGACAAACGGGCAAGAAGGGTATCGGCGATGGGCCACGGCAAGGGCCGGCAAATCCAAGCGGAAGCCCTAAGCATAAGCTGGTAACGGCGTGCATCTTCTTGGTTCTCCCATGACTTTGCCGCCGGCACATTCGTCTCCGGCACTTTCCTCTCGCCAATCGCAAAGGCCATCTTCTCCGACGGGGCATCTTTGCTGACGGAGCGCCAACCGCAAGACGCCACACTACAGGGCGGTGACATGCACCTATCAGAATTACCTTATCGACAACGGCGCCGGGGGATATTTCGATTTTGGTGTCGCTAGTCAGATTATCGACGGCAGACCGAGCTCGATACACGTCCACCGCACCAGAACTTCAGTCCCCGTGCCATCTCCCGGGGGATTATTCGGCGTTGAAATCTTCCAACTCGTGGCGCAGCTATCATGGACTTATCCCACCTGAAGCCTATCGAACCGCCCCTTCATTCGCGGTGGTGATCGAGGCGGATTGCGACACGACATGTCGGGAACCCTACAAAACCCCTCGCATAGCGACAACGAAACATGTGCAATCTCGAAGGCTTACCGGCGCAACCTGATTGGCACGAGTAGTGCTCAGAGTAAGTCGGGTCGCTAAAGCCCGATCGTGGTCCCCGACCTGATTGGCACGAAGGGAGACTGACATGGCAGGAATGCGAAAAAAGATCACCCCCAGCCCTGAGAGCGAACAGCGCGAGGTCAAGGCGTCCGATCTCGTTGTCCGGGCGCTTGAAAACGAGGGGTCACGGTCATCTTCTACATCCCCGGCGAGGAAACCATCGACCTCGTCGAGTCGCTGCGCAACTCGACGATCAAGCTCGTGCCGACCCACACCGAGTGGGCCGCGGCCCTCATGGCCGCCAACTGGAGTCGGCTCACCGGCCGCACTGGCGTCTGCATGGCCACCTGCGGTCCGGGCGTGCTCAACTTCCCGAACGGCGCGGAATATGCCCGGCTCCCTATCGGCGGTTGGAATCGGCGAAGGCGATCTTTCCAAGCTAGCGAAGGATGCGATGAAGCAAAAGGAGCGCCTCCTGATCAACAATCCGCGCGAGCTCGACTACGATCACGCCCGGGCGATCTATGCCAGCGCGCTTGCGGGAGTGAGCCGGCCATGACCCCGAGCTCGGACGACCAACCGGAATTCTCGCAGATGCTGCTGCGCATGTCGGAAATGTGGCGCAGCAACATGGAGCAGTCAGAGGAGGTTGGAAAATTGTGGTTCAACTCGATGATGCCCTTTTTCACCATGCGCGCGGCTGACAGCAGCCTGTTTGCCGCCGCACAGGGCGGCGAGATCTTGAAAACTATCAAGCGCATGGTGGAAGGCCCGCACCTTGCCGACATGTGCAACCTGGACCGGCAGGTCTACGCGCTGATGGCTGCCTGGATGGACGTGGGCCAGCGCATGGCGGCCTATCACGCCATAGCCTCCGTGCCGTGGAGCAAGGCCTATGAACGCTACAGCGCAACGCTCGCCGGCACGAAGGAAGGAGACGCCAAGGATTTCGGCTGGCGCAAGGCTTTCGACAAGTGGAGGGACATTGCGAACAAGGAACTGATCAGCAACCTGCGCTCTAAGGATTTCCTCGCCGCGCAGCGCGAATTGCTGCTCGCCGCGCTGGACCTGCGCACCTGCCAGCAGCAAATGACCGACAGCGTCGCGAAGCTGTTAGGCGTTCCGAGCCAACACGACTTCGACGAGCTGACGCGGCAGTTCACGGAACTCAGGCGGGAGGTGCGCGCCAGCATAAGGGCACAGCGCGATGAAGTCGAAGGTGCAGGCGGCGTCGCCACACAACCAGGAAAAGGATAAGCGATGACCGAACCCCGCAAAACCGCCTTCAACAGCATCCTGAAGGATTTCGCCGAGAATGTCGGCAAGTTTTACAAGGGCGCGGACGTGCTCGCCGGCATCCGCGACGAGGATGTCGATGTCGGAACAACCCCGAAGACGCTCGTCATGCGCCGCGACAAGGTGAAGCTGTTTCGCTACGAGCCGACGGTCAAGCGCACCGTTGAGACGCCGGTCCTCATCGTCTATAGCCTGGTCGGCCGCTACACTATCGCGGACCTCCAGCCCGACCGCTCGCTGGTGCGTAGCCTGCTCGCCGAGGGCGTCAACCTTTGGCTGATCGAATGGGGCAAGCTCGGCCGCGCCGAGCGCTGGCTGACTATGGACGACTATGTCGACGACTATATCCACGAGGCGGTGCACCGGATCTGCCGCGAGACGGGCCATGACAAGGTAACGCTGCTCGGCATCTGCCAGGGTGGCGTCTTCACCACCTGCTATGCGGCGCTCCACCCGGAGAAGGTCAAGAACCTGGTCCTGACCATGACGCCGATCGACTTCCACGCCGATATCGACGACCCGGAGCCCAGTCACGGCCTCCTCAACATCTGGACGCGCGCGCTTGCGCCCGAGGATATCGACCGCATGGTCGATGCGCTGGGCGTCATCCCCGGCGAACTTATGAGCTTGATCTTCTCGCTCATGACGCCAATGCAAGCGCTGACTAAGTACAATGTCGAACTCTTCGACATCGCCGGTGACAAGGACCGGCTGATGAACTTCCTGCGCATGGAGAAATGGCTGGCCGATCGACAGGACCACCCAGGCGCAGCCGGCCGGCAATGGCTGAAGGAGCTCTATCACGAGAACCGCCTGGTCGAGGGCAGGTTCGAGCTGTTGGGCCGCATCGTCGACCTCCGCGCGATCGACGTGCCCGTGCTCAACATCTTCGGCCTGGACGACCATATCATTCCGGCGACCTGTTCCAAGGCGCTCGGCGGTCAGATCGGCGGCACAGACTATACGGAGGTTCCGTTCCAGGGCGTGGGGCATGTCGGCGTGCTCGTTTCGAGCAAGTCGCAGGGCAAGCTCGCCAAAAGCATAGTTGAATGGCTCCAGCCACGGGACGGGTAGGGGATAGCGATAGCAAACAAGATTTGCTCCCCGCCGAAGCGGTCACGATCATCCGTTCGGGCGATACAGTCGCCTTTTCCGCTTGGAGGCGGGATGTCTCCAATAGAACACAAAATCTCCTCCGAATAAGCTCGGAGACTGATGAAACTGCTTGGAGGTGCTGCCCAACTGGACCTGGGCAACGTTCGAGCACCAGAACAATCCAGGCCGTTGCGATTATACCGGATGCCATGATGCCTATGGTGCGGTTGTCGCCGACGTGGACGCGAATGAGGTCCTTGATCGGCCCTACAGCGCCTGTGCAAAGAACGACGCACTGAAAGCGGTGCTGGGCTCTGCAGGCCTTTCACCCGTGTGGGAACATTACTGCCTGAAGGGCAGCCAGACCGACTTCGTCTCGGCGACCGGCGTGCCTACGCAACTTGGCAATTCGGTAACGGAGGCCGGATTCGCGGACACTTCGTCCTGCATCACCTGCCATGCGCGTGCCGCCGTCAACGCGAAGGGAATAAAGACGACGCCAGCAGGATTCGTCGACCCGCCGATCCCGGCGCTCTGTCCCAGTCCATCCGGTCCCGGATCCGAATTGGTTCTGGACCAATCCCGGCAAGCTCGACCAGGCAGCCGTTGCCATGCAGACGGATTTCATCTGGTCAATTGCCCGCTTTGCAATCGGGGACTAACACCGGCCCCGTCATGACGCTGCCCAAGAAAGCGACCGACGAAAGCTGGCCGGCGATGAAGATCTGGGCATGACCGCTATGTTCGCCATCGGCGCCCGGTCCGGCATCGTCCCGGCAGCGGCACGGACCTAGCCGCGCCGGTTTCGCGGAGCACGAGACCTGGATCTTGCGCGCGAGCGGCGCAATGTCCTGCGCCAGACCTCTTTCTGAATTCAGCCGGCTGGCGCGGATGTCGAAGGCACGGGTTGTGCGCTTCGAGATCGTCCGCCGCACTGCAACGATCGTCATGTTGTGACAAGAATCTGGATCGTTTCAATTCGCGAGTCCACGTCTTAGGCTAATTAGGGACAAGCGGGGCCGCACGATCCGTGGCCAGAAGGGCCATACGGGGTACATCGAAGGTCGTGGCACGCTGGGTCGAGTGGTCCCTGTGCGGAGGCCCCGCCGGCATGGAGGATTGTTCGTCCCGCCGAACACGAGCCCAAGCCGGACCCCGGAGCAGATCGCCCAAAAAAATCTTGTTCCGCCCTAAGAGGAATTGAGAACAAGAATTCCCTGACGAAAGTATGCAGCCGTAAGTTTCCTGGCGCGGCAAAGTGCTTGTTGACGGCACAGGACATATGCTAAATCGTGACAGTCTAAACACATCGTATACGAGAGAAACCTCCACCGGGAAACTTATGCCGCATTCTGAGAATCCAAGCTTTCAGACGGAGAAAGCGTCGGAGCGCATTTCGCGCCATGCCAATGAAATTGCGGCTCGCCTAACCAAGCGGGGGGCAGTTCCTAATTTCGGAGAACCCGACGACAGGACCCTTCGCTCGTTCTCCTTGGGCGAGGTTGCCGAGATTCTCGGCGTGTCGGGCAGTTATTTGCGCCAGTTGTCAATTGATGGGCTGGGGCCAACACCGGAACTAGGGACCGCAGGACGGCGCTCCTATACGCTTCGACAGATCAACGAACTCCGTGCCTATCTCGCTTCGGCCCGTCAGAAAGAGGCTTTGAAGTTTTGCCCGCGCAGGCGCGAGGGTGAGAAACTCCAGATCATCTCAGTAGCCGGCTCCGCAAGCACCACCACATCGCTCTATCTGGCTCAGGGCCTTGCACTTCAAGGATACCGCGTTCTCGCCATAGACCTCGATCCGAATGGCTCATTGTCGAAAATGTTCGGTTATTATTTTCCAGATATCGGTTTTCCCGACCACTACGTGAGCATGTATGGCGCTTTAAGCTATGATGACGATCGGTCCAGTATGAGCTCTGTAATCCGACCCACCCATTTTGATGGTCTTGATCTTGTGCCGGGTACTTGCGAGCTCGAAATATTCGAACGGGAAAGTACGAAGCGCTTCCATAGTGAGGACTTGAGAATCGCAGACGTTAGCATCAAAATGGTGTCTGCGCTCAAAGAAGTCGAGGCGAATTACGACGTCGTCGTTATCCGCTGTGGAGGTGGAAGCTTTCTGACCGCAGGTGCGTATGAAGCAGCGACCGGCGTGCTGTTGACGGTCCGCCCTGAATGGCCTGAGATCACGTCAATGACCATGTCCCTCAGCGTTTTATCGCATTTCGTCTCCTTGATCGAAGAGGCTGGAAGGTCGGTAAATCATGATTTCACCAAATTCTTGGTGACAAGACACAGCCCGCGTGACGTCTCGCAGCAGGAGGCAGTCGCACTACTGCGGGACTCCCTGGGGCATGATCTGTTGACTGTGACCGTCTGGGAATCGGACGCGATCCGAGACGCGGGGGTCAAAAAGCGATCGTTGTATGAGTTGGTAGCCGGGGCGGTAGGCCGATCGGCGTACGAGCAAGCGATGGAAACACTGAATTCCACGAATGCGGAGGTAATGGACATCATATCCGAGGTTTGGGGCCGTCCCCCGATGTATGTGATGAGGGCTTCGCGCACTGCAGGTAAGGCGAGTTCCTAATCGAGAGGACTTAATGGTTGTATCATCAATGCCGGCCACGCCGCGTGCGTCTGGTGATTGCCGCCTGTCTCGAAGGAAATCGAGATCCCTGGTCGCAGAATCCACCGACCAGAATGGCGCCAGGCGTCCCATCGTCGAAAACAGCCTTCGTGAGCCGCTCGGCCCGGCTATGATCGATATGATTGGGATTAGGATAATCAGGGGCGTGCAACGAGCTCAAAGCTCGTAAATTCGATCTAGACCTAATCCGCGTAACGTCATACAGGCCCGCAGTGCATATGATGCCGCAACGATGGGGCCTGACACATGACCGCGCCCGTTCACATGCTCAAGAAAGCTCGACGCCTACTTGCATGGCCCTGAGCATTTATAGGAAGGCCGCCCCAAACACCCCTACCGCCGAACCAATGTTGTTTCCGACATACCCGATCGCGTGGATCGGGTCGACTGTGCCTAACCCGACCGCTCCCGTGACAATCTCAACTCCGCCGGCCTGATATTTGTTCTGCAGCTGTAAGGTCGGGCACCGCCGATGGTCCGCCACAGGTGGCTCAAAATTCGGCGGTGCACACTTCGTCCGGCTGGAAATTCGCGGGGCACGCCACGCTACTGGTTCTGTGACCTGCCACTGAACTTTCATCCAGCGGCGGTTAGACCGTATGTTCGCGGGGTGAAGGTGGCCCGCCCCCGCGGTAAGCTAAATCGGGGGTTGCTCTGGATAGGCCGGAGCCTTGCCCCATGCTTAGCGAGGGCGAACCATGAAAGAAGATAGCGTAATTTTCATCGGCCTGGATACGTCGAAGCTGAAGATTTCTGTGGCGATAGCCGATGGAAGCCGCAACGGCGAGGTGCGGTTTTTCGGCGACATTTCCTCGGAGCCGACATCAGTAGCATCGATGGTCAGCAAGCTTTCCAAGCGCGGAGCTAAGCTTCACTTTTGCTATGAAGCCGGCCCCACGGGTTACGGTCTTTACCGCCAGATTGTCGAACTGGGGCATGATTGCGTGGTCGTGGCGCCGTCACTGGTACCCAAGCGTGCGGGCGATCGGGTGAAGACAAACCGCCGGGATGCCATGAGTCTGGCGCGCCTGCACCGGGCGGGAGAACTGACCGCGGTCTGGGTCCCAGATGAAGGCCACGAGGCGATCCGCGATTTGGTGCGGGCGCGCGAGGCGGCCAGCGACGCGCTGAAGCAGGCCCGTCAGCAACTTCAGTCCTTCTTGTTGCGTCATGGCCGGATCTATGCCGGCCGCGAACCATGGACGCGTGCCCATCGAAGATGGCTAACGTGCCAGGCCTTCGATCATCCCGCTCACCAAATCCTGCTGGCGGAATATAGCCAGGCTGTCGCGGATGCCAGCGTGCGCCTGGATCGGCTGACCAAGCTGGTCGTCGAGACCGCGGCATCCTGGTCAATGGCCCCGGTTGTGGCCGCATACCAGGCGATGCGGGGCGTCGCGTTCATGACGGCGGTCACCTTTGTCGTCGAAATCGGCGATGTTAGGCGCTTTGATAATCCTCGTCAGCTGATGGCGTATCTCGGTCTCGTGCCGTCGGAAAGCTCAACCGGGGAACGGGTCAAGCGTGGCGGGATCACCAAGGCGGGCAACACAAGAGCGCGAAGGGTACTCATTGAAGGCGCTTGGACATATCGCTTTCCGGCTCGCGTAAGCCCGAAGATCCAGGCGCGACTGGATGACCTGCCAAGAACGGTTCGCGAGATTGCTTGGAAAGCCCAGGTAAGGCTTTGCACGCGTTATCGAAAACTAATCGCGGCAGGCAAGCCGAAGGTCGTCGCGGTCACCGCCATTGCACGAGAAATGGCAGCGTTCCTATGGGCGATCGGGCAGGAGGTCGCTCCCACAGCAAAAGGCTAAAGGCGAATGCCCAGCTCGAACCAAAAAGCTTAACCCAAACATTGAAATCATCTCCTGTTGGACAAAGATGGAGGCAGGGCTCCGGTGGGGAACCCTCGCAGGCTCTATGTGGCGGATAATTCCAAGCCCGAGATTAGACAGAGGCAGCCCCAGACGAACACACGGAAATGCGGTACCCAACCCGCGCATAAGAGTATGCCAGCCGTCGTCAAGATGCCCTGCCTCCTCCTTTGTTCAACAGCTTCAAGCATGCGCGCTTTCGTCCGCAAGGCCGGAAAGGAAAGAGTCATGATTAAGGAGCTTGCAAATGAACATAAGAGAGCCTCGGCGGCTTTGAATACGCCAAATGGCGCGGTGTGAGCAACCGGCGGAAACGCGAAGCTTTCATCTTGCGTAGCGTTGGAGCCGGTTGCGGCGATGCTCCCGGCATAGTCTGCCGGGGTCTGATATCCGAGCGATGAGTGCGGCCGGAAATGGTTATAATCCTCAGCCCATTCAGCGATGGCGCTGCGGGCATGATCGAGGCCGAAGAAGAGGCTCTCGTTGAGCAACTCGTCGCGCATGCGACCGTTGATGGGGAAGACGGCCCCGCTCCGAACCGGTTGGTCGTATGATGATGCGCCAACTCAAACAGGAGCCACTGATATGATCGCCAGCACGATAGGCCTTGATCTGGCCAAACATAATTTTCACGTCCATGCGGTGGATGCCGACGGTTCAGTGATCAAAACCGCGGCGCTCCGCCGAAGCGAGATGATCAAATTCTTCCGGGGTGCAAGGCCCTGCCTTGTCGGCGTGGAAGCTTGCGCCACCGCGCACTATTGGGCTCGGGAACTGATGAAGCTCGGTCACGAGGTTAGGTTGATACCGCCTTCGTATGTGAAGCCGTTTGTGCGGCGCGGCGCGAAGAATGATGCTGCGGACGCTGCAGCTATTTGTGAGGCTGTCAGGCGACCCGACATGCGCTTCGTTTCGATAAAATCCGAGGCTAACCAGAGCTTTCTGATGCTACATCGAGCGAGAGGTCTGCTGGTACGGCAACGGACCATGACGATATGTGCAATCCGCGCTCATCTTGCCGAATTCGGAATTATTTTTGGCCAAGGTCGACAACGCATAGAGACCATGATGCCGATGATAGAGGAAGTTGCGGCCTCGTTGCCAGAACATGCTCGGTATGCTTTGACCAGTTTGATCAGCTCTGTTGGAGAGCTCAACAAGCAGATTGACGGAATTGAGACGAAGCTAGCGGAAATCGGGAGCTCAGATCCGGTCTCAAATCTGCTGTCGTCGATTCCAGGTGTCGGCCCAATCACATCTACAGCCATCGCCGCAACCATTCCGGACGCGAGGATGTTCCGCTCCGGCCGAGAGTTTGCCGCCTGGCTGGGCCTGACCCCGCGTCAAAATTCCAGCGGCGGCGCCACTCGATTGGGAGGGATTACGAAACAGGGAGATGCATACCTGCGTCATCTGCTCGTCATCGGTGCCAGGAACATAGTTCGGTATCCCAAAGCTCGGGCAAAGGTCGGGGGAGCTTGGATCGACGCTTTATTACAACGACGACGTCCTATGATCGTGGCCGTCGCTGTGGCTAACAAACTTGCCCGAATTATCTGGGCGATGATGACAAGTGGAGAGATGTTCAGGGAGGCGCGCGTCAAGACAGCGTAGACAGGAAGCCCAACGAACTGGCGTAAGGTGCAGAAGCAACAGATGGTCATCCAGCGGAGCTGGGGATCGAGCAAACCCGAAGAGTTTTAGGCGCCGCATTCAAGCGCGACCCGTTGATGAGGCCTCGATCCGCGTACTCCATCAGGGCCAGCGACCATGGTCTCGGTCGCAGACAAAGGCCGAATACATGAACGCACCCGAGTGATGACTAAACTTGCAGAAAGCCTCTTGCGCCCGCGGGGCCGTCTATACATGAAACTCTCGACATAGCCGTTCTGCATTGGCTTTCCCGGCGCGATGTAGTGCCACTCGACCTTGTGATCCTTCGACCAGGCAAGAATGGCATTCGAGGTGAATTCGGTGCCGTTGTCGGAGACAATCATGTCAGGCCTGCCGCGTCGTTCGATCAGCGTCGTCAGTTCCCGAGCAACACGGCGACCGGAGATCGACGTGTCGGGGATTGCCGCCAGGCATTCGCGCGTCACATCATCGACAACGTTTAGCACCCGGAAGCGTCTACCGCAGGCAAACTGGTCGTGGACGAAATCCAGCGACCAGCGGGCATTGGCCTTCGCTTCGACCAGGATCGGCGCACGCGTGCCGACAGCACGCCGACGGGCCTTTCGCTTGCGAACGGAAAGCCCTTCCTCGCGATAAAGACGGTATATGCGATTGACCCCGGAGGGCTCTCCGTCTCGCCGAAGCAGGATGAATAGCCGCCGGTAGCCGAAACGCCGTCGCTCATTAGCGAGGTCACGCAGCTTCGCTCGCAGATCGACCTCCGGCGGTCGACTGGACCGATAACGGATCGTCTTGCGGTCGGCGGATACGATCTGGCAGGCCCGCCGTTCCGAAAGACCATGACGGCCTTCAGATGCGTGACGGCTTCACGCTTGGCGGCAGGCCCTACCATTTTTTTGCAAGAAGCTCGCGGAGCGCGGCTGCATCAAGCATCTGTTCGGCCAACAGCTTCTTCAGCCTGGTATTCTCGTCCTCAAGCGCCTTCAGCCGCTTCGCCTCGGAGACTTCCATGCCGCCATATTTGGCTTTCCAGTTATAAAACGTCACTTCTGAAATCCCGTGCTTGCGGCAGAGGTCGGCCGCCTTCGCGCCAGCCTCCTGCTCCTTCAGCACACCGATAATCTGCTCTTCCGTAAATCTCTGCTTCTTCATTCGTCCGTCCCTTAATAGGCCGGACTCTAATCCATTCTGGAGGAAACTCTCAGTGGCATGTATGGACGGCCTCCGCGTGGCAAGGGCTTTTTGGCATTTCTGACGATTGGTCGGGTGCAGGCATGTATACGGCCTTTGATCGCGGCCTGTTCATGCCGCTGGCCCTGATGTAGTCCGCTGATCAGATCCCAGACAGGTCAACGCGCTTTCAAGCGGCACCCACTGATCGGGTTTGTCCGATCCCGGCTCGACCGTTCGCCATCACACCATTAGCACTTCACCAATTTCTGCATCCTCTGTGAGCTCTCAAAGTTTCAAAGGGAGGCGGTAGCCTCAAAGCGCCTGCCCGTCGTCATCAACGCCCAGACGATACGCGCCATCTTGTTCGCCAAGGCAACAGCGACGACATTGTACGGCTTCTTCACCAGAAGCCCGGCGGCCCAACGCGTCGGCGCCACTTTGGCCTTGCGGCTGAAACGAAGCACCGCATGCGCCCCGACAACGAGAAGCCGGCGGAGATAGGGATCGCCTTGTTTGCTGATCCTTCCGAGGCGGTCCTTGCCACCCGATGAGTTCTGCCGCGGCACTAGGCCTATCCATGCCGCCAATTGTCGGCCGGATTTGAAGAGCGACGCGTCGGTCACCGTCGCGGCAATTGCGCTGGCAGTGATCGGGCCAATTCCAGGGATCGTCTCAAGGCGCCGGCTCAGCTCGTTCGAGCGATGCCACGCATGAATCTGGCGATCCATCGCGTTGACCTTCTCGTGCACCTCCTGCAGCTGCTCGATCAGCGGAAGAAGTGCGGACCGCGCAAGCGGCGGGATGAGATCGTGATCATCGTCTTCGATCAACGCGATCAGCGTTCCGACCCCGGCAACCCCCTGTCGCGTTACGATGCCGAACTCCGCCAAGTGGCCGCGCAAGGCGTTCACCAGCATTGTCCGTTGCCGGATCAAAAGCTCGCGGACCCGATGTAGCATCAGCACACTCTGTTGCTCCTCGCTCTTCACTGGAACGAAGCGCATCGTCGGCCGCGTCACCGCCTCGCAAATCGCCTCGGCATCCATCGCGTCATTCTTCTGCCGCTTCACGTATGGCTTGACGTAAGACGCCGGCATCAGCCGAACCTCGTGACCCAGCGCCATAAGGTTCACGGGATCAATGGTGCCGGCGCGACGGTGAGCCGCCGCAAGCTGCGCCGCGACGATGTCGTTGAATTCTTCAAGGCATTGCCGCCATGCCTGATCGGAATCGAGGCATGCGCGACTGGACACCACTGGGCTCGGGTTCTTTGAAATACATGCTTGGCGATATCCAGGCCAATTGTGGTAATCTTCTCCATGGACGGCTCTCCCTTATGTGACTTTCGACAGCCACACTTTGGCACATTTGCGATGCCGGGAGCGGAGGCCGTCCACCACATCAGGTCAGTTTTTTTCGAAGAACGCGTCTGCCATCTGGTGGCCCATCTCGCGAGCGGCCTCGTCGCAACCGAACTTCAGACGCGAATATTGTTCCGGTCGAAAGGGTGCATCTTCGATTGACTGAAATTCATAAAGCGCAAACTCATCAAACTGCGTCATAAACAGCCTCTTGAATGTCCTCAGATCTTCCCACCAGGGCACCGCGCATTCCAGCGCTGCGCGCACCTTGCAGATCGCAGGTGGCGTCATCGCCCACATGCAGGATGTTGTCGGCCGCAACGCCGCACGACTTGATGATTTTGTTGAAAAATGCCTCGTTTGGCTTTGCATATCCAAGCAGGTCGGAATAGATTCCGAACCGAAATACGCATCCAAAGGTGCTCTCAAGAAAGTTGTGCATCGTAGTGCCGCTAATAAAACTCGAGTTGCTACCAATTGATAGCGTAAACCCGTCGTCTGCCAACGAATGGATTAACCTCACCGTGGTGTCCAAAACAACTGGTTTGCAATTCTCAAAAACGTGCTCAAACGCCTTTGCGATCAAACCTGGATCTTTTTGAACATTACAACGCATCATAAGCAGACGAATATTTTCGGACAGGGATGGGGCGTACCCCGTTTCGATCGCGTGTTGGTTAACCCACTTCTTGACCTCCGCGTATGCATTCCTCACAGCTGCTTCTTCCTTATCAAAACAGGTGGCGAGAAACTTGGTCCTCCTCGTCGCATGACTTGGGTTCGCTGTTACGAGAGTATTCCAGACGTCAAAAGAAATGTGACTGATCAACGTGGCTCCACGGGATCTGCGATCCCTCAAGCGATGCGTAACTGTGATTGGTCGTCCCGCAGCCGTTTCGGCTGCGGCGTGTGGGCGGGTCCGAAACGGATCGTCGGGATGCGCCACTTCCAACTGGGCGGGCAGCCCAATCCGATCCGCCGTACAAGCCGTTCCCTGGATCGGCAACATGGCGACGAATGCACTCCGACGCCGACTTCCTTTCAGGGCGCGCTTTTTCATTTTCGGCATAAAATCTCCATGACGTAGTTTTGGCCAAATGACGCTTTAAATCCGTCGCGGAAACTCAAACCGGTCGCCTGGGTCAGTCAACAGTCTGCGTATAATGCCGCGGCAACAATTCAACTCGCTACTAGCGGCCGGGTGAACCGAGCATCGGCGTACAGAGCTTCGAACCGGATGTTCAAGAAGCAACCAGTCGAATCCAAGGTGAGGAGTTGACGGCGAGTGTGGCCAATCCACTGCGCCGCCACGAGGTAAACCGCATCAATTTTGACTTGATCAACGGCCTTCCAAATCAGACGGTGCAGTCCTGCGTCAACGCCGCGGGAGCTGCCGCCGCCATGCACCCCAGTCGATTTGCCGTGTTCGGCTACGCACATGTTCCAGCCTTAGAATAAACCAACGTCTGATCGAGGAGGAGGCGCTTCGCAGCCGGACCTGTCAGCTCGCGGCCGTGGCCAACGCGCTGATTGCGGAAAGGCTAACTCCCGATCGGCCTCGATCATTTCGCTTTACGGGACGATGAGCTTGCGTTGGCGCAGGAGGCCGGCCGGCTGCGGCGTAACTCTTTGCGGGTATTCGGCACACTCCTGCGCAACGGTGATCGGCTGCGGCGCGTCAGCTATTCATGGTGTAGGCGACGGCTATGTCGTCGATCTCTCCGGTCAAGGCCGGGAGCAGGTTAACTTGCGGCAAGCAAGTTGATGGGGCTGTCACAGATTCCGTCAGCCGCAGTTTGAGTCGTTTCATTGCTAACCTTTTGCAGTCCGAAAGGCGTCCCGGTCGGAGGCTAGTCCACGCCTGCCCGCAGAGCCGAGGAAGTTTGCTTCGATGCGCCCCACTGAGATGAGCAACAAAAAACTCGATGCGGCTGGCGAAAGGCCTGCTCGATGGACCGGTGGGTCTGTCGGCGCGAAAAACGGCGTTTGGCCATTGACCAACAAAACCGCCTTGGCTATAGACGCTTTTATAACGTCATGTGGTATTATTTCCGTCAGAGAGGCCCCATCTTGTCCATTAGTAATTCATCTTACGCGAAGAGCGAACAGCGCAAGGTCAAGGGTTCCGACCGAGTTGTCGCGGTCCTTGAGAAAGTGGGCGTCGAGCGCATTTACGGCGTCCCCGGCGAGGAAATCCTCGACATCATGGAGTCGCTGCGCAAGTCGAAGAAGATCAAGTTCGTGCCGACCCGTACCGAGTGGGGTGCGGCCCTCATGGCCGCCACCGAGGGCCGGCTCACCGGCCGCCCAGGCGTCAGCCTCGCCACCTGCGGCCCGGGCGCACTTAACTTCCCCAACGGCGCTGAGTATGCGCATCTCGGCGGATTTCCGCTGGTGATGATCGCCGGCCAGAAGCCGATCAACAGCAGCCTCCATGGGCACTTTCAGGTCAGCCCCCTCGTCTCCGTGATGGAGGGGCTCACCAAGTCCGCAGTGCAGATCGGGTCGGTGCAAATGATCCGGCCAGTCCTCACTGAGGCGTTCCGCATCGCTCAAGAGGAAAAGCAAGGCCCAGTGTCTGTTGTAATACCGGAAGACATTGCGGCCGAAGATGGTGAGGAGGATGCACTATGACTACGAAGACCCTCGATCGCGCGGTTGAAATGATCCTTGCGGCCCAGTGTCCGCTGATCATGGTGGGCGGGGCGGCAAGCCGCCTCGACCAGCACTCGATCGCCCAAATCCGTGACTTCGTGCAACGCACCCGCATTCCCTTCTTCGCCACGCAAATGGGCAAGGGCGTGGTGGCGGAGGACTCCGACCTCTATATGGGCACGGCGGCGCTTTCTAAAGGCGACCATGTCCACGCGGTCATCGAGGAGGCCGACCTGATCATTCCGATCGGCCACGACACGTGCGAAAAGCCTCCGTTCATCATGTCTGAGGGCGGCCCGAAGGTCATTCACATCGCACATCAGACTGCGACCTTCACGCAGGCCTATTGGCCGCAGCTCGAGGTCATCGGCGAGATCGGCGCTTCAGTCGCGGCGCTGGCGGATCGCCTCGACGGCAAGCTGCCCAATGCCGGCGGATTGCTGCCGCTGCGCGAGAGGAGCCTCGCCCTGATTGGCGAGGGTGCCGATGATAAAAGTTGGCCGGTCACGCTGGATCGCATAGTGCACGTTGTTCGCAAGGTCATGCCTGAAGGCAGCATTGTTACGCTCGACAATGGCCTTTACAAGATCCCGTTCGCCCGGAATTATCGGACCAATCACCCCAATACGCTGCTGCTCGACAACACGCTCGCGACCATGGGCGCCGGCGTGCCCTCAGCGATCGTGGCGGCGATGCTGAATCCCGGGCTCTGTGTGATGGCGGTCTGCGGCGACGGCGGCTTTCAGATGACCGGCCAGGAACTGATGACGGCCGTCGAACAAAAGCTCAACCTCGTCGTCCTGATCTTGGACAACGGCGGCTGGGGCATGATCGAAGCGAAGCAATCCGCCAAAGGTTTCCCGAAATTCGGCGTCGACTTCCGCAATCCGGATTTCGTGAAACTGGCCGAAGCCTGTGGCGCCAAGGGCACGCGGGTTGAAACGCTGGACGATCTGATGCCTGCGCTTGAAGCCGCTCTCAAAGCCGGCGGGGTGCGTGTGGTCGCAGTGCCGGTCGATGATTCAAAGTACAAGCGACTGCTCGGCGGACTTCGCTCGCCCAAGGCGAAACCGCCGAGCGCCTGAGCAGGCCCGGAATGAACCGCCTCGGGGAGTGCCGGGGCGGTCGACAGCAAGGATCGGCTTTTCAGAGGGGCGGGCAGGCGGCAGGCCGCCCTGCCTCCCGAGAGAGCCAAACAAAGGGACCAAACACATGAAAGCCTTTACTTTCCAGACCCCGTCAAACATCTTTTTCGGGGCAGGCGCGTCCAGCAAGATCGGCGAGCTCCTCAAGGGCTACAAGGCCGCCCATGTGCTGCTCGTCACCGACGAGAAGGTGCGGGCGGCCGGGCTGACGCGCAATGCGGAAGCGGCGATTGCCGAAGCCGGCATCGCGCTCACCGTGTTCGACGGCGTGGTCGTCGACGCACCGTCGCATGTCATCGAAGCGGCGGCAGAAATCTGCCGCGAGTGCGGCGTCGACGCTGTCGCGGCGATCGGCGGCGGCAGCGTACTGGATACGGCAAAGCTCGTCGCCTATCTCGCCAAAACCCCAGACAAGCTTGATGTTATCTATGGCGTTGGCCGTGCCACCGGCGACCGCCTGCCGCTGCTGCTGGTGCCGACCACGGCGGGCACCGGATCGGAAGTGACGTTGACCTCCATCGTTAAGACGCCGAACAACGAGAAGAAGGCGGTGATCTCGCCGCGCCTCCTCCCGGACTGGGCGATCCTCGATCCCCAACTGACGCTCGGCCTGCCGCCGCACCTCACCGCCCAGACGGGCATTGACGCCATGGCGCACGCGATCGAGGCCTATACCGGTAAGATCAAGAAGAACCCGATCTCCGACCAGTTCGCGCTGAAGGCGCTGGCGCTGCTGTCGGCCAATCTCAGGAAAGTGTACACGGACGGCTCGGACCTCGAAGCGCGCTCGGACATGCTGTTCGGCTCCATGCTGGCCGGCATGGCGTTTGCCAACTCGCCGGTTGCCGCGGTGCATGCGCTCGCCTATCCGATCGGCGAGACCTTCGATGTCGGGCACGGCCACTCCGTTGCGCTGGTCCTGCCCTACGTGTTGGAATTCAACCGCCCGGCAGCCGAAGCGCTCTATGCCGAGCTCTCCAACGTTATCCAGCCCGGCTATCGCCAGCAGTCCGATGCGGTGGACGCTGCGGCCTTCGTCGCCGAGATCGAGGCGATCTGCCGAGACTGCGGGGTGCCCGGCTCGCTTTCGGCGGTTGGAATCGGCAAAGGCGATCTTTCCAAGCTGGCGGAGGGTGCGATGAAGCACGAGGAGCGCCTACTGGTCAACAATCCGCGCGAGCTCGACTACGACCAGGTTCGGGAGATCTATGCCAAAGCGCTTGCGGGAGTGAGCCGGCCATGACCCCAAGCTCGGACGACCAACTGGAATCTCCACATTCAACTTACGACATCGTCGTGACCTTTGTCGGCTTCGCGACACCCATTCCTCTTCGCCTAATCCCGTATCTCCGCCCACGTAGCTGAAATAGCAGCAAATAATTGTTCGTCAGCTCAATCCGCCGGCCTGGCACGAATCTTGAGAGCTATTGGGAGGCAGCGGAACGGCCGCCGCATCCACATTGCGGGTTAACCCCATTGCTTCGAACACATGAAGGAACGCCAAGCATGGTAGCACCGCATCAGATCGCATCCTATGGAAAGGGTCGAATTGACAAATCCACCAAGATTGTCTCCGCCGCCGAAGCCGTCGCGACCATCTGTCCGGGCGATACAGTTGCTTTTTCCGGCTTCGTCGGCATCGGCACGCCGGAGGCGGTGATCTGCGCCCTTGAGAAGCGTTTCCTGGAAACGGGCGAGCCGAGCAATCTCGCTCTCGTCTTTGCCGCCGCCCCGGGCAACGGCAAAGACAAGGGCCTCAACCGACTGGCGCATGACGGGCTCGTGAAACGCCTCATCGGCGGGCATTTCAAGCTGGTGCCGAAGCTGGCGCAACTGGCGGTTAGCGGCAAGTGCGAGGCCTACAATCTGCCGCTCGGGATCATTTCCCATCTCTTCCGCGAGATCGCCGGGGGAAAGCCCGGGCTGATCTCGAAAGTCGGACTTCGGACCTTCATCGACCCGCGCATCGACGGCGGCAAGATCAATTCCAAAACGATAGAAAACCTCGTCAAGCTCACGGAAATCAACGGCAAGGAGTGGCTCTTCTACAAGACCTTCCCCATCCACGTCGCCATCCTGCGCGGCACGACGGCCGATCCATCCGGCAATGTCACGATGGAGAAGGAGGCGCTGACGCTCGACAACCTGAACATCGCCACCGCCGCCAAGAACAGCGGGGGTATTGTCATCGCGCAGGTCGAGCGGATCGCCGCCGCCGGCTCGCTGAACCCTCGCGACATTAAAATCCCCGGCCACCTGGTCGACTGGGTCGTCGTCGCCGAGCCGGAACATCACATGCAGACCTATGCGACCCCATACAACGGCGCCTTCTCCGGCGAACTCCGTGCGCCACCGGACAGCGCCGCCTCCATGGAACTGAACGAACGCAAGATCATCGCGCGGCGCGGCGCCTTAGAACTGCGGATGGGCGATGTCGTCAATCTCGGCATCGGCGTGCCGGAAGGGGTTGCGGCGGTCGCGACGGAAGAGGGGATCATCGACAAGATCACGCTCACTACCGAATCCGGCACCATCGGCGGCACCCCACAGAGCGGGCTGGACTTCGGCGCGGCCAAAAACTCCGAATCGATCATCGACCAGAACCAGATGTTCGATCTCATCGATGGCGGCGGGCTGGACATCGCCGTTCTCGGCTTCGCGCAGGTCGATGCGCAAGCCAATGTCAATGTCAGTCGGTTCGGTGATGTCCTCGCCGGGGCCGGCGGCTTCATCAACATTTCGCAGAACACCCGCCGGCTCGTCTTCTGCGGCACCTTTACCAAGGACCTGCGCACCGAGATCCGGGACGGCAAGCTCGTCATCCTGCAGGAAGGGCAGGCGAAGTTTATCGAAAAGGTCGAGCAGATCACCTTCTCGGGCGAATATGCCCGCGAGACCCACCAGACCGTGCTCATCGTCACCGAGCGCTGCGTCTTCTCGCTAACCCCCGACGGGCTGGAACTGATCGAAGTCGCGCCGGGTATCGATATCGAGCGCGACATCGTCGCCCATATGAACTTCTCGCCGATCATCCGCGAACCGCGCGAGATGGCGGCGGAGATCTTCACCGACGGTCCGATGAATCTCGACCAGCTGCTGCTCGAACGCCTGCTTTCAGAGCGCTTAGAATTCGATGCAGAGCGCAGCACGAGGCCGCCAGCTATGGGCTAGACGCCCGCAACCTTGTAACCCCATCGTTTGAGGAGAAGCCCACCATGCCTACATCGCAGACCCCGGATATCCAAACGTTGACCAACCAGATCAACGAGATGCTCGCCAAGTTCAACATGCCGGGCGTCGATCCGGCAGCACTTGTTAGGGAGCAGGCCAGGAATATCGAGGCCGTCGCGCAGGCCACGCAGGTTGCCAACAAAGGCGCCTACGGCGTCGTCGAAAAGCAGCTGGAATTGTTCCGCACGGCTTCCTCACAGCTCCTGATGATGTTTGAGGATGCGGCCCTTGCCCCCAAGGAGCGCGGCGAACTGGCGAAACAGGCTTACGAGGTGGCGCTGAACGGCTCGCGCGAGATCACCAGCATGGCGGTCAAGGCCAGCGAGAACGCTTTCGCCATCACCCGCAAGCGGATGACCGAGATTTTCGAGCAGTTCCGCAAGGCCGCGACAATCGGAAAGGATACGTGAGGCCGGACCTGCCGAACGGAAAGCATAATTCGTGCATGACAATCCTCCACCCGTCGACGTGATGGGGAGCTGCGAAGAGCGTCCTAGGAGGGACAACGACAATGAACGAAAACAAGCAGGCGGCGGGCGTCTATTCAGTTCCGAAGGAATGGGCCGAGCGCGCTTACATCGACTCGGAGCGCTACGCGGCGATGTATGCGGCTTCGATCGCCGACCCCAAGGGGTTCTGGGGCGAGCATGGCAAGCGCATCCACTGGTTCAAGCCTTACGGCACCGTCAAGAACACCTCGTTCGAGCCGGGCAAGGTTTCGATTAAATGGTTCGAAGACGGCACCACCAATGTCTCCCATAATTGCGTCGACCGGCATCTGCCCGAGCGGGGCGATCAGATCGCCATCATCGGGGTGCGGGACGACCCGAAAGATGACGCCGTCCGGATCACCTATCGCGAACTACACGCCCATGTTATGAAATGGGCGAACGTCCTGCAGTCGCAAGGCGTCCGCAAGGGCGACAACGTCACCCTCTACCTTCCGACGATCCCTGAGGCGGCCTATGCCATGCTCGCCTGCGCGCGCATCGGCGCCGTCCATTCGGCGGTCTCCACCGGCCTCTCGCCGGACAAACTGGGAAGCCGCATCGCCGACGCCGCGAGCACCGTCGTGGTGACCGCAGACCAAGGCCCACGCGGCGGGCGCAATAATCCGATGAAGGCCAATGTCGACGCGGCGCTGGATAAGCTTCCCGGGGTGGTGACAAGCGTCATCGTTGTCAAGCGGACCGGCGCACCGGTCGAGATGCTGCAAGGCCGCGACCACTATTACGACGAGCTGGCCATGACCGTTCCCGACGAATGCCCACCCGTGGAAATGAACGCTGAGGACCCGTTGTTCCTCCTCTACACGTCGGGTTCCACCGGCAAGCCCAAGGGCGTGGTGCACACCACCGGCGGCTATCTCGTCTATGCCGCCATGACGCATCAATATGTCTTCGACTATCACGTCGGCGACATCCACTGGTGCACTGCCGAACTCGGCTGGATCACCGGCCACAGCTACATTGTCTACGGGCCGCTCGCCAACGGTGCGACGACCCTCATCTTCGAGGGCACCCCAACCTATCCGAGCATGTCGCGCTACTGGGACGTCATCGACAAGCACAAGGTCAGCCTGTTCTATACCGCCCCCACCGCGATCCGCTCCTTGATGGGATCGGGCGAGGACGCGGTGAAATCGAATTCGCTCGCCTCGCTCCGCCTCCTCGGTTCAGTCGGCGAGCCGATCGACCCGAAAACCTGGGAATGGTATCACCGCGTCGTCGGCGGCGGTCGCTGCCCGATCGTCGACACCTGGTTTCAGACCGAGACTGGCGGCATCCTGATTACGCCGCTTCCCGGCGCCACCAAGCTGAAGCCAGGCTCCGTCGGCACCCCTTTCTTCGGCGTCAGGCCTGAGCTGGTCGATGAGGCGGGCGACGTGCTCGATGGCGTTGAAAACGGAAACCTGGTTATCGCTGACAGCTGGCCGGGCCAGATGCGCACGCTTTACCGCGACCACGAGCGCTTCGAGCAGGAATATTTCTCCCTCTATCCAGGCAAATATTTTACCGGCGACGGCGCCCGGCGGGATGCAGACGGCTATTACTCGATCACGGGTCGCGTCGACGACGTCATCAACGTCTCTGGCCACCGCATCGGCACGGCGGAAGTCGAATCCGCCCTGGTCGCCCACGCTAGCGTTTCGGAAGCCGCGGTGGTCGGCTATCCGCACGAGATCAAGGGGCAGGGCATCTACGCTTACGTAACCCTTATCGACGGCGAGGCTGCCGCTGACGAGCTGCGCAAGGAACTCGTTTCCTGGGTGCGCAAGGAGATAGGCCCGATCTTCACGATCGACAAGGTCCAGTTCGCGCTGGGCCTGCCGAAAACAACCTCGGGGAAAATCATCCGCCGCATCCTGCGCAAGATCGCGGAGGACAAATGCACCGAGTTCGGTGACTCCTCGACGCTCTCTAACCCCACCGTGGTCGATCACCTGATAGACAACCGGCTGAACCGGAAGGCTGCCTGACGACACGACAAGATGAAGACGTGGGTTCCGGCGCGTTACCGCACCGGAGCCGACGGGACGATCAAGGGAAGGACAATTTGTGGCCAGACGTACGAGGGAGGGAACGATGAGATTGATCATCCTTGGACCGCCGGGGGCGGGCAAGGGAACACAGGCAGCGCGCCTCGCCGAGCGGCTGGGCGTGCCACAACTGTCGACGGGAGATATGCTGCGCGCCGCGGTCACCAAGGGCTCGCCGGTTGGCCTTGCTGCGCGCGACCTCATAGCGCGGGGCGAATTGGTTGGCGACGACATCGTCGTCAATTGCGTCCTCGGACGCATCGCCGAGCGGGGCGCTGCATCCGGCTTCATCCTCGACGGCTTTCCCCGCACGCTGGGACAGGCGCGGGCCTTCGACCAAGCGCTCGAAAAGGCACACCTCGGTCTGGATGCGGTGCTCGAACTGAAGGTTGTGGAATCCGTGCTGCTCGACCGCATCATCTATCGGGCGCGCGAGGCCAAGGCCGCAGGCCTGCCGGTGCGCGCAGACGACAATCCGGAAGCGCTGAAAGTCAGGCTCGAGGCCTACCGGACGCAGACGCAGCCGCTCGCGGACTACTACCGCACCGCCGGGCTCCTACGCACCGTCAATGGGCTGAGGCCCGTCGATGAGGTTACGTCCAGCCTTTTTGCGGAATTGCGGCTCCAACCGAGAACGGCCGACCTGGGTTCTCTTGGGTGACTTTCGATGAGCGACGCAATTCGTCTTGAGAAACCTACGGCTGGCGTTTTAGCCTCCCTGCATTTCTTGTCAGAAGCCTGGGCCAAGCAAAGTTGTCTGTTATTGATAACACCCGCCAGAATAACACCGCCAGAAAATCCAGCAGGCGACATTGAACTGGTACCCGGGCTAGCTGTCCAATACCCAGAAACTGAAAGGCACCTCGGGCGGCACGAAGGACAGCGTAGCGCCAGGCCAGGGCTCCGGCGCACCTGGGATTGCCCGGCCGACGGCATGAGAGGCGTTGTCGCGCCCGCGGCGCCATCTAAGCGCACGCCGACCCAGCAGGAAGTTGCTTGGATGGTCCAGGATGAGGCGATCCGGCAGGGAGTTGATCTGCGCGCTCATCGCTCCCAACGTTCTCTTTCTCTATGTGGAGTGTCGAATTGGTTCTCTTTCCCTTTGGCCACAACGCCTCAGGAGTAAATTGACAGAGCGGCACCCGCCAAGAGCCGCCCGCTTTCCTCAGTCCGCAATGTACAGCTAACCTGTTGTTTAGGAGGTTAAATTCGAGGTGTGCACCTATGCGGCCGTCTTTCGATTTCATCCTTAGCAATGTCGGGAGTAAGCGATGCAGATAGTCTAACTACCATGGCGAGTACCGCCCCTCATCAGACGTAGAACACGGACGAGACGCCTCCGACTGCATCGGTGGGCGCACTCATGCGACACCTGAACGGGAAGCGGAGCCGATGCTCAGAAGACTCGTTGCAGCATGCCGGATTGTTTCTCTTTGCGTCGCCGTGGCGTTTGCCGCCAAAAGCGGCGTCGGCAACCTCGATCGTGGGGACACCAGACTTCTAATTTCGGAATGCAAGTTGCACGCATTACTACGCCCCCAATGCGCCTACGTGTTGGCTACAGCATTTCATGAGACTGGAGGCCTTATGATGCCGGTGCGGGAGACTTTCGCGACATCTGACAATCAGGCGATTGCCGTTCTTGACAGCGCATGGGCAAAGGGCAAACTGCCTTGGGTCTCCTCCCCATATTGGCGTCAAGGCTGGTTTGGAAGAGGATATTCCCAACTGACGCACGAGAACAACTACCGCACGGTCAGCATCAAGCTCGGCATCGATCTCGTGTCCTTTCCAGCAAAAGCACTGATACCGGAAATTGCGGCGAAGGTGCTTGTCATGGGCTTGAAGGAAGGCTGGTTTACCGGCAAGAAACTCTCTGATTACATTAACCTTGGCACAACCAACTTCATCGGCGCTCGCCAAGTTATATGGAACGGATCATGCGGGTAAGATCGCGAAATATGCCGTCGCGCACGATGCGACACTTGAGCAAGGCGGCTATAGTGTGATGTAAACTACAGCAAAGGTTGCCGCGCCATAGCAGGAACTAACTACGGAAAGGAAATCGCTGGTCCCGTTCCAGCGTAGTTGGGGCCAGGGCAATGACCTCGTTGATATGATCAGCTTCAGGCGGCAATGATGAAGAACAAAGAATGACCAGTATTTAGTCCCGCGCTCCTAAGCCCGCGCGAATGTCTCAACGCAGCCTTGATAGAGCAGCCGTCGAAACCGCGGCTTACCGAAGTGGTTCACAATTTCGTATGCGGCGGTTGGGAGCATTAGTCGACAAGATCAAAACCGTTCAGGTGTTCCATAAGATCGATTACGCCAGATTCGGGTGTGGCCGGGTACATTCTATTTCCAAGTGCGACATGCCAGTAATTTCAATGGCTTCACTTTGGAGATTTTGGCATGTCTCGATGCTATACGCAGATCACCCTCGCCGACCGGCGACGCCTACATCAACTGGTGGCGGCAAAAGTTCCGGTCAACGAGATGGCCCGTCAGCTTGGCCGTCACCGCTCGACGATTTACCGCGAGATCAAGCGCAATACGTTTCGTGATCGCGAACTGCCGGACTACGACGGCTACTACAGCACGGTTGCTCACGATATCTCCAAGGAGCGGCGACGCCGGCTGAGAAAGCTGCGGCGCCACCCGAATTTACGCACGGAGATCATCAACCAGTTGGAGGCACGCTGGTCTCCAGAGCAGATCGCCGGGCGTCTGTTGTCGGAGGGGCTCAGTCTTGTTCGCGTCTGCAAAGAGACAATCTATCGCTTCATCTACAGCAAGGAAGATTATGGGCTAGGCCTCTATCAGTATCTACCGGAATCGCGCCGCAAACGTCGCCCACTGCGCTCCAGGAAGCCGCGCGACGGTGCGTTTCCAGCCACGCACCGCATATCCCAACGTCCTGATTTTATTGGAGATAGATCGCAGTTTGGGCATTGGGAGGGCGACCTCCTCATCTTTGAACGTACACTCGGACATGCCAATGTCACGTCCCTCGTGGAGCGCCGAAGCCGCTATACCGTTCTCATCAAGAATCCGAGCCGGCACTCACGCCCGATCATGGACAAGATCATCAGAGCATTTTCTCCTTTACCGGCGTTCGTGCGTCAAAGCTTCACATTTGATCGCGGTACCGAGTTTGCCGGATTCAGGGCTTTGGAAGAAGGGATCGGCGCGCGTAGCTGGTTCTGCGACCCGAGTGCACCGTGGCAAAAAGGGACAGTCGAGAACACCAACAAGCGCATTCGCCGTTTCATGCCAGGCGCTACGGATCTGGCAGCCGTGTCACAACACGACCTGATCCAACTCGCACGTCATCTCAACGACCAACCCCGTAAGTGCCTCGGCTACAAGACGCCAGCCGAGGTGTTCATGGCGCATTTGCAGGATGAGGCGTGATCCCCTACCCTGCAAAACGGCCATGATGCACTTGGGTTAGCTTCTCCAAGGGCTATTTAGTAATGCGACAGTTGGGCCAGTTAGAGATGCGACAGTCTCGCCTCTCGACGTTCTGGTCAATGCCAACGTTGGGAGCAAGGATGACGACCTTCAGCCTGGTCGAGACCATGAGCGGTCGGAGTCGTCATGTCCTTTATGATCACCATGTCGCAGAAAGAATTGCATCGCCTCGAAGTTATTCAGAAGATCCGTGATCAGCGCCTGAGCGTCGTCCAGCCCGCCGAGCTGCTTGGGCTCAGCCGAAGTCAGATGCACAGGCTGCTGCAGGCCTATGACCATTCCGGTGCGGCCGGCCTGGTTTCGAAGAAGCGATCGAGACCAAGCAATCGGCGCCACAGCGAGGAGTTTCGCAATGCGGCGCTGGATCTGATCCGCGAACGGTATCTGGATTTCGGTCCGACGCTGGCGCGCGAGAAGCTGATCGAACTGCATCATATTTCGGTCGCCAAGGAGACGCTGCGTCAATGGATGACCGAGGCCGGCATCTGGGTCTCGCGACGCGAGCGTAAGAAGCGGGTTTTCCAGCCGCGCGGCCGGCGCGACTGTTTCGGGGAACTCGTGCAGATCGATGGTTCGCATCACTGGTGGTTCGAGAGTCGCGGCCCCAAATGCGCTCTGCTTGTCTATATCGATGACGCCACCGGCAAGTTGCTGCATCTGCGGTTCGCTGGGTCAGAGAACACGTTCGACTATCTGCATGCGACAAAGGCTTATCTGCAGCAATGGGGCAAACCTCTGGCCTTCTACAGCGACAAGCATGGTGTCTTTCGTTCGACCCATGCGTCGGAGAAAGACCGCACGAGCGGCCTGACGCAGTTTGGCCGTGCGCTTTATGAGCTGAACATCGACATCATCTGCGCCAATACCCCGCAAGCAAAAGGCCGCGTAGAACGCGCCAACCAGACGCTGCAGGACCGGCTGGTCAAGGAATTGCGGCTTCGTGGCATCGATACGATCGAGGCGGCCAACGCTTATGCATCAGAATTCATTGCGGATTTCAATTCCCGTTTTGGCAAATCGCCACGCAATCCGAAGGATATGCATCGGCCACTGGCCGATCATGAGAACCTTGACGGCGCCATGTGCCGGAAGGAAGTCCGCACGCTGTCACAGGCCCTGACGCTGCGCTACGACAAGGTCTTGTTCATTCTCGATCCGAGGGAGCGGGCCAAAGGGCTGGCGGGAAAGAAGGTCGTTGTCTGCGACTACCCGGACGGCCGCCTCGAGATCATGCACGAGAGCTTCACCCTCCCCTACAGAACATTCGATACATTACGGTCGGTGCATCGGGCAGAGGTTGTCGAGAACAAGCGTCTCAACGACATGCTTTCCGTCGTCGCTGAGCTGCAGGCTGGGCGGGAACAGCAGCGCAGCAAGAGCGGTCCTCGCCGCACCGGCCAGACGGATCATATGTTCGGTATTCCCGATGGCAGCCAGGGCAATGGTTATCAGAAGCGCGGTCGCAAACCCGGCCGGCGGACGGATTTCATGAACGACCCGGAAGTCATTGCCAAAAGGCAAAAGGCGCTGGCGCGCATGGAGGCAGCGGAATGAATGGTGCGGACATAGTCTCAAAGCTAAAGCCGAAGGGGTCTCCCTCACCCGCCCCCGCTCCTCCCTCTCAACCCGGCCCAGCCGGTCGGATCGGCGGCTGACCGTCAGAGCCAGGACGACCTAAGTGTCGCATCTCTAACTGGCTGGCGCAGGCGCATCTCTAATCAGCTTTGACATGGCTGTAGCCGATTGACTTGAGCTTTGAGGTGTCTCGGTATCTCGCGCCCGTCTCCGGTCTGGAGCTCCTCCAGCCGCTTACGGCGATCCTTACGGAGCGGTTGATAGCCGCTGATGCCTTGCGCGAAGAGTAGACCCTTGACTCGATTGACATGCCTGACCCGTTCAGCAATCAACACTTTGCGTTCCCGGCAAATCCGACGCCGATCTTCGTCCTCCGGATCTGGCGCTCTGACCATCGCACATACACGTGGCTCGCCGCGCTTAAACGCGAGCAGTGTGCGCGTTAGTGCCGCTCCATCGATCTTGTCGGTCTTCGGTCGCCGACGTCGACGGGAGGTAGCGATCGAAGCTGCGTCAACAACGTAACTCTCGACGCCGTTAGCCTCCAGCACGCGATGTATCCAGAAGCCGTCCAATCCTGCCTCTTGGATCGTCACAATGGGAAATGACTTCCCTGTTCGCAACCGCGCCTTCTGTTGTAGCTGCTCAAACCGATCCAGCAGCTCGGCCACATTGCCACCGTCCACTACATGCTTCGACATCTTCTCGCCGCTGCCCGGCGACAACGAAGTGACCAACCAGGTCGATCGGCTCAGTTCCAATGACACAAAAATTGCGCCAAGATCAGTGCGGACAGCGGTTGGATGAATGGATGTAGGTTCCATAAACTGCTCCTCCTGAGCGAGTGTTTTGATGCAGCCTCACTCTGCCAGAGCGTCGGCCGCTGTTCACTCCTCATGGGATCTAAAGCCGAAAGGGGGCGTCTCACCCGCCCCCGCTCCTCCCTCTCAACCCGGCAGCCGGTCGGACCGGGGGCTGATTGTCGGTGCCAGTGTCGCGTTTCTAACTAGGCTGACAGCGTCGCGCATCTAATCAGCTTTGACATTGGCTGTAGGGGGGTGGGTTCAAAGTTGAAGTGTCCTGTTTCTGCAAAGTTGGAATGTCACTCTCCCCGGGTTTGAGGACGGTGGAGATTGCGGATGGGACTGATAGCGATGAGCGAGCGCGACCTGCAACGGATCGAGATTCTTTCGAAAGTGATCGCCGGCCGGATGACGGTGGCGTCGGCGGCGCATGCGCAGCAGAGATGCACAGGCGCTGCCAATGTCGGTCAAATAGAAGTGATCTGGCCACGGTCCATGCGATAAACCACATCGAGACCCTTACCGGCGTGCCGAAGATCGGCGCCGGAAAGAAGGATGGAAAGACCAAGCGGCCGCAGGGATGCGACGACCTCGGAAATGCGCTTGGAAAGCGCCGGGGCGACGCCTTCGAAGGGCTCGTCCAGCATCAACAGCTGGGTGCCCGTCATGCGTGCACGACCGATGGCCACGAGTTTCTGCTGGCCGCCTGAAAGCTGCAGGGCGCGGCGATGGCGGAAGTCCGCTGCCTCGGGAATGAGCGCATAGACATCGTCGAGCCGCTTCTGCGCATCTGTGACGCCAGCTGCCCACGCCGGAATAAGCAGGTTTTCCTCAACAGTCAGTTCGGGAATAAGGCGCCGGTCTTCCGGCGCGAAGCCCATCTGGTGGTGCACGCGCAGATGCGGCGCCTCATGGGAGATGTCCTTCTTCTCATAATGGATCGAACCTGCCCGGAGTGGCAAGAGCCCCATTATCGCACGCATCAACGTGGTCTTGCCGGCACCATTGCGACCGATGATTCCGACCATCGAGCGGGCTTCGACCTTCATGGAAACGTCACGCAGAATAGGAACCCCGCCGATCGAGACGTTGATTGACTTCACCTCAAGCATAGTTGTCCTCCTTGGGAACGCGATGTTCTTCACCAATGATGAGTTCGCGCACTTGTCGGTCACTGAGGACCGTTTCCGGAGGTCCATCAATCAGCACCCGGCCTTCGAAGAAAGCGAGCACGCGGTCGGAGTAGCGGCGAACGATCTCCATGTCGTGCTCGACGAAGAGCACGCTGACGCCTGCGACACGGGTCGCGTCAATAATGCGGTCCATGACCGAGAACTTTTCTTCGCTGGCGACGCCGCTCGTCGGCTCGTCCAGGAAAAGAACCTTCGGCTTGCCAACCATGGCAATCGCAATGTCGAGAAGCTTGCGGATGCCTTCAGGCATCGTGCCGGCAATCGAGTTGCGGAACGCTCCAAGTCCGAACACCGCGAGCGTCTCGTCAGCATGGGTCGCGAGCTCGTCATCGGAAAGAATCGAAAAGCCCTTGGCGCCAACGCTACCCGTTGCGCTGTAGGCAAACATCAGGTTCTCAATCGCTGTCAGCGAGTTGAACAATTGCGGAATCTGAAAGGACCGGGCAACGCCGCGCCGAGTGATCTGACGAGGTGAAAGCCCGACGATTTCCTGTCCCTCGAGCAGGATCGAACCGGAGTCCGGGCCCAGATACCCCGTAATCATATTGATAAACGTCGTCTTGCCGGCGCCGTTTGTGCCGATCAGCCCCGAAATCGTTCCAGACATGATGTCGACATTCACGTCGTTTGCGGCAGTTACCGCGCCGAACCGCTTGACGAGGCTCTTTGCTTCAATAATCGGTTTCATGCTTTTTCTCCTGCCTCGACGGTTGCCTTGCGCTTACCAAAACGGACGCCGCCAAGGCCTGTCGGCAGAAACAGGATCATCGAGAGGATTATGACTCCAAGTACCAGCTGCCAAGTGTTGGGCGCATGCTGATAGGCGAACGTCCTGACAAATTCGAGTGCGAGCGCGGCGATGAAGGGCGTGAAGATGTTCCCGGTACCGGCAAGGACCGCAATCACCACGAATTCGCCCGAGGTTGCCCAGAAGGCCATTTCCGGATCCACATGCGCGACGAGGATGCCGCTCAGGGCACCACCAAGGGCGGCCAAAACTGCGGCAAGGATGTAGAAAAGATAGATGGTCTTGTTTGCAGACGCGCCGAGATACTCGACGCGGATCTCGTTGTCCTTGATGCCAGGCAGCAGGCGACCGAGAGCCGTCTTGCCGAAGTACCATACGGTTATCAGCGCTGTGAAACAGATCAGGACGAGGACAACGAGGCCGTTGAAACGCGCAGTACCGCTCAGCGGCAGGCCGATCAAGGTCACGCCTCGGATGTTGAAGCCGTCCGTGCCGCCAAGTTCCACCGACTTCACCAGAAGACCGTAGAGAAGCATCGACAGGGCGAGCGTCAGCATCGCGAAGAAGATGTCGCGGTAACGCGACAGAAGGAGACCGGCGACAGCTGCAGTCGCCGCGGCGATGACGACCGGGGCGATGAGCAGGAGAACCGCTTCGTTGATTTTCCAGAGATTGACCATCAGGCCGACGGAATAGCCGCCGATAGCATAGTAAAGTCCCTGGCCGAACGAGACCAGCCCACCGCGCATCATCAGTACAAGGCCAAGAACACCGAGCCCCTTGGCAAGGCCGATCGAGATGACGAAGTTCCAGGTGGGTAGCGCCCAGGCTGCGACGATAAGGAAAAGTGCCGCGCCGACGGCGACCGGCACAAAGGTTTGGGCTTTGTTCATCATATCTTGCGCAACTCCACACCGGAAAACAGCCCCTGCGGACGCAAGGCGAGAACGATAGCCATCACTGCATAGATGCTGAACACTTCGACTTCGGGCCAGTAGTGGATCGCAAGCGAGCGGACGAAGCCGACGATCAGGGCACCGACGATAGTGCCAGGAATCGATCCGAGCCCCCCGATCACCACCGCGGCGAACATCATGACGACTACTTCGACGCCCATGCCTGGCGCCACGGAGATGGTCGGCGCTGTGAAGGCGCCGCCGAGCGCGGCGAGGATCGAGCCGACCACAAAGGCCGACACTTTCCAGCGGCTGACATTGATGCCCATCGCCTGTGATACTTCCGGATCATGAATGACGGCGCGCAGCATCTTCCCCTTGGCAGTGAATTGCAGAAACCACGTGAGGAGACCACCACTGACGATCGCCACGACGACGATAATGAGGTTGTAGGTCGGGTAGACAAGGGGGCCGAGATAGACGTTGCCGAAAGCCCACACCGGGTCGGAGGCTATCCATGGATCGACACCCCAGATGAGCTTCACCACGTCTTCCAAAATGAGGAAGAGCGCGTAGGTTACCAGCAGCAGCACGACGGGATCGCGCCCCGCGAAGAAGCGCAGGACGCCCCGTTCGACGACGAGGCCGACAACCGTACCGGCGATCAGCGCCGCGACAATCATGACCGGAATGCTTCCAGCGGGCGGCAGGCCCTGGGCGAACCACCAACCCAGCAGAGTCACCGACATGTAGGCGCCGATGGCATAGAACGTGCCATGGGCCATGTTGAGGATCTTCATAACGCCGTAGATCAGCGTCAGGCCGACTGCGATGATGAAGAGCCATGCGGAATACAGAATGCCGTCAATAATAGCGCCTAGAAACGCGTTCATGCCACACCATTTCGAAACGAGGGGCGGGATTCATCTTTCGGTGCACAGTGGCGCGCGACGGGTGAAAACCGCTTCAAAGGGATTGCGGCGCCAAACGCGCCGGGAAAACCCGCGCAAGCGATGCCGCGATGAACATTTCTGAATCACTTCAGCTTATTCTTGATCCACTCATGGCTGGTCATGCCTTCCGGTGGGTTCACCCTTTCTGGAGCGTAGCGGATCACATCGACGAAGATCAGCTTGCCATCGACGGTTTTGGTGCGGCCATAGACCATTTCCTGCACAGCCTGGTTGCCCTTGCCCAGCGACATCTTCACTTCGCCCGAGGGACCCTGGAAGGTGGCGCCCTTGAGAGCAGCGGCGATCTCCTCCGTAGTCGGCGTCTTGGCGGCATCGCCGCCCTGTGCCTTCTCATAAGCGAACTTCGCCGCAAAAAGCGTCTGCACCATGTGGTAGGACGGATAGCTGGGGGGCGTGGCGGACTTTGCGTTGTAAGCGTTCTTGAACCAGCCGTTATAGGCGTTCTCCGGTGCAAAGATACCATTTGGACCGCGGGCGCCGATGATGGTGCCATCTGGGATTTGTTTGGCCTGTCGATGGATCGCCGTTTCGCCTGCCGTCAGAACGACACTGGCGTTCTTGAACAGGTCGCGCGGCGCTCCCTGAAGCACGAGACCTTCAAGGTCGCCACCCCAGAAGCTCGAATGAATGATATCGGGTTTGCTGCCAAGGATTGCGGAGATTTCGGTATTGTATTGACCGGCCCCGAGCTTCGGCATCTGCGACGTCGTCAGCGTCACTTCGGGGCGAAGGCTCTTCAGTGTGCCCTCGAAGTCGTTCCACGCGTCCTGACCCCAGGCGTAGTTCTGGTTGATGCCGGCGTAGGTGTTGAATTTCTTGACTGTCTCGTTGACGTAGAGCGCGGCACCGACGTTGTCCATCGTCGCGGTTGCAACGGGGCGGAATACATATTCGTAGTCAGCTTCCTCGAAGATACGCGGCGTGCCGCAATCGAAGAGAAGTGTCATGGTCTTCAGTTCTTCGGCAACAGGCGCGACCGCAAGACAATCGCCTGAGGATGTGTAGCCGACGATCATGTCTACGCCCTGCTGTTCTACGAGGTTGCGTAGTTCGGAAACCTGCTTGGTGGTGCCACCGGCCTCGTCGATGACGACGAGTTCGATTGGACTGCCGCCGAAGCCGGCCTTGTCATACGGCGCCGGGAGCTTGCCACCAGCATTGACCTGCTCGGCGAAGACTTCGGCGGCAATCTTTGCGGGGATGCCGAAGGGACCGGCCGGTGCGCCGGAAAGGAACGTCACGACACCAATCGTGAAGGGCTTCGACTCCTGAGCCATGAGACTAGCGGGGGCGGTGGCGGACAGAAAGATGGCTGCAATGGTCAGAGACCACGACTTTTTCATAGGTTTCCTCCTCTACGGCAAATTGCCGGATCTGATGCAATGACACATGCCCTTGCGTTGCAGGCCGAAGCGTCCTCTCACGCTGCGGTCGTGCAACTGAGTTCATTATAATGAACTCAGTTCATTACTGTGTATATTAAAAATTGCAACCAGCGTCAAGATGCTGGAACAACTGTCCAGCCAACAAGCGAGTACAAGCCGCGGCGCAAACTGTTCCGAAAGGGAAAAAGAACCGTAAGGCGCACGAAGAACCACTGAATATGAGGACGGCTTCTCGTGAACTCCCCGAGAGCTCGATGCTCGGCAAAGCTTTCATCAACAAGTCGACACGGAGAAGATTTTCGTTAGCCTGCTTATGCAGCTATTCTCGACTGAAGGGGAAACCGCGACATCGATCACCCGACGGTTCACACGTCAATATTGCATCGGAGTGATAGTGAGCCCAGATGAACGATTTTTGCAGCCCTTCGGTTCGAGGCTGGGACTGCGTTGGGGTCAAGGAACAGACGCGCTGCCAAACGGAGCCAACCCCACCTGGCCTCCCTCGGTCGGCAATGAATTTCCGCCCTCGCCAAATGCTACGCTATCATTCGTCACGGAAGTGTGATGAGCTGTTATGCCCCAATTGCTCAGAAAGAATGGCGGCTGATCTGCGCATCGTCTCTCCGAGTGACTCGATGAGCGCCGGAGTTGTTTCGCTTTCCAGAAGGCTGATGGCAATGCCGGCAACCGCGCATCGCGTGTGATCCCGCACAGCGGTGCCGATGCAAATCATCCCTTCGCGAACCTGACCGTTATCGATCGAAAAACCGCGCGTACGGATGTCAGCTAGCTCCTGCCTTAGCAAGCCAAGATTTTTGACGCTTCTCGAGGTGATGGGCGGAGGAAAGTTTGCGCTGAACAGCGCCTCGAGTTTATCTTCCGGCATTTCGGAAAGCAGCATTTTGCCGGTCGCGGTAAAGGTGGCAGGAAGACGCATTCCAATCCGGAAAGTATGGCCCAGGGGCTGGTCGGAATTTCGGCAATCAATATAGACGACCTCGTCACGGTCAAGAGTTGTCAATGTGACTGTGTAAGGCGACAATGTGGTATCGGAAGCGAAGTAATTTCGGAAAATCGAGACAATGTCCATCTCGGACAGAAAGCCGTGCGCCCAGCGCATAGGATGGGGGCCGAGGCGGTACGTGCCGTCCTGTTTGCGAACGAGCAGGCCAAGCTCAATCATGACACCAAGTAGCCCGTGCGCCGTACTCTTTGGCAGCGACATCGCCCGTGTGATGTCGGCGGCCGACATTGCGTCGCCAGAATTGGTGACAAGATCGAGGATCGAAACCGCGCGCCTGAGCGCCGGAACAGAATCGACGGATTTTCCGACCGCAGTGTCTTCCCCTGCGGCGCGTCGTGTACTTGACACTTCGAACACCCCCTGATAGTTCAATATAAAGATATTAGTTCAGCAAATTGAACTATATGTTCGGAAGAGGTCATGGTCAATCTAAAAAAAACGGAACTCCTGCGCGATCGATGCCTGATAGATGGCAAGTGGGTCGCCGGCTCTCAAAACAACATCGCCGTTAAGAACCCCGCGACGGGGGAGATTGTCGGCACCGTTCCTTCACTGGAGGCGGCAGATATTGAGCAGGCGGTCGTAGCGGCCGAAATGGCGTTCCGTTCGTGGAGCGCGCTTTCAGCGAAGGAAAGAGCGGCCGTCCTGCTCCGCTGGTTCTATCTGATAATAGAAAACGCGGACGATCTGGCCGCGCTGATAACGGCTGAACAGGGCAAGCCGCTGTCCGAAGCCAAAGGGGAAATGCTCTACGCCGCCTCCTTTATCGAATGGTTTGCCGAGGAGGCAAAGAGGGTCTATGGGGACATCATACCTCCACCAACCACCGACAAGCGCATCCTGGTTTTCAAGCAGCCCATCGGTGTCTGCGCAGCAATCACGCCGTGGAACTTCCCGGCAGCAATGATCACACGTAAGGCGGCGCCTGCGCTGGCTGCCGGTTGCACCATGGTTGTGAAGCCGGCCGAGCAGACACCCCTCACGGCGCTGGCTCTCGGCGTTCTAGCCGAGCAGGCGGGTATTCCTGCTGGCGTTTTGCAGATCGTGACAGGAAAAGCACGCGAGATCGGCAAGGTGCTGACGGAAAGCGACATAGTCAAAAAACTGTCTTTCACCGGATCGACCGAGGTGGGGCGAATTCTCATGGCGCAGTCGGCGCCGACGATAAAGAAACTGTCCATGGAGCTCGGCGGCAACGCACCCTTCATTGTTTTCGACGACGCGGACCTCGATGCCGCCGTCGATGGGGCCGTCACTTCAAAATACCGCAACGCTGGTCAGACCTGTGTCTGCACAAACCGTATCTACGTGCAGTCGGGTGTTTACGATGTCTTCGCTGAAAAGCTCGCGGCGAAGGTTTCTGCACTGAAAGTCGGTGAAGGCACGCAGGTGGATGTAACGATTGGACCGCTGATTGATGCTGGGGCCATCGCCAGGATCGAGAACCATATTAGCGATGCGATCGCGAAGGGCGCGAAAGTGGTCGCAGGTGGCAAGCGACACAGCCTTGGCGGGACATTCTTCGAACCGACTGTCCTGACAGGAGCGACACAGGCGATGAAGATCGCCCGCGAGGAAACCTTCGGGCCAGTCGCGCCTCTCTTCCGCTTTGAGACAGAGGAAGAGGCGCTCGCTATGGCCAACGACACGGAATTCGGATTGGCCGCCTATTTTTATACTGAGAACATCCGCCGGACATGGCGAGTGGCCGAAGCACTGGAATACGGCATGGTGGGTCACAATACCGGTCAGATCTCGAACGAAGTGGCGCCATTTGGCGGCGTCAAGCAGTCCGGCCTCGGACGGGAAGGCTCCCGTTACGGAATCGATGACTATCTGGAAATCAAATATCTGTGCTCGGCCATCGCTTAAACGGCTGACAACGAGGGAGGAGTTAATGACGATCAATCCATTCGAATTTCGAACTGTCCCATCCATGGAGATGGCTTGGGGCGGAGCGAAGCGAATAGGTGAAATCATCGCTGCGCGATTCGCTGCGCGTAAGGTGCTTTTGGTCACCGACGCGGGCCTTGTGAAGGCTGGGATGATTGCACCCATTGCCGCCAGTCTGGAGGCGGCTGGTTTCAGTGTGGCGATTTTCGACAAGGTTGTGGCCGATCCACCGGAAAGCGTTTTGTATGGTTGTGTCGAGGAGGCGCGGCAAGTCGCAGCCGATATTGTCATTGGTCTCGGTGGTGGCTCGTCCTTGGACATAGCCAAGCTAGCGGCGGTGCTGCTATCAACAGAACAATCACTCGCCGATATGTATGGTGTCGGCAAAGTTCAGGGCGCGCGCTTCCCGCTCGTTCTCGTTCCGACGACGGCAGGCACAGGTTCCGAAGTCACCAATATTTCCATCATCACCACCGGCGAGACGACCAAGATGGGGATCGTGTCGCCGCAGCTATACGCGGATTTCGTGCTGCTGGATGCAGAACTTACCGTCGGTTTACCGCAGGTTCACACCGCCGCAACTGGTATCGATGCGATGGTGCACGCCATCGAAGCCTATACCAGCAAGCACAATAAAAACCCGCTTTCGGATGCGTTGGCACGCGAAGCCCTGCGGCTGCTCGGCCGCAATCTTATCGCTGCCTGCAAGGAGCCTTCCAATCGGGATGCTCGTGAAGGCATGCTTCTCGGTGCAACTCTTGCGGGCCAAGCCTTCTCTAACTCCCCAGTGGCTGCCGTCCACGCATTGGCCTATCCGCTGGGTGGACATTATCACATTCCGCATGGTCTTTCGAACGCTCTGATGCTCGGCCCAGTCCTTCGCTACAATGCACAGGAGGCTGCCCCGCTTTACGCCGAGCTTGCCGATGTGCTTGGCGTCACGGGAAGCGGCGACGCCACGGCCCGTTCGGAATATTTTGTTGCCCATATGCAGGTGCTGATGGATGAAAGCGGCGCGCCGCGACGGCTTCGCGATGTCGGTGTAACCGACAACAGTCTCGCCATGCTCGCCGCTGACGCAATGAAACAAACCCGCCTTCTCGTCAACAATCCGGTCGAAGTCCGGGAAGAAGACGCGCTTGCCCTTTATCGGGAAGCCTTCTGAAGCTTTCCGCAGAAATTCACCGTTCAAATCACCGCGGGAGGATCCAATATGACGGATATCAGACTTTACATGCTTCAGTCCGGCACCCTGAAATGCAAGGTGCACAACATCAAAATGAATCAGGGAAATGGCGCTGATTACGAAATCCCGGTTCCCTTTTACCTCATCACCCATCCCGACGGTCACACGATCATCGACGGTGGTAACGCCATTGAAGTGGCAACGGACCCGCGCGGCCATTGGGGCGGTATTTGCGACGTGTACTGGCCCGTTCTTGACAAGGACAAAGGCTGCGTCGATCAGGTCAAAGCTCTCGGCTTCGATCCGGCCGAGGTTAGATATGTCGTTCAGTCCCACCTGCATCTCGACCATACCGGCGCGATCGGCCGTTTCCCGAATGCCACGCATATCGTGCAGCGGGCCGAGTATGAATATGCTTTCACCCCCGACTGGTTTGCCGGTGGCGGCTATATCCGCAAGGATTTCGATCGCCCGGGTCTGAAATGGCAGTTTTTGAACGGCACTCAAGACGATTTCTATGATGTTTATGGTGACGGCACGCTGACGACGATCTTCAGTCCTGGCCATGCGATGGGCCATCAATCCTTTCTCGTCCGCCTTCCCAACAGTGAGCCGCTGCTTCTGACGATCGATGCGGCCTACACTCTCGACCATTGGGAAGAAAAGGCCCTGCCTGGCTTCCTCGCATCAACGGTGGATACCGTTCGCTCTGTACAAAAGCTGCGCACAATCGCGGAAAGGACGGGGGCCAATGTCGTCACCGGTCACGACCCGGATGCGTGGTCGAGCTTCAAGAAGGCACCAGAGTATTACTCTTGAGAAACCGCCGGGCCACAGCCGCGTCATAATCCTATAGAGGGCGAATACGCCTCTTTGGAACCTGAGAATATCAGCGCAATTACGAAAGCCCAGCGTGTTCGCGATGTCTTTTGCGGAAGAATGGGGTTTTGGACCCGGATCTATTTGAGCTCCAGTGACAAGCAAACCGAGGCTGAGGCGACCACTTTGCTTCATTGGTAACCCAACGAGGGAGAAATAAATGCGTCTGAAAATACTCATCACTATTGCCATGATGGCCGGCCATGCATTGGCGTACGAGCCATTGGTTGAGAAGCGGGAATTTACCCTGAAAAACTTCGTGACACGTGGAGGCAAGACGGTTCCCGAAATGCGGTTGGGATATGAAACCTATGGCACGCTGAACAAAGCCAGAGATAATGCCATCCTGATTCCGCATTTTTTCAGCGGAAGCAGTCACGCGGCGGGGAAATATAAGGAGGAGGATGTAAGCGCCGGCTATTGGGATGCAATCATCGGATCGGGCAAGCCCATCGATACAGACAAATACTTTGTCGTGTCGGTCGACACACCGGTCAATCTCGGTGCCAACGATCCGAACGTCATCACCACCGGCCCGGCGACGACCAATCCCAAAACAGGAAAGCCTTGGGGTATGGATTTCCCGATCATGACGATCGGCGATTTCGTTGATACGCAGAAAGGGCTGATGGAGCAACTGGGGATTGGGAAATGGCATGCTGTCATGGGCGCCTCCATGGGAGGGCTGCAAAGCTATGAATGGGCAGCACGCTATCCCGACAAGTTGGAGCGGGTGATTCCAGTCATTTCCTCTGGTTGGGCAGACGCGAATCTTATCGCGTGGCTGGACGTATGGGCGTCGCCGATCAAACTGGATCCAAACTGGAACGGTGGAGATTATTACACCGGCCAGGCGCCAAAAGCGGGGCTGGCTCAAGCCATGAAGACTTTAACACTGCAGGCAAATTCGGCAGAATGGACCGACGGCACATTTGGGCGTGACTGGGCCAGAGAAGGTGCGGATCCCGGGCAGAGTTGGGCGAATGACTATGAGGTTGTCACGAAGCTGAACGAGGCGGGCGCAGCAAGGGTAGCCCAGTTAGATGCGAACCATTTCCTTTATCTGGTGCGCGCCAATCAATTGTTCGTCGCTGGACATCCCAAAGACAGCCTGTACAAAGGGCTCCTGGATATCGAGGTGCCCGTGATGCTGATCTATACCGATGAAGACCTGATTTTTCCTGGAAATGCAGTGCGAGAGACAGGAACGATTATCAAATCCGACGGTACGCCAGTCGAATTCGTCGAATTGGAAGGCACGCGAGGGCACATGGATGGCGTGTTGAGCATTGCTCAGGCAGGAGAGCGAATTCGAGCATTTCTTGAGGTCAAGTAGGAGCGGGCGGGCCCTCCCTTTTCCTTAAGCCGAGCCAGCAGATGCTGCCGTCGTCGTGGCTGTAGTCGGCCACACCCGCCGTGCTCGGGGTCCATAAATCGGAAAATTAGTGGTCTCCGGCAAGTCCAAGACAGCCGAGGTGGTCCGCTACGCTCTCACTCGTCGCGAGGCGCCATCGAAAACGATGAACTGCGCGTTGCCGCCAAGCTCGGCGCCGCCTTTCATGATCTCGTTGGCGCCCTGGAGCATCAGGATCTTGCCGACATTGGTCGCGCCGGTGAAGGTGAGCTTGCGCACCTTCTCGTTCTCCGTGAATTTCGTGCCGATAAATGGGAATCCTCGGAAAGCACGAACATGAAGACACCAGTCGACAGGCCTGCGCGCTCTGCAAGCAGTGCGAGCGATGTGCCGAAAGCGGTTTCCTCGGTAGTGATCGGTGCGAGGAAGCGGATGATGTGGCCCAACGCCGCAGGTGAGCAGGATCAGCCCTTGAAAGGCGTTTCTCGCTGACCTGACTGATAAATTCGCCAGCGTCGCTGTTGCGAGTAATCGAACACATGGCTATGAAATCCCACACTGATTTCGATCTGCCACGGGTATTTTTCTCCAAATGTGCCCGTGTCTTTCCCTTTGCGAACGCGTTTTGCAAACAATGCAGCGTTCAAGACGCTTCCTGGGATCGAGCGTGCTTATAACCGGCAAAATTGCGGCTGAACGAAAGTGCCGAGATGAACCACAAAAAGAAAATCTATCGCGTTGCGGAGGCTGCACGTCTAGCGGGGGTTTCTGCATCGACACTTCGGCTTTGGGAGAAGGAGGGTCTCATCGTACCGGATCGCTCGGAAAAGGGCCACCGGCGGTACGACGCTGACCACGTTACGCGGTTAAAGCGTATCGCATCGCTCAGAAAAGACAGACGACTCACCATCGCGGGGATCCGCGAAGATCTCAGGAAGTCTTCGCCAGAAACGGGCACGCCTCGGGACGCGAGTGATGCCATTCCGGAAATGAAGAAGCGGAAGCAGCTCGAAGACGAAAACGCCCGGTTGAAACGGATTGTCGCAGAGCAGACGCTGGAGCTCAATATGTTGCGGGAGGTCCATTCGCCGACACGTCCAAGGCCTGCTCGGAAGCGGGAGGGGTGAAGGACATGTGCCGGGATTAGATGGTCTCGATCCGGCGTGTGTGGGCCGTTGAACTTCGATCGAACCACCTACCACTACACCTCTCTCCACGCCGATCAGGCCGGTCCGGAACGTCGTATTCGTGCGATCTGCGAGACGCTTGTGCGGTAAGGCTATCGTTGCTTGCATGTGCGGTGTCGCTGGGTTCGGTCATGGCTCATCCCTTTCCTGGTTGTGTGGCGACGCCGCCTGCACCTTCGGCCGCATCGCGCTGTGCCCTGAGGCGCGCAGCTCCCGCCTCAGTTCCGTGATCTGGCGCGTCAGCTCGTCGAAATCCCGCTGGCTCGGAACGCCGAACAGCTTGGCGCTGTCGGTCATTTGCTGCTGGCGGGTGCGCAGGTCCAGCGCGGCGCGCAGCAAATCGCGCTGCGCGGCGAGGAAATCCTTAGAGCGCAGGTTGCTGATCAGTTCCTTGTTCGCAATGTCCCTCCACTTGTCGAAAGCCTTGCGCCAGCCGAAATCCTTGGCGTCTCCTTCCTTATCAGCGTCACTATCAAGGCAGCACGATCAGCGCCGCGATCCGATCCGGCGAAGAGCCATGACTTCCTTCCAAGTGCAAAACCCCTGAGCGCGCGCTCGGCGGCATTGTTCGTGAGACAAATCCGGCCGTCGTCGAGGAAAGACACGAAGCCGTTCCAGCGCTTCAGCATGTCATCGATCGGCTCTGCGACCGGAGAACTGCGCGACAGTTTTGCCCGCTCGGTTTGAAGCCAGCGGTGCAGTTCGCCGACAAGCGGCAGACTGTGCTTGCGACGGCGCTCCAGGCGTTCCGCTGCGGCTCCTAGTGTTTGCACTAGGACTTCCGATGTTCGTCTCAACCTCGCAAGACGGCCCTGACCGGCTTGCAATTACCCATAAGTAGCTGACTCGTCTACGAAAAGCTTTCGCTGAAATCTTGAATCGAAAGAATCACTTGTGATTCTGTGTCGAGCACCTGATTCTCTTAAGGTGGTGCTTTATGTCGGTTCGAGACGATGTGATGGCTGATAATGACGGCCATTGGAGCAAGCAGGAAATAGACGCGGGGTCTTTCAAGGATGCTCGCCTTGGCCGACGCTGCACAGAACTTTTACGACAGCTTGGAGAGCATATGGGCGGCTCCATTCCTTTCGCCTGCCAGGACTGGGCCAACACAAAAGCCGCGTATCGGTTTTTCTCCAACCCGAATGTTGAGGAAGGCGATATCCTTCACGGCCATTTCGCCGCGACCGCTCAACGCTACGATGCTTCCAATGGTCCGATCTTGGTGCTGCAGGACACGACCGAGTTTACCTATCAGCGCCGTAATCCGCATGCCGTTGGCTTTACGCTCAACAGTGGCCGTGACAAACAGGAGCGGCTGCGCCACCATACGGTCTGCGGGATATTGATGCATTCGAGCCTTGCGGTGACCTTGGATGGGCTACCCTTAGGGTTGGCAGCCGTCAAGTTCTGGAGCCGCGACAAGTTCAAGGGTACGGCTCAGCTCAAACGCAAGATCAATCCGACACGTGTTCCGATCGAAACCAAGGAAAGCATCCGTTGGCTTGAAAATCTGTGCCAATCCGTCGCGCTTCTCGGTCAGCCAGACCGATGCATTCATGTAGGCGATCGCGAAAGTGATATCTACGAACTCTACTGCCTGACCAAGGAGCTTGGCACGCACTTCGTCGTGCGCACCGTCGTCGACCGGCTGGCTGGCAACGGGGATCACACGATATCGGCTGAAATGCGCGATGTTGAAACTGTCGGCCGGCATCTCATCGAAGTTCGCGCCGACACCGATGAGGTCACCAAAGTCCACCTGGACATCCGATTCAAACGGATCCGGGTGCTGCCGCCCATCGGCAAGAAGAAGCGATACCCTGCTTTGGACCTTACCGTCATCCACGCGGTAGAGCCCAACCCTCCGGCCGGCCGCAAGCGCATCGAGTGGAAGATATTGACGGATCTTGAGGTGCATAGCTGCGAGGAGGCAGTCGAAAAAATCAAATGGTACGCGATGCGCTGGAAGATTGAGGTCTTCCATAAGATCCTCAAGTCCGGTTGCCGGGCTGAAGATGCAAGACTACGAACGGCCGATCGACTGGCAAACCTCGTCGCCGTGTTTTGCATCATGAGCTGGAGAGTGCTCTGGTTGACAATGCTCGCGCGCACAGCGCCCGAAACACCGCCAACCGCGGCCCTCACCGAACGGGAAATTGAAATCCTCGATCAAATGGTCAGCAACGCAGGCAACCGGCAAGCGACGCCGGGATCGCTAAACTTCTATCTCACCAAACTCGCTCGTTTAGGTGGTTACCTTGCAAGAACATCAGATCCGCCACCGGGAAATACGGTCGTCTGGCGCGGCCTCAGCCGGCTGACAGACGTTCGCCTCGGAACCGAAATGGCGGCCACACTCAGATGTGGGTAATTGCAAGCTTCACCGGATGCATACCTTCGACGCTTCGAAAGCTTCGAAAGCTTCGAAAGCTTCGAAAGCTTCGAAAAACATGGCCCGATTTTACGCCATGTCAATCGAGCCGACGTTGTTTGGGGAGGCCTGCTTGACGCGGCGCTGGGGGCGCATCGGCTCCGGTGGCAAGAGGGAAGTCCACCATTTCCCTCGGGAGGAAGAGGCGGTCGCACGGATACAAACCGAAACCCCAGTGCGCCCAGAAAACGATGGCCTGATTGGCGACCGGATCAGGCGGCCGACTTCACATCGAACTCGAAATGAAGCTGGTCATAGGGGTATTCGACGCCGGCGTCAGTCCGGTCCAGGACACCCGCGTTGACAAGCGTCGTCACGTCCTTATGGACGGCCTGCACGTCCCGGCCGACACGTCGGGCGACTTCCCGTATCGCCAGCGGCCCCTGCCCTGCCATCGCCTTCACGATCGCAAGCCGCGGCGGCGCAAGAACCCTGTGCATGTCGTCGTAGCTTGGAAAATTCACCGACGGCGTAGCGGGAACGACGACGCCTTCCAATGCCTTCTGCCCCGCATTCACGAAGCGGGCCTTGGCATCGGCAATCGAGCTTAGTCTGATGACGAGCGTCCTCATGCGAGTATCCTTTCCATGTCCGCCTGAAACGCATCGAACAATGCTTCCAGCGTTGTGACTATCGGTTCCTCGATATAACCGAGATGGCGATGATCGCCCTTGCCGCGCTCATTGTCATAACGCATGACGCACTCGCCGTTGACGATCAGCGCCAGACGATATTTGAAATGGTGGTTGCTGCCGGGCACGGGTATCGGCACATGCCACAGAACCGTTTCGAAAAATGCCGTATCGCTGACGACGGTTCTGGATTTTTCGATCAGCACGGCTTCCTTGTTGTTTTTAATAACATCACCCATCGTTGTTGTCAAGAACAACAGCGATGGGCTGTCTTGCGCAGCAAAGCCGGCGCCGGGGTTCGACGCCCCGATGCAGGCTCCAGGAGCGCGTGTTTCGGCCAAACCGTTCCTCTCGAGAAGGGCCGGTTCCGGCCTTCCTCTCCTGATCCTCGATCATCCCCGTCAATTCCCCGCGTCATCACCGGGAAGGTCGCCGTTGGTTGATCGCGGCGGCTAGCTTGTCGATACCCTGCGCATCGAGGGCGGCGAATTCGCCAACCCGCATGACAGATATTCCAAGTCGTTCGGGCGGGTTTCCGCATCGCGCCAGAAGATCAACGCGGCGGTAATGGTGGCCCGGTCCACGGGGTCAAGATCGATGCGAACGTTTCGCAATGTCGGCATGGGCGATCCTCCTATGAGCCCTTCGAAAAGAGCCGCATGATGCGCTTGCGCGTGAGGCGGTCGCGGGTGGTCTTGAAACCGCTCGATCTCGTAGTCGGGCATCCAGCCGTCTTGCAAAGGGTGCGGCGCGTTCCGATAGCGATGCTCGATCGCGGGACCGCCGAATAGGTCGGGCTGTATCCCGGCAAGCCGTCGCTGATGTTGCGCCTTCCGATAGTCGGCACGCCATTGACCGTCCGCGCTCAAGGCGGGGCGGTCAGGTTCGTTTTCGGTTCCGTGCCGCCGATGGGAGTCCTCTACGCTCTTATCACCCATGATGAATGTCCTGCAGATCGAGGGATAGCTGCGCCGCGCCGGCCGCAAGGCGGCGTGCTCGCGGTCGATATGAAGCTCGGCGGCGCGATGACCGGACGGACGCTTGCACCATGTTCCCGCCTTCACATGGCATGTGGGGCAAGGGACGCGGGTGTCGGGATGGTCGGGCCACCCCTCCCCGCAACGGGAGCAACGAAACCGCATGGTCAGAACGCGAAAGCAGCTTGGCCGCTCGCCTCCATGTAGGTGCGCCGGCAAATTGCGGAAAGATCGCGATTCCCGGTGGTGTCCGCGCATCACCAGAGCACCGGAAACTCCTCGAACCCGCCAGTGATGATCTCCTTGCGCAACTTCAGTTCTTCGGGCGCCACGGCCAGGCGCAGCCTCGGGAAGCGCTGGAAGATCGAACCGAACACCACCTTGAGTTCCAGCCTGGCAAGCGCCTCGCCGAGGCAGTAGTGCGGCCCGTAGGAGAACGCCAAGTGCGGTTTTTCGGCGCGTCCGATGTCGAAGATTTCCGGGTCGTCGAAATGGCGTGGATCGAACGACGTCGCCGGCAGGCCGACCAGGACCTTGCTCTCCGCGGGAATATGCACGCCCGCGATGGTCACGTCGGTCCTCGGATAGCGCATGATGCCGTCCCAGCCCGCGCCCGGCGGGTACATGCGCAGGATTTCCTCCACCGCCTTGTCCACGAGGGATGGATCGCCGACCAGGCGTTCGCGCTGTTGCGGATGGCGGAACATGGCCAGCAGGCCGAATTCGATCTGTGCGACGGTGCTCTCGTGCCCCGCCACTAGTATGCCCGCGGCCAAGCCGATCGCCTCTTCCTCGGTCGCCTTGCCCTGGTCGACCGCCGCGAGCAGATCCGTCAGCAGGTTGTCGCCCGGATCCTGGCGCTTGCCTCGCATCTTGCCGCGAATGTAGGTGCGCAATTCTTCCCAGGCCAGGAGCGCCGCGCTACGCGGGCCGCTTTCATGCTGGTGCGTCATCACTTCGTCGGACAGCTCGGCGAAAAAGGCGTGATCCTCGTAGGGCACGCCCATCAGCGCGCTGATGACCATGGCCGGAAGCGGAAAGGAGAGGTAGTGTCGCAGGTCGGCGGGCTGGGGCTGGGCCGCCAGCGTCTCGAACAACTGCGCGGCGATCGCCTCGATTTGCTGCGCGAGCAGCTTCACCCTGCGGTTGCTGAAGGCCGGCGCCACGATCGTGCGTAACCGGGCATGCTCGCTGCCCTCGTGCGAGCCCAGCCACCCCGGCGAACCGAGAATCACCGTAGCCGGGGTGAATGCCGCCGCCGGCATTCCCGAGGGCCGGAACGCCGCGTCGGACAATACCGCCTTAGCTTCCTCGTAGCCTGTTACCCACCAACCTTCGTGCCCGGACGGGAAGCGCACGCGGTGGATCGGACCGTTGGCGCGTAACGCCAACATCTCGGGCGAGGGCTCGATGTGATTGACGCGCCACATCGGCAGCGTCGGCAAGGATTGTCCGGACATGATGGCACTTCACTCTCTATGCGATGAAAGGGCGGAAGGTGACCGGCAAGCGCTGCCGGCAGCCAATGACTTAAGGCGGCATGTAGCAGACGTCCTACGCGGCGATTGTCGGCGCCAGATATTCCACCGCACGAATAGCGGGGAAGTACCGGCATGACGCGCTGGACGTATTGCAAGTGTCAGCAGGAACCGCAATCGTCTTCATCGCCTTGCTCTACGATGTGTCTTCTTACGATTTCCTCATCCCTCTTGAGGAGGTTGAGCACTGCTTCAGCGTCGGCGAAGACCACCTCCACATCCTCGCGTGAGATAACGAGGCTGCCGCCTCGCGCAACGCTTCGCTGAACGAGACGGCGCACCATCTCCTTGACATAAGCCGCGCTGCCGCCCTTTGAACGGACGACGGCCTCGGCCAAAGCTCCCGCCTGAAAGTTCAGGGCATGACCATATTGCTTGAACAGCCGCTCGCGGCAATCGTCATCAGGGTGAGGAATCTCAAGCGCCGCATCTACACGGCCCGAACGCGAGGCGAGTGCCCCCTCGAGGGAGTTCAGCCGATTCGTGGTCAGGAGGATGAGGATGTCCGCGTCTGTGCCGAGACCGTCCATCTCGTTCAACAAGCGGTTCAGGCGGGTTTCTGCCTTTTGGCTCGAAATATCTTCGCGCGAACGGGCGACTAGATCCGCATCCTCAAACACCATGATGCATGGCTGCAGGACACGAGCCAACGCGAAGTATTCCTCCATATTCAGCATCTGCTCAGCCGTGACCAGAATTGTGCTGTGCTCGGGCAGGTTGGCAGCGATATAGTGGACGACATGGGTCTTGCCGGTGCCAGGATGTCCGTGGAGCAGAATACCCTTGCGTCCCGATTGGCCGAGGCGCTTCAACTCGTCCCGGTATTTAACAAAATCGAAGATGTGCGTATCGAGCTGGGTCATAGTCGCCTTGGAAAGCACGACGTCGTTCCGGCTCACCGCAGGAAGCTTGTGCACCCTCATTGTTTCGTGAGTGCCCCCGAAGTCATTGAACTCGAAAGAGACAGCCTTGTTGCGATAATATCGGGAGCTCTTGCCCTGCGCCTGGATTGTGCGCAGAAAGCCCTTGGCGAAGACATGACCCACCTCATTGGGCAGATGAGCTATTTCGACCTGGACCTTTGTACCATACTGAGTAAGGAACTTCGACAGCATGACTGCTGCAGGCATGTCGTCGTCGATCGTTATTAGCCAGAGACCGTTGTTAAGCGAAGCATATGGCTCATCTTCGCCAATGTCGATGTCCTGACTCTGCACGGGCGTCAGCCGCACGACGTGTTCTCCCTCACAAATGGTCAAGTCTGACAGCTTCATCGGGAAAATCTCGAACTTTTGTTGGAACCCCAAGAGCTCAGGGGACCAAGGTGCGACTAGGTCCTCGATAATGGTTTGAAGATCTGGCAGGAGATGTGCGGTAAACTGCCGACGTGAGCTCACGAGAACTGCCAAATCATTGGTCTTGAAATGGCGACGAAGTTGCTGCCACACAAAGCTATCGGATTCACTCAAGACGATGTTCCTTTGAAAGTGGAGTGGGGTGGAAGGCCTGGGTCTCTAAAAGCAGCATTCGCATCAGGTTTCTCTCCAAACGCTATTCGGCAGATATGGGTCTTCGGAGCTCGCCATAGGGCAACAGCCCCAGAGTGCAAGCTCGTAAAGTGTCTGCTTCTAGCCGCCGCCATGGCGTTGGCCGCCTTGAAGAGCTCGGCCGGTCCGTACAACATGAAGCGTATGCGCTGCGTGCGTGGGCTCATTTGCTAAGTCCCCTGGATTGGGAGTTCGCCTTACCTGCAGTCCTGGAGCACGAAGCCTGTGACATATAGATCGGGGGACGGCCCCAAACCTTGGATACGATGTCCATTACCTCCGCATTGGTGGAAGTCAGCGATTCGATCGCTTGCTCGTACGCCGATCGGCCTACCGCTCCCCCTGACAGCTCATACAACGATCGGTTTTTGAGCCACGCTTCCCGTATCGCGTTCGATTCACCCTCGCGCCTCTGCGGGCAAAACTTCAAAGCCTCTTTCAGACGGGCCGAAGCGTGATAAGCACGGAGTTCGTTGATCTGTCGAACCGTATAGGAGCGTCTTGCTGGGATCCCTAGATCCGGTGTTGGCCCCAGCCCATCGTTTGACAATAGCCGCAGATAACTGCCCGACACGCCGAGAATCTCGGCAACCTCGCCCAAGGAGAACGAGCGCGAGGTCCTGTCGTCTGGAAATTGGAACCTGGTCGTATGCTGCATAAATTGCCTCGTGACGGTTTACTGTCTTTATAGCGTTGTTATTCCGTCACGCACTAAACCAGTTGCCTGGGCTAGTCAACTCTCAACAGCCAACAAGCACTTGCCGCGCCAACAAACTTACCGGCTCCATCGGAGCAGGCCTTTCGTCCGCCTGATCTGGCCCCTCAACCTGGACCAGTTTTAGCTAGAGTTTTCCGGTGGAAAGGAACAACGATGAAGGCATCGCAATTTTCGGACGCGCAGAAGGCGTTCATTCTGAAGCAAGGTGATGAAGGTGTCTGTTGCTGCGATCTGCCGCAAAGCGGCATCAGTCAGGCGACCTACTTCAATTGGAGGAAGAAGTATGCCGGCATGTTGCCGCCGACAGACATCGGCGATCGGACTCCCCCTCTACCAAAATTGAGGACAATGCGATCTCCGCTTAATTTCTTCCTGCATGGGTCGTAAGTCGCAGTTCCAGATGGCCCGATTAACCGAAATTCTCGACATCCAATTCACGACATCGTCGTCACTTTTGTCGGCTTCGCGACAAGCATTCTTCCTCGCCCAATCGCGTATTTTCCGTCCAGGTAGCTGAAATAGCAGCGAATTATTGTTGGTCAGCTCAATCGGCCTGCCTGGCACGAATCTTGAGAGCTATTGCGAGGCAGCGGAACGGCCTCCGCATCCGCGTTGCGGGATAACCGCATTGCTTCGAACACATGAAGGAACGCCAAGCATGGCAGCTCTGCGTCAGATCGCATTCTATGGAAAGGGCGGAATTGGCAAGTCCACTACGTCCCAAAACACGTTAGCCGCCCTTGTGGACCATGGGCAGAAGATCCTCATCGTCGGCTGTGATCCTAAGGCTGATTCTACGCGCCTGATCTTGAACTCGAAGGCTCAGGATACGGTTCTTGATCTCGCAGCAACGAGAGGTTCGGTTGAAGATCTTGAACTCGAAGACGTGCTCAAGGTCGGCTATAAAGGTATCAAATGCGTGGAGTCTGGCGGCCCGGAGCCGGGCGTCGGCTGCGCGGGACGCGGCGTTATCACGTCGATCAACTTCCTCGAAGAGAACGGCGCCTACAACGATGTCGACTACGTGTCTTATGACGTGCTCGGTGACGTTGTGTGCGGCGGCTTCGCGATGCCGATCCGTGAAAACAAAGCTCAGGAAATCTACATCGTCATGTCCGGCGAAATGATGGCCCTCTATGCCGCCAACAATATCGCGAGGGGCATTCTAAAATATGCTGCAGGCGGCAGCGTCCGCCTGGGTGGGCTCATTTGCAACGAGCGTCAGACCGACCGCGAAATCGACCTCGCCGAAGCGCTGGCTGCCAAACTCAATTCTAAGCTCATCCATTTCGTGCCACGCGACAACATTGTCCAACATGCCGAGCTTAGAAAGATGACGGTAATCCAATATGCGCCGGACTCTCAGCAAGCGGCCGAGTACCGGACACTTGCCCAAAGAATACATGACAATTCTGGCAAAGGCACCATCCCGACCCCCATCACCATGGAAGAACTTGAGGACATGCTTCTCGATTTCGGCATCATGAAAACCGATGAGCAGATGCTTGCCGAACTTCAAGCCAGGGATGCGAAGTGATAGCTGCCCAGTGATCACACTGACACGGGCGCGCAGCGACACGCAAAGCGCCCGCCATCCCGTGAAGGAGGTTTCGCCAATGAGGCTTCATCCGGATTTTCTAAGGGGTAGGGTCAATGAGCCTCAAATACGACAATGACAGTGACTTCCACGCGAAGCTTATAGCAGACGTGCTGTCGCAATATCCGGGCAAAGCAGCGAAGCGCCGCAGTAAACACCTTAGCGTGGCAACGAGCGAAAAGGACGCCGGCGAGGACCCAAACACGATTAGCGAATGCGAGGTAAAGTCGAACATCAAGTCTGTTCCTGGCGTGATGACGATCCGCGGATGCGCGTATGCCGGTTCAAAGGGCGTCGTCTGGGGACCGATCAAGGATATGGTTCACATTTCACACGGGCCGGTCGGCTGCGGTCAATACTCCTGGTCGCAACGTCGCAACTATTACGTCGGTCTGACAGGCATCGACACTTTCGTGACGATGCAATTTACCTCCGATTTCCAGGAGAAGGACATCGTTTTCGGCGGTGACAAGAAACTGGAAAAGGTCATTGACGAGATTGCTGAACTTTTCCCGCTAAGCAATGGCATCAGCCTGCAGTCCGAATGTCCGATCGGTCTGATTGGCGATGACATTGAGGCCGTAGCGCGAAAAAAGGCCAAAGAACACACGACGACCGTCGTGCCGGTGCGCTGCGAAGGCTTCCGTGGTGTCTCACAATCACTTGGCCACCACATCGCCAACGACGCAATTCGAGATTGGGTCTTCGACAAGAAAGACTTAAAATTCGAGCCGGGTCCTTACGACGTAAATGTCATAGGCGACTATAACATTGGCGGCGATGCATGGGCGTCGCGCATCCTGCTCGAAGAGATCGGATTGCGCGTGGTCGGCAACTGGTCGGGAGATGCAACACTCGCCGAAGTGGAGCGCGCCCCGAGAGCTACGCTCAACCTCATTCACTGCTATCGGTCGATGAATTACATCTCCAGACACATGGAGGAAAAATATGGCATTCCATGGATGGAGTATAATTTCTTTGGCCCATTCCAGATCGAAGCCTCGCTGCGCAACATAGCCAAGCATTTCGGGCCGGAGATCGAAGATAGAACGGAAAAAGTCATCGCCAAATACCGACCCTTCGTTTCGGCTGTGGTCGACAAATATTGGCCGCGTCTTTCTGGCAAACGGGTGATGCTCTACATCGGCGGATTGCGTCCTCGTCACGTCATCACCGCCTATGAGGACCTCGGAATGGAAATCGTAGGAACCGGCTACGAATTCGGTCATGGCGACGACTATCAGCGCACCGGCCACTACGTAAAAGAAGGCACGTTGATCTACGACGACGTGACTAGCTACGAACTAGAGAAATTCATCGAGCGAATTCGGCCTGATCTGGTCGGGTCCGGCATCAAGGAAAAATACCCGGTGCAGAAAATGGGCATTCCGTTCCGTCAGATGCACTCCTGGGATTATTCTGGTCCGTATCACGGTTATGACGGCTTCTCGATCTTCGCCCGAGACATGGATATGGCCATCAACAATCCGGTTTGGGGTCTTTACGATGCGCCCTGGAACGACCGCGCTTCGGCGGTGGCAGTAGCATGAGCACCTAGCATTTCTCGAAGAAAAACGCGGGAGGCCTCGCGCCGAAAGTCTCTGTCCCGCCTCCATGTCGCAGCCAACCGAAAGAGGTGACCCTATGCCGCAATCAGCTGAGAAAGCTCTCGACCATGCGCCTTTGTTCTGCGAGCCGGAATATAGGCAAATGTTGGCCGAGAAAAAGCTGAACTTCGAATGCCCACACCCGGATCAGGTCGTGTCAGACCAACGCGAATTCACGAAGAGCTGGAAATATCGCGAGAAAAACCTGGCCCGCCAAGCCCTTGTCGTTAATCCAGCCAAAGCCTGCCAGCCACTCGGCGCGGTCTTCGCAGCGGCGGGATTCGAGCGAACGATGTCGTTCGTTCATGGCAGCCAAGGTTGCGTTGCCTACTACAGATCGCACCTATCACGCCATTTCAAGGAACCGTCATCGGTGGTCTCGTCATCGATGACAGAAGACGCCGCTGTATTTGGTGGCCTGAAGAATATGGTCGACGGTCTCGCCAACACGTACAAGCTCTATAACCCGAAGATGATCGCGGTGTCGACCACATGTATGGCCGAGGTCATCGGAGATGACCTACATGGCTTTATCGAAAACGCCAAAAGTGAAGGTTCGGTCCCGCGCGATTTCGATGTCCCCTTCGCCCACACGCCTGCCTTTGTCGGCAGCCATGTCGATGGCTATGACAGCATGGTAAAAGGTGTGCTGGAGAATTTCTGGAAGGGCACCGCGCGAACTGAAGCCACCGCTACCATCAACATCATTCCTGGATTTGATGGCTTCTGCGTTGGGAACAATCGCGAATTAAAACGCCTGCTCGACTTGATGCAAGTGAATTACATGTTCATCCAGGACGCATCAGATCAGTTCGATACGCCTTCCGACGGCAATTTTCGGATGTATGACGGCGGGACCAGCATCAATGACGTGAAGGCGGCGTTGAACGCGGAGTGGACATTGTCCCTGCAATATTACAACACTCGCAAGACGTTAGATTACTGCAGAGACGTTGGACAAGCGGCGACCTCCTTCCACTACCCTCTCGGCGTCGAAGCTACCGACGAACTGCTGATGGTGATATCGGAGATTTCCGGCAGAGAAATTCCCGAGGCGATCCGTCTGGAGCGCGGCCGACTCATCGATGCGATGGCGGACAGCCAAGCTTGGCTGTATGGAAAAAAATACGCGATCTACGGCGATCCAGATTTCGTTTATGCGATGGCGCGCTTCATCATGGAGACCGGCGGCGAGCCAACCCACTGCCTCGCCACAAATGGCACCTCAGCTTGGGAGGACGAGATGAAGGAACTCCTCGCATCCTCGCCCTTCGGGAAGAATGCACAGGTTTGGCCAGGCAAAGATCTCTGGGCACTGCGCTCGCTACTGTTCACCGAGCCGGTGGATCTCCTGATCGGAAATTCTTATGGGAAGTATCTCGAACGGGACACCGGTACCCCACTGGTTCGGCTGATGTTTCCAATTTTCGACCGGCACCATCATCATCGATTCCCCCTCATGGGCTACCAAGGCGGACTGCGTCTTTTAACGGCGATCCTCGACAAGATCTTCGACAACCTCGATCGCGAAACAATGCACGCCGGTGTGACAGATTATTCGTATGACCTCACTCGCTAAAAGCGGCGGCCGGCCAGGCGGCCTATCTCTCAACCAGATATGAAGGCAGACGAATGTCCTCGCTCAACGCCAAAAACAAAGATGCCTTCCACGAGCTAGCGAGTGAAAAGAGCGGCAGCAAGGGTCCTAAGGCGCGCCTAAGGAATTGCGCGAGGCCAATGGCCCCGGGAACGGCCGTCGGCGGTTGCGCTTTCGACGGCGCCAAGGTCGCACTGCAGCCGATCACGGATGTCGCACATCTTATTCACGCGCCGCTCGCCTGCGAGGGAAATTCCTGGGACAACCGTGGCGCTGCCTCGTCAGGCCCAACACTTTGGCGCACGAGCTTCACGACTGATCTTACGGAAATCGACATCGTAATGGGACACAGTGAACGGAAGCTCTTTAAAGCGATCCGGGAAATCAAGGATGGGTATGCGCCCGCAGCAATCTTCGTCTATTCAACCTGCGTTACGGCGATGATCGGTGACGACATCGACGTTGTTTGCAAGCGAGCGACGGACGAATTTGCCTTACCGGTGGTGCCGGTCAATGCGCCAGGCTTTGTCGGGTCTAAAAACCTCGGCAACAAGCTAGCGGGCGAGGCACTGCTCAAGCATGTCATAGGTACCGTGGAGCCCGATGAACCAGGCCTTTGCGACATCAACATACTCGGCGAATTTAACCTCTCGGGTGAGTTCTGGCAGGTGAAGCCGCTCTTGGATAAGCTCGGCGTCCGCGTCCGCGCCTGTATTCCCGGAGACGCGCGATATCTGCAAGTCGCCTCCGCCCACCGCTCGCGCGCAGCGATGACGGTGTGTTCGACAGCGTTCGTTGCGTTGGCACGTAAGATGCAGGAACGCTGGGACATTCCATTTTTCGAGGGCTCCTTCTATGGCATCTCCGGCACCTCGGAGGCACTCCGGCGGATCGCCGATCTGCTTGTAAAGAAGGGTGCTGACCCCTCGCTTTTGCATCGCACAGAAATCCTTGTAGCGGAAGAAGAGGAAAAGGTGTGGAAGAGGCTGGAAGCCTACCGACCTCGCCTTGAGGGCAAGCGCGTGCTTCTAAATACAGGCGGCGTGAAATCCTGGTCGGTCGTCCATGCCTTGATGGAGATCGGCATGGAGATCGTCGGCACATCAGTCAAGAAATCGACGCTCGAAGATAGGGAGCGAGTGAAACAGACCCTGAAGGAGGAGAACCTCGTGTTCGAGTCGATGTCGCCGCGCGAGCTTTTCTCGCTTCTGCTCGAGAGAAAGGCTGACATCATGCTGTCGGGCGGACGCACCCAGTATATAGCGCTAAAGGCAAAACTGCCCTGGCTCGACATTAACCAGGAGCGTCATCATGCTTACGCTGGCTATGAGGGAATGGTGCAACTTGCTCGACAAATTGACCTGGCAATCCACAATCCGATGTGGCCGCAGGTGCGCGAGCCGGCGCCATGGGAGCAGGCCTTGGTCGTTTAAAAACGAGCGAAAAGAGAAGCGTAAGCGCGTCGAACCAAAACCGCGAGATCACTCGCAAAAAATGTTGAGGTCGTACTATGGCACGCGTCGTATCTCAAACGAAGTCGGCGGCGGTCAACCCCCTGAAGTCGTCTCAGCCGCTCGGTGCTGCCTTCGCCTTTCTGGGCGTCGACGGCGCAATACCTCTGCTCCATGGCAGCCAGGGATGTACGAGCTTCGCGCTCGCACTGCTCGTGAGGCATTTCAATGAAGCGATCCCGCTTCAAACGACGGCGATGAACGAAGCCGCGATAATCGTCGGCGGCGCGGATCGTCTCGAAGAGGCAATTCTCAGCCTCAAAGCCCGCACAAGGCCACGACTGATCGGGATATGCACGACCGCATCGGTAGAGGCCCGCGACGAGGATGTCGCCGGTGACGTCGAAAACATCAAACGCAAGCGGGCGATAGAACTTGTGGGCACCGAAGTGGTACTCGCCAACACGCCGGACTTTGACGGCGCGATAGAGGAAGGTTGGTCCAAAGCTGTTACCGCCGTGATCGAGGCACTAGCGCGACCTGACAAGCAGTATCGCAATCCGAGGAAGATCGCGATCTTGCCTGGCTGGAACTTGACAGTTGCCGACATAGAACATCTGCGCGAGACGGCCGTAAGCTTCGGGCTCGACCCGGTTATTCTGCCCGACGTATCCGGAGCGCTCGACGGCTCCATCCCCGAAGATTGGATGCCGACAACGTATGGCGGCACGAAATTGGAGGAGATCCGCGATCTCGGTGCGACGATGCAGTGTATCGCAATCGGTGAGCACATGCGGCGACCGGCTGAAGCGCTGCAGAGACTGACCGGCGTGCCGTACGTGCTGTTTAGATCGCTGACGGGCCTAGAGAACGTCGATCGCTTTATTCGCCTGCTTGCCGCTGTGTCATGCAAACAGACACCGCTCAATGTCCGCCGTAACCGAATGCAGTTGCAGGATGCCATGCTCGACGGACATTTCCATATGGCAGGCAAGAAGATCGCAATTGCCTCCGAGCCGGATCAACTCTTCCAGTTCTCCGATTTTTTTACTGCCATGGGTGCGGAAATTGCGGCCGCGGTCACCACGACCGGCACTTCGAAGGCGCTCGAGATGGTACCGGCGAAGACCGTCAAAGTCGGCGATCTCAGTGATCTGGAAAGTCTCGCCGCAACGGCCGATCTTATCGTCACTCACTCGCACGGCCGTGAAGCTGCCAGACGTCTCGGCGTTCCGCTGATGCGGGTGGGTTTCCCCATGTTCGACCGCTTCGGCAGCCAGCACAAGCTTACAATATTATACCGGGGAACCCGCGACGTGATCTTCGACTTCGCGAACATCATTCAGGCTAACCACCCTCCGAACCCCTGGCCCACTTGACTCAACCGACAGGCGGGAATCGCAAAAATGAGATCAGTTCGTCGCCTCTCGCTCTTCAATGGCGGACTTCATCAACGCGGACGAAATGGCAGTTGGGCGCTTTGCGAATCGATCGGCCAAATGATTGGCCATCTATGACGCGACGCGCGACGCCGTGGACCTTCGTGGAAGCCGCTAGGTTCGAGATATCTCCGACGAGATCGGAAGACACCGTATCGAAGGAGGACTGCACCGGGCAAAGATAGCGGCGTTAGACAGCTGCCCGCTCGCATTTTGTCCCGCAATCGGCGCGCCCTCGGCGGTCACATTTGTCATCGGCAGAACTCGCTAAATTGGAGGAATCTATGACAAGCTCATCCGCGACTCGCGACGGGTCCCTATGGATTCCGGAATATCTGAATTCGATCAACCCTGCGATGTGCATCGGCTGCGGTCGCTGTTTCAAGGTCTGCTCACGTGAGGTCATGCATCCCTACGGCATCGATGAAGCAGGTGAAATGCTCGGTGTCTGCGATGGCGAGGACGACTTTAATGGTGAGCTCAGTCGCGTGATCATGGTCATTGACTATCCCGGCCGCTGTATCGGCTGCGGAGCGTGCGCACGCGTCTGTCCCAAGAATTGCCAGACTCATATCGCCGTTGATGATCGTGCGGTGCACGAATCTTGAATTCCGTTCGGAGCGGTAGAAGCCGCCGGCGCTATTCACAGCGCGAGACAATCGCATCGGTTCGAAGGCGTGGAGAAGGCGGCATGGCAGCTTTGCGTGAAAGCAAATCCAGCCATGCGACGCGAAGCTCTTTCTGGGCATCCAATCTGCCATTCGGAGACGATCATCACTGGAAACACCAGGTCGAAAGTCCAACGATCCGAAGAGAGGGGACATTGAACTGTGAATCAAGCCGCGACTTACCTCTCTACCATTATTCTTTGCGTCGCCGAAGCGACTGTTGCGAGTGAAACCAACGTCATGCCCAACCCGTCCGGACTCGATGTGCTCGACCTCGGAGCATGTAAACCCGCCGACGAGGTCGACAGCCTTCCGGTTACATCCTTGGGTGGCGGAAGCGAGCTTCGTAATTTGAAAGCAAGATCCAACCGTGAGCTTCTAAATGAGGATACTCATGAGAGCATTAGATATTTCTGTCGTTGGAGCAACCGGGGCGGTTGGAACGGCCCTGATCAAGTTATTGGAAAAAAGCGAGATTGCGATCAATCGACTGCGGGTGTTCTCCTGTAGTTCAGGTGCGCGCCAATTCAAGTTTCGAGACCAAACATATGTAGTTGAGGCACTCCGCGACATCGGCGATATCGCCGATACAAAAGCCGATATCGCATTCTTCTGCGCAGGCGGTGACGTAAGCGCCAAATGGGGGGCTCCGTTCGCATCCCAAGGCACCTTGGTGATTGACACCTCGAACTCCTTTCGAATGGACCCTGACGTACCTCTCATCGTACCACAAGTTAACGCCCGTTCACTTACTGTTCGCCCATCGCCTGGAATAGTAGCAAACCCAGATTGCTCCACGATACAGCTGGTTCGGGCACTGAAACCGCTGATAGCGACGTTCGACATTCACCAGATCATTTTGACTACCTATCAGGCAGCGTCTGGAATGGGTCTGCTCGGGTGTAAGGAGCTACTAAACGGTGCCGAAGCCGTGCTTGAGGGGAGCGCCGGCCCCCCTGCGGAGAGGTTTCCTGTCCCTCTCGCGTTCAATGTCATACCGCAGATCGGAGAGATTTCCCGCGAAGGCGTGGCTCTTGAGGAACGCAAGCTGGTTCAAGAATCACGGAAGATCTTCGGTATGCCTCATCTGCAGTTAACTGCCACCTGCGTTAGAGTGCCGGTAAAGACGGGTCATTCCGAGGCGGTATACGTCGAGTTCGACGATCATGTTCGACTAGAACAGGTCCGTGAGCTCCTGGCAAATGAACCAGGTGTTCGACTTTATGCTGATGAAATTCGCCACGGATATCCAACGCCGCGCTTTCTGGGAGATCCTGCAGATGTTCACGTCGGACGGGTCCGAGTTAATCCCGAGAATCCGCGCGGGCTGTGGATGTGGGTGGTAGCCGACAACCTTCAGGTTGGGGCCGCACTCAACGCACTCCTCATCACACAGCTTGCGATCGCTAATAACTTGATCGGTGAAACATGAAAACGACCACTGTCAATTTTGGGGCTCGAATTTTCGAGGTCCTTGTAATACGCTTGAGTTGCTCGGAATTTAGGTGAGCTGCGGTCTGTAAGCGGAAATAAGATTATTGCTGTGGTTAGCGCAATGTCTGGAATGACCGACGAGCTGAAAGCAACCATGCTTGGCGTCAACAGGGAAGCATCACCATCGAATCTTGATGCGGCGCTTGCCACCGGCGAGATGCTAAGCGCGCCTGATGGATGCTGCAGTCAGCTGCCTTGGGACTCCCGTAACGTCGTTGAACGGCTATGTCCTAGGGATACCCACTAATTCAGACTTCGGCCGAGCGTCAGTAAAATGCGCTAAGCGCGGTGCCGGCGGATGTGGTGCCAGGCACATTTCGACACAAAACATGCCCGCGCGCCCACAATAAAAATGGCAGACTTGGCCAGCGCAAGCACCGCAGGCGTGATCCAAACTCACCCAGGGCTAGCTTTCATAGAGTCGCGCCGCTTAAGGCAGGATTTTTCGGTTCAGGTCGAAGCATGACAGCGTCAGAAGCCAACGACCTTGGCGAGCGCCCGCTTCTCGCGGCGTCGCTGGACCGAAGAGGCGATGTTCATTGCCTCTCTATATTTCGCAACGGTGCGGCGGGCGAGATCGACGCCGCCCTTCTTCAGCATGTCGACGATATCGTCGTCGGAAAGCACCGCCTCCGGGCTCTCCTGCAGGATCAGCGCACGGATCTTGTGACGCACGGCCTCGGCCGAATGGCTGTCGCCGCCGGCGACGGCGCTGATCGAGACGGTGAAGAAATATTTGAGTTCAAAGAGGCCGCGCGGCGTCAGCATATATTTGTTCGAGGTGACGCGGCTGACGGTGGATTCATGCATCTTGATCGCCTCGGCGACCGTCTTCAGGTTCAGCGGGCGCAGATAGTCGACGCCGTGCAGCAGGAAGGCGTCCTGCTGGCGGACGATTTCGCTTGCCACCTTCATGATGGTGTTTGCCCGCTGATCGAGGCTGCGGGTCAGCCAGTTGGCGCTCTGCAGGCAATCGGAGAGGAAGGCCTGAACCTCTGCATCCTTGGTCTTTGTCACCCGGGAAAAATAGGACTGGTTGACCAGCACGCGCGGCAGCGTATCCGGATTGAGCTCGACCAGCCAGCCGCCATCCGAGGCGGATCTGACGACTACATCCGGCGTGATCGCTTCGGAAACACCCGCTTCGAAGCCACTGCCGGGCTTCGGATTGAGCTGACGGATCTCGCCGAGCATGTCGAGAAGATCCTCCTCGTCGACGCCGCAAAGCCGCTTCAGCGTGGCAAAATCACGCCGGGCCAGCAGTTCGAGGTTTTCGACCAGAGCCTGCATGGCCGGGTCGTACCGGTCCTTCTGCCTGAGCTGGATCGCCAGGCATTCGGCGAGGCTGCGGGCGAAAACACCTGGCGGATCAAGGCTCTGCAGGGTGGCAAGCACGCGCTCGGCCTGTGCGAGGCTCGTGCCCAGCCTCTCGCCCGCCTCGACGATATCGGCCTGCAGATAACCGCAGTCGTCGAGCTGGTCGACGAAATTCTGCGCGATCAGCCGGTCGGCCATGTCAGGCAGGACGAAGGGGATCTGCTGGGCGAGATGATCGCGCAGCGACACCTGGCCGGCGACGAAATCGTCGAGATCGTAGTCGGCGCCCTCGCCGCTGCCCGGCATCGACTTCCACTGGCTGACGAGTTCCGGCGCATCGAGGCGCTGCGGGGGGGCACCGTCATCAGGAAAGACATTGGTGTAATTGGCGTCGAGTTCGTCGTTCAGCCGACTGGTGCTGGCGCTGCCGCCATTGTCATACCAGTCGCTGGAGAGCGCCTCGCTGCGGTTGTCGTAGCCGTCGTCCGAGCCGGCATCCTCCGGCTGATGAGCATATTCTCCATCTTCGGCATCGCCGCGTTCGCCGCCCGCCTCACCGTCATTCGACGGAAATTCGAGCAGCGGGTTCTTCTCCACTTCCAGGGCGATGAACTGGTTGAGTTCGAAATGCGTCATCTGCAGCAACTGGATGGATTGCATCAGTTGCGGTGTCATCACCAGGGACTGGGTCTGGCGCAGGAGGAGATTGGCGGACAGTTTCATGATAAAGTTCCACTTAATTCTTGGGACCATGCCTGAACATGACCGCAGGGCACGGAGATCGGTGCCTTCACGTGGAATTGGCACCTGCTTGGCATCATGAACCACTTGGGGCAACTTGGGCGCCCCGGCGCGTGATAGCTTTCAAGAAGTGTGCCAAAACCATCGACTGGATTCCGAAAAAAGAATATGCCTAAGTTTCATTTATTTATGGCGAGCAGTGAACTTGGTTGGGAAAGGGCATTTGTCGCAGAGCCGACAAACGACGACAATGTGAGGTTTAGGGTTTTCGTTCATCGGTTTCGTCCTCGGCGAGGATTCGCCAGGCGGCGCCTTGAAGGTCGTCATACTGGCCGCTCTTCAGCGACCAAAGGAATGCCAGGAGTCCCATTCCTCCCATCAGCAGCGCGATCGGTATGAGATAGATCAACATGTTCATGCGGCTTTGACCTCCGCACTCCTGCCGATCCCCCCTCGAATTTTCATATCCCGACGCTTGCCGAACGCGTTCAGGCGCAAGGCGTTCGTCACGACGATGATCGACGATGTCGACATTGCCACCGCCGCTATGAGCGGTGTCGCCAATCCGGCGATGGCGATCGGCACCGCCAGAACGTTGTAACCGATGGCGAGAGCGAAGTTCTGCCGGATGAGGCTGGCGGATCTTCGCGCAACGGCGATCGCTTCCGGAACAGCGTCAAGGCGCTCATTGAAAAAAACGAGGTCGGCGGCCTGTCTGCCGATATCGGAGGCCGTGGCCGGCGCCATCGAGACATGCGCCGCAGCAAGTGCCGGGGCGTCGTTGATACCGTCGCCAACCATCAGCACGCGACGACCTTGGCCATTCAACCTCTGGCATTCCTCGACCTTCTGTTTCGGCGTCAGAGAGCCAAAAGCCCTGTCGATACCCAGAGCATGCGCCGTATTGTCGACGACAGTCTGCCTGTCGCCGGACACGATCAGCGTTTCAAGACCGGCTGCACCGAGCCGATCGGTGGCCTCGTACGCACCCGGACGAAGCGTGTCGTCGAAGAAGAAGCGGGCAAGATCGACGCCATTCTTCGACAAGACCACTTCCGAGTACGGACTATCGGCAGTCCGGGGTACGAAGCTGGTTCCGCCGGCAAACGCTGTGTTGCCCAATCGATAGATATCCGCTCCGTTCCTGGCCTTCAGTCCGCCACCGGGGATTTCCGTGACGCTGTCGAAGGATATGGGGGCGGTTTCGGTATCCCGCACCAGGGCCTGAGAAAGAGGATGCCGTGAATGCTCGGCCAATCCGCGGGCGATTGCAGTGGCGCTCTCGTCCATTGTGTCCACTCCGACAAGCCGCGGACTGCCCATCGTCAAGGTGCCTGTTTTGTCAAAGGCCACGGTGTCGGCCTCGGCCAGTCTTTCAAGTGCTGAACCGTCCTTCACCATGATGCCCTTCCGGAAAAGCTCCCCCGCAGCGACGACCTGGACCACGGGCACGGCAAGACCCAACGCACATGGGCAGGTGATGATCAGCACCGTTACGGCGACCAGCATGGCCTGTTTCCAGTCTCCGACCAGGATGCCCCAGGCAAGAAAAGAGACCAACGCCAGCAGATGCACGACCGGGGAGTAGAGTGCGGCAGCGCGATCGGCGATTCTGCGATAGCGAGCCCTTCCGCCCTCAGCGGCTTCCATCAGGCCGATGATCTCGGAGAGAAGCGAATTCTTGGCAATTCTCGTTGCCCGCAACACCAGCGAGCCGGTCAGATTCATTGCCCCGGAACTCACTTCGCTGTTGCTGGCAACGGCGACGGGGCTGCTTTCGCCGGTGACGATGGAGAGATCCACGTCGCTTTCTCCGCTGACGACTATGCTATCGACGGGAACCCTTTCGCCTGCGGCTATAGAGATTTCATCCCCCGCCGCGATCTCTTCTACCGCAATGTAATGTCGCGACCCGTCCGGATTGATCAGCAATGCTCCGCGCGGGGCCAGTCTTGCGAGTCCGTTGATCGCCGCCCGAGCCTTTTCCCGCATGACATGGTCGAGGGTTCTGCCGATCAGCAGGAAGAAGAGCAGCGAAACCGAAGCATCGAACCATGCATGCTCGCCGTGATGGACGGTTTCCCATAATGAAACGGCATAGGAGAGCGTCACGGCGAGCGAGATCGGAACGTCCATGTTGGTGCGCCCGTGCCGGAGCGCATTCCAGGCCGATTTGAAGAAGAAGCGCCCCGCATAAACCAGCGCGGGCGCTGCTATCATCGCCGAGATCCAATGAAACATGTCGCGCGTCGCGGCGTCTGCGCCCGACCAGACCGATACCGAGAGCAACATGATGTTGGCGGTCGCAAAACCGGAGACGCCGATCGCGAGAAGAAGCTGATTTCTAGTCTTGTCGTTCTCGGGCGCTGAGGGCGTGAAGAGATGCGCGCGGTATCCGGCCGAGTTGATCGCTGCGAGGATCTTGGACGGATCGGTTGCACGCGTCTCGATCTCCTCCTGGTAAACGCAGGTCACCCTTCGAGCCGTGAGATTGACGCGCGCTGTCTTGACGAAGGGAAGCGTCAACAACGCCCTTTCGATGGTCGAAATGCAGCCGCCGCAGTGAACGTCGGGAACACTCAGGTCCAGCTGACGCAATCCCTCGCCGAGCGGCTGGCTGGCAAGGCGGACCTCTTCGGCACTGGATGATGTCGTGCTGAGGGCAAGCACGCTTTCTGCGTCCATGGTACAGCAGGTCATTGGCCTAACTCCGCAGTATCGAGGCGTTTTGCCTCATGCATGACGACCACGCCGCCGTTTCGCGAGATGGCCTCGACGATCCAGTCACCTTCGGCTAGGCCATGCTCCGCTTCGAACCGCCCCGCGGCTGTCTTCCTGAGCGTAAGGTGGAAGTCCTCGTGGTCTCCGACGGGCCGTTTGAAATTCAGAACGACGTCGTCGACGATCGCAGGCGATCCGCTCTTGTCGTGAATGTCGTAGCGGATCTCGTGCCCCTTTATGGAAAGGGTGCCCTCGATGCCGGAAGTGGCCATTGCCTTCATCGCCGCCGCTTTGCGGTTGAACTCCTGACTGGCGACATAAGTGTTTTCCACGACCAGCCCGCTCCAGCTGGAAGAGGCATAGAAGGCCATGGTGACGTTCACCGCGATCACCACACAAAAGAATGCCGAGGTCGAAAGCAGCATGTGCAGGCCTGTAAAACCTTGAGTGGAGGTCTTCATTTGATGTCTCCCGGTGCATTGAACGCCGCGCGGTAGGTTGCCCGATCGGCATGATCGGTATCTTCGATAACGAACAGAAATTCATTGGTCGCGGCTCCGGTAGGTTTGCGCGTAACGAAGACCTTCAGCGTCGTGGCCGCGTCGGGTTCGGCATGGACTGTAAAGCTGCGAGCGTCCTCCTTGCCGAACTCGGGAATGCGCATCGTCGCCCCCTCCAGCCCGACCAGGCTTATGTTCACATCCCTCGGCGTCGGCACCATGTTCAGGACACGAAGCGTGTAGCCATTCCGCAGAGAGCCGTCGCTTTCCAGAACATATTGGGGGTTTCGGTCGTGAACGACGTTGAGTTCAAGGCGCTCCCGAAAGGCGAGATGGACCAGCATGGCCATGCCGACCGACGCCCAGGCGACTGCGTAAAACACGGTTCTCGGACGAAAGATGATACGCCAGTTGAAGCGTCGGATCGCTGGAACGAAGGTCCCATCCTGATTTCGAACCCTGGACGGCTGGACGGCCGTTCGTCCTTCGTCCGTGGCGAGCGACATATTGCTCGAGTATTCGCTCAGCGTGGCGTAGGCGATCAGGCCGCGAGGCTTCCGCCGCTTTTCCATGAGACCGTCGCAGGCGTCGATGCAGAGCGCGCATGTGATGCACTCCATCTGCTGTCCGTCGCGAATATCGATTCCCATCGGACACACCGCCACGCAGGCATTGCAATCCACGCAATCCCCGACCAGCAGGCCCCTGGCTCGAGCTTTCTTCGGGTAACGTGACCGCTGCTCGCCCCGCCAGTCATTGTAGGTGACGACGAGAGAATTTTCGTCGAGCATCGCACCCTGGATACGTGGCCACGGGCACATGTAGGTGCACACCTGCTCTCGCATCAGACCGCCGAGCACATAGGTCGTTGCAGCAAGGATGGCGACGGTGGTGTAGGCGGCTGCAGGCGCGCGGCCGGTGAATAGTGAAACAAGCAGGCTCGGCGCGTCGGAAAAATAAGAGATCCACGCTCCGCCCGTGACGACGCCGATCAGCAGCCAGATCGAATGTTTGACCACACGCTTCCTCAGCTTGGCAAAGCTCATGGGACCAGCATCAAGCTTCATTCGCGCGTGTCGATCGCCTTCGATCGCACGTTCGACGACGAGAAAAAGATCAACCCAGACGGTCTGCGGACAAGCGTATCCGCACCATGCGCGGCCAACCGCGGAAGTGACGAGAAACAGGCCGAACCCCGCCATGACGAGCAGACCCGCCACATAATAAAATTCCTGGGGCCAGATTTCGATGAAGAAAAAGAAAAAGCGCCGTGAAGACAGGTCGATGAGGATTGCCTGGTCAGGCGCGTAAGGACCGCGATCCCAGCGAATCCATGGCGCGAGATAGTAGATGCCGAGGGTGATCAGCATCACGATCCACTTGAACCGACGGAAACGTCCCTCTGTACGCCTGGGAAAAACCTTCTTTCGAGGTGCGTAGAGAGGCTGTCGATTGCGACGGGCATTGACCGGCTTGACACTGAGCCTTTTGATGTTTTCGGGATCTGATGCAGTGTAGAGGTTCATAGGACCTATCCGATTTCACCTGCCGTTGTCCCATCTGCCGCGCAACCGTCCTTGATGCAGATCAAGAGCGAGGGCCTTCCCGCGAAGCGAAACGCCACGCCTCCGGAGAGGCGTGGCCCTGAGCTGCGGGGAACAACCACAGCTGGGACGTCCTCGACAAAATTACGGTTAACGGCTTGTCTGCTGGTGGTTTTTGAGGCGGGTCAAACTGACGATCGAACTGCCGATCTTTGCCGGATCGTCCTGATCGTATAATGGGGGCATCGTCCCAGCGCGTTCCGATATACGCGATTGGATGTCGGCGCGCGGCGTGCCGTAGAGGCCGAGGATTGGATTGTGGTCATGATCTGACATGGCATCCTCCTTAGGTTCCGCCGCCGAGCGAATGGACGAAGATCGTCAGTTCCTTGACCGTCGTGTCGCCGAGACGCCCTGCCCAAGCAGGCATGACGCCGTGTTTGGGAGCGGCTACCTGGCGCATGATCGCATCCTCGCCGCGTGCCTTCAGCCAGATCGCATCGGCGAGATCCGGCGCGCCCATGTCGGCCTTTCCTTTGGCGTCGTCGCCGTGACATGCGGCACAGTTATCGAGGAAGACCTGTTTTCCGGCCTCTGCGAGACCGGGGTCCGACGGTGTATTGGTCAGTCCCCAGACGTAAGCCGCGACCTGTCTTGTCTGGAGGGGATCCAGAACATCGGTAAAGGGCGGCATCTCGGAAGCATGAGTGTCCGTGTCCCCGTCGAAGCGAATCCCATGCGCGATCGTCGCCTGGATGGCATCCAGGTCTCCGCCCCACAGCCAATCGTCGTCGTTGAGGTTCGGAAATCCCGGGCCGCCGCTTGCTCCCGAGCCATGGCATGGCGCGCAGTTCACCTTGAATGCAGATGCGCCGCCGGCGATCGCGAATTCGCGAAGGGCAGAATCGGAATCGATCTCGTCCACCGTCTTGGCGGCGATCAGATCATGAAGCGCCGTCTGCGATGCTTTGGCCTGATCCAGGTTCTGCCGCAGCTCGGCGCGGCTGGAAAAGCCCAGCATACCCTTCGTGGCGTCGGTAATCATCGGGATCGCGGGATATGCGATCGCATAGCCCAACGCCCAGACAATGGTGGCGTAGAAGGTCCACACCCACCAGCGGGGCATCGGATTGTTGAGTTCGCGGATGCCGTCCCATTCATGTCCGGTCGTTTCGACGCCGCTAAATTCATCGATGTGTTTTTCCGACATCTCAATCATCCTTCAAGGGAATATCGGCGGCCTCTTTCGCCGTCTGCTTGCTGCCTGGGCGAAGGGTGAACACGACCGCGCCGACGAAGAATGCCGCCATTGCCAAAAGGCCCCAGCTGTCGGCGAAGTGTCTCATTGCTGTGTAGGTTTCCATGGATCACCTCATCGGTAGCCGGTTGCATCGTCGTAGGTCGAGAAATCGACCAACGTTCCGAGCATCTGCAGGTAGGACACCAAGGCATCCATTTCGGTCAGCGCAGCAGGATCGCCGTCGAAATCGCCGGTCTTCGCCTTCGGATAGCGGGCAAGCAGGGCCGTCGTATCTGCGTTTGGATCGGCTTGAGCCTTCATGTCGGCTTCCGCATTCGCCAGCATGTCGTCGTCATAAGGCACGCCCACGTCCTCGTTGGCCTTCAGGTCCATTCCCACGTCCTTGACCGTCACCCTCTGCTCTTTGAGGAAGGCGTAACTCGGCATGATCGACTCCGGCACGACTGCCCGTGGATCGGCGAGATGCTGGACATGCCATTCATTGGAGTAGCGTGCGCCGACACGGGCCAGATCCGGCCCGGTTCGCTTGGATCCCCACTGGAAAGGATGGTCGTACATCGACTCGGCCGCGAGCGAGTAATGGCCGTAACGTTCGACCTCGTCGCGGAACGGCCTGATCATCTGGCTATGACAGAGGTAGCAGCCTTCGCGGATGTAGATGTTTCGGCCGGCCAGCTCGAGCGGCGTGTAGGGCCGCATGCCTTCCACCTTTTCAATCGTATTCTGCAGGTAAAAAAGCGGTGCGATTTCGACGATCCCGCCGATGCTCACGACGAGCAGCGAGCCGACGAGAAGAAGCGTCGCGTTCTTCTCGAGGATCTGATGTTTATCAAGTATCGATGCCATGTCTCACCTCATTCGGCAGGCTGTGCTTGGGGCACGAAAGTGGTTGGGATCGCAGCTTCGTCGCGCAGATGGCCGCGGATCGTCATGAACACGTTCCAGGCCATGACGAGACCGCCCGCCAGGTAAAGCGTTCCGCCCACGGCGCGTAGCACGTAGTAGGGGAACATCGCCGCGACCGTCTCTGCGAAGGAATAGACGAGAAAGCCTTGGGAATTGTACTCGCGCCACATCAGTCCCTGCTGGATGCCGGCAACCCAAAGCACGGCGGCGTAGACGACGATCCCGAGGGTTGCGAGCCAGAAGTGCCAGTTGACCATCCGCAGGCTGTAGAGACGCTCGCGTCCCCATAGTTTCGGCGTCAGGTAGTAGATCGCCCCGAAGGTGATCATTCCCACCCAGCCGAGAGCGCCGGAATGCACGTGGCCGATCGTCCATTCGGTATAATGGCTGAGCGAATTGACTGTCTTGACCGACATCATCGGGCCCTCGAAGGTCGACATGCCGTAAAAGGCGATGGCGACGATCATCATACGGATGATCGGATCGGTGCGAATTTTGTCCCAGGCGCCCGAAAGGGTCATGAGACCGTTGATCATGCCGCCCCAGGAGGGCATCCAGAGCATAATCGAGAAAACCATGCCGAGCGTCTGGGCCCAGTCGGGCAGCGCCGTGTAATGCAGATGATGCGGACCGGCCCAGATGTACATGAAGATCAGCGCCCAGAAGTGGATGATCGAAAGGCGGTATGAATAGACAGGTCGGTTGGCCTGCTTCGGCACGAAATAGTACATCATGCCTAGGAAGCCGGCGGTGAGGAAGAAGCCCACGGCGTTGTGGCCGTACCACCATTGGGTCAGCGCGTCCTGAACGCCCGAGAAGACAGAATAGCTCTTGGAGCCAAGGAATGAGGCCGGAACCGCAAGGTTGTTGACCACGTGCAGCATGGCGATGGTGACGATGAAGGCGAGGTAAAACCAGTTTGCCACGTAGATATGCGGCTCTTTGCGCTTCAGGATCGTGCCGAGATAGACGGCGAGATAGGCGACCCAGACGACGGTCAGCCAGAGATCGACATACCACTCGGGTTCGGCATATTCACGGGCCTGGGAGATTCCGAGAACATATCCGGTCGCAGCCAGCACGATAAAAAGCTGGTAGCCCCAGAATACGAACCAAGCCAGGTTGCCGCCGAAAAGACGCGCGCGACAGGTGCGTTGCACCACGTAGAACGACGTCATGATTAGCGCGTTGCCGCCGAAGGCGAAGATGACCGCCGACGTGTGAACGGGCCGCAGCCTTCCGAAATTGAGATAAGGGGCGATGTTGAGGTCAGGAAAGGCCAGTTGCAGCGCGATGATCACGCCAACCAGGAAGCCAACCACGCCCCAAAATACCGTGGCGATCAAGCCATACCGTATCACCTCGTCGAAATAGCCGGACTTATCGACTTTGCGCTGTTGGCCTGCCGGCGAAAAATCAACGTTCCTGACCAGCAAAGCGGCCCCGACGGCGAGGCAGAAGCAAAGTATGCCCATATGGACCGCAAAGAGATGATCATGCGCGAATGCGGCTCCTAGCAGCGCTAGAAACGCCGCGGCCGCGACCACCATCGTTTCCTTTGTGTAATTCATGATGTCGTCCTCAATGCGCCGACGACCGCGTCGCGGCCGTCTTTCTCGCTAGGACTGTCACGAAGCCGCAAATTGCTCCTTGATCCACATCAACGAGAGGACAGAAAGACGGGACGACGCTGCGGCTATGAATGCAAAGGCTTTTAATCCGTTGACACACGCTGACCATTCCACCGTCAAGTTCACGTCGCGTCATCCATTGTTGCCCTTGAGCTAGCTAGTCCACTCGGAGGCTCATTTACGTTTGAGTGTTCAATCCCCGGTTTTGACGGTTCATCATTTCCTTGCAATTGAAGGAACGAGCTATGGGCCAGGTTTAGGTGTGAGCACCCAACGACTGGGGCAATCCATTTAACATATGGAATACTGAAGAGAGAGCTTCGGAGTTTTCCGATTGGCTATGGAGTCACCGGAAAACGTTGGCCAACGGAAGAAAAGTACGGTCTTGCCGAGATACGGTCGGACACGCTGAATGAAGGGACGCTGCCCATTTGAGGTGAGAAGTCAAAAAGAGGGGCAACGAATTTTCTGCAAACATCGGCTGGGACATTTTCGAGCGGCAAACTTGTCGACGGAGTGCAGGCCCGCTGGGTAGGATCGATGAAGGACGAGCTGACTGAAACGAAAGCCCCGCGCGTCGCTCGATCGTGTCAGAAAGGTCGCTACGCGTGAGCGACAACGCCTTTCCCTTCCTGCTTATGTTGGGTGTCTGGCCGAAATGGGAGCAGTCCAGCAGTGGCTGGCCAATGGTGGTAGAAGTCGACACATTAATCATCTTCGTCAGGTTCTCGACACATCTACGGCTCGTGACTGCGTTCGGCAGCAAGCCTGCGCAGCGTTTCGGCGACGGCGCGAAAGAGATCGTGTAAACGGCATTTTTGTTCTGAAAGGCGCTTGCGGAACGCCGCGCAGTCCTGACACCGCTCGACCTGCCCGCCGAGGCGAGCGGTCCAGCCAAATGCCGCGATAGCGGCTTCGTTCAATCCTGAAGGTCGATCGGTCCTAGCTATCGTCCTAACGAGTGGCTTCTACGGCGACCTGCGGATTTCGTAGCGGATCGTCAGTCTTTTCGTCCCAACGGCCTGCTATTCCACCGTTATCATCCCCGCGAGTGCCTCTCGCGCGTTAGCGACATCTTCAGCTGTGAGGCAAATGGCGGCACCGCCCCAATTGCTGAGAACGTAATTTGCCAGTCGCGCGATCTCTTCATTGCTCATTTTCCACCCAAACGGCGGCATGTGAACTCCCCTCTGCCCGCCGGTTGTGCCGGCAATGATCATTTCAATCAGGTGCTGAGCCTTAGGGACATCGTTCCCGGCAAGCGATGGGATCATTGACTCGATGCCTTCGCCCCGAGCGCCGTGGCAAGTCGAACAATTCACCTCGTAGCTAAGTGCTGCCTGCGCCATTGCGCAGGAAGGAATGGGCATCGGAGCGCGGGTGGAATCAACGACGAGCGATCGACTTAAAACGAAGAGATTGTCCGCCTGGTGGACTGAGCCACCGAAGGCCGCAACGACGAGCACACCAACAATGTTTTTCCACTCCGCCATTGGTCATCCCTTCTGCAATGCGCCCGGTTTGCGAGCGTAATTTCCGCAGATCGCGCGCGCCGCGCGTAACGCCAGCGCGCCCACGGTGCCCGTCGGATTGTACCCACCGTTGTTAGGAAAGGCCGATGCACCGACGACGAAGACGTTGTGGCAGTCCCAGCTTTGAAGGTGCGAATTTACCGCCGAACTGGTCGGGTCGGCCCCCATGACGGCGCCACCTATCGTATGGTTTGACGCGCCGATCGCCGTGGTGAATGGTTTCTCGGCGAAGTTGAAGGCGCTGATCTGCGATGCGCCCATTCGCTTGCCGATTTGTATCGCGCGATTCATGGTGAACGTCGCCATGGCGCGGTCATTTCGGGCATAGTCGTATGTCAGACGTAACAGCGGAAGGCCGAAGGGATCCTTGTAGGTGGGATCAAGATCAAGGTACCCACGCTTGATCGGCATCGATGTCCCTTGATTGAACAGGACTCCATAGTTCTGGTAGTAGTTCGAATAAGCTCTCTTGAAGCCCGAGCCCCAGCGTGGCGTGCCCGGTGGCAGCTTGTTGGCGTTGGCAATCGGTGTGCCGTCGCGCGAAAGAGTCAGGATGCCCGCCCCACCGATGAAATCGAGTGACGAGTGGTCGAAATTGTCGCTGTTGTAGTCGTCGATTTGAGAGCCTAGGCCACCGGCCCCGATGAATGGATTGATGTGGTCTTCCTCGAACCAGAGATCTGCCCCCGACACGGTCTGGAAGCTGAAATTGCGGCCGACGACGCCTTCGCTTGTGAGCGGGTCATACGGCTTGCCTATGCCCGACAGAAGCATCAGTCGAACGTTTTCCATTTGGAAAGCCGTTAGACAAATGATATCGGCCGGCTGCAGAACCTCGCTACCGTTCTGGTCGATATAGGTCACGCCGGTCACAGATTTTCCGTCAGCAGCTTTGTTGACGCGCGTGACACATGCGTTGGTGATGAGCCTGAAGTTGGGGTTATTATTCAACAGAGCTGGAAAGACGCACGTCTGCGGACTTGCCTTCGAATAGTTGCCGCACCCGTAGGACGAACAAAAGCCGCAATAGGTACATGGCGCCATCGTAACACCGAGCGGATTGACATAAGCCTGCGAGACATTCGCACAGGGAATAGTAAAAGGGTGAAGACCCATCTCCGATGTCGCCTTGTTGAAAATCTCCATCATGCGGAGCGTTTTCAGCTTCGGTGTCGGGTATTCCCGCGACCGCGGCCCTTCGAAGGGATTGCCCCTGCTTGTGAGCTTGCCCCTGAGGTTGCCTGCCTGACCGGCTACGCCTGCAATTTGCTCCCAACGATCATAGTCGGGTTCCAGTTCAGCGTAGGTGATGCCCCAGTCCTGCAACTGCAATTCCCCGTCTTCAGCGCGGGCCATGCCATAGCGTTGGATCGTTTCGCTACGAACCCGAAAGTCCCAGGGATTGAAGCGCCAGGCCATTCCTGCCCATTGGAACCCCTGGCCCCCGACGCCTCCGCCGAGCTCCGAAATACCGAAGTCACGCTGTGGCACGGCCGTCTGGTCCAACGTGTTGCGCATGGTGAGAGTGGTGTCGTGCGGCGGTGCGAGCAGCTCCCTGCGCGTTTTCCAGCGCAACTCGTCGGGATCAGCCGTAAGCGGCGTATCTGGAAAGGTATCTCGCCAAGGACCGCGGTCAATCGCGACGACGTTCATATTTGCGCGGGAAAGTTCCGCGGCCATGAGCGAACCTGCCCAGCCGAACCCGACGATGACAGCGTCAACCTTGGGATTGGTGCGTCTGGTGGTCATACTTGTTGAACCTCGATAATTGCAGGAAGCAGAGAAACGCTTCCTCAGTTCTTCGGAACGAGACTGACGGGGACCAGATTGAGCTTCTGTCCTGTCCGGTCGGTGTAAGCTCTGTAATCGTAGCGAGCACCGGGGAAGCCGATCATCTTCCAGCCCGCCATATCTTTGTTCCCGCCATAGTACGGATCGGCGAAATAACCCTCGCGGACATTGGTCAACATAAGTTCGAAAAAAGCTCTAGCATCGAGGGCCGTTCCCAATTTGATCGTGCCCTGCTCCATACCTGCTAGAATTTCATCCTGGCGGCTCGGCGGCAGGTCGGCGAAGGACGCGCTGTCCGTTTCTAAGGTATAAGCTCGCAGCGCTTGGAGGCCGGCACGGTATCGCTCGCGCGGTGTGGCGATAAATTGGGCCTTCTGAAGCATTTGCTCTTCGTGCGGTTGCTCAGGTCCTTCTCGATAGAGCGTCGAGGCTTCCCCGTACCCGCCGGTAAGTTGTGCGTCGAGGAAATCAAGGCATCCAACTTTCGATGCTGATGGTCCAAACTGATCTTCGGGAATCAGACGATCGAATACCGCCTTTAGGGTCCTCACGTCCTCATCATCCATGAGAGCCTTGCGAAAACCCCCGTGCTCGATCGACTTCAGGGGGGATCTTTTATTTGAGTCAGTCCCGGTGGGGTATCCACTCATTTCCTCGCCACAGGCGGGCTTGCATCCGATCGGACCGGCGGCAACGAGCGCCCCGATGAGGGTTAGTACGTCTCTCCTTTTCATATTGAATCTTCCCTTTTGCAACAAAAGCTTATTGCGGCTCATCCCAAGGCCATCAGCGTGAAGCGGGCGGGCGTTTGCGTCCTTGAAAAAGGACCGATGCATACGCCAGCGTCGCTCCGACCGCACTGACGATCAGCAAGGCTTTGTTGAGCCCCACTGCGCCGGCCGCGCCACCAATGATGGGTGGACCGACGAGAAATCCGGAATAGCCGCAGACCGACACAAATGCGGTCCCGAGACCGTCTGGCACCACCTCACTTGCATTTCTGAAGATGATAGGCACTAGGTTAGCCATGCCTATGCCCAGTAAGGAAAAGCCGGCGAGCGCAGCTGCGAAAAACGGGATTGACAATGCTATTGTCATGCCCGCCGACATGAGGCCGCCGCTAATCGCAATCATGGCGCGATCACCGATAACGCTTCCGATGCGGTCTCCTGAGATCCGGCCGACGATCATAAAGACCGCAAAGGCCAGGTAACCCAGGACGGCAGTCTGAGGCGACGTTGGCCAGTAGTCCTCTAGATAGATCGTGCTCCAATCGGCGATTGCTCCATCGCTCATCATGGTGAGGAATGACAGGAATCCGAGCAAAATGAGCCTGCCGTTGCCCAATGCCCCTAACTCCAGACTGATCCTGCTCCGATCAGCGTCCAGATCAAGGTGTGGGAAGAGTCGCCAAGAAAGCATTAGAGTGCCAACCAGCAAGGCAATGGCCTGGACCAGCGGATGATAGCCTCGACCAATCCACCAGTAGGACAGAAGTGAACCCGCAAGCGCTCCAATGCTGGAGAAACCATGCAGTAGCGATATGACGGGATCGCTTCCTCTCTTACCAAGATTGGTGCCCTGGTCGTTCATCGAAACGTCCATTGAGCCGTTCGCGGCGCCGAACAGGCCGACGCCGACCAGGAGGGCGATGTGGTTTGGAGCTACAAACACAAAACATAGCGCAGCTGGAAAGAATAGGCAGGACAGGATCGATATCCGCCGGCTCCCGAAAATCTGCACGAGATAACCCGTGAGCGACATGATCAACACCGCTGCGGCTCCCATTGTTAGGAACACGATGCTGAGCCCGAACTCGCTCAGACCAAACGACCGTCGGATATGAAGTATGTTTGTCGCCCAGGTGCCATATACCACTCCGTTTATAAAGAACTGGAAAGCCACCGCCATGACTCGCTTTTGGGGAACAAATATGCGAGCGTTACTCATTGGAGGCTCCGCTTCCGTTGTCGAGATGATCAGGACCTGCGTAGAGCTGCCAGAACCATCAGGCCCGTGGGTTGCTTGTCTATTCTAATGAGGCAAAGTAATCGCTCCAGACTTGCCTGAGCTTCGAAACGAGAGCCGTCATGGTTGAGGGATCCTGGGCAATCAATGGGTACTTCTCGTCGAAAACGATGAACGAGTTTTCGATTGCAAGGTGCCCCGCAGTTTTGGTCCAGTCGATCGTGCCCGCATACGGCCTGAACACCTTCTGAAGCGGGAGTATAGGTGCTGTCCACAGCGTGCTCGGAATGCCGCTCCTAGCAAGAGTGTTGCGCAGCCCTTGTCTGATGTCCGCCATTGATCTCCCGTAGTGATCGACTGCCCCATAGTCGATACCGACGCGGATCTTGTGCCAAACATGCGTTTGGTGGGAGCCGGGCTGGGTGATTTTGAGAAAGGGAACTTGTGCCGCCTCTGCAACGAGTGGCTTCATAGCCTCCTGGAGCCATTCTATCCGTTGATCGAGATGCTCTAGCTGATCGATCACCAGAGCCGCCGAAAGCGGGTTTAACCTAAACATGCCGCCGATCTGCTCGCACTCACGAAAGACGGCATATCCTTCCCGCAGCCCCTCCTCAAAGTGATAATTATGCTTTGGCGTAGGAAGGCCGAAGTTGCAGATATCGCGTGCCTTTTGGGCAAGGGCGGCATTTCTCGTCACAAGGAAGCCACCGTCGCCGGCGGAGAAATGCTTGCTTTTCTGCATGCTGAAGCAGCCGATGTCAGAGAGAGTCCCGACATACTGTTTCTTATAGAGTGCGCCGTGGGCCTGGGCGCAGTCCTCAATGATGGGAACTCCTTTCTCCCGCGCAATGGCGGTAATCTCGTCCATTTCGCAGCTCAGGCCATGCATATGAACGACGATGATTGCCTTGACGTCCGGCGTAATCGCTTTAGCCACTGCCTCGGTAGAGAGATTGTAGGTGTCGCTATCAATGTCGACGAAGCGGGGAATGGCGCCGATAAGAGTCGCTGCAAATGCAGTGGCGCTCCAGGTGTAGGAAGGCACAAGAACAACGTCTTCCGGCCCAACGCCGAGCGTCAGGAGGGCCACCATCAGCGCGGTAGTGCCGCTATTTGTCGAGACGACATGACCGCCGCCGATCCAATTCTCCACCGTCTTTTCAAACTCATTAATGACTTCCAGACCCGAGCCGGAAAGTTCACCAGACGAAATACACGCGATGACTTTCCGGTAGTTCGCTCCCGTTAAAATCGGCCACCGATGCAGCGTCCGGGTTCCGTTTGGCTCCGCAGAGGGAACCTGAAAATTTGGCTTTGATGGCATTTAATTTACCCCCGTGTGGGTTGGTGCATCCCGGGCGTCAATGTTGCCCGCTTCCATACTGAGCACATCTCGTGCCAACCAGATTTCCATTGAAAATAAAGAGGAAATTCGAACTGAGCTGCGTCGTATGTCCGACATTGGACAATGATCGTGTAGAGCTATCATCGGCGCGGCAGTACCGCTATTTGTCGAGACGACATGCCCACTGCTGATCCAATTCTCCACTTCTTTTCAAACTCATTAATGACTTCCCGACCCGAGCCGGATAGTTCACCAGGCGAAATACACACGATGACTTTCCGGTAGATCGCTCCCGTCAGAATCGGCCACGGATGCAGCGTCCGGGTTTCGCTTGGGTCCGCAGAGAGAACCCGAAAGTTCGGGCTTGAGGGCATCTCTATCTATCCTCTGTCTGGTTGGTGCATCCTCGGCCTACTCTTAGCACTGCTCGTGCCAACCAGACCCGCATCGGAAATGAAGGGGAGTTTCGCGCTTGGCGGTGTTGGATGTCCGACATTGGACGTGCTCATGTCCAGATCGTTGTCTTCAGTTGCCCCGACACAGGTAAGTCGAAACCCATCTTGAGTTCTGCGGTTTCCATCTCTGGGAGAGGGCTTTCGCGCGCCGTTCGGCCTCATTTGTATGACGGCGGTCTTCGCGCGAGCTGTTTATTACTCTGCCGCACGCGTTCACCGTGCTCGCGAAATGCTATCTCCGTACGCTTTTTAATCTGCCTGATGTGGCGTTTCCGCACCGATCCGCCGCCAATAATGTACGAATTACGGGCTGCCGGCTCATGCCCAGCTCGATCTCCCTCGCAAAGCTGCGTGCTGCCAGCATGCTCCACTCATCGTCAAAGGCTTTCGTTAGCTCCGATAACGCTCGCCGCCACGGGCCGGATGTGGACCTAAGAAATCGTTCAGAAACGGTTCTACTTATCGACCCAATACTGTCTAATGTTCCCAAACCCGCGACTGAATTACACTTGCGCGGAAGAACAAAGGGAACAACAATGCAAGCGTTAAAACCGCTACTAAACAACTGCGCAATGATGTCGGCTAGTAAAGCCCTTACAGCCACCAGCACATTGGCATGGGCGCTTATGCTCATCTGCATTTCAAATGCAGCACCTGCATCTGCCGAAGAAAATATTTCCATCTACTTCGTCGGGTGTGCGGCGCCAACCGGCTTCCACGGCTATCTTGCGCGCGGCGCTGAAGAGGCCGGAAAAAACCTTGGAGTCAAGGTCAACTATATCTATCCCGACCAGCTGACAATTCCCAACCAGATCCAAAAGATCGAGGAAGCCATGGCAGCGCAGGCGGACGGTATCGCGGTTTGCGCTTTCGCCGACGACGCCGCCTATGCCGATGTGGCTGCACGAGCCAAAGAAGCCGGGATCGCGTTCGGCAGCGCCGCGGCGCCTCCGCCGGGGTCGCATATCCGAAAGCCGGACGATATTTTTCTCTTCCGCGCCGGTTCTGACGAAGGCGCCGCCGGACAGCTGTCGGCCCGACGTCTGCGCGACATGGGCGTAAAAGGACGCGTGGTTGTTGCCAATCAGCAACCCGGTGACGCAACTTGCCAGCTGCGTGCAACCTCCGAAATAGATGCCCTCAAAGCCGGTGGGATCACGGCGGACTTCCTGGAAATGTCAATGGATCCGGGCCAGCAGGCCGAAACCCTATCCAACTATCTGCGTCGCAACCCTGACACAGTCGCCGCGACGAGCACATGTGACGTGGTGGACGGCTTCCTGACGGCGAAAGCGGACAGCGGACGGAACGACCTGATCCTGACCGGCTACGACATCAATGCACAATCGCTCACGGCGATCAGTGATGGGCGGCAGGCTTTCACGATCGACCAGCAGCAGTTCTGGCGCGGCTACATGCCTGTTCTGCTGCTCACTCACTACCTGAAATATGGCTTGCTCGAAGGAAACTACTTCCTGACCGGCCCGACGATCGTGGACAAGACCAACGTTGAGAAGGTTCAGGCGCTGGTGGGCAAGGGTTATCGTTGAGCGATAGTCTGGGAGCGACCCGGTCATTTCGCCGGGTCGCAATCTTCTAATCAATTTGGCGGGAGGCCAAAATGTCCGACGAAATCCACCTCGCCCACGCCCCTACACGCAGCATCGCTTGCGCTGAAGCGTTCCGTCGCTTCATGCTTCGGCCTGAAGCAACATCGGTCGCTGCCGTTGTCATCCTTTTCATCCTGTTTTCCCTACTCGCGCCGCAGCTGTTTCCGACCAAGATTACTTATATCAGCATCATGGCGATCGCTGCTGAACTCGGGATCGTGTCTATCGGCGCCACGCTGTTGATGATCTGCGGTCATTTCGATCTTTCGGTCGGCGCTGTACTCGGCCTCACATCTTACGTTTGTGTTGTATTGATGCGCGATTATGGATTTGATCCAGTTTCGGCATCGGCCGTCGCGATCGCCGCCGGCGCAGCGCTGGGGGCGGTCAACGGATACATGGTTGTGCGTTTCCGCATCCACTCTTTCGTGGTGACGCTTGGCACAATGCTCATTTGGCGCGGTGTTTTGATTGCGCTTACCGGCGGATTTCCGATGACGGTGGAGATCCCTGCAAGCTTCCGGGCGACGATGGCCGGACCGTTGATCAGCGATTTTCGTATGTCGATGTTATGGTTTCTCTTGATAGGGATTTCAGGGACGCTTCTGCTCTCCCGTACGAAACTCGGTAACTGGATCCAAGCACGGGGCCAGAACGAGAACGCGGCCAGGAATCTCGGCGTACCGGTCGATAGGGTCACCATCATCGTCTTCATGATCTGCTCCGCGCTGGCTGCCATCGCAGGAATAATTCAGGTTGCACGCTTTGGATCCGTAGATGCGCTGCGGGGCGAAGGTTTCGAACTTCAAGCGGTCGCAGTGACAGTGATCGGGGGGACACTCCTCTCCGGTGGCTATGGTAGCATTATTGGAACGATCCTGGGCGCCGTTACCTTCGGAATGATCCAGGTCGGGCTGGTTCTCGCGGGAGCCCCGGGTCATCTCTTCAAGACCCTCACCGGAATGATCGTGGTTGGTGCCGTCATCCTCAATACATCGATCAGCAAGCGGATGTCAAAGTCGCGACCTTTGTCGGGCTATCGTCGGGACAGTTCGACAGCAGACGCAGCAATCAACGCCCAGACCGCGATCAGCAAGAACACGAACGGATGAAATGAAATGAGCAAGGACGTGATCTCTAATGACAGCCAGGCAGCGGTCGCTACTCGTGCCTTACCCGCAGGCAGCGGCAGCGATGATATGAGGGGGCTCACGCGCCAGATTGAGCCAATTAAACCGGCAGACGTGCCGGTCATTGAAGCCATCGGACTATCGAAGGGCTTTGGCGCGACCACGGCGTTGGTGGATGTGTCTCTCAAAGCCTACTCGGGTCGTATTCTTGCCCTTTTAGGCGACAATGGAGCGGGCAAGTCCACGTTGATCAAAATCCTTTCCGGAGTATTTCCAGCGGATCGCGGCGAGCTGCGCTTCAATGGGGAAGCCATTGTTTTCCGCAATCCGAAGGACGCGCGTGAACGTGGCGTCGCCACGGTGTTTCAGGATTTGGCGGTTTGCGAACTTCTCTCCGTCACCCGTAACATCGTTCTCGGACGAGAACCGCAACGAGGTTTAGGCCCGTTCAAATGGCTCGATCTAAAACGCGCAAATGAGATGGCGCAGTCGGCTCTTCATCGGTTAGGCGTGCGCTGGGAGCGCGGGTTGGACGAAAGAGGAGCAAACATATCCGGTGGCGAGCGCCAGTCGCTCGCTATCGCCAGGGCCATGTATTTTGGATCCTCTCTCCTCATTCTCGACGAGCCGACATCGGCCTTAGCGGTGCGGCAGGCGGGCAAGGTTCTCGATCATATCGTCACTGCCCGCGACCAAGGTCAGGCCGTCATTTTCATCACCCATAACTTCCGGCACGCCCTAGCGGTCGCTGACGATCTTGTTGTCCTCTCGCAGGGAAAGGTTGTTGGCACCTTCAGGCGCGACGAAGTCAATCTCGATGACCTCACTGACCTTGTTGCCCATGTGGGCTAAGTGCTACGTTTTAGAAAAAGTGCGCCGTCAACCTGTTTAGGCCATGAGGTCGCGTTAGTTGATTGTGAGTTTCTCGGCGGGGAGAGGAGTGTCGACTGGGGAATGGTCTCTCCGCCCAATTGGCGACAAGATTCGGTCAGCGACGCCGAGTCTCAGCGATCGCTATCTGAGTGCTGCAGGCTGGCGCTCCGAAAGCTGCGGCATGTTCGATGCCTCGCTAAAACGCGCAAGTGAATCTTCGGCACATTTTAGAGTGTTAGCCATCAGCATGGCGATCGTCATAGGCCCGACACCTCCTGGAACGGGCGTGATCCCCGCCGCGACTTTTTCAGCCTCCTTGAAAGCAACATCTCCGACAAGCCGTGTCTTGCCCTCGCCTTATTCTGGAGCCAGCACGCGGTTTATACCGACATCGATGATTGTCGCGCCTGGCTTCAGCCAATCACCGCGAACCAATTCGGGACGGCCGACCGATGACAAGAGCATTCAGCCGGAAAGGTTGTCTCCGTCGGCGTGCCGAATGTGCATCATAGCACCGGCCGGTGTGCAGGAGACCAGTCCAGTAACGAGATTCCCACTCGCCACTTTCCCGGCGTTTACGACGTGCAGGCCATCGACGTCCTTCTCCGGCAGAATAGACCGGATGATCTCTTCTTGCTCTAAGTGTTTCGGCAATGGCAACTGAACGAGGATTCCGTGGATAACTTTGTCCGCATTCAGCAGCGCTATCCGATCTAGCAGCTCTTCCTGTGAGGTTTCTGCAGGAAGATTATACTGCATCGAACGGAAGCCACACCAGCTGGCCATCTCGCTTTTGGCGTTCACATAGGTACGGCTAGCTGGATCGTCCCCAACAAATGACCACTGCGAGACCGGCTTCGAGCCCAGAGGTGTTCTGAAGCTCAGCTGCCCTTGCCTTCACTGCATCGAGGACCCGATCGAAGTTTCGTTTTCCCAGCAAAACATACGCCATGCCTCACCCCATCCTTTCCGAAGCGAAGCTGCCGGGGCTTGCCGGGAAGACCACGGTGCGATTGCCGTTGATGAAAGTACGGTGATGGATATGGGCGTGGATGGCGCGCGCCAGCACCTGGCTTTCGACGTCGCGGCCGATCGAGACATAGTCGTCGGGCGACTGCGCATGGGTGATGCGCGCCGTGTCCTGCTCGATGATCGGGCCTTCGTCGAGATCGGCGGTGACGTAATGCGCCGTCGCCCCGATCAGCTTTACGCCGCGTTGATAGGCCTGCTTGTAAGGATTGGCGCCCTTGAAGCTCGGCAGGAAGGAATGATGGATGTTAATGATCCGGCCGGACATTTTCTGGCACATCGCATCCGAAAGCACCTGCATGTAACGGGCGAGCACAATCAGCTCCGTGCCGGTCTGTTCGACGATATCCATGATCTGGCCTTCGGCCTGCAGCTTGTTCTCCTTCGTCACCTTGATATGGTGGAAGGGAATGTCGTGGTTGACCACGACCTTCTGGTAATCGAAATGGTTGGAGACGACGCCGACGATATCGATCGGCAAGGCCCCGATCTTCCAGCGATAGAGCAGGTCGTTCAGACAATGGCCGAAGCGCGACACCATCAGCAACACCTTCATGCGCTTTTCGCTGTCGTGAAAATTGTAGTTCATTTCGAAGGGCGCAGCGACGGCTGCGAAACCCGCGTCGATATCCGCGCCCGAAAGGCCCTCTTCCGAGATGAAGCTGACGCGCATGAAGAACTTGCCGGTATCGAGATCGTCGAACTGCGAACTGTCGATGATGTTGCAGCCCTTGTCGGCCAGATAGCTCGAAATCGCCGCGACGATGCCGCGCGTCGACTTGCAGGATACCGTCAAAACATAATTGGTCATGCTTTATCCCTAATTCGCGATCGCACGGTGCCATCACGACATTATCTTGTGGTGGCGGAAAGCGGCTGTTCACTTTCGACTTTTCTCAGAAAGCCTTCGAGCTCCTCTGGCGATATGCTGACCAAGTGCCCCTTTTCTGGGTATGCACCAGATCGCACGTCTTCAGCATATTCGCGGAACGCTTCCACACGCTCCCGATGCAGCCGATCGAATTCAGAAGCAAAATCGCGGTAGACTTTAGCGTGGCGAGGATAATGACCCCGGTTCTGCCCAAGCACATCCTCGGCAAAAAGGTATTGGGCATCGCATCCTGTGCCCGCACCCATGGAAAGCATCAGGAGTGATGTGCGTTTGGAAATTGCCGCAGCGACCTCGCCAGGCACTACCTCGATTTCAGCTGCGAAGGCGCCGGCCTCCTCGAGAGCTTTCACCTGACGCCAGACTTCAAATGCACTGGCGGCCGTTTTACCGACTGCGCGAAAGCCGCCCGTCCATGTCGCTTTAGACGGAATAAGCCCGACATGGCCACAGACCGGGATTCCTTCCTCCCGTAGGCGTCGCACGGTCGACATTCCGGCGGCGCAGTAGACAGCGTCGCCGCCGGCACGAATTGCCTCGAAGGCGGCTCGAAGGTAGTCCTCAGCAGTAATCAGATCATCCAAACCGGGAAATGCGAACACGGTTGGGGCCACCTCGCGAAAGGCGGGGCCAAGCAGTTCCGGAGGAACCGAGACGAGATCGATGCCCGCCTTCTCCGCCGCCTCAGCTTCCTCAAGCGTGACGACCCGCAGCATGCTGAGCTGCCTGTGACCTCTGATTGACAACAGGTCGGCGACGGTCGGGCGGCGATGATTCATGGAAATCTCCAGCACGTTTTAGAGTGAATGGTGGCAGCTTTACGCGGCCAATAGTTTTTTGAGGTTGGTTTTTGGGGAGGCAAGCGCTTCCGGGTCCAGCCGCCGTTTTGCAGCGATTAGCATCTCGGCAAGTCGAATATCGCGCGCGACGGCGTTTCCCGGGCCAATGCCGCTAGCGGCAATCAAGCGATCTTCGCCATCAAGATGAAAGAGGATGAACGCCCCCTGATCAAGGTCGCGTCGAACGGTTGTCGCAGCACCATCGGAAAGACCGGCGATCTGAAGCGTCAGTTCATATTGATCCGACCAAAACCAGGGCACGCTTGCGATTGCGAGGCCCCTGCCCAGCAGATTGGCCGCAACGAGCATTCCCTGATCCTGCGCGTTCCGCCAAGCTTCAAGCCGCACCCGGCGTTCGCGATAATGCGAAAGTGGAAACGAGCAACAATCACCAGCGGCAAAGATGTCAGGGTCTGATGTCCTGAGCGTGGCATCGACGGCGATGCCGTTGTCAATCAAAAGTCCAGCAGCCTCGGCAAGTTCCACATTGGGGATGACTCCGATGCCGACGACAACAATATCGGCCAGTCTGGTGGTTCCGTTCGCAAAGAGAATTTGCACCTTATCATTTTCAGTTGCGATGGATGTGATTTGCTCACCGCATAAAATGTTCACACCCTCCTGCCGGTGTCGCTCGGTGACGACCTTCGCGATTTCTGCCGGCACCCCCCGCGAAAGGACGCGGGGTGAACTCTCGATCAGTAATACCTCGGCACCGAGTTTCCGGGCGGTCGCAGCAATTTCCAGGCCAATGAAGCCGCCGCCGACAACGGCAAGACTCTTGCCTGGCGCTAACGCCTCGTGGATCGCGACTGCGTCGCCATGGTTCCGCAGCATGCAGATGCGTCCCAAACCTGGATCACCGGATACTCCTGCAAAGGGGCGCGGCCGGGCACCCGTCGCAAGGAGAAGCTGATCATAAGGAAATTTTCGGCCGTCGGAGAGCCTCACCAGTTTGCTTTGCCGATCGACCGTGTCAACAGGAACGCCTGTTAGAATGGTGATCCTGGCCTCTTCGTAACGCGCCGGACCGGCCACATATTGAGGCGGTGCGGCACTGGCGAGACCCGTTTTTGAAAGTGGTGGCCGCTCATAGGGAAGATGTGGTTCGGCGCCGATCAGGGTGATGTCGCCATTAAAACCTTGCTCCCTTAAAGCAAACGCGGCCCTTGCTCCGCATTCTCCGCCACCGACTATAATGATCTTACTCATCTTTCCTCCCCGTCGCGTGAAGCGTCGCGTCATCGAATTACGAAATCGCGATGAAGACGGTCCCAGCCTCCACCTTCGCCGGATAGGTTTTCAGATTGACGCAGACCGGCGCTCCCATTGCCTCGCCAGTCTTGTAGTTGAAGCGGCCATTGTGCTTTGGACATTCGATGATTTCATCCATGACAAGCCCATCAGCCAGATGTATTTGCTCATGCGTGCACAAGCCGTCCGTTGCATAATAGCCACCATCGGAACTGCGGTAGACCGCGAACGTGCGCCCGTCATGATCGAAGCGGATGAGGTCTTCCTCATCGATATCATCGACCCCGCACACCTCAACCCAACCTTGGCTCATGTTTGCTCCATCCGAATGTCTCGCTTCGATCTTGATCGTGTTCTGTCACTCGGCGGCGGACACGCGTTGAGCGCCGTGAAGTTCCTCATGATAAGGTTTCGCCGTCGGCGGCAACTCGCGCTTGACGTAGTAGTCCTCGTAGCGCAGCTGTCGAATAAAGGCCGGGATCATCTCGCGGTAGCCATCAATAATGGAGGTATTGGGTGCCGGCAGGTCGTGCTTGATGAGCGCGTGCAGCTTCGGTAGTGCGTGGTAAGGCACCATTGGGAACATGTGATGCTCAACATGATAGTTCATGTTCCAATAGATGAAGCGGCTGATCGGATTCATGTAGACTGTGCGGCTGTTCAGGCGGTGGTCCGTTACGTTGTCTGCAAGGCCGCCGTGCTGGAGCAGGCCCGTCATTGCAGCATGCCACGCACCATAAAGTCGAGGTAGACCGATCAACAGGAGTGGCAGGACCGAGCCGAGCCACATCGACAGCGCGATCGTCCCTGCATAGCTCGCGAGCCAGATCCGCGCCACGCGGACGACCTTGCGCTGTTCCGTCTCCGGAATAAACGTCTTCTCCTCTTCCGAGACATTGCCAGCGGAATTGCGCAGCGTGTCCACAACTGCGTGCCAGACATCGAGAATGCCGAAAAAGTCGAGGATTAGCCGCAACAGATCCGGCGGCCGCATGACGGCGATCTCTGGATCGCGGCCGACGATGACCGTATCGGTGTGATGGCGCGCATGGCTCCAACGCCAGGTTACCGGATTGCGCATGATCATGAAGCAGGCGATCTGGTAGACAATAGCGTTCATCCACCGCGTCTTGAAGGCGGTGCCGTGGCCGCATTCGTGCCAGCGGCTGTCGGAGGCCGAGCCGTAAAGCACACCGTAGGCCAGGAAGAAAGGCAGCGCGATCCACGAGCCCCAGAAGTAGATGCCGAGCCCCGCAAAAACTGCCATACTACCGAGCCAGAGGGCCGTGTCGCGGATCGCCGGCGCATCGGAGCGCTGCATCAGCGCCTTCATCTCCTTGCGCGGAACGTCGGTGTGATACCATTCCGCTGCCGCAAGTCCGCTCGCAACCGCAGCTCGCGATCCACGACCAACCAGGCTGTAATCTCTTTGCGCTAAAACCATGGATTGCCTCCGTCGCAATGCTGAGGCACGAGCCTAGAGGTTTAGTGGACCCTTCGTTAGAGCCGCCTTCGTCCTTTTCTCCAGAACCACTTCTTCCGCAAAAAAGTACGCAGCAATTCGTCCTGAACAACGCATATCCGGAACTCAGCACGTCTCAGATGGTTAACCAGACGTCGGTTGTTTTTCAAAAGCGCCGCTATTTTCAGCATCAATGAATGCCGCTCGCAGGCAGGCAATTCCCTCCCGCATGGCCTTCAGGTCGATGCCCGCGTAACCCAGTATGGCGCCCTGTTCAGGTGGGCTGCTGAAAAACTGCCGCGAAAGCGGTGAGAAGTTCACGCCCTGTTTTTGTGCTGCGGCCCAAAGCGTCTCATCTTCGACTGCCTGCGTGAACCGACCGACAAGCTGCATACCGGCGTCACTTTCCTCGATAGAAAGCCAGCGATTGAGACTGCGGTGGCACATTGATACAAACACCTTCTGGCGCTCAGCATAGAGGCGCCGCATCCGGCGAAGATGCGTGGCGAAGTAGCCCTCGCTGATAAAGTCGGCGAGCGCCGCCTGCAGCAGGAGAGATGGATAGTGTCCGGTGTTACTGGCGACCCGCTTAAAGCCGTCGGCGAGATGTGGGGGCACAACGACGAAACCAATCCTGAGAGACGGAAAGAGCGTCTTGGCAAACGTGCCCATGTAGATCACGCGGCCGGATTTGTCTAAGCCTTGCATCGCCGGTATCGGCCGCCCTCGAAAGCGATATTCGCTGTCGTAGTCGTCCTCAACGATCCAGGCATCATGCCTTTCGGCGATCTGGAGAAGCCGAAGCCGATCTTCCATGCGCATCACGCAACCTAGCGGCCACTGGCAAGACGGCGTGACGAAGATCAGGCGCGGCGCTGGGCGAGCCTCATCGTCGAGCGACCAGCCATCCCGTCCGACCGGCAAGGGCACGAGCCTTGCTCCGGCGCTCAATAGCGCATTCTGAGCGCCAATGTAGCCGGGCTCTTCCATCCAGCAGACGTCTCCCTCATCGACGAGCACACGCGCGAGAATGTCCAGGGCAGCCTGGGTGCCATTGACAACGATCACCTGTTCTGGTCCGCAATCGACGCCGCGCGAAGCCTGCAAGTACTCCGCAATCGCTGTCTTCAGCCGAGGATGGCCCGTGACCCAGTGATAGCCATAGAGGTCCTCCTGGGAGTAGCGGGTGTGCCGTTTGAGCAGTCGCGCCCACGTCGAGAAGGGAAAGCTTTTGATTTCTGGATATCCGGGATGGAATGCGATGTGACCGGGGGTCGTTCGGTCTCGAGGCTGCTTCGCCATCCTCGACCCTCGCGACGAGAGAGACGGCGCGCCGGTCTTGTCAAGAGCATTGCGCGCAGTCACAGCATCTGCAGGCAACGTCGCTACCCAGGTGCCCGATCCGGAGCGAGATTCAAGATAACCCTCAGCGAGTAGGGCATCGTAGGTACTGATCACAGTGTTGCGGCTGACGCCGAGATCCTCAGCCATCAAACGAGTTGGGGGAAGGCGTGTGTCGGCCTTCAAACGACCGGCCAGTATTTCTGAGCGCAACTTCTCGTAAAGCTGCCGGTGCATCGGAACGCTGGCTTCTCTATCGAGAACAAGCATATCGGAGGGAAAGCGGGTGCGACATTTAGTCAAATTGGTCCCCTCAAAATCGTCTAAAGCTGCTCTTTCAGTTGAGCCAGTATCGCGTCAATCTTCGGCCTGTTCAAGTGCTGGATTTCCAGCGTCAAGAGCGGGGAGAAAAGAAGTGAAAAAAATTATCATAGGCGGCGCGATGGCCGTCCTCATGTCGACCTCTGCACATGCGGGGACCATCGGCGCCTCGATGGCGGTATTCGACGACAAATTCGGGACGTTGCTGCGCAACGGCATGGAGGAGTACGCCAATACGCTTGAGAGCGTGGACCTGCAGATCGAAGACGCGCAGAATGACGTGGCTAAGCAGCAGAGCCAGGTCCAGAATTTTATTGCCGCTGGGGTGGATGCGATCATCGTGCAGCCGGTCGATACTGATGCGACAACCGTGATATCGAAGATCGCGGCCGATGCCGGCATGCCCCTGGTCTACGTCAACCGCGAACCGGTGAACGTCGACACTCTTCCGGAAACACAAGCTTTTGTGGCCTCGAACGAGGTGGATTCCGGCACTTTACAGACCCAGGAAGTTTGCAGGCTCCTCAACGGAAAGGGAAAAGCCGTCGTGATAATCGGGGAGTTGTCGAACCAGGCGGCTCGCATGCGCACGAAAGATATTCATGACGTTCTCGCTACCGACAGGTGCAAGGGCATCGAGATCGTCGAAGAGCAGACAGCAAACTGGCAGCGCACCCAGGGCGCCGACCTTATGACCAACTGGCTGTCTGCAGGCTTCGAATTCGATGCCGTAATTGCGAACAACGACGAGATGGCGATCGGCGCCATACAAGCCTTGAAAGCCGCAGGCCGTCCGATGGATTCAGTCGTGGTTGGCGGCATCGACGCCACCGATGATGCGCTGGCCGCAATGGCGGCCGAAGAACTGGACGTCAGCGTGTTCCAGGACGCTATCGGTCAGGGCAAGGGTTCTATCGACGCCGCGCTCAAGCTCGCCAAGGGGGAGCCCGTAAAAAAGAAGATCTACATCCCCTTCGAGCTGGTCACGAAGGAGAATCTAGCAAAGTTTCAGGGAAAGAATTGACCTTGATCCGTGTGGACCTAACCGGAAATGCCGGAGCCCCAATGGCTCAGATGCTACCATCGTTAGCTGCCTGGCCGGCGGCAGATCGTGAGCCACTGATCAGGATTTCGAGGTTTGCCATGGCGACGGTGGCGACCATCGCCTGGTGATTTTGGTCCCGGAACTGCAGTGATTCGACAACCAGCCCCCGCAACTTTCTGGATCCCTAATCCCGCGATGTTGCGTCTGCCAGGGCCAAAGACGGGTCCGCCGCGACGGACCGATATTTAAACTCTTACCGCAGGATTAAGTTATGAGGGAATTCCGTCTTGGTTTGATCGGTGCTGGCCGCATGGGTCAGGTACATTTGCGAGCGGCTTCTGAGAGTTTGCTGGTGGAAGTCACGGCTGTGGTCGAACCGGTAGCCGCTACGAGGCTTGCGTTGGAACGCAATGGTATCAAAACTTACGAAACCGCGGATGAAATGATTGACGCAGGCGAGATCGAGGGAGTTCTCATCGCGACTCCCAGCAAGACGCATGTGGAAAATATTAGGAACATAGCTGCACGCGGCTTGCCAATCCTCTGCGAGAAGCCCTGCGGCGTCACTGCCGAAGAAGCTCGCAAGGCAGCCGAGGCGGCCGAACAATTCAAAGTGCACTTGCAGATTGGATACTGGCGGCGGTTCGTTCCTGAACTGGAGAAACTGCGACAGAATATTCGGAGCGGCCTGCTTGGTGAGCCTTACCTCATATCTTGCTTCCAATGGGACGAAACTCCCCCTGCGGCCTCATTTCGAGCCACTGGAGGCGGGGCGCTTATCGATATGGGCGTTCATGAATTTGACCAGTTGCGCTGGCTTACGGGTCAGGAACCAAGCAATTTCCGGGTTGCCGCCTCGAAAACGACTTTCGCAGGAAAGGTGGAAGGTGATCCGGATGCTGTTCAGCTGCTTTGCGATCTTTCAGGCGGTGGCGTCGGTCTGGTTTCTCTGGGGCGGAGATTTCCACCTGGGGACGCGTGCTGGGCTCAGGTCTTCGGCACCTCAGGCTTCGAAGAAGCTCGCTTTTTCTGGCCCCCAAATGGAGAGGCGGTATTCTTAACTGCGTTACGGAGCCAGCTTGAAGATTTCGTCCAAGCGGCACGCGGTGGAGTCTCCCAAGGTGCAACCGCACAAGACGCCGTCACCGCGCTCGCCATCGCAGAAGCAGCCACCGAAGTACTCTCGGTGTGAACTAATCAGCTATAGGCAGAGATAGGCGATCAGCTATCGGTCGATGCTGTTTGCACGAGGGGGCCGCAAAGCACAGGCGATTGTCGAAAGGCAGTTAGCATCTCATGCGGCCATGGGCGAGAAAAATTCGCAACGCTGGCTGCTGTAGCCGGCTTATCTACGGGAGAGACCAAAAGAATGACCAGTGTCGGGAGAAGCGACGAACGAGAGACCATACCCCCCTCCGTTGTCGTCAATATCGACGACGTCGGCATGTGTCACGGGGCCAATCAAGCCTATCTTGAACTGCGTCGGCTTGGAGCGGTGGACTCAGGTTCCGTCATGGTGCCGTGTCCATGGTTTCTGGAAATCGCCGAGGCTGGCGTCCTAGAACCAGGTTTAAATCTTGGGATCCATCTCACGCTCACATCGGAAAAGCGCCACTACCGGTGGCGGCCTCTAACGAAGGCTACGGCTGCATCGGGTCTGACGGATCGATACGGCTTCATGTGGCAGAGTGTTGCCGAGTTGCGGCGCTACGCTCATCCGGATGCGGTCGAAGCGGAGATGCGCGCTCAAGTCGAGGCGTTTCTCGCGGCCGGCCTGACTCCTTCGCATATCGATGGCCATATGGGGGGCGTCTTTTCACCAGAGTTTGTGGACCGATATGTCGCGCTGTGCCTGGAGTTTGACCTGCCCGCGCTGTTTCCTGCAACGATCGCAGCATATGGACCAAAGCACAATCTGGGCGAGGTCGATCAGGATTCTTATACGAATGGAGCCGATCGGCTAATCGCCGCGGGCGGAATTCTCGCATGCAGAGCTCTCGAGACCCCGTGGCACAGAAGGGAACCTGCGCCCGATCGCTACCGAAACCTCTACGAACAAATCGGACCTGGGCTTAACTTCCTTTGTCTGCATGCAAACGCGGTTGGAGAGATCGAGGCAATTGAACCCGATACCGCGCAAATCAGAATTGAAGAATTTGAGCTTTTGAAGGACCCAACGTTTCGCAGTTGGGCCGACAGCCTTCCAGTTCGGCGCGCCTCATTGCGAGAGCTTATGGCAGCCGATCGTCCGGGCTCCCAGTAGTATAGCTATGACAGCGTGTTACGCTTGTTGTGCGAAGCCGCCAACTTCGCTAGGCGATGTTCGATTTCGAACGGACGTCGGGGCAGAACTCGCCACTGAACATCCTTGACGCCACCACAGAATTCCAAAAGATCGTCTTCGCCGCGAGCGGTTAAATATCGCGTGGGACATCGTCAGCCGCCTCAACAGCTGGATCTCGCGACTTCGCGTCATGACGCTTTCGACGTCGAGCCGCATGGCGTTCGGCCGCCCCTTGCAGAGCCGAGTGATTTTCGCGGCTATTGACGCAATCGATCCGGATGCGGCGGCCGTCGCGTGCGGCGCCTTTGTCGGCGCCGCAGCGGGCGGTCGCCCGGACCATTCTGGCCTGACTGACCCCGTCATGGCCGAATGTTGTGTCGAAGACACTGCGCGACAAGCGGTCAATGCTGGATGTCGTGGATAAGAATCTCGGATGGGGTGCCTGAAACGAAAGCGGTGATCGACTGGCTAAACCGCGCACGGGGTCAGCTCGCATCCGTCTTCACTGACAAATCGACCAGCAGCAAGTCGCCCTCGTAGACTTGCCTCGGGAGATGGCGTTTTAGACCGATCGTGAACGCTTGGAACGCTGCGGCAGCGGGACCCCGGCGATTGCAAGCGGAACTGCAATGCCCAACCGCTACAAGGGTTCGGCGATACCGCTTTTGACAGAACGCTGAATCGCATCAATCACCTTCATGGTTCCAAGCGACCATTCGAGTTCGATTGGCAAAGAGCGCCCGGAGCGTACCGCCGCGCTGAACCGCTCCGCTTGGAGGCGATACTGGTCGGCCGGCGCGACCAGCCTAGTCTCGGCTGCGGCCCCTGCGAGTTTGCTCCCATCGTCCAACTGGATCCTGCAAAGATCATCTGGCGTTGGATTGAAGGGATTGCTGAGGCTGAGTGACTTACGGGTGCCAAAGATTTCGACGTGATGACGCAATGCCAGTTGTGTTGAGACCATAAGCGTTGCATGGCGCGCCCGCGGAAAACTGAGGATAGCGCTCGTCAGCCGATCAACACCGAAATCAGGGTCGAAGGCGCTAACAGCAAATACCCTTTCGGGTTCGGCGCCGAAGACCAGCCGGGCGGCAGCGATCGGATAAACACCGAGATCATACAGCGCTCCTCCGCCGATTGCGGCGTTATTGACGATGCTCTTGGGATCGAGATTGATTTCAGTGAACACTCCCGTCACAGCGCGTACTTCACCGATTTCGCCGGAAGCGACAATGCCGAGCGTTTCGTCCCACTGCCGGTGCGCCTGGATCATAACCGCCTCCTGGATCAGCCGGCCCGTCCGATCCCGGCAGTCGATAAGGCGGTTCAGTTCCCCGACATCCAAAGCCAAGGGCTTCTCGCACAGAACATCCTTGCCCGCCTCGGCGGCACGGATCGCCCATTCAACGTGGAGGTGGTTTGGCAGTGGGATATAAACGGCTTCAATGTCGGGGTCTGCCAGGATCGCATCGTATGACCCGTAGCTACGTTTTAAGCCCAGACGGCTCGCCGCAGCCTGCGCCTTGTCCGCATCGCGCGATGCGATCGCCACCACTTCGAGCCCCTCGGCACGTGACATCGCCGGAATGACTTTCTCAAGGGCGATTGCGGCCGTACCAATTATTCCCCAGCGTACTGGCTGCATAGCTTCCTCATCCTATTCGAGCAACGTGGTTCCGCCAAGGGCGACTATGCGCGTTGCTCGTTTCATAGACATCCCGGCTGCTGGCGGATCAACGTCAAGAGCCTCGGTAGGACGTTTACTGCGACGCCCCGTTCTCATCCGAGCCAACCATCAGTCATTGCCGTAGGGCGTCGGCCCTTCCACGTCTGAATCTTCCGATCTCGAAGATAGGAATTTTACGGGGCGACACGCCTTGCAACGTATCGCCCCGAGCCGCGGGCCCCGGAGGATTCAGTCGCCCGCGGGTTAAATGTTGCCCGATGCGCGTTAGGTCGACATCCTTGTGCCGATGCTGGTCACAAGCCGGCCGTTGCAATCATTCTGGCCAAGTTTTCGTGGCCCATTGTAGCGTAAGTTAACGGATTGGCCTTTTTCGGATCCTGCTCTGCTTCAACAACGAGCCAGCCGCTATAGTTCGTTTTAGCCAGCGCTTTTAAGATAGCGGGAAAATCAACGCTGCCATCGCCAGGAACGGTAAAGATCCCCTCCAAAACGGCGTCCATGAAACTGAGGTCCTCCTCCCGCGCTTTTCGAAGAACATCAACACGAACGTCCTTGCAATGCACATGGACGATACGCTCCGCATGGCGACCGCAAAGACCGACAGGATCGCCGCCACTGAAGGCACTGTGTCCGCTGTCGAATAGAAGGCCAACGGAATCTCCCGTGACGGACATAAGCCGGTCAACCTCGCCGTCGGTCTCGACAATGGTCCCCATATGATGGTGATAAGCTAGACCAACGCCGAATTCCGCCATCCGTTCTGCGAGTTCCGTGAGCTTCCGGCCATAGCCCTTCCATTCTTCATCCCTAAGTCGCGGGCGTTTCGAAATTGGCTGCCAGATGCCGTCGTGCCGACCCATAGACGTGTCAGCGTAGACAGCGTACTTCGCCCCAAGATCCCTGAGCAGCGTCAGATGCCCCAGGATGGCGTCGAACTCCGCCTCGACATCGCGCTCGTACAGGCGGCCGTCCCACCAACCGCCGGCGAGTTGAAGCTGATGAGCGGCGAGTACACCTTTCAAAACTCCGCTCTCGCGGGGGTATTTGCCGCCCAACTCGGTCCCTGCATAACCCGCCTGCCTCATTTCGGAAAGGCACTGCTCCAACGGGGTGTCGCCGCCGAGATCGGGAACGTCATCGTTCGTCCAAGTGATAGGGTTGATGGCAATCTTGACAAACATTTGTCGTTTCCTTCGTGCCGTTTTCACAGCGGGTTCCTCCCGCAATACTTATGGCTGATTTCCTAGATCATTATTGGACCTTTAGTTAGAGCCAATTCTTCGCGTTTGGACAGGTCCGCCCTCCGATACTGCACGATCGGGCGAAGGTCTGTGCCACCCGATGGCTTTGGTTCTGGCTGTCATGGCCGCGGGCGCTTCGGTTTTGGCGCTCGAGCGTAGTCAGATCCTCTGACGCCTGGCGCGATTTAATCGGGCGGCATCGAGCAGCCGAGCCGCTTGTGGAAATCCGGGTACTTGCGGGCGAACTTTGAAAGAAACGCTGGGGAAGCACGCCGGTAGTTGCCGGAGAGTCGGCGCCGATCCTGATCTGCCAGATGGTCTTGCCGGCCACCGCCGTGGTGATCTCAGTGGAAAGTTTAACCTCGCTCAAAATCCCAGAGCGGATGAGCGGGCAGCGGAGTTTGCGCTCACCGCCTGCACAAGTTGGAGGGCACCGCCCGGCGATGTGCACCTTGGCTGCATTTCTCTTTGCGTCCGCAACCTCCGCCGAAGATCTTAGTGCCTCCCCAGAGGCTCAGGGCATTCGCCATCTAAGGCGCGAACCCTCGGTTAAACAATGTCGAACAATAGGTGTTGTAAGTAAAATGAGATGGTAGCGCACACGAAGTTTCTCGATGATTGCCGTTTGATCCGACAAATCACCCGGGCCACGGTGGCCCGATTAACGGGCCGCAAATCGTGACAGCTTCAACGTTCGAACCGTTCCAGCATCCTCTTCAGTTGTGCATTTTGCTTTTGGAGCTTGCGCGCCAGTTGGTCTCGGAGCAGCCTGATCTCTTCATCAAGGCTGATTGCATCGGCAGAACCGGCGGGAACACGTGGAGAAGGTGGGAGAGCGACTGCAATCGTTTCTGCTCTCTTGTCCCGTCTGCTGCGCTTTCGAGTTGCACCTTCGCCAGTCTGCGAGGGCTTTGGTGTGTCGTACGAGGCTGTACCGGCGTCATCGGATAAGACCGGATTAGCCGCCTCCACGGGACTAGCGCTTTCGACATCTGTCGTGTCATCAACAACGCTTGCCGTTTCCTCGGAATGATCCGGGTCCGCCGGAACCGCCGGGGAATGACCGTGAAGAACTGGCTTTTCGTCCGCCGGACGGTCTGCGCCGTCCAACTCGTTGTTGTCTGCTGTTTCAGTCGGCTTGGCGATGGCCAATACGTCCGGCTTCACGTCATCGGTCGAGCCGTGTTCTTGCCTCTGCTGCCGTCGCGGGGACACCAGCCGGGCAAGAAGTTTCCAAGGAGACGCCATTTTATTCGACCTCGAATTCTACTCCGGTATGCATACCGCGAGCAAAAGCGTTGGCGGCAGAACGAACCGCCGCCAAAAAGTACACTTCAATAAGCATGAGAATGCGGCCAGCACTTGGCCGTCTGCTGCCAATCAACCGAGGTTGAGTCGCTTTCGAAGATCGGCATTTTCAGCACGGAGCTTCTCCGCCAGCAGCTTGCGCAGCCTCTGGTTTTCCTCTTCGAGCTGCAGAAGATCCGCGATCTCATCAACTGCCGCCACCGGCGGTGCAGCCGCTATTTGGATAGCCTTCGGAGCGCGTTTGACGGGCGCACGCTTGGCACTCACCGTACCTTCGTCAGACTTTGGCCTGCGTCCTCTCTTCTGCTTGACAGCTGCGGCACTCGCAGTCGCTGCCGGTTGCACGGAAACGACGGCTGCGGCCGTTTCAGGCACCGCTTTCTTGGCGCGAGGTTTGCGCACCTTCTTCGGTGCATCGGGCGCCACGGCGGCCGGCGTTTCAGCATTGGTCATCGTATCGTTTTCGTCGGCCATTATGGTCTCCTGTAAAGCCGATGCATTTGTCTCCTGCTCGATCGGCAGTGTCAATAACGACCCGGCCTGTTCTTCTCCGGATACAAGCATCTCGCTGCTTCTTGCCTGAGGAGTTAATGACATAAATGGCATTGCCTCGTCCTGCAGATCTTGAGCAACGGACTTGAGATCGGTGTCTCCCCAAATCGAATTCGGTTTAGAATTGAGTTTTCGCCGACCTGATTTGTACTCGACGGCAAAGCTGCGCTGCACTTTTTTCACTTTAGGAAGCCTCGGGTGTCTGTGGCAATTTTTCAGCGATGTCTTCAGTTTCGCAACAAGCCTTTCAGATAACGACTGCAGTCCATTCGGTCTATCCTTTTTAAGTATTCGGCTCAAACGCGGCTCCAGTCGCAGAGAACCACTTATGGACGCAACTGTGACAAAACGATAGAATCGCAGCCGTCGGGATATAGTTCCGTTGGCGCCGCTTCATTGTGGCTGATTCTTGTTGACTACATCGCGTTCTGAGCGGAGGAAATCGATGCGGCAGTCCGGGCCACCCCCTGCAGCATCTTGATCGTTTGTCTGTTTATCAAGAGGCGCACCGCCGAGCGCTGACTTTCGGTGCGACCGCCCGCGGATTATCGCGGCATTCGGCCACAATGTTCACTTAATACCGCGCAATATTTAAAGCTATTCGGTAACCTCGGTAAGACCGATGCTGGCCGCGAGGAAACCGGCAAACACCCCGGCCTTCTGGCGAATATTGACAGGTCCTACCCATCGGCAAACCATCTGCAAATGTCCTACACCGCCGACTTTATCTCTGAACTCACCCGGGCGGCCAACGAGGTCGACGAACTGAGCACTGACGAATATCGCCGCCTAGTCGAACGCGCGGTAAGAATGGTGCGGGAGATGCGCCTGGAAACCGGCACTCGCCCCAGCCGCGGAAATTATGTTGCGATGGGGGACCTTGAGATCGCGGCGTTGATGACAGAGGCTGCTGCGAATAACGACGAAGTCGAGGGTGTTCTGCTCAACCTCGCCGGCATGATCCGAGCGCTGAACATCATGGTGGATGGGAAGATTGACGTGCGGAAGGGCGATTAAGCGAGTTGGTGTTGGGATGCCCAAACTCCCGCTTTGTAGAGAACCTGAGTAGATATCATTGATCCGCGTGAACCTCGATCAGTTGGCATCCGCAAATTTGATCGCACATCTCTACAATAACCGTATTCCAAAGATCGTGGAGTGCCCTAACTCGGCCGACTCCATTGTCATGCTCCCTTTAAAAACTCGATGTGTTGCCCACGTCAGGCGATTGCGAACGGTTTTCGCCAAAACAGTGATCGCCCGTATCGACGATCTTCGCAGCTTCTCGTTTGATCGCGATGGCGCCTCGGCGAGGAACGCCCAGGTCTGCTCGTGCTGCCGCTTGCCCGCGAAGTTAGTAAAGCTTCGCCGGCTATGTGCGGGAATACTGTTCGTCAACATTTGCGCATCGCCCGCGCGGACTCGCGTTGCAGCGTTTCCAGCAGATGCAATGCTCGATCAGCTAGGCCCGCCGGAACAAAGATGTGGTCGTGGTGATATGCTGCCACCATGTTGCACGGTATGCCAGCTTCTGCGAGAGAGGCTGCAACGCCCGCCGTAAGGCCGACGCCATCGAGCGCAGAATTCACATTGAGGGTGATCTGGCGCATCGCAAGTGAAGTTTCGAACCCCGCTTCGTGCGCCTCTCCTTTCGCAAGGATGACTGTCAAACCTTCTCTTTCGTGAAATGTCCCAATCGGATTCAGATTGTGGACTTTGCTCCCTTCACTGGGTATCGAGCAGAACACATACTCGCCGTCTTCGAGCGAGGGCGTCATGTTCGACAGCATTTCGAACTTGTCTCGCGACACAATAGTCATTTTAGAGGTCTCCTTTGCCTATCATCATGATGTCTTAGGTGTTCATTGTCTAAGACGGGGCGCGAACAAATGAGATTTCCTTAACTGGCATAAGGCAGATTGACGATGTTGGATCGATGAGCGGGCGGCCAAAGTACTTCGGATTACGCCTTCGGCGGTCCCGTAACATATTAGAGCGCTTGAGGAAAAGGCTGGCGGTCTTGATCATCCGCGGTCATCCGTGCCGGCCTACCCCATTGGAGAGAGGATATCTCGTCACGCCCACGACACTCGCACGACAACGCTGACTCTTCTTAGAGGCATGGCTGCGTATGAAGCAACGGTTCTGCTAGCGTTACTCGCTCTTCCCGCAATTGGCGTCATCCGGACATCTTTCGCGATGCGCCCCTATAAATCCAACGGTCCGTTACCTCTCGACAGCGCCGGCATCCCTTAGTGTCGCGGTAACTCACAGGGCGGCTCCTGCATCGGTGTCTTAGTAAAGCGACAATGTTAGGCCGTAAGCCGTCGTCAGGGCCGCAGACTATGCCGCCTAAGAGTTCAATGAGCGATTACCAGTTCGACCGAAGCAGCTGATCAGCTTTCTGATGGACACATCGGCAACGCAGGCAAGAAGGTGGGTAAGCCAAGCTTGGGCTTCGACGCCGTTTAGATTGGCGATCGTCGTGGCAGAATCTGGACGGAATGTGAGATTTGCTCGTGGGCACGATCATGAACCTTCCCTGCCCCGTTGACAGGATGCTCCAAATAACTGCGTACCGATACAACGAGGGGCGCGTTTGTCTAGGGGCCGGGGCCAACCGTTGTGTCGCGCAGGTTCCAATTCAACGGAAGGTCCAGCGTCGTCCCGGCCGTCGCTCGACCGTTGTCAGGCATCTGCAAAAAGCTTCCCGTTCATGTACTTTAGACCGGTGTCGCTCGCGACCGTGACGACCGTCTTACCCTGCCCCAACTCCTTGGCCAAACGAATCCCCGCAGTGACATTGAGGCCCGTGGACGTACCGACCAGCAATCCTTCCTCCCGTGCCAATCGGTGACACATAGCGCGTGCTTCCTCTTCCCGAATGCTGCGCGCTTCGTCATAGAGATCTTGATTGAGCAAAGGCGGAACGAAGCCTACCCCTATGCCCTCGACGTGGTGGGTTTCGGCCCAACCTTTCGATATGACAGGTGAAGAGGCCGGCTCCAGAACCACGATGCGAACCGACGCTGAGCGCGACTTCAGAATCCTTGCCACGCCCATTGTCATCCCGGCCACACCAACTGCGCCACAGAAGGCGTCGATACCGTCTGGAAATTGTCTGACCAACTCATGGCCGATTTCCTCGTAGCCAATCAAGGCGTCACGGTTGTTAAACTGGTCCGAATAATAGCAGTCTGATCGGTTGGAGACCTCCTGGGCTTGACGGATCATAGACGGAATCAGATCGGCCGAGATTTCGCCGGACGGGCTGTGGATCAGATCAACGGTTGCGCCAAAGCTGCGCATGGTACGCAACTTCTCCATGGCAAAGGCGTTGGAAGAAGCCACAATGAAATGATAGCCTTTCACTGCGCAAACGAAGGCGAGCGAGGACCCCGTGCTTCCCCCACTCGCCTCGACTACTGTCATTCCTGGCTTCAAATCTCCGCGGCGCTCAGCCTCTTCTATGATGGATTTTGCCATGCGGTCTTTATACGAGCCTGTCGGGTTGAAATACTCGAGCTTCACAAAGACTTGAGCGCTCCCGTCCGGTACGACGCGACGCAGGCGTATGACCGGTGTATTGCCAATAGCGTTGAGCGCTGACTCGACGGGGGGCGGGGGGCTCAGTTGCATGTTTTATTTATCCTTCCGGTTGATCGTCTAGCGTCTATTGGGCAAGCCACCCGGGTGAACCGCGTGTTGAGTTTTCGATGGGCGTCAAACCGATGCAAAATACCCAACGAGATCATACAGCGGATTCCCACGAAGTTTCCCAAGAGACTGCTGAACCTTGGAATCGAGCTGAACGCGATGATGCCGAATTTGCGAGCGGAAGAACTGCGCCAGCCATGCCATTCCCCTTGAAGAGTCAGCTGGTTGTCGAACTTCACAGCCGAGGTTCCCTGCCCTACCCTTGAAAATTGTGCCCGAGTTGAACAGCATCCCCATTGAAGCGCGAGCCGTGAGTTGCTGCACCCACCTTCCTTGAGGAGGTAGAGCCGTGGAAAAAGCTGTTCAACGATGTCAGCGCGGCACATCTCATATCTTTTCTAAAATCCCTAGAGCGGATGCAGTCCTTCGGATCCTCGACGCGTCGAAATCCGCGTCATTCTCCAGAGCTGTCACCTCTGCCACAGTCAGACCAGTGGTTTCTGCGACGTCGTCCAGCGAATAGCCGCGAGCCAGGCGAGCTTCTGCAAGCAGAGCGCCAACGGACGGGGCAACTGGGGGTTTCGCAATCTTCGAGACCATGTTCATGTCGATTAAGGCTCCTTTTGGCAGCCGGAAAACGTGCATCCGTTTTCTAGTTCCACCGCTGCCGACCGCGTCCGGCAACGGACAGTTTCTTCGAATTCCGCGGGCGCACTTTCTGTCAGTTTGTGCAGCGGAGTACAGGTCTGACGCGATGAAGGGCGGACAACCCTTGCGTAGCAGCCGACGAGAGATAACCAAGCTCCCAACTGCGGCGCACACTCACGACGGCCGACAGCTTCCGGTCTGGCAGGAGCGTTCGCCCCGGTAGGGAAGCTCGTAGGGAGTGATGCACTGATCATTCCCAAGCGGAGAACGATGGACAAACAATTCGAGAGTTGCCTCGGCGCGATACGCTCATGGCCCGCAGATTCGGCCAGAGCCTGTGAGAAACCTGCCGGGCGCTGTTGATCCGGCCGTCGTCTTGAAGAGATCCGGCGCATGGGGATCAAGCGCAGCAGCCTGAGAGCTCAAGGGTCCGTCATCTTTAAGGATTTGAGGATTCGAGCGCCCGAAAAGAGGATGCGGGCAAAGCCCGCATCCGGTGTGGCGTTCGCCTTAGTTCTTGGTGACGAAGTCCTTGACGTTGGCAGGCGTGACGAGCTGGAAGGGAATGTAGACCTTCTTTTCGATCTTTTCGCCCTTGGCGAGCTTGAGCGCTGCATCAAGCGAGCCCTTGCCCTGGCCGGCGGCATCCTGGAACACGGTAACGTCGAGATCGCCCGCCTGCATGGCGGCAAGCGCGTCCTGCGTGGCGTCGACACCACCGACGACGACCTTGCTCATGTCCTTGCCGGCTGCCTTCAGCGCCTGGATGGCGCCGATCGCCATTTCGTCGTTGTTGGAGATGACGGCGTCGAACTCGATGCCGCTGGAGAGCCAGTTGGTCATCAGGTCGGCTCCCTGGGTACGATCCCAGTTGGCCGTCTGCTCTTCGACGATCTCGATGCCTTTGCACTCATCCGTCTTGATGACGTCGTGAACGTCCTGGGTCCGCATGCGCGCAGCCTGGTTGGAAAGCTCGCCCATGATGACGACGGCCTTGCCCTTGCCGCCGAGAATGCGGCAGATTTCCTTGGTTTCCAGCGTGCCGGATTCCTGCTCGTTGGATGCAACGAAAGCCTGCTTCTCCGGCAGCGTGTCGACGTTGACCGGCTGGCGGTTGACGTAAACCAGCGGAATGCCGGCATCGGCCGCGAGCTTCGACATTGCCGTGGTCGCATCGGTATCGACAGGGTTGACGATGATTGCATCGACCTTGGAGGCGATGAAATTCTGGATCTGGCTCTGCTGCTTGGAAACGTCATTCTGTGCGTCTTCGACCTGCAGCGTCACACCGCTGAGTGTCTTTGCATAATCGGTCATGCCGTTGCGCAGAACCGTCAGGAAATTGTCGTCGAACTTCGCCATCGAGACGCCGACCGTTTCTGCGTGAGCCGCCGTCGACATGACGAGCGCCATCGCAGTGCCCAGGATAAACTTTTTCATTTTACTTCCTCCACAAAGCGGTGCCCGGCTGCACCCTTCTCACGCCGGGTTTTCAGCACGCTGGCCGAAAACAATTACCAGGGCCGCCAGAAAAAGGCCGAACATCTCCATAAGATATCAAGACAATCTCGATGCTGACCACTAGCCTCTTCTTCGCCGCTACGTTGACTCGCGCGAACCCCAAATTTTTTGGTGCCTGATTTGATGATTTAAGTTCGCAATCTTCAACAGCGCCAATGTCGAGCGTCTTTCACAGATAACACCACAATGATGCAAAGCCGACACATGCCATATTGTCCAATCCCTTCGTCAGCTCTCGCGTGATCGCGAGGCAACGTGACGCAGTTTTGGCAAGCTTCTATCTATTTCACTTTGAGGTCCATTCATCGTTGTTTGTGAAGTCTCTCATTCTTGAAAGAATCGTCGTCGTGAATGAGAGAACCCCATCAGTCCCCGGATTTTTTCAGGAATATCGAATGCGATGGCAGGAGGGATTAAAAAGAGCGGCGCTGCGCAATGGACCGGGCGGTCGCTGAACTGGGCCGGTCGAGGCCGCAAGTCTACACTCTTGCAGAGCTCCTGGCTCCGGCGCTGACCTCTCTGGATATGTCGTTGGCATCGACATGTCATCTGCACTTTTCGATGCGATCTCATTTCCTGACCATGTCCAATCGCTGGCAATAGATTGTGCAAATACACGAGGGGTAAAAACAATCATGCCCGAATTCTCAACCGAAAGCTGACGGCCGTACCCCTGCCATGGCAACTCTCTCAGCGTCAGCTTCGGCCTTCTTGAATCGACGGTCGAAATCCGCGCGTTCCTCTCCGCGGCCGCGTTAAGTTCCGAGAAGGAGTGATGCATTGAGACGGCAAACTCCTCAAATGCGGCCGGCGACGACCGCATTCAGAACCGTGCCGGGCGTTGATGCACGGATCTGGAATTGAACGGATGGGGATCTTTGAAACGGCTGATCCGTGGTGCCTTGCAGCGGACGGATTTCGGCGTGCGCAGTCAAGCACGCGATTGAGAACCGCTCAGCCGATGACGCCTTCGGTCTCCTGACCAGGCCGCGACCTCACCCGCAGACGCCGCCCGATGATGGACTTGTATCGCCCGATTGCCGTTTCGACCAGCGAGCGTTTGCCGTAGCCGTTAGAGAGCTGCCATTTCATGCGGCCGCCAAAGACAGGAAGTGCTATATATATAGAAGTATATACAATAATATATTCCACAACTCTCGGGTTTTTCGCAATAGAGAGTAAGATCTGCCAAATTAGAAACGATATACTTTGAAATATATCCGACACATCTATTGCGTTGCTTGTCGTTTTCATCAAGTGTCCTGTTATGATGAGTTACGACAGTGCAACAGGAAGATTCTTTCCCATGAATGCTGAAATCTTGCCGGCGACGTCATCGTCGGGAGGCTTGCACAAGGAGCACGACGACATGGATCACCAAAAGAAATCAGACAAGCGCCTTGGCTACTCGCATCTGCGGTTGGCAACCATCGACGGCGTGTCGCTGCCTGGTCTACAATTGTCACTCGACCGGCAGGAGGGCTCTGTGTCGGCGAAGAAGACCTTTTTCGAACAAATGCTCCTGGATTTTGCTTTCGGTTGCTACCTATTTTATCCGATCCAGCTATATGAACATCCCGCAACGAGCGAGAGGACGACAAAGGCGCTAAACCGTTAAGTGAATTGGGAGAGTTTGGACCGGCCGCCACGTTCCTCCTTTGAAATCCACGTCTATCGGGTTTCCATATTTCAGGATGGAAGCGTCGGCTCGGGCACACAGGCTTCAACAGGTACGAAGCAGCACCGCAGGAACATCGGAAGATGGCAAGAAAGTCTATCGGGAACCCGACCGTTAACGGTACCTGCAAGGCGCAGTTCAAATCTTGCTGCCGGTATCAAATACGCTGACAACGCGCGCTCGCCTGCCAATATCAAGGAAATTTGCCGCGCAGGGTTCGCCCATCAAATTTACTGCAGAAAGGATTCGTTCTCCGTGTCATTTTGTTCTTCGAAACGCATTCGCATCGCCGCACTTGCAGCGACTGCCATCGTGCTGGGCACCCAGATCGCAATTGCGCAAGAACCGTCTATAGGGTCTCAGTGGCTGAACTCGCCGACATCTCGAGTGGAAGCGCTTGCGGTCCTTCAGACCTTGAATGCCAATCTCCTGAGTAACGCCAGTGCTACGTTGACCCTTGACCGCTGGTGCGCCGCGCACAAGCTCGCACCGGAAGGTTCTAAGATTGTAGCTCAGCGTGTGGGCGGGCAAGACAAGCCGGCCGATGAGCACATCCGTGAACTTCTGACCGTCGGACCCGGTGAGCTGATCGCTTATCGCCGGGTCCGCCTGGTCTGCGGCGACCGCGTCTTGTCGGAAGCCGACAACTGGTATGTACCTGCGAAGTTAACTGCAGAGATGAATCAGGCGTTGAATACCAGCGATATCGCGTTTGGCAGAGCCGTTCAGGCTCTTAATTTCACTCGCACAAACCTGTCTGCCAAGTTGCTCTGGTCCCCTCTATCCGAAGGCTGGGACATGGGCGGCTTGATCGCGCATGAAACAAGTTCCCTTAGCCTGCCGCCGTTTCTACTCGAACATCGTGCCGTACTGAAACTTCGAGATGGCACGCCGTTTAGCGCCTTGGTCGAAAGCTACACGGACAAAGTACTAGACTTTCCAGTTCCACCCCTGCTTTCTCAATAGCGCTTCGGTATCTCGGTATAATTGGCGAACTGCTCGGAATAAATCGACTGCCACTGCATGCGACAAGGGCGTCTGACTTGCGGAAGCGTGCCGGCCGGACGATTGCTCTTGTCCATCGTTCGATCGCGGCGACCACGCACGATTGCCTGTGTGTAAGCGGCGGACCTCGACCGCTTATGTGCAGATTTCATGGACATTGCATGGAGCGTCTATGGAGGCAGGATTAGACGGATTGACCAGACCTAAACACTTTCTTTAACGGTCCAGATTGCTAGAGAGGGCATGGCATGAATAACGGGTTGATTTTGATCGCCGATGACAACTCAGAGATCGTCGAAATAGTGGAGAGGTGTCTTAATAGAGCAGGTTTTCGGACGAGCAGCGCGTCCAACGGAGCTATTTGCCTCGAACTCTACCAACAACTGAAGCCGGATTTGGTGATTCTCGACATCAACTTGCCCCGGCAGGACGGATACGCTGTACTGGCTGCCATCAGGCGGCGCGGCGATACTCCGGTCATCATGTTGACGGGGCAGACCGAGCCTGTCGACTCCCTCCGGCTCGGAGCTGATGACCATATTATCAAACCGTTCAACTCGGCGGAGTTAGTCGAGCGCACTAAGGCGGTGCTGCGGAGGGGCAACGGCCGCCGTTGGGATTTACCTATCCGCGTCGGCAACCTTGTAGTGGACGAAGCCTCCTACGCCGCATGGGTGGAGCTGCCAACGGGTGCGGTTAATTTGAAACTGACTTCCTACGAGTTTAAGTTGCTCGCGTATATGGCTCGTGCGTCCGGTCGCGTGTTGGATCGACCGACGCTCCTTGACGCCTGCTTTCCCCAAAGCGACGCGCTCGAAAGGACCATCGACAGTCATATGTCCAACTTGAGACGCAAATTGGATGCCGCTGGCGCTGTTGACTTGTTGAGCGCCGTTCGTGGTGTCGGGTACCGATTGGGCAAAAATTATGGCTAGAAACCTGATTAGGCAGATGATGCTAGCTGCGTTCGCGCTCATTTTGGTGGCTTATTGCGTTACATTTTTTGGCTGTGTGCTCTATGGCAAATACCTGCTTACGAGATTATCCTATGAAGATGAACTATCCAAAGAAATGGTCTTTTTGCAACACCTCGTAACGCTCTATGCCAAGTACCTTCTTCAGAGATTATTGTATGAACATGGGCCATTGCCCGAAGAAAAGGTCTATTTGCACGACCTCATAATTGTTTCGATTATTTTGAGTGGCCCTATAACCACAGCCTTTGTCGCTGGGTACTGCGCACGGAGGATCGCGAAGCCCCTGAAGGCTGTCGCAAACGCAGCTCGTTTAATTGCCGATGGTAACTTATCCGCGCGCATCCCGAGGACGCGGAACTCGTTTGCCGAAGCCAATGCCGCGACCACCGAGTTCAACTTGATGGCCGATGAGCTGCAAACCGCGGAAGCTGAGCTAAAATACTCGAGTTCGGTAATCGCGCACGAGCTAAGCACGCCTTTAACTATACTGCTTGATTCGCTGCTGGGGCTCTCGGAGGGTAGTCTGGAGCCAAGCACCCAAGGCTTTGATCGCCTGCGTTCCATTGTAGCCAATGCTGAAAGGATCCTCGAGGATCTGAGGAACCTCTCCCTCGCGACTGCAGGAACGCTTAAAATCAATCCCGCGGAGATCGATCTGGCGATCGAAGCGGAGACGCTAATATCCTTGACTGAGTCAATGTTGGAGGCTGCGGGCGTCACATTAAAACGGGATCTTAGTTCCGCGATTGTCCTCGCTGACCCTGCGAGAATAAGGCAGGCCATGATAGAGTTGGTCCGTAATGCCTGCCTCTACGCTCCGGGCAGTACGGTAACCATCCTGACGGGCCAAACCGAGCACTGGACTGTAATCGGATGTTCCGACACTGGTCCTGGTCTGCCGCTGGACGCGCGGGGAAGAGCTTTCGACCGGTTCTGGCGGTACGACGAGTCGGGAGCTCACGTCGGCGGCAGCGGTCTTGGACTAGCAAATGTAAAAGCGGTCGCCCTCGCCCACGGCGGCGATGCCATCATCGATAACAGTAGCGGAAGAGGTTTGGCAGTCGAGATACGGTTGCCAAAAAGCCAGGTCGCGTAAGAGCCAATTGCATACTGCGGACCGTGTCAGTAGACGCGGGGCTTGGCCGTGAGGCTTGAGTTTCTTTGAACAACCATTTGCTTTGCCCTAACTTTTATCCAGTTTTGAGTTTGCTCCAGCGGTTTTAGGTTGCGGTATTCGGGGCGGTAGTGGCAGGTTGCGGTGTTGGAGCCATTCCGGCTGCGCAGCGGCGCATGACGTCGCGGGTTGATGGTCTGAGCGAACTCGGCAGGTGTCATTCAACCGAGTCCGGAGTGTAGTCGATGATCGTTGTACAACACGACGACAGAACACCCACAGGACGGAGGTTCGTGAGCTTTTATATCCGTGGCATCCTTGGTGCGGTCAGCTCGTGCATGTCCATGATGCGCTGGCCAAAGGTACGGACATTTTCCGCTGCAGCCTATCTGGTGCTTCTTCTGATCGGCTTTTTGAAGTCCCATCATGGATGTTCGACCGTTCCGTGAGCGGATATTGGCGCAGCCTGCCAGTTCCGCATGTCGATCTCGCGAGCCTGCATGCTTTGGCAAAGTTACTGGAAGACGCCGACGCCTCATCGCAATCTGCGGTAATGGGCGCAGCATTGGTCTCTCACGAAACGAGTCGGAGAGATGTCCATGCCTCGCCAGTCCATGACATGCCAGTTCGATCTGTTTTCGGTTCCGCAGAGGGGGATGACCGCAGGCATGCCACAATGGCCGGAGTTGCCGGAGGAAACCCGCCAGGCGCTGACGGTTCTCATCGTGCGGCTGTTCGTCGATCACGCAAACTGCGAGCGCACCTCCCAGCAGAAGGAGGCCGGTCATGATGCATGAGAAGATCGGGCCGCACCATCTGGAGCGGAAGGCTATTCTCTATGTTCGGCAGTCCTCGGCTCACCAGGTTCTGCACAATCGCGAAAGCAGTACCCTTCAATACGCCATGCGCGATCGCCTGACAGCACTTGGTTGGTCGCGCATTGAGACGGTGGATGACGATCTTGGTCGTTCGGCCGCCGGTGGTGTAACCCGCGCCGGTTTTGACCGGATGGTCGCCGAGGTCTGCCTTGGCAAGGTGGGGGCGGTAGCGGCACGCGAGGTATCGCGTTTTGCCCGCAACAGCCGCGATTGGCAGCAGCTCATCGAGATGTGCCGCGTCGTTGATACCGTTCTGATCGATCAGGAAGCGGTCTACGCACCACGCCAGGGCAATGACCGGCTGCTCTTGGGCCTGAAGGGCAGCCTCAACGAGTATGAGCTCGATCTCTTACGTCAGCGTTCCCTTTCCGCCCGCTACGAGAAGGCACGCCGCGGAGAGCTTGTCGTCACGGTCCCGGTCGGCTTTTTGAAGGTCGGTGACAGGATCGAGAAAGATCCCGACCGGCGCATCCAGGACGCCATTGCGTTGGTCTTCAACAAAGTCGCCGAACTTGGCAGTGCACGGCAGGCGCTTCTATGGTTCCTCGAACACGGGTTGGATTTGCCCGTCAGGCGCGCGGACGGTGATGTCATCTGGCGCAGACCCAACTATGCGACCATCCACCGGATGATTGCGAACCCGATCTACGGCGGCGCTTATGCTTATGGTAAGAGTCGTTCCGTCCCGGGATACGGTGGCCGATCTGGAATTCGCCGCAAGGTGCGTGATGAATGGTTGGCGCTGATCCCGGACGCACACGAAGGTTACATCAGTTGGGAAAGGGCGGAGGAGATCCGCAAGATGGTCAGCGACAATGTACCGGCCAGTCGCCATCATGGAGCGCCGAAGCATGGCGACGCTCTGCTTGCCGGCCTTTTCCGCTGCAAAAGGTGCGGCCGGAAGCTGACGGTTCGTTACACAGGAGCCAACCATAACATCCCGCGCTATTCCTGTTGGCGAGGGTTGCTCGACAACGGCGAACCACGTTGCATCGCCTTCGGCGGTTTGCGGGTCGATGATGCGATCGAGGAGGCGGTGCACGGGGTGGTCGAACCAGGAGCTATTGCCGCCGCCATCGAGGCGGAACGCCGTATGGCCAGCCAACGCGACCAGGTTCAGGATGCCCTGCTGCGCGATCTCGAGGCAGCGCGCTATGCCGCCGACCGGGCATTCCGGCAATACGACGCGGCTGATCCGGAGAACAGGCTGGTGACGTCGGAGCTCGAAGCACGCTGGAACACGGCGCTCGCTCGCGCCGGCGAGATCGAAGCCAAGATTGCCAAACATCGGACGGTTGCGCCGCAGCCGATCCCCATGTCCGCATCCCAGGTAGCCGCACTAGCGGGGAACCTCCGCGCCGTCTGGACGGCGCCGACAACCGATGCAAGGCTGAAGAAGCGTATCGTGCGAACGCTCATCAATGAAGTGGTTGCCGATCTCGATGATGGAACCTCCGAGATCGTCCTCGTCATCCATTGGGTTGGGGGTGTCCACACCGAGCTGCGCCTGCCGAAGCGGCGCCGCGGGCAAAGAAACGCGACGCCTGACGATATTGTCGACGCCGTACGACAGCTCGTCCTTATCGCCAATGACGATGTGATTGCCGGTGTCCTCAATCGAAACGGACTGACGACCGGCAATGGCAATCGGTGGACACGGGAGCGGGTCACCGCGCTGAGGTCATACCGCAAGATTCCGGTCTTCCGTCCCCGGGTCGACGGGGTCGAGCCGTGGCTTAATCTGGGCGGTGCGGCGAAGTTGCTCGGGATAACGCCAAAAACGCTGCGTCTGGCGGCCGAGGCTGGCCAGATCGAGGGGGCTCATCCGCTACCCGACGGCCCATGGATCTTCAGCCGTTCAAAACTCGCCACCCCGCAAGCACATCAGATCCTCGATCGCGCCCGGCAGAACCCTCGACACCCCACAGGATCGCATCCAGATCAGGAAAACTTATTCCCTTCAACAACATAGAAAGATGGGCGTTATGAAACAGGATTGTAATCGCTGCGCCAGTCTGAAAGCGCTGATCGAGCATGGATCAGTGACGAAAAGAACGTTTCATTCAGGAACTCGTCTCGCAGCCGCCTATTGAAGCCTTCAATCAAGGCCCTCTGGATCGGTTTGCCAGGCGCGATGCAGTGCCAGTCCCATTGTTCCAATCCGTCCATTGCAGGATCGCGTTGCTGGGCATCGGAAGGAGCGTCGGCAATGACGCGCCGCCGGAGCACCTGGCGAAGATTCAAACGGCACTATCGGGGAGTATTGCTTCGGTACTGACAGCCAGCTTCGAAGTGCATTCCCTCGATGATGATCCGGACGCGAACTTCGCCGCAGTGGCGATGTGGATTTCTTAATCCTTTCAGCTCCCACCGCGGGTTGATCGTGGAAGATCCGAAGCCGGCCAGGATGCCATCACAAAGAACGGGATTGGATTACTTCAAACGGGATGCCTCACACCGCAACCACGCCCACGCAAAGACGTCCGGTTAGATAACATCGAGTGCCGCCGGCTTCGGGGGGAGAGAGAAAGGTGCGAGAGCCTTACGCGCAATCGGCGGGCGCCCGCTGCCGCGTCGGCGGTCCGCTAGCAAGCTGGCGGCCGCTTCCGCTTAGCGTTACTGTGAGCGCGTTCGGAGCCGTGCCTTTGAGGTGCCATTGAGCGGGAATTGGCCGCTTCCCGAAGGAGCCTCTCGACTGTCGCGCGATCCTTCCCTCGCACTGTCTCATGCCTTCCAGCTCTGACGCGAGGGCCGTCGCCCGGTACAAACCCTCTGTAGCCGCGGAAATGACGCTGGCGCTACTTGGTCCATTTGGGTCCCTCAAATATTTGGTACGTGTCGGTTTAACGCCCGATGGACATAGTCGAGGTTCTGGGCTCACCCATGTTGCAAACCGTCTCGAGCCTTGGAAGGGCGCCAATGCGAAAGCTCGAAAGACTGCAGCTCGGCCGGAATTACGCTTCGTGACAGCTTTCCGGATGGGCTTCAATACCCGAAGCTTCCTGGAACATTATCTCGCGCATCCAGATCTTTCCACGAACGGAATTATGAAGCGAGGGCCACTGTACAGCCTCCGTGAACCAGAGGGGAGAAAGAGGATGATCGATGATCTGCAACGGGACTGTGGGTTCGAAATGTCTGACAAGACGCAAGGGAAGGTTTGCTATCCTATTCGTCCCCGAGAGCAATGATGGGATCAAGTTGAAGCCGGGAACCACGATATCTATACGCCGCGTGAAACCGTGCTGAAGGAAAAGCCATCGTTCAACGAATGGCTTCAGCGTCCGACCGAACTTCGCCGCGACGTGTCCCATGGACATGAATCGCTCGAGTGACGGGTTCCCGCGCAGCTGTTCGTTCGTGGGACAGCCGACACACACGGGTTTCTCCTCAAACAGCTTCGCCTTGGGATGGTTGGCTGACATGAACAAAGCCGCCCCGCATTCTACGACGCTTAATGCGGTAAGGTCGGTGGTGTCCATTCGCTATTCCGAGCGGTTGGTCGAGGCGGTAGTCGGGCCTTCCGTCGGAAGCTTCGGCGACAGCTACGATAATGCTCGGAAACGATCAAGAGTAGGTCACGAAGCTTGCCGACGCCGAATTCATGTTCCTGCCTCCCGATGCCCCGGCCTCAATGCCATCGAGAGCGCATTCTTAAATGCTGAGACCCATGCTGCCGGCTCAAAGCAAAAAGGTCCATGTATTACGAACGCACCAATTGCCATGATTAAATATGGTAATATTAAGGTGCGATAGATATCGATTTCGCTCATATACTATATATCAAGATATACTAGAATATATATTGCTAAACTGTACCGTATTAGACTTGCGATTTCGGCATTTTTGATTAGATCTTTGTTGCATGACAAAGCATGCGGACGCCGGAGACGCGGTTTGACTCCGCAACGAACAGATGTCGCAAGTCGTTTCTTGGGTGGCGAGAACCGAATTGCCTTTAAAAATGCGGCGGCGCCGTCGCTGAACCAGGCCAAAGAGGAATCACAAATTGCAAAACAACTTGAGGGGCTTTTGCCCCTACGGCTTTTCAATCATCGTGAAGTTTGGCGGAAGCTTGATGCGAGATATCGCGACATGCAAAAAAGCAATTGCTCAGCTTGAGGAATTGGCAAGCAAGGGACACCGCATCTTGATTGTTCCTGGAGGGGGCATCCCCGACAAGGCCATAGAAGCAATTGACGCAAAGCATCCGCTTGAGCCTTTCACGGCACATCACGCCTGCGCGCTTGCGCAGGACCAAACTGGTTACCTCTTGGCGGACCGCGCCTTCTCCACCAAGCTTGTGGCGTGTTCAACCTTCAGCGAATGCAAAGCGTTGGTCCAGCAAGGAATGATTCCCGTCCTGCTCCCTTCCCGCGTGCTATTCACGATGGACCCGGTGGAGTGGAGCTGGGAAATTACCTCTGACGCAGTTGCAGCATGGATCGCATGGGTGACTCTCACACCTCGTCTTGTGATCCTGACAGACGTCGACGGTGTCTACCGAGGTGCGGCGACTGAGGACCAGTCTGCCCTGATCGAAACCATCAAGGCCCAGGACCTGGCGGATCTCGGCCATACGTCAATCGATGTATGCGCGGCGAGTTTCATGGCGCAGAGAGGCATTTCTGGGGTTGTTGTGAACGGCGCCCACCCTGAAAGGCTTGCGGGTTGGCTGGAAGGGAAGCGTGTAAGGGCAACGACAATTACCGTTGGTGCGAGCAATAAAGTTACCGTTCCGATAGCTAAGGAGGGCCGTGATGTCTGAAATCGGATTGACAGTTTATGGTCCAGAGGTTGGAAAGTCTGGTTTAACTGCTTGCCTTGATGACTTCATTCGCCGCGAAACTGGGTTGGAGATCACGGAACGATTTCTCTCGATCCATAGCTGCGCGTCGATCACATCTTTCTATTCTTTAACGGGATCGACAGGGGGAAAGCACTGGCCAATAGTTTTAGATCTTTTCGACGCAAGACCAGCATTTGTTACCATCTGGGCAGGGCCGAACGCCCTCGAGCGTCTGCGGAAAATAAAAGGCAATACGCAGCCAGCGCATGCTGCAGTCGGCACTGTTCGAAGCCGCTTTTACTGCGATAATCCAGTAACTAATCTCATCCACGTAAGTGATAGCCCGGACATAATGGAACTTGAAATAGCAATCCTCCGGCGTCGACTGGTTGGGAACGATCAAGAAGGCTGGGCGAGTTTGAACTCGGGGTCAGTATCACATTCATCACTGAGAGTACTGCTTGCGGTATTGGGGGATCACGATAGTTATGACGCCCATTGTGTGGCCGGAGATGATACCGCCGTAAAGCAAGCCCTCTGGGCACTAGCTCATGCTGAAACGCTATCCGTGGGTCGGGCTCTATCGGCGACCCTTCAATCGTATTTGGCTGGTGAGCAAAACAGCGTCGACACGCTGATCAGAAGCGGCGACGACGTATCTGCTTGGGACCGCCTGCTGCTTCAGTCAGGCCTGCACGCGATGTGCCATTGGAGTTCACTTAGAATGCAGTCGTCGATATCACTTTGTGGCGGTGCAGCATGAATTCGGAACTCTTAAACCGCGTTCTGAAGGCGATGGCGCCCAATCGTACAGTGGAGAGCTGGCTTGCTGGCAGCAGCGTGCTTGCATCGCTGCTGCTACGATTTCCAAATGACATCGATGTTCACCATGTTCGGAGGGATGCTTTCGACGACGCGATCAGACGGGACACCGATACTTTGGTCTGTTTAGGTTTTGTCGCTGGTGATTTCTCAGCCTCAGAGTTCGAGCTCGAAACCCGATTTGTCCATCCGCACGGCGATATTGCTGTCAATTGGGTATTGGAACCTACGCGGCCACAATATCTGATCGCCGATCCGAAAATAGGCGTCAGAGCTAGCTATGGGACCGTCATCGAGCGCAAAATTGAGATGTGCAAGCGCGATCGGCTCGGAAAACACCGGGACGATCTCCTCTGCCTGCTTCGCAATGAATTGTCGCTTCAACCTGAAACCGACATCTCTTGGTTTCGCTCGCAACTAGCTGCGTTGGGGCTCATTAACGCTGACTTTGTTAGACAACCTGACCATTGACACAGGAGAACTGTATAGTGACCCTAGAAGACACAACGAAAACTCTGGCTATGAGCCAAGAGGGTTCCTTTCCGCTCCATATGACCGAGTTCGATCTTAATCTGGTGGTGCATAAAGGGGTAATGCCGTTTGAGCAATTTGCTCGCCGGAGATGGGCAACCGCAAACTTCCCGCCGGTCCAAGGGTTGGATGTTCTAGACGTTGGCTGCGCATTTGGCCTTTCGGGCCTCCATTTTGCCAACATAGGGGCGCGATCTGTGACCTGCGTTGATATTAGCGCGCTCGCGGTGGGCAACACTGCAGAGAACGCGGTGCGCAACAACATTGATAATCTTCAAGCATTGCAAAGCGACGTGTTTTCGAATGTGCCATCAGGTCGACGTTTCGATGCCATCTTCTGGAATGCCCCAAGCCGGTTGGACCCGAATACAAACCATTGCGGGGAAGAACCGGGACGGGAAATTATTGATTCCGAGTTCCTTGTTCTGCGACGCCTTTTAGCAGAGGGTCCGAATTGGCTTACGCAAGGTGGCCGTATCATTGTTAGTCTGGGTGGAAATAACAGTGCGGACATCCTCACGAATATCGTTCAGGAAAATTTCCTTGAATGCTCGACTCTAATTCGAGGCTCGGGTGAAGATGGGAAGGCTTGTACTCTGATCCAGATCCACAAGCCGTTTGACAGAGCCAACGTTCGTTTCGATCAGTCAGAGCGGCTGACCAAACGCGCGCGCAATGTATACCCTGCCGGCGTCACCCGAGTCTCAATCGGAACTATTCCTATTCAAGGAATGAGCGATCGTCTCTCCATCTACGCTCAGTCGGGAGAAGGCGCACGCGTGACGGACGTCGATGGAAACCACTACGTCGACTTTCACAATAATTTTTCCACGTTAGTTCATGGTCATCGCCACGCCGGGACAATCGCCGCCGTTGCGTCTCAGTTAGAACGAGGCACAAGTTTCGGCAATGCAACCGCAGCTGATGTCGATCTTGCCGAGATGATATGCGAGCGCGTTCCCGCGATCGAGCGTCTTCGTTATCTAAACAGCGGTACTGAGGCCGTTATGTTTGCAATCAAAGCCGCCAGAGCAATGACGGGGCGTACGCGGCTGGCTAAGCTTGAGGGAGCCTTTCACGGGACTTATGATTGGGCTGAGGTGAGCACTCGCAGTCATCCAGGTAACTGGGGAGACTCACCGAGTTCTATTGCACCATATCGAAACACGCCCGCGCACGTGACCGATGATGTTGTAGTCCTGACGATCAATGACGTGGAGCGGTCGAGAAACATTATCGAACGGCACGGTTCAGAACTGGCTTGCATTGTAGTTGATATGCTTCCGTGCGCCGCTGGCATGATGCCGCTAGATGAAAGTTATCTGTCGATGCTTCAAGACGTTGCCCACAAACATGGGATTTTGCTGATTAGCGACGAGGTTGTGTGCTTTCGGCTTGGGTACCAGGGCGCCTCAGCTGCAAGGGCCTTTCAACCAGACTTCGTCACATTGGGAAAAGTGTTGGGTGGTGGGCTCCCAATCGGGGTGGTCGGTGGGAAGAAGATCTTGATGGAAGCCTTTGCTCCCCAGGATAGCGCACCAGTCCCTCAAGGCGGAACATTCTCAGCTAATCCGCTTTCGATGGCTGCAGGTCGCGCTGCGCTCGCCTCCCTCACAGCGCCGGAACTGGACCGCATCAGCGCACTTGGTTGTTACCTCCGTGAACAGTCGGAAGCCGCTGCAGCGGAAAATGATCTGGCTATTAGCGTGCAAGGTGCTGGTTCTCTTTTCCGGTTTCACGCCAAGAAAACTCGACCTTGCACCTACCGCGAAGCTCATCACAACGCGATGGAAAGTGAGATATTGAGACGACTCCAAGTGGGCATGCTCGAGCGTGGATTCTACGTTGCCGCTCCTTTCTGGGGCAGCATCTCGACGTCAATGGGAAAGACCCACATCGAAGATTTCCTCAATGCATTTCGATCATGCTTATCCGAAATTCCTGAGATTAAGGAATTCTGTAATAGGTCGGCGCCATGAGCGCTCCGACCTTTGCTTCCGTGCGTGGACTAGCAATGTTTTCGCTGTTGGTCTGCGATCTTACAGGTTTCGATAGCTTAGATAACAACATTCTCGCAGCGAACCTGCTCGTCTTGAGAGGCGAAAAGGGTGCTGCGGGTGATATCGACCAACTCTTACGAGTATACGAGCTTTTCCGCGCTGAAACCCCGCCTGGAGATGTCGCCTGCCGTTGCCGCGCACTGCGCGAAGATTCAACGATTTCTAAGACAATCGAACAGGTCCTCTACCTATTTTATCTGGGAGCAGTTCCTGTCCACAGACATTGGCAACGATGTGGTTGGAAGCAATATCAGGGAGCGCTGATTTGGAGGGCGCTTGGCGTTTATGCCCCTTTTACACGCGGCGACTGTGCCTTTGGCGATTGGGCAAGACCACCTCAGCCCACAGAAATGAGTGTGAACAATGAGCTATAATGTAGCGGACGTGGCGATAATTGGATCAGGATTCGCTGGTGCGTTGATCGCAAGTGAGTTGGCCGAAGCTGGTATGGACGTCACTTTGCTCGAAGCTGGTCTTCCGTTCGAAGACGAAAGATACGAAAGAAAAGGGCGGCTGGAGACATTCGCCGGTTCGGACGATGCCGAGATTTTCGCTCCCTACGTGGACCTCCTCGCTCCTCAAGAACGAACAGGGAAACTCGAATATTACGTCCAACAAAGAGCTGGTTCCGATCGTTTCGAGGGCCAATATTTGCGTATGGCTGGTGGGACCGGGCTTGCTTGGCTTGGAACAGCCCTACGATTTTGCCCAAACGATTTCCGCATGATGACAGCATACGGCCGTGGTCGAGACTGGCCGCTCTCATACGCAGAGCTTGAGCCGTGGTACTGTTTGGCGGAAGCCGCAATTGGTGTAGCCGGTACCCCAGACGCCGACGAATTTGTCGGGTCATCGAGAAGCAGACCCCTACCGATGCCCGCCATACCGCAAAGCTACGTTGATCAATATACGATGGAGCGCATCAAGGGGCTTCGTTTTGATCATCAAGACATACAAATCGTTCCAACTCCTCAGGCACGAAATTCGGTAGACGGATATAATGGGCGCCCACTTTGTGAAGGTTATTCGTCTTGCGTGCCACTTTGCCCAGTCGGGGCTAAGTATGATCCTCTAGTGCACATCCGTCATGCATTGTTGAATGGAGCAGAACTGATTGCTGATGCGGTCGTATTCAAACTGGACACGTCTCAGGATGGACGCATAACCAAGGCGTGGTTTCGGAGAAATGATGGCTCAATTGAAAATTTGCAGGCGCGCATTTTCGTGCTGGCCGCTAATGGGATTGAAACGCCAAAGCTGCTTTTGCAATCTAACCACCAGTATGGCGATGGATTGGCGAATGAGAGTGGATTAGTCGGACGCAACCTCATGGACCATGCGGAAAAACACTCGTGGGCTATCGTTCCAGATCCAATCTACCCTTACCGGGGGCCGCAATCGACCTCAGGGATAGAACTGCGCGACGGAGCGTTTCGCGGCCGTCGAGCCGGTTTCAGGACCGCTCTACGGAATGACGGCTGGCGCAACATCAACGGAGCTCCATTTGACGATGTGGCGCGATCGTCAGGCGGTCCCACGGGAACACTATTCGATCTGGTAAGTCGGCAAGGCCTTGTAGGTGAGGAACTGTTCAAAGCTGTTCGACACAACGGTCTGCGACAGTTCGCGCTGCAAAGCGTAGTTGAAATGCTGCCCGAGCCTGAGAACCGGATCACTCTATCTACAGAACAAAGAGATCAGTCAGGATTGCCCCGTCCAGAAATTCGTTTCCGGCTCGATGAATACACTCGAGATGGAATCGCAGCGGCGGGGCGCCTCCATTTGGAGATCTTTCGTCTGCTTAGCTGTAACCCAGGTCAATTCGGTATTGATTTGCAGGAGGATCCGACTGCATCGGACAGTGGAGGCAGCCATATCATGGGAACAACTGTGATGGGGAGCGTTCCGAAGACGTCTGTTGTTGATGCGAATTGCATGACGCACGCCCATAAAAACCTCTTCATTGCAGGAAGTGCAGTTTTCCCGACCGGCGCAGCGGCAAATCCGACGTTGACGATATGTGCGATGTCACTCCGACTCGCGCAGCATCTGAGAAATATCATCCAATCTAACTAGCAACCAAGAGTACCACGGCGATGAGGATAAGATCTTGAGAGTTCGACCGTTGCGTCACAGTGATCTAGGCCAGCTCCTTGGACTCTGCACCGAACATGCAAAATACGAAGGTGTTGTCATCGAAGAAAGCGATCAGGCTCAACGATGGTGTTCCGCATTTTTTGCGTCGCCCCCGCAACTCTATGGCTGGGTATGCAGTGAGTCTGATGCGGCTATTGAAGTGCTCGAGGGTTATATGACGGCATCAATCATAACCTCGACCTGGTCGGCAACCCCTTACGTTTTTCTCGACTGCATCTACCTCAAGCCTCATACGCGACGGCACGGTATCGGCAAGAAAATGCTATCGTTACTCGTGGAATTTGCACATCAGCACGGATGTCAGGAGATCCAGTGGCAGACGACTTTATCAAACGAGACGGGCTCAGCTTTCTATAGGTCAATCGGGGGAGTGCCGTTGACGAAAATGCGATGGACTCTACGCGCGGGCCCATGAGAGTAGCGCCGATCTCGAATAATAAAATATAGCATATTTTCCCGGATATTGCGACTGGAAAGCATTTGACACCCCCTTCAGTGAATACGTCCGAAGCGACGCCAGACGTTGCGGCTCTAGTGCTTGTAATTGTTTGTGGAACCGCATTCGCTGCAGCACAGGGGATCACATACCCGCTGATCGCAGTGATGCTGGAACGTGCAAACGTTCCAATTGGGATCGCTGGATTGAACACAGGTATTTATTCGTTAGGGTTGGCATCGACCACACTGCTGATCGGCCATCTTTCGCGAGTGATATCAGCTGATTTCTTGATTTTCATCGGGCTTATCGGATGCGCCTGCAACCTTGCTGTTTTCGACCTCACGGACACCCTGTGGATTTGGTTCTTCGCGCGTTTCGCGCTGGGTTGTTTCGCCAATCTAATGTTTATTGTCTCCGAGGCTTGGCTTCACCTAGCTTCCTCGGATAAAATACGGGGACGAGTGTCAGGTTTCTATTGCATGGGCGTCAGCGGCGGATTCGCAGCGGGGCCGTTAGTAGTTCCCTTTCTTGGGAGGAGCACGGCCTTCTTATCACTTTCGATTTATGTAGTATTAGTAGCGATTGCCGTACTCGCACTTAGCAGACGCGCCCGTACAAAGCCCGAGCATGTTCCCGCCGGCGCCTTCTTTTCGTTTTTTAGGCGTGCGCCCTTTCTCATCCTAATGGTATTCACATTCTCGTTTTCGAATGTCGCGGCGATATCGACGATGCCGGTATACTTCATGCATGAGGGCTACTCGGATTATTTCGCGACCTTTAGCGTTGCGGTATTAGCGACATCGATGGCGCTCTCGCAGCCTTTCGTGGGAGTTCTCCTCGAGAAGTGGTCCGCGAGCGGTGTCGCAATAACCGCTGCAACGGTGGCGGGGCTTTCGTTTTTGGCCATTCCCTTGACAAATTCGCCCGCGATCATACTCATCGTCTTTGGCGTTCTCGGAGCCGCCTGTTTTTCTCTCAATACATGTGCATTGACTCTCCTTGGGCAAAAGTTCAGTGGAGGCGAGTTGATCGCGGGAACCTCGGCATTCGCTCTCGCCTACGCGGCGGGATCCGCTGGCGGCTCCTCATTGACCGGGATTGGCATGGAGATAGCCGGAACAAACGCGGGCCCTGACAGTGCTGGCGCCGTACTGCTTTGCCTGGCTCTGGTTTTGGCCGGTACAACGTTTCGGACGCAGGGGCTCTAGATGTGGAATTTTCAGAGCTTGAACCGCGCCGGGTTTGCCGGAGGCTATTGCGTTAAGTAATGCGGCAATGGCTGGCTCGTCTAGCATGGCGTGACATTGCTCTTCAGCTTCGGCTGGCGGCTGGCGCCGAGGGTCGCGTTACCCACTAGATGACGAAATTCAACAATTCAGAAAGGAGCAAACTTGCGGCACCGCGTAGCGCTGCCATGCAGTCACTAGCTCCGAAATCAACGATAATCTCATCACCGGGGCGATGGAATACCATATCCCCAAACGTCTCCTGGATTAAGTGAAGTATGGGGTTTCCACCACGTACGATATCACCGTGAATGACGATAAAGTTGGGTGCCATAAACTGCTGGAGGTTCGCCAAGCCAACCGAAATGTTGAACGCGTAGTCTTGAAGGAGTCCCCTCGCGCCTGGGACGCTGTCGTTGACCAGACTCACCAATCGGCTCACGTCCAAGGAGTGAGCTTGGGGTAATCGCCTGGTCTTCGCCTCCTCCGTCAACCACTTCGAGCTAGCAATTGTTTCCCAGCATCCGCGTCGTCCGCACTGGCAAATCCGACCTTTCATGTCTACAGTCGTGTGACCGATTTCACCGCCTGCACCGGAGGCCCCCCTATAGAGGCGCCCATCGAGGTAAATCGCCCCACCCAAAGTCTCGCCGATGTACACGGAGGCGAAGTGTTTCCGACCACGGCCTTTTCCGAACCAGCGGTCCCCGACCAGTAGGGCTCTTGTGTCCTGATCGACACAAGCGGGAACTCCGAATCTTTTTTTCAACTCCGTTTCGAGCGGAAATCCGTTCAGGAAAGGAGCGAGACTGACGGTCACGATTGCGCCCGTCTCCGTATTGATCATTCCTGCAACCGCTACGCCTATCCCTAAGATTGGTTTTCCCGATGCGATAGCTTCTTCGACACAGGTGCTTATTATGCGGAATGCGTCGGAGGGGTCTGTTAGGTTCTTCGGAAATTCTGCGCCATGCTGGCCGTAGACCTCGCCCTCCAACGACACCAAGCATGCGCTCACGCGATCGTGCAGTAGTAGCACCGCGCAAATTGGCCTTGCCTCCTTGGAAAACCACAACTTGGTACCCGGCTTTCCGCCTGCTTCTTTGGGAGGTATCATCTCACCTTCCGCGAGGACACCCTGGTCGATCAGCGGCTGCACAATCCCTCCTATAGTTCCTCGAGTCACGCCCGTAAGGCGGGCCAGCTCCGCCCTGCTAGATGCTCCGACGTCGTACAAGGCTTGCAGCAGCCGGCCTCGATTTGCGGGTCCCAAGGTTCCCGTCGGGATCAATTTCTGAGCGAGCATCGTACCCCCCGCGCTCTCGTCTGTATGGCCACTGTCACAACTTCCCTCACTTTCTCCAACGCGGTGAGCTTCGAGTCTTCTTATCAGTGAGTCCATAGCGTCCAATCCTGTTTAGCCGATCCAGTTCCGCCACCAACCGCGAGCGCAACCGGAGCCTAAGTGGTCCTTCGTTGTTCACTGGGTCGGATTATAATCGGGCACGGGAAATCTTGGTCGGCTCACGCCTCGCCTTCCTTCGATGCCCCAGTTCTGGGAGTAATCGTTAAAATATATTTAGACATCCCAAGTGCTCGTGCGAAAGAGAAACTGCTCTACGCGCAAAATCCGGCATAAACAACTCCGAATCTATACTATCTAGGTGCGCGGTTTCAAATATATTTACAAATATAAGATAACATATACTTGTTTAGTACTGAAATTAAGCTGTTGCGCCGGAGGACACCATGGTAACAATTGTTCGAACTGATCGGATTAATGGTCCATGCGTGGAGAACGAAATGAACGAATTTGATGCACCAGATCGTAAAACCGGCAACGCCGAAGGCGCCGCGTCAGTCGGAAAACTCGCCGTTTTCGGCGGGAAGGCTGTCGTCCCACATGGACGTGTAACGGCTTGGCCTGCCGCAGAGGACAAGCACGTGGAAGCGCTTCGCGGAGTTGTTGACAGCGGAAAGTATCACCGCGTGAATCATCCAATCGTGGAGGATTTGGAGCAAAGTCTTGCGAGCTGGGCCGGGAAGTGGCAAGTGCGCGCTGTTGGAAGCGGAACGGCGGCCATCCACATCGGCCTCGACTATTTCAAAGAGCGGGGCGAGCAAGTAGTTACCGCGGCACTGAATTGGCCGGGAGCGGTAGGTCCAATTAAAATGAGTGGCCTCAAGCCCGTCTTCGTTGATGTCGACATGAACTTTGCCGCGATTGATCAGCGGGCTGCCGCTGAGAGGTTTAACTCCAACGTCGCAGCAGTTCTAGTCACGCACCTTTTCGGGAACAATGTTGCTATCTCTGGCGGTAGAACTGAGGCACGTGCTCAAGGTATCGCTGTAATTGACGACATCTGCCAGTCGATTGGTGCCGCAAAAGCGATCGCTGATGGTGCTCATGTTGATTCAGACGTTCTCGCTTTATCCGGGAATGGCGCCAAGCACCTTGGGGCTGGCGAGCTGGGATTTGTCATGACCGAGGACGCGGACTTGATTGAACATGTTGATCGCGTATCGCTGTCAAGCTCGTCCCGAAGTGGTGCGCGAATCTTTTCGCCGTCTTCCCAAGGCTACAATTACAGACCCAACGTTTTCTCTTCCTCTATAGCAAAGCTGCGGCTTACAGAGATGGATAGGCAACTCCAAGTCCGAAGAGACAATAGCAAAAATCTTTGGGACATGCTCGCAGGGCTTGTGGGCCTCTTCCCTGTTTTCAATCCATCCGACTGCGACCATTCAGTGCTCAATTTTCCTGTAAGAGTTGAACCTGAGACACTTGGCTTCGCGCCAGGCCCGGCTGCCCGGGATTTCATAGTCAAGGCACTGAGGGCCGAAGGGGTGCCTGTCTGTGTTTGGCTCACGAAGCCCGTATTCGAATATCTGCCAGACATTCGCGACAACTGGAAGGCCGCCGACTTTCCAAACACAGTTAAGCTCCTGGACACGATGTTTTACGTCTCCGAGATTGCGCCGCCCAACGATAGCGAATTGATGAAGCTTTATGCAGAGGCGTTTCACAAGGTTTGGAATGCTCTTCATAAGCAAGGTCCGAAGATCGCCGCAGGAGCGATTTCCGGCTGAGCACCGCGCGTCGCACCAATTTCCCAGTGCCGCAATGGTCAACTGCCAACCTGTTCCAAGCAATCGAAAGCTAGTGCTGGGCCAGCTCAGAGCCATTGTACAACTAGGTCTCCTTCCATGTCTTTTTCAGAAAGCCCAAAACTGCCCATCTTCGACTGCGACAGGGTTCTCGTTGATAGCGCAAACAACGTTGCACATCGAAACGTTGGACCGAGTTGCTATAAGCCATTCAGCACTGCGACGGCGTTGCCACTGCTCTTAGCCGGTTGGCGGTTATGTGGTCGCACGGCTGCCCTCTTAAATCGCAGCGCAACCGTCAAGGATATCTCTTGGCCGCCCGAAGACCTATCCCCGCTCGATGCTTGGCGGGCCGACAAAATGGAGACACTATGACATCGACGTCAATGGCAGTTGGAACTGGAGTAACGATCGAGTATCTCGAAAAATTTCCGAATTTTATTTCCGTTTGCGCAAGCTGGACTTTCGGACAATGGGGTTGTCAATCATCCTGTTCCTACGAACAAGCGCAAGGCGAATTCGAAGCAGCAACGAAAACTTCAATGCCGCTGACATTAGTTGCCATTGAAAATGCAGTGCCCGTGGGAATGGTCACGCTGGCTAATCATGATTTCGAGGGATCACCTCTCTCCCCGTGGCTCAAGGCGCTTTTCGTCCATCCCTTCCACAGGAAGAAGGGAATAGCCACGCGGTTGATCGAACAGCTCGAGGAGGAGGCTTTACGCCTCGGTTGCAAAAGTCTCTATTTGATAACGGAGGACGCTCGACTTCTTTACGAACGAATGGGCTGGCAAGCAATTGACCACGTCCGAACCCCCTATGGCGCGGCAGATTTGATGGAGAAGGTTCTCTGAGCCTCCTCCCGAGAGCCACCACGTCATGGGGAATCGAGTCCGAGCTCTAAGCCACTTGCGCGAACCTCTCAAGAGGTTGAGCACGCGAGGTTAGCGCGACAACCAAATGAGACGGAGCCTTAACCAGTATGAGAGTCGGCAGGAGCGGTGAATATCGGGAGGACATGGCCACTTTCGCCGCTGCTGCGCCGATTTCGGTATTTCTGGCTCGACCGTACGTTGTGTTCTTCGAAGAAAGGGGAATACCTTCGTGCCAAGTCGACACTTAGCTGATCATCGGATGAAGTTTTTGATGAAGTTACGACAAGATCACAGGGTTGAGTGGCCGCATGCGAAGGCTCAGTCGAGCGACGGCCTATCACATCGCCGATCATCCGCGACACCGCCGACGGGAAGAGACAACTGGTCCATGCGCGCTGGGGAATGCTTTCCCCGCGCTTCACGCTCGGGAAGGGCGCCAAAGCGAAAGCCAAGAAACTTGCGGCTCCGGATGGAGGCCGATCGCGGCACGACCAATGTAGGCAAGCTCAGTTTTCCGCACTGGAAACGATTGTTCGATGTCGAAAACAGATGTCTCGTCCCCGTCACCCGGTTCTAAGAAAATGGCGTCACAAGGGAGATGTAAAGGGCAGAAAACCTACGAAACCAGTAATCTTCCAACCGTCCTCATCCTTCGCGCAGAAGAACACGGACTGCCAATTCAGCTTCTGAGCACCACCACCTAAAAGTGCTATTGCGTCATCAAAGGTCTTCCGCGCCGTCGCTGTATGTCCGTGCACACGGATATCCAGCATGTTCGTGGCGCGGAAAAGCGCAGCTCGGCGATCTTCGGCGTATGCCGTCGCCGCTGCGCGGCCAGCATCTTCGAGCCAGGCATCCTTATAGAGGTCCACAGTTGGGAATCGAAGCTGCCAATTGCTGGGGTCAAGTGATCCCTTTGCATCCAATCCGCAAAAGCCGTCGTGTTTAAACGCTCTGCCAAAAATGGCCCAGTCTTCATTGACAAATCCATCGACGTCTTTGCGTACGAGCATCTCCCAAATAGCGCGTCGATCTTGATCGGAAGAGGGAAATGGGTTGCTGTCGTAGGGCATTGGTCTTGTTCCTTTTGTTGCTGCGGCGCTAACTAGCCGGCTCCGCGTGTGAACGGGCGAGCTCTGACCTCTTTTGTTGAAAAGAAAGGAAAAGAGCGCCGCCATCATCGATGGGCGAACCGTCAAAGACGAACACCGGTTTCCTTATCGAACACGTGCAGGTCCGAGGCATGAACCTCCATTTTCACGGCATCGCCTGGCTTGACCCGCAGGAAACCTGGCACGCTTGCGATGAACGCTCCTGCCGCTGTATCGATTGTGACATGGGTCGCGGGCCCAATCGGCTGGAGAATTTGCACGCGGCCTTCAATGCCGTTGTCGCCCAAGCGAACGTGTTCTGGTCGGGCGCCGAACTCGACGACCCTGCCGGCTTTGAAACTGCTTAGGCCGATACTCAACGGCAGCACCGTCTGCCCGGCACGAACGAAAGTTGCGCCGTTTGACTCCTCGAGAATTCCGTCGAGCAGCTCGATTTGTGGGCTGCCGATGAAGGAGGCCACGTACCGGGTGGCAGGACGCGCGTAGATTTCCTCGGGCGTTCCGACTTGCTCAACACGACCGCGATACATGACGGCGATCCTGTCCGAGATCGACATTGCCTCTTCCTGGTCGTGCGTCACGAAAATCGACGTCACATTCTGCTGAACATGCAATTGCTTGACTTCTGCGCGCATTTTCACTCGGAGCGATGCATCAAGATTCGAGAATGGCTCGTCAAATAAGAAGATCCGCGGCTCGCGGACCAGAGCGCGCCCGATCGCCACGCGCTGTTGCTGGCCGCCGGAGAGCTGCGCTGGAAATCTTTCCAGGACGCGGTCGAGTTCCAGAGACGCTGCAAGCTTTTCGATTTTTTCCCTAATGATCGCCGGCGCAACGCCGCGCATCTTGAGGGTAAAGCCGATGTTTTGCGCGACCGTCATATGCGGGTAAAGCGCATAGTTCTGGAACACCATGGCTACGTCGCGTTCGACCGGTGACAAGTCGTTGACCCGTCGTCCAGCGATTAGGATGTCACCGGATGTACTGTCTTCAAGGCCGGCCACCATGTTCAGGGTCGTAGTCTTGCCGCAGCCGGACGACCCTAGCAGCGTGATGAATTCACCGGCCTTTATATCAAGGTCGATATTGTGACAGACTTGGAAGCTTCCGAACTTCTTTGAAACCTCTTTCAACCGTATGTCAGTCACTGTTTATCCTTTCATCATGCCGTCGGCGAAGCCGCGGATGATTTGGTCTCGGAAGATCGTGGCGATCACGATAACGGGGGCCACGCTGATCACAGCGGCTGCCATCATCTGCCCGAACACTGTTTGATATTGTCCGGCAAATTGCGCGATCGCGAGCGGTACTGTCTGCGCGCTCTGCCGTGTCAGGATCAATGCGAAGAAGAACTCGTTCCACGCCTCGATAAATGCGAACACGGCAGCCGCGCCCATGGGCGGGATCGAAATCGGCAATATGACGTACCAGAGCGTTCGCAGCGGACCCGCGCCATCGACGGCTGCCGCCTTCTCGATTCCAATGGGAATGCTGAGGAAAAATCCGCGCAAAATCCAGATGACGATCGGCAGGTTGAAGGAGAGATAAACGACGCCCAGGGTCAGGACGCTGTCGATCAGGCCCAAATAGCTGATGAGCAGAAATAAAGGGATCGCGATTGCAATGCCCGGCAGCATCTGGGTTGCCAGAATGATGAAGCCGAACACATTCGAGTAAGGCACTGATAGGCGAGCAAGCGCGTAGGCCGCTGGTGCTCCTAAAGTGAGCGCAAGGGCGGTCGAAAACAATGAGACGATTAGTGAGTTGAGGACGCCGCGTCCGAGGGCGGACGCAGACGCGAGCACCGCAACGAAGTTCTCGCCTGTAAAATTAGACGGGGAAAGATCCGGCGGCTGGGCAATGAGAGCGCTCTGTTCCAGCACGCTCGACAAAACCAGCCAGACAATCGGCGCGATTGACCAGACAACGAAGATCGCCAAGCCCATATAGACCCCGATCCTCTTGGCGGGCCCGCCCGTGCGATAGGCTTGGAAACTCATTTTACACCTACACTGGACTTGGGTTTGAGAAGCCACAGGTAGCCGATCGCGAGAATGAACGTCAGAATAAAGATAACGTTTGCGATCGCTGCACCGTAGCCGATGTCGAGAAAATTGAACGTGACGCGATAGGCCAGGAAGTTCAGAAGCACGGTTCCATCGGCCGGACCGCCGCGAGTCAGGACAAAAACGATGTCGAACACACGCAGGGACCAAATTGTCTGAAGGATCATCGCAATCCCGATGGCATCCTTGATGGCCGGCAGTGTGATGTAGCGGAAGCTTTGAAAACGGCTCGCGCCATCCATGAATGCCGCCCTGTGCAGCACGACGGGCACGCGTTGAAGCCCCGCGAGCAACAGGAGCGTGACGAATGGTATCGACTTCCAGACGTCAACAAGAAGCAGGAAATTCAGCGCGCTGAACGGTGTTCCCAGCCAGACCTGATAGTTGTCGATAAGCCCGAGAGATTTCAGCAGGCCATTGAACACTCCGTAGTTGGAGTTGAGAATCCATTTCCAAAGCACGGCATTGGCCACGGGTGCGATCGCCCACGGGATAACCAGCAAAATCTTCAGGAAGCCGCTTCTTCCCTGGGGCTGATTCAAGAGCAGTGCCACGCCGAAGCCAATTCCGACAACAAGGATGACCTCCATTACCGAAAAGTAGAGCGTGTTCAGGGCCGCGTGCTGAAGGCCTTCATCGGAAAAGATCCGTCTGAAATTTCCTAAACCCACCCAGACCTGGTCGAGTTTGCCGGCCCGCAGTTTGACGTCCTGGAATGCAAGCAATGCAGATCTGACGATTGGATAGCCGAGAATCGCGGCTATGACGATCAATGCTGGTGCGAGGAGGACAACGCCGACGTTCTGCCGGCGTTTCTCGAATGTGGTGGCCATTTATGTCACCTCCAGGCGGCTCACCCGCGACGCTTCACGATCGCAGTAACCAGCTCATGCGCTTCTGTGATTGCCTCGACGGCGGTTTTCTGGCCTTGCAGGGCCTTCTGCACTTCCGTGCCGATGGCTTGGCTAATCTGGGTGTAATCCGCCGTCACAAAGCTGTCATAGGGGTGCTGCGCTTGATCAAGCACGACCTTGGCAATCGGGAGTTTCACTTGTATCTCCGGATCTCCGAGGACAGACAGCCGCGAGGGCAGCCATCCGGTATCGAGCGCCTGGCGCTTTTGGACATCCTTGTCGAGATAGAACTCGATCAGCTTTCGCGCTTTTTCGGGATTTGTGCTGGCCTTGCCGATGGTCCACGCGTCCGTCCCGTCGATCGAGGCGGTACCGGCTGGGCCTGCCGGGAGTATCGAAGCAGCCAATTTGCCGACGATTTGAGACTGTTTCGGGTCCTGTGCCGGATTCCACATATACGGCCAGTTCATCATCATAGATGCACGACCGGACATGAAAACGTTGCTGGCATCATTGATCCCGGCGTAAGATATCGAACCGGGCTCCGTTCCGGATGCCATGAGATCGATCATCATCTGAAGAGCATCGACGCCGGCATCACTCTTGAAGACCGGCAGACCACCCTCCCCGAACATCGTTCCGCCTGCCTGTTGGAGGAATGCCATCCAGTAGCTTGCAGCACCGCCGATGCCGGCTGCTTCTGCATAATTCGCGACGTATCCGAAGCGACCATCGCGGCTCAATTCCTTCGTATATCGCTTGAATTCATCCCAGTTTTTAGGTGGCTCCTTGATTCCTGCATGTTCCAAATGCTCTCTGTTGTAAAACAGGGTCAGCAATGAGAGCGTAAAGACCGTGCCGTAACGCTTCCCATTCGAAGTTACGGTTTTGAAACTGGACTCCGGCAGATCGGCGATTAGATCAGCCGGAAGGCTGTCCACAAACGGCAGGAGGAAGCTTTCGAACTCTGGCACCCAGCCGCACATATACATGATGTCCCAAGGGGCTGATCCGGAAGCAAAGGCCGTTGCCATGCGGTCGTGAAGCTGCGGCCAGGCTAACAGCTCGTAGTTCACGGATGCTCCGTTTGCGGCCTTCCAGGCTTCGAACGCTGCTTCAGCGAATTTTGCGGCCCCTGGCGGGGCTGGATCAGGCGGCAGCGGGCCGAAAACAGACAGGGCTGCTTCCTCGGCTTGTGCATTGCTCCCAAAAAAACTTCCGGTTGCCGCGAATGCTCCGGCCAAGGCTGCACTTTTCAGGATCAGGCGACGAGAAATGTTCGATTGCATTTGGAGAACCCCTCTTTTTTCTATTGCGCCAATGGGTATGCGTCATTTCTGCATCCCGGACCGCTGCTCTGACCGGTTCGGGCGTGTATCACTGCGGGTCGAGCCTACTTTCCGTTTCCTCTGAGCCTCCTCATGTGAGGCCCAGGGGAACGGAAGCGCCAGTTCTTGCGGGTTCGATGCAAGATGGCCTTCAGCGGCCAATACTGGCCTGGAATTGCTTGAGCGCCTTTCCGAAGCGCTCAGCGATTTGGTCTACGTCTGCTTCAGTGACGACAAGCGGGGGGGCCAGGATGAGGCAATCGCCGGTGGCTCTCACGACGAGACCATTTTCAACCGAAAACGTGTCGTACTTGAAGCCGGCCCCGAAGCTGGGTGCAAATGGAGCTTTGGTGTCCTTATCCTCGACAAGTTCAATGCCGAACATCAATCCAACGCCTCGGACATCGCCGACGATCGACGAGTTCGCCGCGATTTCGCGGAGGTGCGATTTCAGGCGATCACCCATTCGCCGAACATGCGGCACGACGTCCATTTCCTCATAGATCTTGAGGCATTCCAGCGCGACGGCAGCACCAACAGGATGGCCTGAGTTCGTAAACCCATGCCCGAAAAAGCCGCCGCTTTTGTTGAATTCTGATACCGCTTCGTAGATCTCGGGCGCCATGACGACGGCCGACATCGGGAAATAGGAGGATGTGAGCCCTTTTGCCAAGGCCATCATATGAGGTTGCATATCAGTCGTCTGGCGCCCGAACCAATTGCCGGTCCGTGCAAAACCGGTCACAATCTCGTCGTCGAGCAGCAGGATATCGTACTTGTCGAGCACTGCCTTGATCTTGCGAAAGTAGTCCTTCGGCGGTGACACCACCCCGGCGCCAGCCATGACCGGTTCTGCGATGAAGGCGGCCACGGTGTCAGCGCCTTCTCTCAGGATCATCTGCTCAAGTTCTGCAGCAAGCCGGTCCGAATATTGTTCATCCGTTTCGCCTTCATTCATCCCCCTGTACATGTCAGGATAGGAAACATGCAAAAAGCCCGGGATCGGCAAAGCGAACTCGCGATGCATTGTTTGCAAGCCACACATCGAAGCCGCTGCAATCGTTGAACCGTGGAAAGATTTCCGTCTCGAAATGACCTTTCGTTTGCCGGGGTTACCACGCACCGTGTGGTATACCCATGCTAGCTTGACCATCGTTTCGTTTGCCTCAGATCCGGACGTCGCAAAGTAGACGTGGGCATTATCGATTAGCGATCGTTTTGACAGCTCCTCCGCCAGTAGGCTCACTTCATGAGAGGTCCGCGAAAAGAACGTATGGTAGTATCCGATGCGTTTCGATTGCTCGTACAGGACTTCGGCCAGCCGCTTGTTCCCGAAGCCAAGAGATGCACACCAGAGCCCTGACATCCCATCGATGAACTCTTTTCCAGTACTGTCGAACACCCTCGGCCCCTCGCCCCGTTCGATGACGGCAGGGCCTTGAGCTCTGAGCTGTTGAGGATTTGTTTGCGAATGGAGGTGGAAGGCCATGTCGAGATCTGCTGTCCGCTCCCGCAATAGTTCAACCATAGTTAAAGTCTCCTATTTGATAATTTCCGTAGAGAATGGACCATTCTGTCCGACGTATTCGTGCCGAATTCAAATCCGCCGCCAATCGCCAGCCATCGATGTTGACGGGTAAATGCTGACATTACGCTGCCATAGTTAGGTATATATGTCAAGCATACATACATACCTAATTGCGGTACGGCGGCATACGGACGGGATATCTCCCGGCGATGAATGGGAGGTCAGACACATCTGCTCGGCGGGGACGCAGCCGCCGAACGCTTAAAGGGGGAAATTGAGGAGTTCTGACAAGACAAGACCAGCGGCGCCACGCATGGCTGCGACGTCTTCGCTGTCGCCAAGGACGAGCGAAACATCATCGCCCGGCCGGCTGAGAATCAGCTCACGAAAGCTCGCTTCTATTAGCTTGAGCATTCGGTCTCCGCCCTGAGCGGCATCCCCATGAATTATGATGTAATTGGGTGCCATTAGTTGTTGAAGATTTGCCAAACCGACGGAAAGATTGGAGGCGTATTCTTCGAGTAACTGGGCCGCGCCTTCTACTCCTTGGTCAGCAAGGATTGTCAAACGGTGGGTATCCAGTGAAGCTGGCTGCGGAAGCCCTCGTGTCTGTGCCTCGTCTCTCAACCATCTAAGCGTCGCGATCGTCTCCCAACAGCCGTTGCGGCCACATTTGCATCGGCTCCCATTCAACTGGACGATGGTGTGACCAATTTCTCCGCCAGCGCCCGACGGCCCTCTATGAAGATGTCCGTCAAGATAAAGCGCCGCCCCCAGCACCTCGCCAGTGTAAACCACAGCAAAATTCCCGCGCCCACGTCCTTTGCCAAACCAACGATCGCCGACAAGCAAGGCCCGATCGTCCTTGTCGACGCAAACAGGGACTCCAAGCTCCTTCCCCAACTCGTGCCCTATGGGAAAATTGTCGAAGAACGGTGCAAGGCTCATGGACACTATTGAGCCGGTTTCTGTGTTAATCATGCCCGCGACAGCTACGCCAACGCCAAGAATCGGCATGTCGACTGATGTGGCTGTTCTCTTCACGGAGCGCGAAATAATTCGAAATGCCTCCTGAGGATCGCTGAGATCTTTGGGAAAGGCCTCGGTGCTCTGTGCATAGACTGCGCCATCAAGGGAGACGAGGCAGGTCCGAACGTGATTATGCATTAGCAGAACGGCACATATGGGCTTAGCATCTTTCGAAAACCACAACTTTGTCGCGGGCTTGCCGCCAGATTGATTGGGCGGAACAACTTCGCCTTCAGCGAGAATCCGCCTGTCGAGGAGTGGCTGCACAATTCCACCAATCGTTCCGCGACTTACACCGGTGTACCGCGCTAAGTCGGCTCTGCTGGACGGCCCCATATCATACAACGCCTGAAGAAGCCGGCCACGATTGGCCGGCCCAAGAGTGGTCGTCGAGATGAGATTTTGTGTCGGCCTAGACGGCCTGTGTCTTGTCGAATCTTCTTCACCACGTCCCATGGCAAACAGCCAGTCACCGTTAGAAGCACCCATACCTGCTCCAACTCCTTGTTTCTTTGAAGTCTTTACTGATCTAACTACCACAGCCTAGCCTTTCCGCCTACATTTCGCAGCGATGCGCATTTCAATTGACATGAAATAATGTATGTGTGAGCTTCATACAAACATTTTTCATTCGGAAGCGCTGAGTTATGAACCTGACGTCCCGTGATCTGGTTGGTTATTGCGACCGCCTTCACTACCGCCCTAGCGAAGAGGTCAAGATTTACATACACGGAAATGGCCCAGTGGCGGTAGACCTCGCCAGTCTCCATGGTGCTGACGAACGGGTGACCGCCTGCGTCCCCTTGGTTCGAAAAGTCGCAGCTGTGCCGGAACAGACGGTGCCCACTTCTCCACAAACAAGTCACCCCGGTTCATTCGCACTAGTGGACGATGTGGATGATCTGGCTCAATTTGCGGAATTGACCCTCGAAATGTGGGTCTACGCGACCAATCCCGGAAATGGCAGGCGGCAAGGTCTGTTATCGCTATCAACAGAAAATGCTGCTGCGATAAGTTTGGAGATTGCTGCGGATGGCCGCCTTGAACTTAGGCTGGGACCAGAGCAGGTCTCTGGTTGCCGTTGCCAAGCTCCAATACCTAGAAAAAACTGGGTACGAGTCGTGGCCGTCGTCTCTCCTTCGCGAGGCGAGGCCACGATCGAATTCTCTACAAAATTACCGCTACAAAGGCAGATTGCACGGGGCACGGCTTTCGCAAGGACGGTCAGCCATCCCCTCGCGGGCCGCGATATATTTTTGGCGATAGGCGCAGCCGCTGTGAAGGCGGGGGTTGACGGGCGAAAACGTGGCATAAATACGTTCAACGGGAAGCTCGAGGAAGTACGCGTCTTCGGGCGCGCAAAGGACAACCAACCTTCGCGGCTCCTGGCATCGTGGGACTTTAGTCTGCAGATGAACACCGCCTGCATAACTGACACATCGGGCGCAGGCAGACATGGCATTCTGGTCAACGCACCGACGCGAGCCGTGACCGGCCACGATTGGACTGGCGATGAAGTTGATTTCCGTAATGTCCCCTCGCAATACGGAGCTATCCACTTTCACGACGATGACCTAGAGGAAGCTGGATGGAAGATAAGCGCAACGCTGATAATACCCGATGACTTACACAGCGGCGTCTATGCCGTACGGTTGCGGGGGGACGGGGTCGGAGACAATATTCCCATCTTTGTTTTGCCCAAGCAAGGTGATCCGAACGCAGCGATTGCGTTCTTGGCCCCAACCTTCACGTATCAAGCATACGCGAATATCACGTTGGGTGATCGCGATTACAGCGAGGCTGGCATCTCGGGGCTTAAAGCAGTTCCAGTTGCGCGAGACTTGCAACTGCAGGCGTTTCCCGATTTCGAGGGATCGCTTTATGAAAAGCATTCCGATGGCTCCGGCCGGTGCTATTCGAGCTTCAAACGGCCAATCTTTAACTTCAGAGCGGACCACAGAAACCCCATACTTGATGCCCCTCGAAACTTTGGCGCGGATCTCTACCTGACGTCGTGGCTCGAGCACATAAGCCAGCCATACGACGTCCTAACTGACCACGCCCTCGATACCGAACCGGGCCTGCTTGACGGGTACAAGGTGCTCATAACAGGTTCGCATCCGGAGTACTGGAGCGGCCGGATGTTGACTGCCGTCGAACAGTTTCTCTCCAGAGGAGGAAAAGTCATGTACCTTGGAGGGAATGGCTTTTATTGGGTCACAAGCCAAGATCCCGTCCGACCGCACATCATTGAGTGCCGACGAGGTTACTCGGGCATTCGCACTTGGGAAAGCGCGCCTGGCGAGGTCCATCTTAATACCACTGGTGAACACGGGGGCCTCTGGCGTTACAGGGGAAGAGCTCCAAATCGCCTTGTCGGCATAGGGATGGCTAGTCAAGGATGGGATGAACAGGCGCCAGGCTACACCAAGACAAGTGCTGGGAAGGCACCAGAATATGCTTGGGTCTTTGCTGGTGTTGAAAGTGACGATTTTGGAAATGCTGGGTTCGCAATGAACGGCGCCTCCGGTGATGAGATCGATCGGTATGACCTCGAGTTGGGATCCCCGGCAAACGCAGTCGTGCTTGGTACATCGCAAGGACACAGCCATTTTTACAAGCTGGCGGTTGAAGATGTCGATATGATCACAGACGGTTTAGATGGCACCAGCGACAACAGAGTACGGTCCGATATTGTACTGCTCGAGTGGGACAATTCCGGAAAAGTGTTTTCTGTTGGCTCGATCAATTGGGCCGCCTCCCTCGCGTGGAATAACTTCGACAACACCGTCGAGAAGATAACTCGCAACATACTTCTGCGTTTCCTGGAGTGCCGCGAAGTCGAGACGAACACCCGCGACAGCGATCCTGAGCTGACTCCGCAATGATGCCCGCCGTCCAGATGGTGTTGTCAGCTAGCCTAAACCTCCACCAGCCCGCGCGCTGATGGCTGCGCTTGATGTCGTGAGGCCGTCAGTACGATGTCACACAAATCTCGGCTGGTCAGGCTAGTGGCCGGTAGCCGAAAAGGAGGCACATATGACTTTGTCGAACAAGACGGCAGTCGTCACGGGGTCTAGCCGCGGTATAGGGTTTGGAATTGCGCAGATTCTGCTCCAGCGGAAAATGAATGTTGTTCTAAACGGGCGAGATATCGACTCGCTAAAAAAAGCTCACGCCAGCCTAGGACCACTGGGGCAGCATGCAAGCCTGTGCACAGGGGATGTATGCGACAGGGCTAACGCCGAGGCGCTCGTCTCACACGCTGTCGAGCGCTACGGCAGCATAGATGTCTTGGTCAACAATGCTGGGTTGCCTGACCCGATCTCTCACTTTCTTGAGATGACGGAGGACCATTGGGATACGGTGATGAATACGAACCTTAGGGCCGTCTTCCTATGCTCGGGGGCCGCTGCCCAGATGATGGCTGACGCCGGTGGTGGTTCGATCGTACACATTTCCTCAATGGCAGCCCTTCGGGCACATCGCAGTATGGCCGCATATGATGTAAGCAAAGCGGCTGTTGAAGCGCTTACGCGCTCGATGGCCCTCGACTTGGCACCTTTCGGCGTGCGGGTGAACGCGGTTAGCCCTGGTCCGATTCATGTTGGAAACTGTCCTGGCGAGGACGCCCGAGCGGCTGTTGTCCCGCTCGGGCGTGTTGGACTCCCGTCGGATATCGGGAGAGCTGTTGCATTCGTTGCTTCTGATGAGGCTTCCTTTATTACAGGCCAAGTCCTCTATGTAGACGGCGGCATGCTCCAGCAGTTGCGTCCGCTTCAGCTGGATTCTCCATGGCCCGATTCGATAAAAGCACGACTTTCTGCCCTCACCTGACGGTGAGAAAGGCACTGAGATCCTTGACACTGGAGGTGGGGACCGTGGGCCTTCGCACCGGTTTACTGGTGCCCACCACGTCAGGTCAGGTTGCTTACAGTCGACCATGCCCAACGGCGACGCGATTTCGCCGGTGGGCCGTATGGGCGTTACACTTACTTCTCCTAAGAACCCAGTCGAAGACCGGTTTCGACATCGAACATATGGAGGTGTTCTTCTGGTGCAATCAGTGAAACCCGGCGACCAACAGCTAGTTCTCCCAAATCCTTGCAGGTAGCTTTAATCAGGGTGCCGCCGACCAGGACATCGAGGAAATGAAGTGGTCCGACAGATTCTATCAGCAGCAGTTCTCCTTCAAGTGGAACACCGCTCGACCCGTTGCCTTCCGCCAAGACCAGATCATGTGGTCTGATACCAACTATGCAATTAGGAACACCAGCGGCACCGAGTGCGGTTTCCGGTATGAAATTCATCTCGGGACTTCCGATGAAACTTGCGACAAAACGGTTGGCGGGCTTTCGATAGATTTGCATTGGCGTTCCGAATTGCTGAAGTTTACCGCCGTTCATCACCGCGATACGATCGGACATTACCATTGCTTCTTCTTGATCATGTGTGACGAAAATCGTCGTGATCTTGAGTTCGCGTTGTAGACGTCGTATCTCTGTTCGCATTCGGACGCGCAGACTTGCGTCAAGGTTAGAGAGAGGCTCGTCCATCAAAAGTGCTGCCGGGTTACGCACGATTGCACGTCCAACCGCGACTCTCTGGCGTTGACCACCAGAAAGTTCGGATGGAAACCGATCTAGCAGTGCCCCAATCCCGAGAACCTCTGATGCCCAATCAACCTGCCGCTTGATAGTGGCCTCGTCTATGCGCTGGCGACGTAACGGGAATGCCAGATTATCTTTGACCGCCATGTGTGGATACAATGCATAGTCTTGGAAGACCAGCGCAATATTGCGGTCACGAGGCGACGTCCGCGTGGCATCTCGCTCGTCGAATATGATTTGGCCCTCAGTTATCGTCTCTAGTCCGGCTATACAATAAAGAAGAGTGCTTTTGCCGCAGCCAGAAGGGCCCAGAAAAGAAATGAACTCGCCGTGGGCGACATCCAAGCTCAGACCCTTTAGTACTTGTACCAGGCCGTAACTCTTCGACACGTCCGCGATTCTGATGGAAGACATTTATTCTCTAACCTTTGATTGAGCCTGACAGCGCGCCCTGGATCAGAAATCTCTGAAAGACGAAGGCGACAATGATTGGCGGGACGATAGACAGCACGCTGACGGCGAACAATGAACCATACTCGTAAAAGCGTGCCTGACTAAGAAAGCCAGACAGAACAACAGTGACGGTCTGAGACTTGGGAGTTGAAGTGACTATCAGAGCAAATAGAAACTCATTCCAGCTTACGAGAAAGCAAAAGATTGCTGTCGCCACCAGCCCTGGCTTGACGACAGGCAACAAGACACGGCGCATCATCTCAAACGGCGAACAACCGTCAACCAGGGCGGCACGATCTAAGCTAATCGGTACGCTTTCGAAGTAACCGCGCATCATCCAAGTCCCGAGTGGCAACAGGATCGTGAGATGGGAAATGATCAGCCCTGTTCGGGTGTCGATTAAGCTGAGGGTCCGAAAGAGAATGAAGAGGGGCAGCACCAACGCGAGCGCGGGCGTCATTCGGGTAAACATTAAACTCCAGAGTGTAATTCTGAGGAAGCGAACCTTTTCGTAACGTGCGAAAACGTAACCGGCCAAGGTCGCAAGCACGACCGTCAAAGCAGAAGCGCTTGCGCCTACGATTAGACTGTTTAATAGCGCCGAGGGCACTCGCTTCGCTTGTACGCTGGTTTCGAGACCGGCAGCGGATTCTGGAAATAGGACAGCCCTGAAGTTATCGAGTGTCAGTGCGCTCGGAACAAGAGTCGGCGGTACTCTGATCAGATCAGCGGCTGGCGAAAGGCTCATTGATATTAGAACCAAAACAGGTAATGCCGACCATACGAAAATCAGACCTACTAAGATCCAGAATAAGGTCCGACCAAGAATTTCGCTTATTTGGCGCGGTATCATAGTTCGTGGTCGATAGGGTGGAAGAGCAATCATGGAATGAATTCGTTCGGCCTTCAGGTCGGCTGAGGTCAAAACGTCACTCCCAGTGTCTTTCCTTTCGCGCGGTCTGAAAGCAAAAAAGTAAACGACAGCCAAAGCGAAGCTCACGAATGTCAAAATATAGAGAACTGCGGCGCCTTCGCCAAAACGCAAGAACTGGAACGAGTACAGGTAGCCCAGCCACGCGAGAACGGTCGTTGCGGCACCCGGACCGCCACGGGTCAAGTTCCAAATAATATCGAACGCCATAAGCGCATTAATTGTCGCGAGGATCGATACGAAAAGGAGGCTTTGCTTGAGCCACGGTATCGTTATCGAGAAAAACCGCTGCACCGCCCCCGCGCCGTCCAGCATTGCAGCACGGTGAAGGTTACTTGGCATCGATTGCAGCCCACTAAGGATTATGAGAGCCGTAAGCGGTGCTTGATTCCATACATGGGTTAACGCGAGTAGGTTTAGCGCGCGAAAACCATCGCCAAGCCAAGGCCGCGCCCAACTGCTCAAGCCTGCATCATTCAGTAGTCCATTAAGAGCGCCATAGTCGCCGGCGTATAAAAACGACCATAAGACGCCGACGGAGACCGGCGCCATCGCCCAAGGGACAAGCACGATGCTCCGCATAATCCCCCGTCCCAGGAAACGCTGGTTGAGCACCAGAGCCATAATTATTCCCAGGATGGTCGTACAGATAACGGCCAGGCACGTGAAATAAGCGGTTCTGCCGAATGCCATCCAGGCTTCATAATTCGTCAAGACGTTAAGGTAATTATCAACACCAACAAAAACCCACTTCTTGGTGATGGGGTTAGTACGGTTCAAGCTCAAGTACGCGGAGTACGCGAGCGGTACTGCGACGATTGCCAGGATAACTGCAATGGTCGGTGCAACGAAAGCGTAAGCAAACAGCGGCAGCTTCTGTCTGCTACTGCGCTGCAAATTGTTTGGAGCTGTCACAAGTTTTTTCCTATCAAGATAACACCTGCCACCTAGAGTATTTCCAGGCAAAGCGTGTTCGCATGCCGTCGAACGATGCGGCGGTTGAAGGAGCAAGTGACTTCCGGTGAGCTGCAGCTCACCGGAAGGCACTAGACAAATCTCTAAAGTCTACTGATAGACCTTCTTGAGTTCGGAAACTTTGGCAGCCAACTCATCGATCAACTGGTCGGTTGAAAGGCCACCCCGAATGTATTCCTGCGCCCTCTGCATCATGAACGCGTCCCATTCCGGGAACCAGATTGACTTGGCAATTTTCCGCGACTTTGCTAGCTGAAGCTGCTTTCTCGTCGTCTCCAGATCGCGCCATTTCTCAAAGTCTTCAACAACTTCAGGATCGGCCATGACTTCGCTGTAGGCGGAGCTAAGGCCGAATTCCAGCGCCCACCGTTTTATGACATGGTATTCGCCATCCTTCGCTTTGCCGCCAAAAAAGCGCAACAGTTTCCACGTGCGTTCGACGTCAACTGGTTGCGCACCCATCGCATACCCCTCTGTCCAAGCGAGCGTTGCGTGGCTGGCCCCCGGCATCAAGGCATTTCTGATCTTGCCCGCGACCTTTGACACCTTTGGGTCATTAACGACTTTCTGGTTGTAGTCGTGCATCAACTGGAACGTATGACGTCCGCTGCTGTAGCTCGGGACGCCCTCGTTTGGCTGCGTCATGATATCGGCGGTTACAAGACCGTCCTTGTAGAGCATGCGATAGGTTTCAAGCACCTTACGAAACGCTGTATCGGGAACCAGTTCTTCTTTCTCGTCGAAGACTTGAGCGCCTTCAGAGTACCAAGATGAGAAGAGACTCCAAGAAAGCTCGGGCCAGTTCCGTCCCCAAGCGCCGTTATAGGGTGCATCGGAGATGCCATCCTTTTTCAGCTTGCGGCACGCATCGATCAATGCCTCCCAGCTGTCTGGCACTCCAAGACCGACCTTCTGCAAATGTTCTTCATTATAAACAAAGCAGTAATGTCCGACATAATACGGCAAGGCTCCAAGCCTGCCGTTCGGCAAAGTGAGGGACTCCAAGCTCACCGGCAGAAGTGCGGCCTTGATATCCTCAACACCTTCCAGACCTTCCAGGTCGCGGATCCAATTGGCGGCATGCCATCGGGCGATTCTAAATTCGCTGATATACATCATATCGTACGTCTGGCCGCCGGTTAGCTTTGTTTCGGCGACTGCTTGGTAATCCCCGGTTATGAGCTCGTAGTTGACGTTTTCGTCATAGAGTTTCCTGAAGATACCGACGTTCTCTTCCACCGCTTGAGGGGCAAAGGGCCAGCCAATGAACGACAGGGCTTGTGCTGGGGCAGCGTTGGCAAGTTTGGTCAGCATCGGCAAGGCAGCAAAGCCGGCAGCCCCCTGCAAGAGGCGGCGCCGCGACATAGGAGATACGAAGGTAGTGGCCATAGGAGTGCACCTTTCAATCTGTTCCCATTTTATTTGATCGACCGCTTGCTAGATTCGCGATCCACCTCCCCCTGGCAGGATCGAGGCGAGCGAAATGTGTCACAGGCCACGCATATATGTCAAGCATACATACATACCAGTTCTCCGACGACCGAGCTGGAGGGGATAACAAGCAGTCCTCATGGAGTGGATGCAATACGCTTGACCTTTTGTAGCGTATGTGTGAGATACTTACATACAGAATATTTTTGTATCGGAGACGTTATGCGGGAATTAAGAGTAGGCATCATCGGAGCTGGCATCTGGGGAGCCAATCACGCGAAGGTTTTCAACACCCTCGCTCAAACACGCTTAGTCGCGGTCTGCGATGTTTCAGCAGAGCGGGCAAACGCATTCAAGGAGCAGAGTGGTTGCAGGGCCGTCTATACCGATTACCGTGAGTTGATCGCGGATCCTCAAGTCGAGGCCATCTCTGTGGCAACGCCTGACTTCACGCATGCCCCGATCATTCTTGCGGCTCTCAAAGCCAACAAGCACGTGCTATGCGAAAAGCCTCTTGCGATGACTCTCGAAGAAACGGAAGAAGTTGCCAAAGCCGCTGAGCTATCCTCCGGCAAGCTGATGGTGGACTTCCACAATCGGGTGAACCCCGCCATCGTGCAATTGCGGGACGCAGTTAGGGCTGGCGAAATCGGCAGTGCTGTCCATGGCTACGCGCGGCTCAGCAACACCATATACGTTCCGCTGGAAATGCTGTCTTGGGCGGCAAAGTCGTCTGCGCTTTGGTTCTTGGGCAGCCATGTCGTTGATGCCCTCCGATTTGTTCTCGATGACGAGGTGGTCAGGGTTTACTCCGTCGCTCGCAGTGGCGTGTTGAAAGCACGGGGCGTTGATACCCAGGATGTGCATATTTCCACCCTGGAGTTTTCTAAGGGTGCCGTCATCACGCTTGAAAACAGCTGGATTCTCTCGACCGCCAACCCGATCGCATACGACTTCAAGATCGAACTGGTCGGCGACAAGGGCCAGATCAATGCCAACCCGTCCCATAATGGTGCTGTCACGAAGCTGACGTCACAAGGCGCAAAGTTTGCCGATTTGCTTGGAATCACCCCGACGGGTCGCTCCCGCATCGGAGGCTTCGTGTTGGAGGCGATCGCACAGTTCGTTGACGCCGTTCTGGACGAAGCTCCCCTTCTTGCAGATGCAAAGGATGGCCTGGCTGTTACCCGAGTTCTGGCGGCAATCGAACAGTCCGCAGCGCAGGGAACGCCGGTCACGCTCTGATTTTGACACCGGATCTTCAAACATAAGGAGCGAAGCTATGAGCTTTGAAAAGTGGTTTGGACTAAGTGGCAAGCGCGCGATCGTTACCGGCGGTAGCCGAGGGCTTGGTCGGGCAATGGCCATGGCGCTGGCGGAAGCGGGCGCCGATATTGCTATCACTGGCCGCACGCAAGACACGTTGGATAAGACAGCCGCTGAGATCGGTGCGTTCGGAAGAAAGGTGTGGACGTTCAAGGCCGACATGGCTGTGCCTGCGGAGTGCGAAACAACGCTCGAGCGCATCGTCAAGGAAATCGGTGCACCGGACATCCTGATCAACAATCTTGGCAATCGGGAAGTCAACGTCTCGATTGAAACCGAATCGCTTGAGACCTGGCAGAGGATGATTGATCTCAACCTCACCACCTGCTTCCTCGGCACCAAGATCGCCGGCGCGGCAATGCTTGCGGCCAAGAAAAAAGGCCGGATTATCAACATCGCCTCGATCAGCGCCCTGATCGCCAATCGTGGGATCGGCGGCCGCGACTACGAGACGGGCAAGGCCGCGGTTCTGCATTTCACCCGATGCGCCGGTGCAGACTGGGCGCCGCACGGCATTACGGTCAACGCGATCTGCCCCGGCCTGTTCATGACTGACATCAACAAGGAATGGAATGAGAAGAACCCCGAGGTGATCGAGGCGTTTCTTGAGAATGTCCCGATGGGCAGGGCCGGCATCCCGGATGAAATTGGGCCGCTTGCGGTGTTCCTTGCGAGCGACGCATCGGCCTACGTCACCGGCGCCTCCTACGTGATCGATGGCGGATATACGCTCTGGTAGCCATCACCCTCGGCAGTTCGAAGGATCTGATTGGCGGCCGACAATAGCGATGGAGCTTTGCCGAAGCCAAAAGCTCCGCCACTCATGCAGCTAAGGATGCCGTTGGTGCGGTGATGTTCGCATCACCACCCAAGGGCTGTAATGGCGATCGGCGACATCTGATTCCAATTGCACCGATCGGCCGTGTTCCCGAAGCAACACTGCATAGGCGACAAGCAGGTTCCCATGACCTCATATTTGATCGGGATCGACGGCGGCGGAACAAGTTGTCGGGCGGCGGTGGCAGACACTGAAGGACGTATTCTCGGCCGCGCGAAATCGGGTCCCGCCAATATTCTCACGGATCCGGAGACGGCGCTCAAGAACATTGAAGATGCAGCCCGCGGCGCCTTTGAAGACGGAGGTCTCGATCCGGCAGGTATCGAGGCGGCATACGCGATTCTGGGGGTTGCGGGTCACAACGTTGGCGATGCCGTTCATATCGTTGGGCGGCGGCTTCCATTTGCCGCCGCCGATTTCGAATCCGACGGCCTCATCGCATTGGAAGGCGCAGTTGGCGACATGGACGGCGCCGTTGCGATCCTCGGAACCGGTGCGATCTACATCGCCCGACGTGGCGACGCAGTATGCACAATCGGCGGCTGGGGTTTCACCATCGGCGACCACGGCAGCGGCGCGCGTATCGGCCACGCACTCATGCAGGAAAGTCTACTGGCTTACGACTGCATCCACGCGGCCTCAGCGGTCACGGATTCGGTGCTGTCAGAATTCAACAACGACCCCCGCCGTCTGGTCGACTTCGCGCGGCTGGCGAAACCTGGTGAATTCGGACGCTATGCCCCACGCGTTTTCGAATTTGCAGAAGGCGGCGATCCAGTTTCAACTCGCCTGCTGAAGTCGTCAGCAGCCATGGTGGACGAGGCGCTCGATGCGCTTGTTTCAAAAGAGGCGCGGAGGATTTGCTTGCTTGGCGGTTTGGCGCCGCTCTATCGGCCTTGGCTTGCCGATCGGCACCAGCCGCTGTTCGTCGAGGCGAAGGCCGACGCGCTTACCGGCGCTGTTGCGCTGGCAACCCGGCGTTTTGGCCGTCGGCCGAAGGGCATGACATGACCCACCGGTCCGCCCGCATCCTGCCGCCCGAAGGGTTCCAATCAAGAGGCACCGGGCCGCTTTATCTCCGGCTTCGGCAGTTCCTGGAAGAGGCAATCCTCTCAGGCAAACTCAACCATGGCGACGCGCTGATTCCTGAACGTGATCTCGCAAGTTACGCTGGTGTTAGTCGTGTCACGGTTCGCAAAGCCGTCGAAAGTCTTGTGGACGAAGGTCTACTTGTGCGCCGCCGCGGCGCTGGCACCTTCGTCGAATGCGTCCGGTCGAACGTTGGAGATCTGCTGCGCCGATCAGCACAGTTGGTTGACGCTTCGCCGCGGCAGTGCGCCAATTCACGGGTGCAGTGGCTGGAGCGCGGGCTGTTCCAACCCACATCCGAAGAGATCATCACCTTAGGCTTGTCTGCTCATTGCCGGGTGGCACGTCTCACCTGTCTTCATTTGTCGAACGATGAGCCCCTCGCCGTGGAACGGAGTTCCGTGTCTGCCGACGTTATTCCGGAACCCTTGCGAGTCAACTCATCCATCCATGACTGGCTGAGAGGAATAAACGAAAGGCCGATTCGCGCAATTCAGCGGTTGACAGTCAGGACCATTAAGAAGCCGGACGCATATTGGCTGGGGCTTATCCCACCGGCGGCCGGACTTTCCGTCGAGCGCGTCTCCTACCTGTCTTCAGGCCGCGCCATCGCGTTTACACGCTCCGTTTTTCGCGGCGATGGCGATGGCTTTGTTTCCGAATTCGAATTCTCAGAAAGCTGAGCAAATTTTCCAAGAAAGGACCTTTCATGCAGTCCCTCGAAAAGACGAACATGCGCCGAGAAATCGACGAGATTCCGGATGCGGCCGCACGATTGCTCGATCGTTCGGCAAACGCGTTTGCCGCGGCAGGCGCAGCGCTGCGAGCGAAAAACCCGGCCTTTCTCGTGACCATTGCACGCGGCTCCTCAGACCATGCTGCGCTCTTTCTAAAATACGCCATCGAACTGACAGCTGGCATCCCGGTGGCCTCGCTCGGGCCGTCGCTCGCGTCGATCTACGGGGTCAAGCTGATACTCGGCGGCGGTGCGGCGCTCGCGATTTCACAATCGGGCAAGAGCCCGGACATCGTGGCGATGACCAAGGCCGCGACCTGCGCGGGCGCCACATCGATCGCTTTGACAAATACGATACCTTCGCCGCTTGCTGAAGCTTGCAGCCACCCGTTGGACATTTTCGCCGGACCGGAAAACTCGGTGGCGGCAACGAAGTCATTTGTGAACTCCATCGTCGCGGGGCTTGCTGTTCTGGGCGAATGGACGGGTGACCGGGCGTTGCAGCGTGCGGTGGCTGATCTCCCGAAGCATTTTGCTCAAGCAGCAAAACTCGAGTGGCCGGACTTCGCTGCCTGCGTCAACGAGGCTGAGTCACTGTATGTATTGGGTCGCGGCCCGGCCCTTGCGATTGCCAACGAAGCCGCCCTGAAATTCAAAGAGACGACAGGCATCCATGCCGAGGCTTTTTCCACGGCAGAAGTGCTTCACGGACCAGTCGCGATCGTCGGCCCCCGCTTTCCGGTGCTCGCGCTGGCGGCCCGTGACGCCGCCGAGGACTCCGTCGTCAAGGCCGCGGAAGGCTTGAGTGCCAAGGGTGCAGTTGTGCAGATCACGTCAGAAAAGGCGGCAGAGGCAAGACGCTTGCCCTTCGCCGAAACCGGCCACCCGCTAACCGACGCTTTGGCGCTAGTCCTGCCGTTTTACGGTCTGGTGGAAGCATTGTCACGCTCGCGGGGCCTCAATCCCGACGCCCCCGCCCATCTGAGGAAGGTCACGGAAACGATCTGATCGCTCACCTGCGACTTATGAGAGGTGCTCATGTGACACCCGAAGTGCTCTCAGCGATCCGCCACCCCAAGACTAAAAAAACGAAGGTATCAACATGACGGCAAAGATTGCAATTGAACCTCTGAACGCCCGCCCGGAAATGATCCCTGTGTGCGCGAGTTGGACTTTCGGGCATTGGGATTGCCAGGCAGCCACGACCTTCGAAGAAACCAATCGTCTCTTCTGCGACGCGGCGAATGACACATCTTCTCTGCCTCTGACCTTTGTAGCCATCGCAAATGGCAAGCCTGCCGGCATGATCAGCCTTCGTGAAAGTGACTTCAAGGAAAGGACAGATCTCTCGCCGTGGCTCGCATCTCTTTACGTCCATCCGTCTCACCGCAACAAAGGCATAAGTTTGTTGCTGATAGAGCGGCTTGAGCTTGAAGCAGAGCGGCTTGGCTATACGAGGTTGTATCTTACCACCGAAGACTCCGGCGGCCTCTACGAAAAGAACGGCTGGCAAGAGATTGATCGTGTACGCACACCCTTCGGCGATGCATCTCTGATGGCCAAGGATTTGTGGAAACGCACATAGTGACTGACGAGGATTCAAAGGCTTGGGCCTGAAAGTAATCGGACGGAAGTTGTGGCTTGGTATGAACGTCTCCGGCGCCGAGCTTGGTAGGCATAACGAACATTGGAGTGACCGACACTATGAGCGGAAACACTGATCATCGCTGGTGCCGGTATTTTTGACGGAACTAATTGCCACTGCGGCGCTGAGCTGATCGTTCAGCCAGGTAGGGTGAAAGAAATCAGTCCAAGACGCTTTGAATTCCCGGTGCAGAGATAGTCGACGCGGCTGGCTTGCTTTTCATACCGGGATTCGTGGACCTGCAGGTCAACGGCGGCGGCGGAACGCTCTTCAAAGAGGAGCCAACCATTGGCGGGATTCGTCAGATCTGCTCGGCACTTGCGCGGTTCGGTACCACGTCATTGCTGCCCACGCTGATCACCGACACCCGGCGAGATGAGGACTGCGGAAGTTCCACGATTTCTAGGTCTGCATCGCGAGGGCCCGCACATCTCGTTGGCTCGCAAAGGAGCTCACGATCCAGCGCTGGTCCGGCCTATGGACAAAACAGATCTGGACGAGATGCTTACCTACATGACGGCACTAGGTTGCCTTATGGTTACGCTTGCTCCGGAGAACGCAACCAAAGAGCAGGTACTCACGCTTGCCAATACGGATGTCGTCGTAAGCCTCGGCCATACAAACGCCACTTTTGAGACGACCTGCGCTATGCAACAGCCGGCGCTAGCGCGTCACCCATCGGGCATCGTGAACCCGGTCTCGTCGGTGCGGCTCTGGAGACAGGAACATTTGACGTGGGTTGATTCCGACGGTTTCCATGTGGATCCGGCGGCAATGGCGGTTGCCGTTCGCGCCAAGCAATCGCCGGGCCAGCTTTTCCTGGTGACGGATGCAATGTCGACGATTGGCACCGACATGACGCACCTCGAGAGATCATAGGCGAACGGGGAAGGCTGACGCTCGCAGATGGTACGCTCGCCGGTGCCGACATCGACATGCTTTCGTCCGTGCGCTTCGTGCATGAGAAGCTTGGCACCCCGTTGAGGAAGCGATCCGCATGGCCACCGCTCATCCCGCAGACGCCATGGGGATTGCTTCCCATAAGGGCCGGTTTATTGCCGGTGCTGACGCCGACTTTGTGCTGCTGACCCCTGAGCACATGGATCGGGTTTTGATGCAACGATCATATCAGGTCGAGCCAATTGGCCTCGCGACAGCGCAGACTTCACGGCGTTACAAAACCCGTCGATACGTGCCTGATGCATTAGTCGAAGAAGATCTCAGCATAAGCGTAACCTCTTGCGCTGGCTACGAAGGTTTTGAAGACCAAGCCGCCTGCACAGGGCTTCCTGTCGAAGAGGTCTCAAAACTTCTCTTCAGACATACGGATCTGAAGCTTCACGTCCGTAGGATTCGCTGAGGCGGCCCGTTCGAATGCTTGCACGCTGTCAGCGAAACGGTAGGTACCAGTTATAAGGGGCTTGAGGTCGACTCTACCGGAGGCGATAAGTGCAAGGGCTCGATCGAAAACGTTCGCATACCTCATCACGGTTTCGATCCGAACCTCTTTGCAGATTGCAGCATGAACATCAAAGGCTACGAGCTCCGCCGGCAATCCGACTATAACAGCGACACCCCCGGGGCGAAGGAGGTCGAATAGGTTTTCATATGCTCGCGCGTTGCCACTCGCTTCGAACACTATGTCCGCACCCCAACCATCGGTTTCGCGCGAGATTACCGAGCCAAAAGGTTGATCCGCAATATTGACGGGATGTATACCGGCATACCTTCCGGCCACGTTGAGTTTCTCGGAGCTAAGGTCCGAGATATAGACTCGGCTACACCCGCCTGCGAGAGCTGCAAGGGCCGTCATTATGCCTATGGGACCGCTGCCTATCACCGCCGCGACGTCGCCAGGAACGATCCGAGCTCGTGTTGCGGCATGCATGCCGATGGCGAATGGCTCGACCATCGCGCCCTCGGCAAATGAGACAGAGTCCGGGAGTTTGTAGGTGAAAGCGGCGGGGTGAATGACAAATGGCGTAAGGGCTCCGTGAACCGGAGGGGTGGCCCAGAATAGCACGTCTGGATCCACGTTATATCGACCGAGTCTAGACGCCCGAGATGACAAATTCGGGACGCCAGGCTCCATGCACACGCGATCACCGGCTTTAAGTTCCACGACTTTTGATCCGGTCTCGACCACCACGCCGGCAGCTTCATGTCCGAGCACCATGGGCATCTGCAGGCGGTAGCTCCCGATGCCACCATGTAGATAGTAATGAAGATCGCTGCCACAAATTCCTACGGTGTGGACAGCAATCTTCACATCTTCCGGTCCCACTGTAAGGGGAATGTCTATGTCGCGAAGCGCCAGTTCCCCTTTTTTTTCTACAACCAACGCTATCATCGATGTCTCCATCCTTGCTTAATAGGCATTCCGTAAAGCCTGGACCGCTGAGTGCTGAAGCCGAAACAGAGGATATTCATGGGGTGAACGGCATCGCGAGGCCAGGATGACGTAGTCTAGTCGCGCCATCTGAGGCTAGTCATGACGACTTTGATGGGTGTCGGATCAAGGATATCGTGCAAATCATTACGTTCGTTAGATTAAGCAGTGGCGATTGCCAGGTCTTCTACTTCCTTCGCCCTCTCCGCAGCGTCAACGGAATACGAAGTGATTTCTTCGAGAATGCCACCCAGATCTTCAAACCGGTTAAAGATGCGTTTGGCTCCTGCTTCCTGGAGGCGTACGGTGTGTAAAGGGCTGCAATGACTTCCGCCTACGAAACCGAGGGGCGTCATACCGGCGGCAATAGCTGCTGTCACGCCCGCAACGCTGTCTTCGACGACGACGCAATTGACAGGAGATACCCCCATTTTCTTAGCTGCGTATAGGAAAATGTCTGGCGCAGGTTTTCCGTCTCGTACTAATACCGTTGAAAAGATGTAAGGATAAAAGAGCTCGAGCAGTTCCGTCTTCGCAAGAGCAAGTCCGAGCCGGTTCGGTTCGGAACTAGAGGCGACGCAGCATGGGACCTTCAGTGTGCGGATCGTCTCCCGCACACCAGCTATTGCGGCGAGATCAGAGAGGTAAAGCTCCCGAACACGGGTATCGATGCGGCTGGACAAATCCGCAGGCAAGGGCGCACCCAACCGAGCCTCGATTATGCGGTACATCTCGTTGGCGGGAACGCCGGCGAACTGCTCAACGGCTTCCTCAACACTGATGCGATGACCGACGCGGGTAATTTCCTCAGCTTCTGCGGTGCTGACGATAATCTCGCTATCCACCAACACACCGTCACAGTCGAAAATTACTAGTTTTGGCTTGGTGTCCATTATTCATACTCCAAGGAGCGGGCCCCACCTTGCCCGCCGCCATCCTATTTCCGGGGTTGGTCCGCGCCATGGAACCATAACGACTTCGCAACCGACTGCCGGCCGAACGAACTCCGTCAGAGAACGAGTAATGGATTTAAACTCCAAATGCAACCACTCTAATGGAGTGATTTCTCAGTTCGCGGCTTAAGTGCCTCCTGAGGCCTTGGTATGATCGCCTATGGCTATCGCCAGGGCTTCGGCAATGAATACAATTCGAGGCATGCCGATCATTTGCTCACTGAGGCCAGGCTGCGGCATCCGCGCCATTTGCAGGACAACGTCTGAAACTTTAGCGAGGGAGGACTTGGGATGGCACGTAATTGCCAAGGAGAAAGCCCCTGTTTGATGGGCTCTGCGCAGGAATTCGACCGTGTCAGGGGAGGCGCCGGATTGCGATACGGCAATGGCCGCATCTTCTTTTGTCATGGCCTCTGCGGCCTCATGCGCGTAACCGACATTGGCGAAGACGCGGACGCGAACGCCGATGCGCCGCAGGCGATGAAAAAGTACCTCGCCGGCAAGACCGGAGTCACCGGAGCCATAAATGTTCACGTGGCGCGCGTTTAACAGGAGCGGCGCTGCAGAGGCCACCAGTTCGGGCTGCAACAGCTGCCGTGTATTCAAGACAGAGCGGTTGATTAGCGAAGCCACCTCATCGAGAGAGTTGACCGTCAAGCTTACGCCACGATCCGGTTCAGTCTCACGCTGACCGATCTCCGCCGCTAGAGCGAGCTTGAAGTCAGTAAATCCTTTGAACCCAAGCTCGCGGCAAAGCCGAAATATTGTCGCCTGCCCGCTCTGGGACGCTGCGCTCAATTCGCCAAGGGATTGACGGACTGCCCTCTTCGGATTTTCCAGCACATACTGAGCGACCCGCGCGAGGGCATTAGGATAGTCCAGCGCGGCCTCCACCTTCAAGAGAACCGGCGTACGAGCCTCACCCTCTGCCGAAAAAGGGCGTAAACTATCACCTTGCATTGCCATGTAATTCTCCGAGTTCAATGATGATCTGCGACGCCACTCTGCTTGCGGATCCAACCGCCATATTGGGGAGCTCTCCAGTCATCAACCGGTAGAGGCAAGTGTCAAGGCTGCGGCCCACATCATCTTTGGAGGCAAAATGGACGAATAGACCAACGTTTCTAGTGCGAAGCCGTGGAGCAGATTTAATTTCTGCATGAAATGGAGCGGCTTGTCATCTTTACAATGGAGAAAAAATCCTCTTATTGTCACATCAATGATAAGAAACTCCATTATGGAGGCATGGTACTGAGGAGAACGAAATGTCAGGAACTGCACTTAGGCTATCGAAAATTTCAAAAGGCTACGGTACCAGCCAAGTCCTTCGCGGCATTGATTTGGCGGTTGATGCCGGCGAGTTCATGACACTCGTCGGGCCCTCCGGTTGCGGCAAGTCAACGCTGCTGAAAATCCTTGCCGGACTTGATCAACCCGATGATGGAGTGATCGAAATAGACGGTGAGATAGCGAACCAGCTCCGTCCCAGCAAACGCAATATTGCTATGGTGTTCCAGTCCTATGCGCTTTACCCGCATATGCGGGTCCGCGACAACCTGGCGATGCCATTAATTATGGCTAACTTGCCTTTCGCGGCGCGGATGCCGGTGATTGGCGGCCTGGTCCCCGGTACCAGCGCAAAACGCCGGCAGATAAACGCGGCGGTCGGAGAGGTATCGACGACGCTCGGCATTGAAGCACTTCTTGAGCGCAAGCCAAGCGAGTTGTCAGGAGGACAGCGGCAGCGTGTGGCCCTCGGACGTGCGATGGTACGCCAACCCGGCGTGTTCCTGATGGACGAGCCGCTCTCAAACCTCGACGCAGCTCTTAGAACGCAGGTACGTACCGAACTGGTCGAACTGCAACGACGCTTGAAGGCTACCTTCGTCTACGTCACGCATGATCAGGTCGAAGCGATGACCATGTCGGACAGGATTGCTGTGATGATGGACGGTGCGATCGTTCAAATCGCCTCACCTGCCGAGATCTATGCGGCACCGGCAGATATTCGCGTTGCGCGTTTCATCGGATCACCGGCGATTAATATCCTCCCGGCTGACATTGGTGACCAAGGTGGGGTCCGACTGTTTGGTGAGAGCGAAAACTTGAGAACCGATTTGATGCCGGGAGATCGGGCACAAATAGGGATACGGCCCGAGGACGTAATCGTGGCCGCCCAAACGACACTGCGTAGCGCATGTTCCCCTCATGAGGCACGGATACGTCTCATTGAGAACTTAGGCAACGAATTTATTCTTCACCTTAATATCGGTGGTGGCAATCAGACTGAAGTGACGGCCAGGTTGGCGCAGCGAGAATGGTCGGCAATCCGGGAGAGTTCCAGCGACCCCAATCTTGTCAGAGTAGGATTACCGCCGCAGCGTTTCCTTGTGTTCGATTCGACTGGCTCTCGAGTGCAAACGGAGGAAATCCGCGACTCTAAACGGCTGGAGGTGGTGTCGTGACATCATTTCAGATTTCTCAGCCCACTCTCAAGGCTGGCGGCCGGCCCCAGAAGATGATCGGAATTAACCTTGCATATCTGTTCGCGCTTCCGGCCGCAGCACTTCTCGCCGTTGTTATCTTGGCTCCCCTAGCCATCGTAACCGCTTTGAGTTTTACCGATTACACACTTGGAGCAACAGAATGGTCTGGGGTTGGAATGCGCAATTACGGCGAACTTTTGCACGACAAAGTCTTTGTAAATGCCCTGTCGAACACAGCTCTCTATGTTACTGTAGTAGTGTCTATGTCGGTGTTGCTTGGTTTAATTCTTGCAATATTAGTCCATGACAGTGGCCGCCTGAGACGCGTTTACGAAGTCATCTTCTTCCTGCCGGTCGCGAGCACCATGGTGGCCTTGGGGCTTGTGTGGAAATTCATGCTCCACAGCCGTATCGGCCCCGTCAACGAATTGATTGCCGCGCTTGGCTTTCCACGCATCGACTTCTTTAACAATCCCTCAATTGCAATTTTCGCGCTTGCCGCGATTGGTGTTTGGCACTTGGTCGGCTTTAATATGATCTTGTTTCTGGCCGGGCTTACAGGAATCCCGCGCGATCTTTATCAGGCCGCCGCAATCGATGGCGCCGATGGCTTTTGGGACCGGTTGTTTCGCGTCACATGGCCGATGCTGGGTCCCACGACCGTATTCGTGACAATCACCTCGTCGATCACTGCTTTTCAGGTCTTCGATACTGTCGCGGTCATAACCCATGGCGGACCGGGGGGATCGACCGAAGTCATTCTCTATCAACTCTACCAAGCGAGCTTCCAATATTTCGAAACCGGCTATGCGTCTGCGCTGACCGTCATCTTTCTGCTCATCATGATGGCGATCTCAGTCGTGCAGATCTTTGCAGCGAGAGGAGTGCATTACTCATGAGCACTCCTAACACCGATGTCTCTCTCCAAAAGACCCGCGTGCCCTCCGCACTCCTTGTCGGCGCTGCTAAACATGGACTGTTGCTGCTTTTCGCCGCCGTGATCCTCCTCCCGTTCGTTTGGATGCTTCTCGCAGCAGTGAAAGACCCAGCGGACATCTTTTCCGAACCGTTCTCGCTCGATCCGGCCAAGCTTCACGCTACCGAGAACTTCGGCAAGGCACTGACCGCAGCTCCGATGGGCCTCTTCATGTTCAACAGCTTGGTTGTGGTAGTCGGGGTACTAAGCGTACAGCTTGTAACCTCAATTGGTGCAGCTTACGCGCTTGCCCAAATGAAGTTTCGTGGGCGAGGGTTGCTGTTCGGTCTTGTGCTGTTCGCATTATGCGTCCCGGTCCACGTCCCCGCTCTACCCCTTTACATCGCGCTCGCAAAGCTGGGCTTGCTCAATAGCTATTTTGCGCTGATGTTCCCCTGGTTTTTTTCGGCCTTCGCGATCTTCCTCTTTCGCCAGCACTTCCTGACGTTTCCCCAGGAGATCATAAACGCTGCCAGAGTCGACGGCTTCACGGAAATCGAGATCGTGCTGCGCCTAGTCGTTCCCAGCGCCTTGCCGGCAATCGCCGCGTTCTCGGTATTCTCTGTTACCGCTCACTGGAACGATCTTTATTGGCCTCTAATCGTCATCAATGTGACCGACAAGATGACAGCGCCCCTTGGCCTCTTGAACTTCCAGTCGGCAGAAGGTGCAAGCTACGGGCCGCTGATGGCTGCTGCGACTATCATCACCTTGCCGCTGATCGGTCTCTTTCTTCTGGCGCGGCGGTATTTTGTCGAGGGCGTGACGATGACCGGAGTGAAGTGACTTCGAGCTTTCGGCCAAGCGGTTCTTTGTCCGGAGCATCCGCGGGCTGCCAAGCGGCCAATCAGACCACAAGTATATCAATCAACCCAGCAATAAGGAAGTTCGCAATGAGACAGACGTTAACACTTTTGATGGCTGCCGGCTTCATGACCATCGCCGGAATTGGCACCGCTCCGGCGCGCGCCGAAACTACATTGGAGGTTGTGCATGCTTACGGATCCTTCCGCGAGCGCTTCTATCAGCCGCTCGCTGATGCATTCATGAAGGAACACCCAGACATCAAGATCAAGTTCCGCGCCCCCGCGGCAGACTATTATGAGGGTCATCTGGCCGTTACCCGCGAGGCGATGACTGGCGAGACGCCAGATGTCTTCTTCTCTGGGATGAACCTATTGAGTGATCTAGTGTCAACCTTGGCCCCGCGCAATCAGATCGCCGACATGACGCCCTTCCTCGATAAGGAGGGGCAGGCCTGGATCGACAAGAATTACGACACCAACGTCCTTGAACTCGGACGCATTGACGGCCACCAGTGGGGCCTACCGTTTAACGCGTCGACTCCTATTGCGTACTTCAACGCTAACCTCATGGAAAAGGCTGGCCTTGATCCCCAAAAGCTTCCCAAGACTTGGGATGAGTTCCTCGAAGCGGCAAAGAAGGTCAAAGCGGCCAACAGCGATGTCGATGGGATGCAGATCAACCTGGCTTTGGGCGACTGGTTTTGGCAGGCCATGGTCTACAGCTATGGCGGCACAATGATGAGCCCTGACAGGACAAAGGTTACCTATGGTGACGAGGCGGGCCTGAAAGCGGCCACCGCGGTCCGTCGTCTGGTTGCCGAGGTTGGAATGCCATGGATCGACGAAGATGCGGGGCAGGCTCAGTTTGCTGCAGGCAAGCTTGGAATTTTCATTGGTTCGACGGGCGACATCCGCACCATGGATGAGGCCATCGGCGGAAAGTTCAAGTTGGTCACGGGCACATTCCCGATGGGCGCTGAGAATGGCCACGTTCCAACCGGCGGCAATTTCGCAACGATCCTGACGCAAGATCCGGAAAAGCAGAAGGCGGCCTGGGAGTTCGTAAAATTCCTGACCAGCCCTGCCGGTCAAAAGGTCACAGTCCTTGGATCCGGCTACATGCCTACGAACAAGCAGGCGCTGGAGACTGAACATCTCGGCGAGTTCTACGCTGTGCACCCCGAATGGAAGACCAGTCTCACACAATGGCCGATTGCCGTTGCTTGGTTTGGCTACCCCAACGTAAAAAGCGTCAAGGTCTGGAAGGCGCAGTCGGAGGTTCTGTTCCGGATCGGGACTGGTGATGTTTCGCCGGCAGACGGTCTCAAGGAAATGGTGCAGTCAACCGAAGCCATCATTAAGCGATAGCGAACCAAGCGGGGTGGAGCGTCCGCCCTCCCCGCTCCATAAGTTTGCCCACCTCAAGGTCATTGCAGATGTTCAAGATAATCCATGTAAGCGACACCCATATCGAGCCCGTTGGTCGGTTCGTGGTCGGGCTCAATCCACACGAGCGGCTCAGACAGGTTGTGCAGGCGATCAATGAGAGTCATGCCGACGCTGCCCTATGTGTCATCACCGGGGACCTGACAGATCGCGGCGATGAAGGCTCCTACCGGGCCTTCGCTGATATTGTAAACGAACTGAAGGTTCCCTGCCGACTCCTGCTTGGCAATCATGATAATCGAGAGATTTTTCGGCGCGTGTTTCCTGACGCGCCCTTCGATGCGAGTGGATTCATCCAATCTACAGCCGACTTCGGCGACACCAGGCTGATATTCCTCGACAGCCTTCATGACAACCATGCGGGTTTAGGTCAGCTCTGCAATGCACGCCTTGAATGGTTGGAGCGAGTATCACAAGAGGCAGCGGCAACAGGCCGCCGGTCAGTTATTTTCATCCACCATCCGCCGTTTTCCGTGGGCGTCAGAATGTTCGACCAAATGTTGCTGGAAAATCCTGCACCCTTCCTCAATCAGATTACCGCAAGTAAGCCACTTCACTTGGCGTTCGGACACCTGCATTTGACAACATCCGGCTCATGGAACGGAATTCCCTACAGCTGTAATCGTGGCGTTGCTCATCGCATCGCTCTGAGCCTCGACGGCGACGTTACGGAGTTCATCGAAGCTGAGCCGACTTTTGACGTTATGTTGATCTCTCCGAACGGTGTGCTCGTGCACCATACTGCACCGACGACAGCTACCTCCGTCATCGCTCGTGAATATCCTACCGAGGACGGGAAAGGGCATCAAGTAATGCTACGAACCGATATCGCGGGAGTTTGACCTTGCGGCCACGCGCTTACCTTAGTCGACCATCCAGCGGTGGCTATGCCGGCAACAAATTAAAACGGAAGCTTAAGAAGGTCGGCCGCTTCACGATCAGTCTTCGTCGCTGTTGACGCAATGGCTGAACGGCTGCAGCAGTTGGAGACGGACCTCAGGTAGCTGAACTCAACGATTGCGCATGGATTCCGGACGGCCTCGAGCGCGGAAACAGTTAGCTTGGCAGTCCGAGCCAGGACCTCCTCTGACGCCTGCTTCCCCATACCCGCGCTAAGGCGAAGCAAGACTCGCCGCCAATGTTTGTGCCAGCGGTGATTGATCGTCCGGCAGAGCCACCCCCGACACGGCAAAAGCCGATAACAAGGAGCGCACTTCCAATTGCGGCAATCGAGCTGGAGGTTCGTGGCGCGATCGTGCGGATGGCATCTGGCACAGACAGCGCAACCATTGCTGCCGTGATCCAAGCCTTGATGGCTCAGTCGTGATCGGTCCGTCCGGTGCGGTGAAGGTGATGATCTCCACCAAGCCCGTCGACTCCACTAAGGTACTGAAGGATTGGCAGCACTGCTGGAGCGATCGGTTGTCTGCTCGAAGGCATAGACTGGCGGATGCCGCAAAAGACTTGGCGGTCAACAGCGCCGAGGCTCTAACCGCCGATGGATGAAAGTTCAGTGGCATGTATGTACGGCCTCCGCGTGGCAAGGGCTTTTTGGCGTTTCTGACGTCATCCTCGGCCACCGCTACCGCGATGGTATCCTCGTGGATGTCGAGGCCGACATATGCTGCCATGTTTTCCATGATCATTCCTCTCCGTTTCAACCGGCCAGAAGGAGCCGGGGAAAACATCTTGCGAGCTACCTCCGAGCTCGCCAAGGGCGGTCATATCATCTGACTCTTCGCCGGATCGGATCGCGGCCCAGATCGTGCTGCCTTCATGGCGACCCTGATCATCAGTGCCGAACTCGACGACATCGATCCGCAGGCCTGGCTTGCTGATCTCCTGGCCCGCATCACCGACACGCCAATCAGTAAGCTGGAGCAATTGCTTCCGTGGAATTTGCAGCCACACGGACTGAAAGCTAAAGCGGTCTAACCTGCGGCCTTCATCAGAGCTTACTATAAATTCGCTTATTGACGGACACGCTTCACGCCTGAGCATGACATAAACGCGACGATAACCATGGCGCACTTGGCAGATGTGCCTGATCCTCAGCTTCAAAACGGAATATGCACGCCGGATCGTGACCTTCCAGTCCGCCTTACCGTGTCAACAAACACGGAACCGTTGAGGCCCCGACCCCGACCCAGCTAACCCTGCCTCCATCAGCGCTCCATGCGACCTCCATCGAACTTGAACATAAGTCGTTGAGATAGACGATATCAACCATGTTGTCCGCCGAATCACACGAACTACTAACTAGGGAGATAGACATGTCGCTTGGTCTAGATTCTCACGCTCCTCCGCTCGAAGTGGAGAACCAGGTGCGTGGCGAGCCGCTTAAGCACTTCCAGCCAGGCAAGGTATATGTCGTCGAATTTTGGGCCGCTTGGTGCGGAAAGTGTATGACGGCGATGCCCAGTCTGATGCAGCTGCAGCACAGATCAAAACCAGCGGACTTGAGGTCATCGGAGTAGCGGCATGTGAAAGCGCTGCAACGGCCGGCGAGGCCCGGAGGCACGTTGGACGCGTGGCTGACCGAAAAATTTGCGGCTTTGAATTTTCGGATCGCGTTCGACTCCGCGGGCGAAATGAACAAACTTTGGATGGCCGCCAGATTTGAACTCGGAATTCCGACATCGTTCGTGGTCGACCGAATCGGCACATCGCCTTCATTGGCCACCCGATGGACCTTGACTACGGTTTTGCCGAAAGTGCTTGCGCACCGGTGACTGAGAGGAAAACTAGGAAATGCTGTGTTGCAAGAACGCGTCTCAAGTGCGTGGCATTGATGCAAATTTTACCGATGAAGCACAACCTGCAAAAGCCGATATTGCCTACGATGCTATCCTACGCCTAATCGGCAGTTACACTGTACCGGAACAGCCTCTTAGGGATCAGGTTTTCATGTCAGCGCTCGGTATTGGCCGAACGCCAGTCCGCGAAGCGTTTCAGCGACTTGCGGCGGAAGGTTACATCCAGTCGAAACCTCAGAGAGGCTTTTTCACGAGGGCTTTTTCGGAGGGTACTCTGTTAAATCTTTATGAGGTCGGACGTGCGAACCTAATTGCGGGGCTATATCGAATGCCGCCGCAGCTCCAAGAGAGATGGACCGCGACCGATAAGGTGGCCCCTGACGAGCTCGCGCTGGAGGCAGAACGAATATTCGCTAAAATCGCCGAAGAAGCATCGAATTGCGAGGCTTGCAAAATCGTGCGCAAATTCAGCATTCGCACTCACCCTTTACGAATGGAAATAACGGCGTCGGAACTTCGCCCCGCCTTTATGGAAAGCCTCGCGAGACTGCTCGGCGCTATGTCTCACGCAGGCACGGCGACGAGCTTGGCGGAGGCCGCGTTGTTGGACCATCTTAATCTTGAGAAGGTTGCCATCCCGAAGATGGTACAAAAAGTGAACGCGCGTCAACCAACAGGTTTTTCTAGTCAGTGAAAAGGTTTGTGATAACGGGCGCAATGCGCCGTTGTCGCATGACCGGTGCTCTTCCGACGCCAAATGGCGACCTTCTCCATGGCAACCGCCATCAACACATGCGCTCGATCGAGATTTTTGGGGCGATGAGGAGGTGGTGGCGCGCGTAGATGCAAACTTAGGTGCTTTTTTTGAGAGAGCGATGCACGCTGGATACCAAGGCCCAAACGCAGAGAAAGCGCTTGCACAGATCCAGCTAAGATTGGAGGCTGCGCTTAACTATCCCCCCGCGCAGGCCCGAGTTGCGCGATATATCCTTGAAAACCCCGAAGAGGCTGTTCACCAGTCTCTTCGGGGCCTCAGCGCCGCGTCTCGAAGTGGCCAGGCAACAATTTTCCGCCTGTGCCGTGAACTGGGCTTCAGAGGATTCAAAGAGTTCAAGCTTGCGCTTGCAACTGAGAACGGAGAGCGTAAAGCGAACTTGACTGGCGGCCCAAATCGAACCCAGAGCTTGCTGGAGGAAGCGGTTTGGCCGATTTCGCGTTCTGTATTGAGCACAGGAGAGATGTTGCGGCCGGAGGTGCTATCTTCAACTGCATCTCGTCTTGCGAGAGCGCGGCAAGTTAACATCTATGGTTCCGGCGACTCCGGACCTTCCGCTGATGTGCTGTTCCATCGGTTGAGTCGGGCCGGTATAAATGCTCGTATTTTCGCAAATGTTGGCTATGCGCACGAGGCAGCGGAAACAATGAGCAAAGTAGATGCGGCCATCGGCGTCTCACAATCAGGCGCATCACGTGACACTGTCGAATTCCTGCAGAAAGCCCATAGCGTTGGGGCATTCTCGTTGGCGATCACTTGTTGTCCGAAATCCAGAATCACGAAGCTATCGGACGTCGTCCTTAAAATGGCGCGTCTGCCGCATTCCGTGCTCAGCGCAAGAACGACCAGCACGGCGTGCATGGTCTTCTTAGCCGAGGCGCTGGCGATCTCCATTTCCGAAGCCAACGGCTGCCAAGCTCAAACGTGATCGTCTCTCCGTCGAATGTCAATCAGCAACGAACACTGTTTCCAACTGCCGGATGGCCTGCCGGGCATTTCGTTCGGCAACTTGCTGATAAAGCAGGTCGTGGATGACTTGCACAGGGACTTGCCAGGCCCGGAGAATTTCGTCACTCTTTCGCCGGTTCCAGGTTGTCAAAGGCTTTCAAAGGCGCGCGCCTCTGCACGACACGACGCTGCTTAATGGAGTCCGCGAAACACTGATGCTGCTGGACGATCCAAAACTGGACTGGCCAAGGTGGAAAGGCAGATGCGGTGCAAGGAGTGTTGTTGCCGCTTGCGACAACACGATCGAACGAACGCCGTCGATCAAATCGCCCGTTTTCACCTGGACAACGGCACCCGGCCTGACCAACTGCTATAGCTCTCGGCGACAATTGGGTCCTTCTCCTCGTTCGGCATTGGATTTAACCGTAAGCTCTGAAATCGACATATGTCCAAGTCCTCTTTCGAGGTTGAACATCAACGATCAAGCGATGATCCGGAAAGTGGGATCAAAGGACAGCGCTTACATCTTTCTGACTGGCCGCGGGGCTCCTTGCAGCGGATACAGCTTCCCCATGCCCAGTTTCGGTGGATGCCGGTACGTCCAGGCACTCTCAACAAGCATGTGTCAAACTCGTCCATTACGAGCCGTCGTAATCGCGAATCGTCTTACGGTCTCTCCCGTGGATCGCTCGCCAGGATCGAGACTGAGATAGCCCATCAATTGGCGGGCTTTCAATCGGGTCACGTCCCCGACTTCCATGGCGAAGGTGACGTCTCGACCTGATCGCCGTGCTATCCCTGCCCTCGAGAAGGGCAGGAATGCTCTGGGAGTCGCTTCTGCAAATCAGGCCGGATCGACGATGTAGACCTCACCATCACAGACAATGGTCGGCGAAGCCGCTCTTTACGCACCTTCGCTGGGCGTCTCCCTGCTCAAGCGACGCTCGCAGGCAAGAAGGTATCCGAGGCCCGCATCGAAAAGATCCTTTCGATCCGCGGCAAGGGTGTTGGTATCCTCGTCGATAGCGGCCGCGACCAGCATCTGACCGACACACAGCTCGCTGTCACCGTTATCGGGTTCCGCGGACATCACCAGGTCGTCCGCGTAGATGAGGGCGGCGGGCTGGTCGATCTGGAGGAGGATGTAAAGTTTGTGATCCCACCATTGACGCTCCAGTGCCCGATGTGCCGCGAACGCTTCGTTGAAAGCCTCAATCATGCCGCGGCGATCGCCGGCTTTCGCTTTGGTATTGATGATATCCTTCAGAGCGAAACCTTCGCGGACCTTGTTGTTCTCCAGCGCAGACCGGTGTTGCTTGGCGTGCTCATCAAGATCCCATTCGCCCGACTGGATCCTCGGAAGGATATCATCCATCGATACCGGATCGCCGGTCCATGCGAGCCGCCCAGTCCCATCGACGATGAAAGCTGCCGGGACGCCGCTCGTGTAGGATGCCTTGAACCAGTGGTTCGCGACCCAGCCGCCGTCCTGTTCGTGTCCGTTCTCGACCGGCCCGTCCGAGGCAACTATGTAGTCCATTTCGTCGCCCTTTTCCGCGACGATTTCCGCCACTTTTCCCTCGTCGCCGTTGATGGCGACGCCGACGATCTTCACGTCGGGAAAAGTCTTTTGCAGCTGCGTAAGATGCGGGATCGTGTTGATGCACGGCCCGCACCATGTGGACCAGCCCACGATCACATAGACGGTGCCTGCATCGAAGGTGTCGATCCCTTGTCCCTTGAAAACCGTTCCGAGCCGCAGCTCCGGGGCAAGATCGCCGATCAGCAGTTCTTTCGCGTTCATGGGTATATTCCTTTGCATTTGGTGGGAGCGTGCCGGCGCCGTGAGGCGGACCGGCCTGTTTCGCGGATGTTGTCATCTTCTGGATACAGGTACAGTCGTTCAAGGGCTGCAACAGCGCTCGCCCTTACTAGTGGCAACTCAAAGGGGCTCTCATTAGCTTCCATGAGAAAAGCCAGATCGCTCGACTGGATCAAGTTTCGCATCGCGTCGGCGAGGTCCTGTTTGACCCGATGCTCTTTTGGGACATAGGGGCATTATTGCCCTTGCGGTGTCGGAGCCTACCTCCTGGACCACAGCCTCCGAGTTCTCCCTGCGGCGGCCCTCGAATATTTCAGCATTGTCATACCTCCTTCATAAGCAGACGTTCTACATCGATTACTTCTGGGGCAAGGGGTTCAGAGAATATATCTCAAAATGTATAAAATAATCGTAACGCGTAAGGCCGCAATACATTGATATTACTACCGTTTCCGAACAAACATCCCGGAAATATATTAACAAATATACCGGTATATTTTCTAGTCTTGTAGCTTTGACTGGCTCGTTAACCTTGGATACTGACATGCGATGACGGGCTACGGCCGAGCGCGACCCAAACTTCCGCCGCCATCGTTTTCCGCCGAGATCATCGCTATGCTGTGTGGCTCTATTTGCCTCTCGGTTGTGAATGGTCGAGGACTTGCTGGCGGCACGCGGGATTATTGTCGCATCAGACAGTCCTGCTTTGGGCAGAGAAATTCGGGCGGGCCTTTGCCAGCGAGTTCCACCGGCGCTCAGCGGGTCGGCTGGGTGACAAGTGGCAACTCTACGAGGCCGTCGTTTTCACCGGGAGGCAATCTTGTGCTACTCGGTGCGGGATTTCGACATTTGCCTGGCCCCCAACGATCTGAAGAAGATCGATGAGGTGTGCCGCGAAGTCGGCATGGTGTTCCAGCATTTCAACCTCTTCCCGCACCTGCGATCCTGGAAAAGCACGCTGGCGCCGATCTGGGTCCCAAGACCCCGAAGGAGCAGGCGGAAGACGTCGCCATCCACCTCCTCAAACGTGTCAAGATCCACGAGCAGTCCAACAACTATCCGGGCCAACTCAGCAGCAGCGCGTGGCGATCGCCCGCTCGCTCTGCATGAACCCGCGCGTCATGCTATTCGACGAGCCGACCTCGGTGCTCGATCCGGAAATGACCAAGGAAGTGCTCGACACGATGGTCGGCCTGGCCGAAGAAGGCATGACCATGATCGGCGTTACACACGAAAATGGCTTTGCCCGCCAGGTCGCCAACCGGGTGATCCTCTTGGACCGGGGCGAGATCGTCGAGCAGAACTCGCCTGCAGAGTTCTTCGACAACCCCCAGCACGAGCGCACCCGATTGTTCCTCAGCCGGATCCTGCGTTGATGACAAGTCTGGGCCGTCAAGATCCGAGACACTCCGGCGTCCATTCCCGCGCAGCAGCTTTGCGATTTTCTGATCGAAACCGTCCATGCCATTTTGGTCCTGACACTGTTCAGTTTGTAAAAAATACAATCAGGACATGCCAAAACACCTTGGTCAAAGCTACACGGACAAAGTACTAGACTTTCCAGTTCCGGGCCTGCTTTCTAATTGGCGCTTCGGTATCTCGTACAATCGGCGAACTGCTCGGAGTAAATCGGCTGCCACTGCATGCGACAAGGGTGTTTGTCTTGTGGAAGCGTGCCGGCCGGACGATTGCCCTTGTCCGTCGTTTGATCGCGGGCTCCGCACACGATAGCCTGTGTGTAACCTGACCCTACACCATCGCAGATTGTCGCTTGACAGTCCCCTCGGCAAGCCTCTACCCTTTTTGCATTCACCAGGGGGGTCCCGGCAAGGGGCTGAGATACTGCTATCGCGCGCAGTGACCCGTTGAACCTGATCCAGTTCATACTGGCGTAGGGACGGTGCAAGCGCTCGAAGCAGTGGATTCACGCGTCGAATCCGTGCCGGCGTCTTTTCATCATTCCGGCTGAGGACTGGGTCTCCAATCGAAAACTTGGAGCCTCAAACCATGAATATCGCCGCAAAGAATATCACCCCATCCGTCACCACCGGCCCCTTGCCGGCATCCAGGAAGATCTACATTCGGGGGGACGTCCATCCCGAAATTTGCGTGCCGATGCGCGAAATCAGCCTGCATCCGACATCAGGCGAGCCGCCCGTTGTCGTCTACGACTCCTCCGGCCCCTATACGATCGACGGCGCCGAGATCCGTATCGAACAGGGGCTGCCCTCACTGCGACGCGACTGGGTTCTCGCCCGCGGCGACGTCGAGGCCTATCAGGGCCGCCATGTCCGTCCCGAAGACAACGGCTTTGCCAGCGGCGAAAGGCTGACGCCTGAATTCCCCGCGCTACGCCAGCCGCTGCGCGCAAAGGACGGCAAGGCCGTCACCCAGTTCGCCTATGCGCGCGCCGGTATCATCACGCCGGAAATGGAGTTCATCGCCATCCGCGAAAATCTCGGCCGCAAAGCGAGGGCCGAAGCCATGGTCCGCAGCGGCGAGAGCTTCGGCGCCCATATTCCCGACCATGTGACGGCGGAATTCGTCCGGCAGGAAGTGGCGGCGGGTCGGGCGATCATCCCCGCCAACATCAACCATCCGGAAGCCGAACCGATGATCATCGGCCGCAATTTTCTGGTGAAGATCAACGCCAATATCGGCAACTCCGCCGTCACCTCATCGATGGCGGAGGAGGTTGAGAAGATGGTCTGGGCGGCCCGCTGGGGCGCCGATACCGTCATGGATCTCTCCACCGGCCGCAACATCCACAACATCCGCGAATGGATCATCCGCAATTCGCCGGTGCCGATCGGTACCGTGCCGCTCTATCAGGCGCTGGAGAAGGTCGAGGGCATTGCCGAGAACCTGACCTGGGAGGTGTATCGCGACACGTTGATCGAACAGGCCGAACAGGGCGTCGACTATTTCACCATCCATGCCGGCGTGCGGCTTCACTATATCCCGCTCACCGTCAACCGCGTCACCGGCATTGTCTCGCGCGGCGGTTCGATCATGGCGAAGTGGTGTCTCCATCATCACCGCGAAAGCTTCCTCTACGAGCATTTCGAGGATATCTGCGACATCTGCCGTGCCTATGACGTCTCCTTCTCGCTCGGCGATGGCCTGCGCCCCGGCTCGATCGCTGACGCGAATGATGTGGCGCAGTTCGCCGAACTGGAAACACTGGGAGAGCTGACCAAGATCGCATGGGCGAAAGACTGCCAGGTGATGATCGAGGGCCCCGGCCATGTGCCGATGCACAAGATCAAGGAGAACATGGACAAGCAGCTCGAAGTCTGCGGCGAGGCACCCTTCTACACGCTCGGGCCGCTGACGACGGATATCGCACCCGGCTACGACCACATCACCTCTGGCATCGGCGCTGCGATGATCGGCTGGTTCGGCACCGCTATGCTCTGCTACGTCACGCCGAAGGAACATCTCGGGCTTCCCGATCGCAACGACGTCAAGACCGGCGTCATCACCTACAAGATCGCCGCCCACGCCGCCGATCTCGCCAAGGGGCATCCGGCCGCACAACTGCGCGATGACGCGCTCTCCCGCGCCCGTTTCGAATTCCGCTGGGAGGATCAGTTCAACCTCTCGCTGGACCCCGAAACCGCCCGCAGCTTCCACGACGAGACGCTGCCGAAGGAGGCGCACAAGGTCGCGCATTTCTGCTCCATGTGCGGCCCGAAATTCTGCTCCATGCGCATCTCGCACGATATCCGCGCCGAAGCACAGAAGGAAGGTCTGGATGCGATGGCAGCACGTTATCGCGAGGGCGGCGGCCTTTATATTCCGGTAGAAACCCTGCAGCAAACGAGCGAATGAGATGCGTGTGCTTGTCAAAGGGGCCGGCGTTGCCGGCCTGACGGTGGCGCATGAACTGCACGCTCGAGATGCCGAGGTCACCGTGCTGGATCCATATGACGGTTTCCTGCGTGCTGCTTCGTGGCTCGCGGGCGGAATGTTGGCGCCCTGGTGCGAGCGGGAGAGTGCTGATGACGCGGTACTCATGCGCGGTCTGACCGCCGCCGACAAATGGGAGGCAATGGTGCCGGGAGAGGTGCGACGAAACGGAACGCTCGTGGTCGCCTCTGCTCGCGATCTTGGTGAACTGCGACGCTTTGCCTGCCGCACGACGGGTTATGAATGGCTGGAAGAGCCGGCGATCGCGGCGCTGGAACCCTCCCTTGCCGGGCGGTTCCGGCACGGGCTGTTCTTTCGCCGCGAAGCCCACCTCGATCCCCGGCGAGTGTTGTGTCTGCTGCGCACCAAGCTGACGGTTCAGGGGGTCACCTTCGTGGGCGAGAGCTCGCATGAGGAGAGCTTCGACAGTGTCGTCGATTGCACGGGTGCTGCGCAGATCGGCGAGGTAAAGGAATTGCGCGGCGTCCGCGGCGAAATGCTTTACCTTAGAAGCTTCGACGTGGATCTCTCCCGGCCGGTCCGCCTGCTCCATCCGCGTTTCCCCGTCTACATCGTCCCGCGTGGAGACGGTCTGTTCATGGTCGGCGCGACGATGATCGAGACGGAATTCGACGGGCCTATTGTCGCCCGTTCACTGATGGAACTCCTCAACGCTGCATACACGCTATTTCCGGCCTTTGCCGATGCAACCATAATCGAAACGGGTGTCGGAATCCGCCCAGCCTTTCCAGACAATCTTCCACGCGCAAGCCGTCAGGGAAAGGTGATCTCGCTCAACGGCCTCTACCGCCACGGCTTTCTGCTCGCGCCAGCCATGGCGGCCGAGGCGGCTGAACTTGTCTTCAACCAACATACCACGGGAAGCAATGCCTCATGAAAGTGATCGTTAATGGCGAGGCCCAGGATGTCGCGGCTGAGACGCTGTCGGAGCTTTTAGTCCTGATGGAATACGAGGGTGACTGGCTGGCGACAGCCGTCAACGGTGAGCTGGTCCATCGCGAAGACCGGTTCAATCGTTCGCTCAACGACAATGACAGGATCGAAATCCTGTCGCCGATGCAAGGAGGCTGACGGATGCTGACGCTTTATGGATCCGAAATAAACTCCCGTCTGCTGCTCGGCACAGCGCGATACCCCTCTCCTGCCGTCCTCTCCGAGGCTGTCAGGCAATCGGCGACGGAAATAGTCACCGTCTCGCTTCGTCGTGAGATGTCTGGCGCCGCACTGGGGGCGCCTTCTTCGAGATGATCCGCGCACTCGGCGTTCGTATCCTTCCCAACACTGCAGGTTGCCACAGCGTCGGGGAAGCGGTGCTGACCGCAAGGATGGCACGCGAGCTATTCGCCACCGACTGGATCAAGCTCGAGGTCATCGGCAACCATGATACGCTACAGCCGGATGTCTTCGGCCTCGTCGAGGCGGCTCGCATTCTCGTCAACGAAGGTTTCGAAGTCTTCCCGTACACGACCGACGATCTGGTCGTGGCCGAACGACTGCTGGAGGCCGGCTGCAAGGTGCTGATGCCTTGGTGCGCTCCGATCGGCAGTGCCGCCGGGCCGCTCAATCCGACAGCGCTCAGAGCAATGCGGGCCCATTTCCCTGACGTGTCGCTGATCGTCGATGCCGGCATCGGTCGGCCGTCGCACGCAATGCGGTCATGGAGCTCGGTTTCGATGCGGTTCTGCTCAACACCGCCGTTGCCGGCGCCGGAGATCCCGCCGCGATGGCAGCCGCCTTTGCCGCGGCAATCGCCGCCGGCAATCAAGCCTTTGACGCTGGCGTGCTGGAGCCGCGCGACATGGCCGTCCCCTCCACGCCGGTGATCGGAAAGGCGGTGTTCACATGAAGCTCGATCCGTTCTACCTGATCGTCGACAGCGCCGAGTGGATTGCCCGGCTGGTACCGCTTGGCGTCAAGCTGGTGCAGTTGCGCATCAAGGATCGTCGGGAGACTGAACTATCGCAGACCTACAAATAACCTCGCCATGGAGTGCCTCCATCGTGTGAACGGTGAGACCGTATGTTTGATGCACAGAGCGTGGGGCCGGTGATGTCAGAAAAAGTCGCCTGACATCCGCTGTCTGCGCGGAACCGGACAATAGATGCTGCATCCACAATAGCTGCCGACGACGCTAGAAGGGCAACCTCGCGTTCTCCTTGACTTCCTTCATCACGAAGAAGGTGCGCGTCTGGCGCACGCCTGGGAGGGCGATCAGCTTCTGGCCGTGGAGCTTGTTGAAATCGGCCATGTCGCGGACGCGGATTTTCAGGAGATAGTCGAAATCTCCGGCGACCAAATTGCAGTCCAGTACTTCCTTCAGCTCCATGACCGCGCCCTCAAAGGCACCAAAGCTCTCAGGCGTGGAGCGATCCAGTACCACGCCAACCATGACCATCGCGCCGAGGCCTACGGCGCCCGGCGCGACTTCCGCCCGCACGCCGGTAATGTAGCCCTCCTCGAAGAGGCGTTGAGTTCGCCTGTGGCAAGTTGCAGCACTGACATTCACGCGCTCGGCGAGATCGGCATTGCTGAGCCGGCCCTCCGATTGCAGGGCGCGCAAAATCTTGAGGTCTATCCTATCGAAATCCTCTGTGGAAGACTCTTTCATTTTACCTCGTATTATTGAAGAAGTGGATTCTACCACCGAAAAATTACGCCGATAAAGAAAGCTTTTAAAGCAAAATTAGAGAGCACCTTTCAAACGATATCTACTAGCCTTCGACCACAAATTCGGCACGGAGGCCCTGATCGATGTCACTGTTGGAAAAGTTCGAACGCTACCCGCTCACCTTCGGCCCAACGCCGATCGAGCACCTGCCGCGGCTGACTGCGGCGCTGGGCGGCAAGGTCGACATCTATGCCAAGCGCGACGACTGCAATTCCGGCCTCGCCATGGGCGGCAATAAGCTCAGGAAGCTCGAATATATCGTGCCCGACGCGATCGCCTCCGGCGCGGATACGCTGGTGTCGATCGGTGGGGTCCAGTCGAATCATACCCGCATGGTGGCTGCGACTGCGGCGAAGATCGGCATGAAATGTGTCGTCATCCAGGAGAAATGGGTACCGCACTACGATGCGGTCTATGACCGTGTCGGCAATATCCTGATGACGAAACTGATGGGCGCCGACAGCCGGCTGGTCGAGGATGGGTTCGACATCGGCATCCGCAAGAGCTGGGAGGATGCGATTCAGTCGGTAGAGGATGCGGGCGGCAAGCCCTACGCGATCCCGGCTGGCGCTTCGGTACACAAGTTCGGAGGCCTCGGCTATGTCGGCTTCGCCGAGGAAGTCGCGGCACAGGAAAAGGACCTCGGCTTCATCTTCGACTATATCATCGTCTGCGTTGTCACCGGTTCAACCCAGGGCGGAATGATCGTCGGCTTTGCCGCACTAGACAGGGCCGACCGGGTGATTGGCATCGATGCCTCGGGCACCCTCCAGCAGACGCGGGATCAGGTGCGGAAGATCGTCGATGCGACCTCGGAACTCGTGAACCTTGGTCGGTCGGTGCGTGAAGACGAGATCGTCATCAACCCCGACTACGCCTATCCCGCCTATGGAGTGCCCTCGGAGGAGACCAACGAGGCGATCCGGCTCGCGGCGCGCACCGAGGCGATGATTACCGACCCAGTCTATGAGGGAAAGTCGATGCAGGGGATGATCGATCTCGCACGCAAGGGCTTCTTCCCCGAGGGCTCGAAGGTGCTGTACGCCCATCTCGGCGGCGCCCCGGCGCTCAACGGCTATAGCTATTACTACAAGGACGGGTGATTGGCACCGTCAGGTTAACCGGCCCGGGTATCGCGTTAAACATAGCTGAATGGCAAGCCGAGCCGATTATGATCACGCCTCCGCAGTTCGATCTCCAGTCGATCCGACAGTGAAAACGAATAGTGTCGGATGAGGCTGTCTTCTCGACTGTTATAACGAAAAACTTCCGTGGATCCGCGCACGTTTCCCCAGGGATGAGATAACCGAGCGCGGACCAAACGCATAGACGGCTTAGAACAGCAATTCGCCTTCGGCTTTTGTAACCGCTGGCTAGCATGGCGTCTTAGGAAACCCGATGCGTCTCTTTCCAACTCCGAGCGAGTCTGTCGCAGTACCAATCAAGGATAACGGAGATTCCGTCGTAGCTCGCGGCAGATCGTCGAAGGGTCTCGGCCAAGGGGGCGCGCGCGATCTCCGCCTGACTGATCTTCTTCTCATGCATCCGCCCAACAACGCGACGTTCGCCCATGCTCAACTGCACAATAGTGCGGGCCGTTCCATCCTCCTGAAATCATTGCCGATAATGTCTAAGTTGCATTTGAAAAACGGAATCTGCCGGCATATAACTGTTGCCAGAGCGTCGGGACAACGCCGAGGGATGGAGACGGCGCATACCACGAAGAAGTGGGCCTTCCGCTCCACGCCGCCGGTGAACCCACATTCGTCCCGGAGCCGGTCAAACACCCCGCTTGGCCGTGTGGCGCTGCTTGCGCGGCACCTTCAGGTCTTCCTCCAGCCAATGCGCGATGGTTGAAACGAACGCATCCAGCTTAGGACGCCGGATCGGCGACTGACGCTGATAACCGGGCGGTGTCGAATACAACACCACCTGGGAAACGCTGTCGCGAGATATGTTGAAATGCTTTGCAGCCTAACGCCGGCTCATTCCTTCCGAAACAGGCAAGCGAACCCTTAGATACAATTCAACGGTGTAGATCCCCTTGTCCCTCCTGCGTTCAATGCAGAAGGAAGATAGGTGGCCGGATTTTACTCCGCCCCTACGGCGAGATTATCGCGCCGTTACCGTGGCCGACTTTTGCACCGGCGCTCTCAAACGTTATCTTCATCTGGTTCACTCGCCGAAGTTTCAGCTTGTACACGGCGCACCTGAACATCAGTCCGGCGTCTGATCCTTTCGTCTGGTCACCTCCTCAACTCCGATGTCTTCTGTCGCAATTGCGAAGGGGTAGGCGAAGGGGATCGGGTTCGCAGGATCGCGCCGTCGGCAATCGGCGCACCCGGCAGCCTTCGCCGGCGCTGTCTATCCTGCACGTGACGAGGAAGGGGCTGGCCGAGGACGAACAGGCCGGCATCTGCGATCCACGCTGATGCCGGCCGAGATGGGCGGAACTTGGCAGGGGAAAAAGCTATCCGTGGATATAGGCAGCGGACAACGGTCCGAGCTCCGCCGAGATCTGTCGCCACCTCGCCGGCTGCGCGCCGGTGCGGGAAATCATCGCTTCGATCAAGCCGGTCGATACCGCATGCTTCAGTTTGGGGTCAACGCTTCGCATGCCGAGCTCGATCAGCTCGAATACCCTCTGGCGGTCTTCAAGCGATGAAAAACGCTCGGCGATCAGCCATCCCATATCCGAATAGAGGGCGTGCATGGCGGAGAGATCGATCGGCTGGCCGGTTGTCGATCCTGCTTCCAGGGCCGGCGCCCCAGGGATGTTCTGCGTCAGTTCGGATGTGATTGTGCTGGTATCCATCGATGTCGTTCCTTGTCCTGCTGAAATCGTTTGGCGCGGCCGTTGGCCGTCAGTCCGGACGAAAGGCAGAAGCGTTGTCACTGGTGATCCAGGTTGGCCCTTCGCCACGTCCGCTGACGAGCCACGCCAGGCTGACCCCGAGCGCTTCGGCAATCATCACGAGGCGGTCGGGGAAGGGAGCGTCACGATCGTTTTCCCAGTCGATCCAGGTGCCTGCCGCGATGCCGATTGCGAGGGCGGCGGCTTCGACCGACAGGCCGTTCGCGTCGCGCGCCAGCGATATCCGGCCGCCGATGGTGTCGTCAGTCGTGTAGAACGTGTCCGGGCTGTCGATATACAACTGTCGCTCCTGCTCGATCTTGCGAAGATGCTCACCAGCACGATGGCGCTGGGGAGCATGATGTCGGAGATCAGCCTTCCTCGCCGATCCAGCTCTTCACCTGGTCGGGGTGGTCGGCAATGTACTTGTCGACTGCGTCATCATAGGAGCTCTGCTGCGCGGTAAACATCGCCGCTTCCAGATCGGGAATCGGCAGCTTCATGCGCGACAGGAAGTCGGCAACCTTGGGATATTCCGACTTGAAGTCCTTGCGCGCCAGAATGTCGACGTGCTCGGCTTCACCCAGCGACTTTTTCGGGTCGTCGAGGTAGCGCAGCTGGTGCTTGCCGAACATCCAGTGCGGGCTCCAGGCGGTGGCCACGAACCACTTTTCGCCGCGCACGGCGCGATCGACGGTGGTCAGCATGCCGGCTTCGCTGGAGATCTGCAGCTTGTAGCTGCCCAGCCCGTAATCCTTCTCGGCCTTCTCCGACAGGCGCGTTAGGCCGGCGCCGGGGTCGATGCCCTGGATGGTGCCGGAGAGCTTCTTCTGGACGTCTTCCTTCTTGAGATCCTCGATCGAGCCGATCTGGTCTGCGGGAATGTAGTCCGGGACGACCCAGCCGAGCTTGGCGCCGTCATAGACGGTGCCGAGCGTCTCGACCTTCTCCTTGACCTTGGCATAATAGTCCGCATGGGTCTGCGGCAGCCAGGCCATCATCATCGCATCGAGATCGCCGCGGCCTACACCCTGGTAGAGCGGCGCCACGTCTGCCTGCACAAGCTCGACCTTCTGGTTGAGCTTGGTCTCGATCAGCCTGGCAGCGAGCTTAGTGACGAATTCGGCGTCGGACCATGCGGCCCAGCCGATCTTCACCGGCTTGGCATCCGCAGCCATGGTCGCTGTGACGGTGCCAACGAGAAGGGCGGCGGCGAGGCCGAGGGTTGCGAGTGTTTTGAACATATGTGCTCCTTTTGTGAAGGTTCGCATTAGACGGGTCGTTGCCCGCATTGGTCTGACGCGGGGGTCAGGCGGTAGCGGTCGCCAGTTCCTCGCGCTCGGTCTTGCGGAACAGTCCCAGCCAGAAGGCGGCGCGGGGTTTTCCGAGGCTCTGGGTGATCCGGTCGAGAATGACGGCCAGGATGACAACGGCGATACCGCCTTCGAAGCCGGTGCCGACATCGAGACGCTGGATGCCCGTCAGTACCGTGTTGCCGATGCCACCGGCACCGATCATCGAGGCGATCACCACCATCGACAGCGACAACATGATCGTCTGGTTGATGCCGGCCATGATCGAGGGCAGGGCATTCGGCAACTGCACCTTGAAGAGCAACTGCGTAGCGGTGCAGCCGAAGGCATTGCCGGCCTCGATGAATTCGCCATCCACCTGGCGGATGCCGAGATTGGTGAGGCGGGCCACCGGTGGCATCGAGAAGATCACCGTGGCGATCGCGCCGGGTACGGCACCGAGGCCGAAGAACATCGCGGCCGGGATCAGGTAGACGAAGGCCGGCATGGTCTGCATCAGGTCCAGAACAGGGCGCACGAAGGCGGCGACGGAATCCTTGCGCGCCATGGAGATGCCGAGCGGCAGGCCGACCAGCATGGCGATCAGCGTCGAGGCGATCACCAGCGATAGGGTCTCCATCATCAGGCCCCAGAGGGCGATGTGATTGACGAGCAGCAGGCCGAGCGCGGTGAACACCGCAAAGCCGATGCCGACACGCCAGAGCGACAGGATCACGAAGATCGCGATGCCGACAGGCATGGGGATAGCCAGCAGGGCATTCTGGATGCCATCCGTGACGAAGCCGATGGTCGCGGCGATGGCGTCCAGCAGCGGTGAGAAATTGTCGAGGACGTAATTGACGGCAGCGTCGATGCCGTTTCCGATATCGAAGTTCATAGTATATCCGATGTGTTTGGGGTCAGCTGGCGCGATCGAGCGTTTCGAGCAGCGCCGACTTGCTGATGGAGCCGATATAGCGGTTGCGATCGCAGACGACGGGTACCGGCCATGGGCTAGCGGCGACCTTGCCGAGCACGTTCGACAAAGGCTCGGAAGCCGGAATGGCCTGGATCTCGGTCAGGAAAGCGCCGCGATAGGGGTCGGCTGCCTTGGCCCGCATCTTCTCGATCAGCGAAGTTTGGCTGATCATGCCGTGATAGGTCTTGTCGCGGCCGAGGATGATCGCGTATTCACGATCGTAGTTCTTCATTCGCTCGAGCGCTGCGGCAGCGGACACGCCTTCGCGCTCGATGATCGTCACCTGCGACTTGCGGGCAACATCGCCGGCCTTGAAGACATGGGCGACATCGACATTGCGGAAGAACGAGCGAACATAGTCGTTGGCCGGCTGGGTGACGATTTCGTCGGGCGTGCCGACCTGCACGACATTGCCGTTCTGCATGATGCAGATCCGGTCGCCGATGCGCATCGCCTCGTCGAGATCGTGGCTGACGAAAACGATGGTGCGGCTGTGTTCCGACTGCAGGCGAACCAGTTCGTCCTGCATTTCCGTGCGGATCAGCGGGTCGAGGGCCGAGAAGGCTTCGTCCATCAGCAGGATCGTCGGCTCGCTGGCCAGTGCGCGGGCAAGGCCGACGCGCTGCTTCATGCCACCGGAGAGCTGGTCCGGGCGGCTGTCGGCATAGCCATCGAGGCCGACGGCCTTCAGCGCCGCCAGTGCCTTCTGCGTGCGGCCGGCCTCGCCGACACCGGCGACTTCGAGACCGAAGGCGGCGTTGTTGAGGACCGTGCGGTTCGGCAGCAGTGCAACGGATTGGAAGACCATGCTGATGTCGCGGCGGCGAAGCGCGATCAGCTCGCTGCGCGACATGCCGGTGATGTCGCGGCCATCGATCTCGATCGATCCGGAACTCGGTTCGATCAGTCGGTTGAGAAGGCGCAGCAGCGTTGATTTGCCGGAGCCCGACAGGCCCATGATCACGAATATCTCGCCGGCACGAATATCGAAACTGGCGTCGTTGACGCCGATCGAGCAGCCCGTTGCTGCATGAATTTCAGACTTGGTCTTTCCGGCCCGCAGTAGTGCGAAGGCTTTTTTCGGATGCTCGCCGAAGACTTTGTAGATGTTCTTGAGGCTGATCTTGGTCGTTGCCGATTGTGTCGGCGCGTCTTTTTCAGTTGCAGAATTCATATAATTTGGGCGCCGAGCTCAAGAGGCTAGGCATTCTCCTTTTTTAGCCGATGCTTGTCGAGACGACAGTATTTTCTGTGCATTTCCAAGTGTCGGTTGTGTTTTCAATGTAGAAAAGCGCTATTGATTTAATCACGTATCTGGCCATCCAAGTATGGCTCTGCCATAATGGCAATCATCGACAGTAACGTCTGCGTTCGGCGCTTCATATTCCATTCGAAACCAGCGCTTCGGCGGAGGCGTTGAACGTTATGTAGGTGGATATACGCTCGATGTCCATAACAAAATGAAATTTATTGCCAGCGGGTCATCGTGATGGCGCAAAAATAGGCTGTTTTGGGCTTCTGCGACCCTGGCGTTGTGCGCGGCTTCGGGTGAATCCGACGCTTGCGGAACTTCGGGGCTCCGAAGTCGTCGAGCTCCTGCGCACAGTGCGATAGCTCATGCTCCATGAGGGCGCGGGCCTGAGCGTCGCTTGCAGACATCCAGAAGTTGGCATCGATCGTGATTATGAAATCAGGGACCGACCCGAACACAGCGACGACGCCTTCAAGCGCAACCTAGTCCGTCAGGGCCCTGGCCAGATCTGCAGCGCGAACTGGTCGGGCACGGGCGCGACGCCGAAGGACCTCGTAGTAAGGTTTCACAACGATATAGAAGGTGAAGCTTCCTTCACCTTCTCCATTTCCCTGCGCTCGCCTTTTGCTGTCTTTCGTTATCTTGGAGCATTGATGCGATCCAACCCCAATGCCTTCAGGCTCCAGACGGAGGAGGCCCTTCGGCGGGCGACCGACACATCGATTATCAAAGTCACTCGGGGACGATCGCACAACTGCTTTGCCGCCACAGTCTACCGTGGCTCGGCTTATTGCGTCCCAGAGAGGGGCGCCGAAAACACCAAACAAGTCTTTTCGATCCTCGCCCAGCTTGTTGCGCTCAGCGTTACCCCGGGGACGCTGCCGGTTACAAGTGACGTGCGCCTGATCCAGTAAGTGGTATGTTTAGGTGCGCCTTTCGCGATGCTTTGTGACAAGTCGCAACAGTCGGAATACTCGCATAGGCCAGCGGAGCAGCGACCATATTGACTACCGACTACGGTGCCTCCGTTCAAAGACGCGCCTACCCTGGCGCGGTCGATCCAAGATTGCGTTAAACCATTGCGCCAGTGGAAGCAGCTCGGGCAACTGATGCTTTCTTGCTTGATGGAGTCGCGCGGTAGCCGCACATATAATGGCACTTGCCTCGTCGTCTTGGCCGTGTTCGGCCATTTGTGGTGCGGAAAAATCCTGCGCTTTCTGGCCGCGTTGGCCGGAGGGCGATGATGCTCGACGTCGAGTTCACCGCCTGCGGCCCGCGCTCCGAGCATCACTTGAACGCAATACCAAGCGCGCTTAAAAACTCGAGCATGATGTCATTGACGGCACGCTGGCGCAAAATCCGGGCTTCTCTGATTTCCGTGTCGTCTGCAGCACCTTCAATTTCGAACTGCGCCACGGCAACGTTGCCTCCGCGCAGGTAGCCTTCGTCTGGCGCCGGATCACAAAAGCGGGTGAGCAAAAGCGTCAGGGCACGTTCGATGACCTCCCGATCGTTGCCTTTCAGAGCCTCTTGGAATTTGGCGATTGCGCCGGCGAGCCCGCCTTCTCCGTGTTCGAGGCAGTAGACGAGATCGTGCGCATCTTTGCGCTCACGCCGGTGATCAAAGGCAAACGCCTTGAGGCATGTGAATGCCACGATATCGGCGTAGGGGATGGATTCTGTCGAGCGGCCTTTTTCACCCAACAGATCAGCGGTGACTTCCATCCGATCGTGGTGCCCGAACACGAGCGACGCGTGAGGGATATTCACCGCAGAAACATTTCCTTCCGTCGGCAGTTCCTGCAATGCGCCACCCCGGAGCTTCGGATCGTCTGCCAAGAACTCCAGAATGACGAGAATGCCGTGCTCGGTCATGGTCTGCCAACGCCAGTTGACCTTATTGCCCTTGTCATTTTGCGCACGCTCGAAACCCATTTTTTTGAGGTTCTGCTCGAGCGTCCGGTATGCCTCTGTGTCGGCGAGGATCGACAGATCGACGACAACATCGATATCACCGGTTCCTGCATGAGGCGGGACGTCAGGCGGCCTCTTGGTGACGATGTAGCGCGGTGCAAGCCCACCGACCAGAAAGACGGAATCACGCCAGGGGCCGAGGCCGCTGAAGAGCGTAACCAGGACGCGCTCGCAGTCGCGGGTAACATCGGCACTGTATTCAGTCAGTATCTGGGGCTTTGTCATTCGGGTACCGCGAGTTTTGTCAGCCGAAGATGGTCGGCCAGTTCCTTTGAGCGACCGCTGTCAAGCTGCAGGAGATCGAGGTAGGTTTGAAGTGGATCTGTGACCCAGACATGACCGACCCGTTGGCGAAACAGAAAGTCGTGGCGTGGATTAGAGTCTATAACTCCCAGATTCCAGCCCTCTTTGACAGCCTTTGCTCCCAGTTTTCGAAGAAGGCTTTCGCCGCCATGATCGATGCGGCAATGGATTTGGGATATCTTCGAGAGGTGCGGTGCATGGATCTGCCCGGCCATGAGCCCGGAAATTTCGTAGCGAACTCCCGTCTCATCGCAGATGCGGTCAATCTCACGGATCGCCTCATCGATATTGGTCATCCGCATATAGTACGAGCGGAGCGGCTTCGGCTTGATCGAAGCGACATAGGAAGACCACTCGTCAAGCAGCGCGCGGGGATTGGAGAGTATCCTTTCCTTCGATGGACCGGCACCCTTGGAGCTCACCCATTCGCGGCGCTCTAGTTCGATAAGAACCTGGGATGCAGTTGTGGGAGATACGGATGCCCGCTCGGCCAGTTCATGCACACCGAACCATTGGTCCTTAAATGTCCAGACGGCATGGAGGGCCTTTGCGCGACTTCCAACGAACAGATTGTTGAGCGATCGAGCCTGCTGCTTCGAGGCTGGCTTTTCGACGAGAACAAAGAGATTGTCGGCCGAAAGATAGAGACTGCCGCTACGATCGAAATAACCGATCTTCTCCTCGCGCAGGAGTGCGCGTGCGCCTGGGGAAATGGTATCGGCCATCAATAGGGGGAGAACTCTGGAATTGCATGGCGGCATGACGGCAATGTATTTCTTCAGCTGCCAGATTGCTTCCCTGACGTCTCTTGGAAAAGCTGATCTTTTGACCTCGACAACAAGTTTGAGAGGCGCATCAAAAAATCGCGCATCTATAAGGAAATCTGCGTGAGAGTTTCCCATCTGCGACTCAGACATGGGCTCGGACGTGATTTCCCCGCCTGCCTCCGTGAGGCTGGCCGTCAACTCACTCAACATATCGAAGGCTACGGACTCTTCCATAGATATTCCCTGCGCAGCAAATATAACTCTTATGCCGCATATCCGCGGAAATGTCTATATGTACTGCGCAGCAAACAAACGCAAACTGCTATGCAAAGCTCCGTCCCGCGCGGCAAAAGAGTCCGCGCCTTCTCATAGACGAGGTTCATCCGTTGATTGGCAATTGCTCCCGCTTAGGTTCGTTTCGCGCGTGAACATGCCGCAAAGACTGAAGAGGAACTGAGATGGCGACCGGTACTGTCAAATTTTTCAACGGTGATAAGGGATTTGGCCTCATTACCCCAGAGAATGGTGGAACGGACGTGTTCGTTCACGTGTCCGCTTTGCAGCAAGGCGGTTCGCTCAGAGAAGGTGACAAGGTCAGCTTCGAGGTAAACGCCAACGCCGATCCGCAAAATCGTCCATGTGGACATGGATGCCTTTTACGCGTCGGTCGAGCAGCGCGATAACCCGGAACTTCGTGGTAAGCCACTCGCCGTCGGCGGATCCGCAGCACGCGGCGTGGTGGCCGCCGCAAGCTATGAGGCGCGTGCCTTTGGTGTCCATTCGGCCATGCCGTCGGTCACCGCAAAACGGAAATGCCCGGAGCTGATTTTCGTGCCGCCGCGCGTCGACGTCTATAAGGCGGTTTCCCAGCAAATCCGCGAAATCTTCGCCGAATATACGCCGCTGATCGAGCCGCTATCGCTGGACGAAGCCTATCTGGATGTGACGGAAAATCTGAAGGGCATGGAAATCGCCACCGAGATTGCGCTGGAGATCCGTGCGAAGATCAAGCAGGTCACCGGGCTCAACGCTTCGGCCGGCATCTCCTACAACAAGTTCCTCGCGAAAATGGCCAGCGACTTGAACAAACCCAATGGCCAGGCCGTCATCACACCGAAGAGCGGACCAGGCTTTGTCGAAGCCTTGCCCGTCAAGAAATTCCATGGCGTCGGGCCGGCGACGGCTGAGCGCATGCGCAAATACGGGATCGAAACCGGGCTCGATTTGAAATCGAAGTCGCTCGCCTTCCTGCAGGAGCATTTTGGAAAGTCCGGTGCTTATTTTTATGGCATCGCGCGGGGCATCGATGAGCGCCAGGTCCGGCCTGACCGCATCCGAAAATCCGTCGGCACCGAGGATACGTTCGTCGAGGATATCGACAATCTCGACCTGGCCAAAGCCGAGCTCCGACCGTTGGCCGAGAAGGCCTGGCGGTATTGCGGGGCCTATGACATCACGGGAAAGACGATCACCGTCAAAATCAAATACTCGGATTTCAGTCAGGCGACACGCAGCAGGACCGTGTCCGGAGCCGTTTCCGACGTCGACCAGATGCTGGAGATTGCAGAGACCCTGCTCGCCTCGGTGTTCCCGTTCAAACGTCCGGTGCGGCTCTTAGGGATCACCCTGTCATCGCTCAACACCGAAGAAAGCGGGCAAGAACCGCAACTCGATCTGGGACTTTGATCCCGCCGAGCCTGAAAACGAAAAAGCCTGCCGCGGGAGGAGGTGCGGCAGGCTTTTCGAAAAGAACCGAACAGCGACTGGGAGGAGGAGTGTCGCTGTTCCTACAGACGTCCCTGGGAGGAGGAGTGGGCCGTCTGAAATTCGAAGCTCTGCGGGAGGAGGTGCATCGCTTCGATGAAAACCAGGATACCCATTCTCGCCGCACATTAAATAGACTTTGCTGCAGTGCAGCTATGCGGAAAATGCACGGCCTCTTCCTGACCAAAGAAATCTCCAGCTCAGGGCTTAGTGGCAGGCCAGACACAAAAACGCCCGCGTCATCAGCGGGCGTAGCGTCAATCAGGTTGGCTTGGAAACAACCGCTTAGCGAGCGACCGACTGGCGAGCAAGGCTGTGGATGTCGGCGCGATCGATACCGAGGTCCTGCAGTTCGCGCGAGCTCATGCGGCCGAGTTCGGTGACGGTCTGACGATACTTGCGCCAGTTATTGAAAGAGCGTGCTACGTTCATGATGATCCCCTTTCGTGAGGTCTCTTGACGCCAGCAACCATGCTTCGGTTCCAACGTCGTTTCGATGATTGGCATATAGGCCCTTGCCCGCCCGTCGATAAGGCACAAGGTCTCAGGTCGGCCATGCGCTCAAAGCATGGGGACGATCAGAAGATGGGCTGAAGGGAGCGATCAGGCCCGGAACCGGTCGAAGGCAGTGAGGCGTTTGATTGGTGGATCGGCGTCTGGATAGCGGTAGATTTCGGTTCTGAGATAGCGGAGCTCATCATCGAGCGCTTCTTCCCCAACCTCGATCCACCAGGATTTGGGACGGCCGTCGCTTCCGTCGGACCAGCGATAGCCTCGCGCCTTCAGGTCGTCCTTCATGTCGAAGGGGCTGTTCTCCGCAAAGATCCGCACACGTGACCTCTGGCTTGCTTCATAGAGCTCGGCGAAAGCGGTGGAAGCCGGTCCGTCGATTTCTCGAGCCAGGACCTCCAGAAGTGCAAAGCAATCGTCGACCGCACGATGACCCTCATGAAAATATCCTGCTTGCCCGATCAGATATCCGAGCTTGGTGCCTTCATATCCCCGCAACGACCAGTCGATCTCGGAGTTTGAGCAAGCCCAAGCCTTGCCGGAAAACAGATGAGAAAACACCTCGCAGAATGGGCGGTCGAAACTGGCATTGTGGGCGATCAGCAGATCGGCCGGCCCAATCAGCGCCTGCAACGCCGCCGTGTCAATTGACTGCCCGGCCACCATACCATCTGTGATCCCGGTGAGCCTGGTGATCTCAGTGGGAATCGAAACGCTCGGCTGTTGAAGCCCACCATAGATGCCAGTCACGTCACCAATGCTTCCTGTCGCATCGAAGGTGAAAGCGATCGCGCCAATCTCGATGATCTCATCCTTGCGAGCGTTGAGCCCCGTGGTCTCGGTGTCGAGAATGATGCCCTTGAGGGGGTACGCTGGCCGGGCGATGGGAGCGATTGCGCGCGGCATAAGTTTCTGCAGGATCCGATATCGACCTGTCTCCGACAGATGTCGGACCATGTCCTCTTCAGTCATGGTGATGGCATGCTTGTCGGGTTTGACAGAGTTGGAGGAGCCACGCGTGACCACATGGTCGCGCGGAGCTTGCTCCGAAAACATGTCAAACTGTTCTGCCATTCCTGTTGTCAAAGCCCCGCCGCCAATTTTCCTACTTCAAAACACGGCACGATCGGCAGATCAACCTTGTTGGTTGGGGGGTGCAATTTCAGCCACCTCGCGAGCAAGGTTTACAATCTCGCAGTTCACGCAGCTACAGCTCTTGGGTTGTTGATCGCAAGCACCCTCAGCCTGCGTTCCAACGCGCGGTCACCAGATTGCCGATGGGCCAGAAGCGAACGAACGTCTGCGGCGGCTATCAGCCTCAGGGTAGAATTCCGCGCGCCAACGCAATGGATTCGGTGGTTTCGGCGACCTTGAACGGGCCGTTGCAAAGGCTCACCATGGTGCTTTCCCCCGATTTCGTATAGCAGAGCTTGGATGACAGCTGGGGCGGCGCAATCGTCGGACCGCCTGGCGCTGGTACCCCTCCGGAAAGTGAGAAGCGCGCATCAACCATCCAACCTCCTGACGCTCTTTGACGCCATCGATAGAATTTGCAATCATGGGTTATTTTCTGGGGGGACATGCTCGGACTTTGCGGAGCTGAGACTGGGGAGGGTTTCAAACATGCAACGTGACCTTTTAGCTAAAAGCGGTAGTTCGGACAGTTCCTTTAAGCGCGTACTATTGGCCGCGGCTCTCCTTTGTTGCAGCGCGATCGAAATCAACGCGGCTGAGTTCTTCGGCAATTTCTCGAGCGGACCGTCGGGTCAGTTCATAGACGCTGATCCGCGACCCTTATTTGAATTGTCAAACAACTTCAGCTTCGATGACCCGAATGGCCTCAAATGGGACGTTCCCGCCGGTGAAAAAGTAGATGGCGCATCTATTCCACAGGCCTTCTGGTCGATTATTGGAGGGCCATTCGAAGGGCCTTATCTGAAGGCATCCATCATTCATGATTATTTTTGCACGAAGCAAAATCGCACAGCTCACGACACGCACCGGAACTTCTACTATGGCATGCGGGCCAACGGAGTGGCGGAATGGAAAGCAAAGGCAATGTACTGGGCGGTCGCGACGTACGGACCAGACTGGACTCTGGAAACAAAGGTCGTGAACGAACTGCAATGCCACGCTGGACCCACCGGCAGTCTATGCACTTCAGTTCCCATAGTTGTCACGGCGACGGTTGCCACACCGGGCGTTAATCTCGAAAATCCAGAAACTTTGGCTGTCGCAGTTGGAAAATTCAATGCAATCGCTCGTAATCTCAAGACGTCGGACGGGGCAACGCTCGACGTTCTGCCGACCGGAACGGTCTCCGCCTCGATTGAAAGCATTGAAAGTAACGCTGCGAATACCCGCGAGATTTTCGCGACGTCAGCATATCGGCTAGATCCGAATTCACTTGGTGTTGTCCTTGAACCGAAGCGCATCCAGCTCGACGCCATAGACGATTGGCCGGAGAATAAGATTCCCAGCTTTTCAGACATCCAAGGTAGCGCCCTTCCGCAGGGAGGCGATGTTTCAGGTGGCATGGTGCTGGAGCCTACCGATCTCAAGGTTTTTGAACAGAAACTGGACCTCAGTCCGACGCAGTTCAATCTGCCTACCCGGTTGAACTAGCTCGCTTGGTTCGTGTGGAGTGATTTGCCAACGGATTGAAGCGTCACGCGCCACAAACGCTCACGTGCGACTTCAGTATCTCATGGCGCCGATGGGCCGATTTCTAGAACTGTGTGTCCACTTCAGAAAGTGCTTGTCGCAATAGAATCCTCGGATCGAAAAAGGACCTTGAACTGAGATGGCCAATCCACTTGATCGCATGCGCAAACTCAATAGCCGTCTGCGTTGCGTGGCAAACGGCGATTCCAATGTAAACGCAGTGCGAGCACAACAGAACGGTGCAGTGCGGCTCAAACCGGCGGCGCAGAAACTGAAAGTGCCTGATATCGTCAGCTTGACGACCGACGACAGCGTCAAGCAACTGAAGCGTGAGATCGATGCAATCGCCCGCGGCCCGAAACAGAAGGACCTGCCGAAGGATGTCGAGGTCAGCGTCTTTGTCCTTCTGAATCGCGAGAGCGCTAAATCTCCTGATCTTGTCACACGCCGCAACGGCCGTGTCGGCACAGCCACCGTAAGCATCGCGGACCTCCAAAAGCTCGACTCGGATCCCGTGGTGCAATCCATCGAGCTCGCCGAGACGCTGCGGGCGCCGGACCCTCAGATTGGCGCCAACACCCCCAGCCAACCATCCGCCGACCGCTACGTTCTCTACAATAGCGGCACAGTCGGCGTCGCCGGCAAGAACCGAACGATCGATGACATTGGCAAGAACGTGTTAATCGGGATAATCGACGTAGGTGGCATTGATTTCGCCCACGAAGACTTCATGGACGATGCCGGCAATTCACGTATCATCCGCATCTGGGATCAAGGCGGTGATGCTTTCGACCCACCGCAACTCGCCGTCAGCGAGGGGAAGGCAAGCAAAGCCCAAAGCCGCGGGTCTGAAATCACGGCCGAGCACATCGCCTTTGCGCTGAAAGAAGCCAAGGCGGCGCGGGTATCACCCTACGATCTTGCGCCGCAGTCACAGCAAATCCGCGGTTCTCATGCAACCCATGTTGCAAGCATCGCTGCGGGCCGCTCCGGTCTCTGCAAAAGGGCAAAGATCGCCGCTGTTCTCCTGTCGCTCCCCGACGCTGACAACGATCGTCGCAAATCGTTCTACGACACGACCTGCCTTGTCGACGGTCTGGCGTATCTCTTCGCGTTGGCGGAGGCTGACAAGGATATCGAGGCGATTTCGATCAATATCAGCCTCGGCACCAATGGCGGCGCACACGATGGCTCGGAGCTTCTTTCACGCTGGATCGACGCATCGATGACCGAGCCGGGCCGGTCGATTTGCGTCGCGGCCGGGAACTCCGGACAGGATGCGCTGGAATTCGAAGGCGATACCGGCATCTGGTCTGGGCGGGTGCATTCCAGCGGTCGAATCCCAGCGGCGGCGCTGCGGCGCGATCTGGAATGGCTCGTGGTTGGCAACGGTGTCGAAGACGTTTCCGAGAATGAGCTCGAAATCTGGTACAGCGCACAGGATGAATTCGACGTTGAGCTCTTTACCCCTAACGGCATTCGCATCGGGCCGGTCTCTCCCGGCCAGAGGGTGGAGAACCTGCTGCTGGCCGATCGCACAGTCGTTTCGATCTACAACGTCCTGAGTGACCCCAAAAATGGGGATAACCGTATTTCGATCTATCTCAGTCCCTATATGGGCGAGCCAATCGTGGGGATTACAGCCGGCGGCTGGAAGGTGCAGCTTACCGGCAAGGTGGTGCGTAACGGAGCCTACGATGCGTGGATCGAGCGGGACGACCCGTCACGCGGTCGGGTACGCACGCAGTGGCGGTTACCCTCGTTCTTTGGACCGGATACCTTCGTCGACCATTCGACGCTGAGTTCGTTGGCATGCGGTCCGCGGGTCATCGGCGTAGCCAATCTCGATGAGGCGCGGGAACTGCTCAACGCGTCCTCGAGCCAAGGGCCGACCCGCGATGGGAGGATGAAGCCAGAGATTGCGGCGCCGGGCACTGGGATCGTCGCGGCCTGCGGTTTCGATTCGCAAAACAAGTGGATTGAAATGACAGGTACCAGTATGGCAAGCCCCTATGTCTCGGGCGTTGCCGGGCTGATGCTCTCGCTAAACCCGCAACTCACTGCCGCCCAGATCGGTGGGGTCATCCAACGCACTTCACAACCGCTTCCGGGTTCCGGCTACGAATGGCAAAACGGCTCTGGTTTCGGTGTCATTGATCCGGGCGCGTGCCTGCGGGAGGTGGTGAGAATGGTCCAGCCCGTGGATGACCTGACCGACAGTCTTCAGAAGCGAATGAAGGGCAAAAGTTGATGCAGATCGAAGTTTCCCCTGCCGCCAGCGGCGACTGCCTGTTACTGACCTCGAGCGATGACCGGCGTCTGTTGGCCGATGCCGGCCTACCGGACGCCTATGACGAATTCATCGCGACCCCACTCTCCGAACTCAGGGCGGCGCAAAAGGAAATCGACGTCGTTTATGTCTCACACATCGACCGCGACCATATCGGTGGCGTGCTCCGGATGCTTGATGACGAGATGAAGTGGCGAGCCTTCGACCACATGCAGCTCAAGGGCAAGAAGTTCAAACAGCCCGCGATGCCCAGGCCGCCGGCGATTCGAGCGCTCTGGCACAATGCCTTCCTCGACGACATCAGCAAGTCCGAAAGCCTGCAACTGGGTAGCGCACTTGCGGCCAGTGCCAACGCGATGGCTGGCCTCAATGCCGCCGGGTTGGGTACGCCGGAAATGGTGAAGAATGCGGAGCGTGTCGAGATGCTCGCGCTCAGCGTCGGCGACGCCATCGAAGTCAACTGGCGGATCGGAGACGATCAGTTGAGCATACCGCTCAATCCAGACTTTGCCGGAAACTTCATGGTCGCGCGCCCGAAAAAGCCGATTGAGTTAGGCTCTATGACCATTACCGTGCTGGGTCCAACGAAGGTACAGCTCGATGAGTTGCGCAAAGACTGGATCGACTGGCTGAAGAAAAAGAAAGACTACGTCGAAACCCTGCGCAATCGGCACCGCCGCGATGTCGAAGACCTTCGCTCCGGAGTGTCGCCGATGGACGTCGCCCGCCGAGCGCAGGAATTGGCGCTCGCGATCGAAAAGGATGTCACTCCCCCCAATCTCGCCTCTCTCGTACTTCTCGTCGAGGAGAATGGCCGCCGAATTCTTCTGACAGGAGACGCGGGCGATGAGAGCCTGCTCGAATACCTGACCGCGGCGAAATTAATCGGAGACGACAAGCGGCTCGAAGTCGACGTGCTGAAAGTGCCCCATCATGGCGCCGACAACAGCTACTCAAAGAAATTCGTCGAGAGTATCCGTGCCAGCCACTATATTTTCTGCGGTGACGGCGAGCATCACAACCCAGAGCCAGACGTCGTCGAAGGATATCTGAAGGCTGTGAAAACCATACCGTTGAGTGACGGCGGCGACACGACATTCTGGTTCAATTGCTCGTCAGCACGCTGCGCTACCAAACACTTGAAACTCTGGCAGACGATCGAAGGGTTCTTTGGAGCCGGTGGCGTAGCTCCGGAAGCTAACGCGCACTTCCTCTCGAAAAACGCAAGTCGACACAGGCTGGATCTGACCTGATCGCACTCACAGGTCAAAATCTGCCTATGCTCGCCTTGATGAGATTCAATCCACCGACTACACCATGCCAAGTACTTGAAATGGAACGATCTGGCCCACGCAAAAGGCACGAAATCAAGGGTTTTCAATGGCCGATTTAGTTGCTAGGTTCCCTTTTTGTTTCGAAAAGAATAGGGCAATTCAGATGGCGAGCATTACCACTTTGACGCTCGGCAGGAACGCGACAGCGACATAGGCGTATGTGCAGATAATCCCAAGAGGGCCATGATGCGGTTGCACACTGAACCCGACACCGAATGGAAGAACATCTTTCAGCTCTGGCGTGAGAGCGGTGAGGTTCTGCCGCTGAAGGTCGCCAAGAGTTCCTGGAGCACCTAAGCTGGTCACTTCCTGATTGTCGAAGATATCGAGATCAAGAAGTGGCCCTACGGAATGGCCTGGGGTCAGTATCATTGGAAGGGGGTGCCCGGCGCGAAGGGAGAGAAAGTCAATCAGCCGGGAACTTATACGTGGAGAAAACTCTAACTGGCCGGCAACCCGGCAGAGACACAAGGAATTGTTAAACGCCTCGTGCGATATATCGATAGGCTTTGCAACCTGAGTGAGAATCTGTGGACAGGTTCATTTCCGAAACGGCGTAATGGAAATATCTGACACATTGAAATGGATAGACGCTAAGGTGCCCATGGCACCGACAAGCTGACCAACGATTAATTCGAGAAAATGACCACGGCACAACACATCGTAGCTTTGCTGAAAAGCCATATAGACGGAGATGAAGGTCGCTTCCTCTCCGTGGCGACACAGCTTGCCGCGCATGAAGCCCGGCAAGGTCATGGCAAGCTCGCTCAAGAGCTCAGAGAGCTAATCGACGCAGCTCGCGGCAAGACGTCGACCGTCGCACGCATTGGCGCAGGTCCGGTGCCTATCACACAGCCGAAAGGCGAATTAACGAAATTGCTCGCCGCACGTTTTTCGGACACGCGACTAGCAGACATGATTTTGTCCGACGAGCTTCACGAACGGCTTGGAAGAGTGATCGCTGAACAGCGGCATCAGGAGCGGCTGAAAGCCCATGGGCTGACACCTCGCCGCAAGTTGCTCCTTGTCGGCCCGCCGGGGTCTGGCAAGACGATGACTGCAGCGGCATTGGCACATGAACTAAAGCTGCCACTTTTTACAGTTCTCTACGACGGCCTTATCGGCAAACTCATGGGAGAGACAGCCTCGCGCTTAAGACTGGTATTCGATGCCGTCGCGGCGCAACGGGGCGTTTATTTCTTCGACGAATTCGATGCGATCGGATCGCAGCGGTCCGGGCCGAACGATGTCGGCGAGATTCGTCGCGTGCTCAACTCCTTTCTCCAGTTCATCGAGAATGACCATGGCCCAAGCCTGATCATCGCTGCCACAAACCATCCAGAACTTCTTGATAAGGCGATCTTCCGCCGCTTCGATGACGTGATTACATACGAACTACCGGACGAGCGCATCACGCGCGGAATCCTGGAGACGCATTTATCCCGCTTCAAGCCAAAGAAGATCAATTGGTCGGAAATCCTCGATGCAGCCAAGGGACTCAGTCAGGCGGAGATAGCACGAGCTGCGGACGAAGCTGCAAAGATCGCTATCTTGAGTGACAAGCCGACGGTGGAAACCTCAATTCTGCTTGGCGCCTTGTCGGAACGTCACGCCACGATGCGATAAGGCGACCACCATTACATGGCCAGACCGCCTCGCAATCGATCTCACTTTTTCTTGGATGGTGGGGGCCAAGGTGAGGCCTATACCTCCCCACGTACGGTTATTTCCGGTCTTCCACCTGCTCGAGCAAGAGCACAGCACGCAGCTAAGCTCTCTCAATCGCTTGCGACTGCGATTGCTGGCGCGCAGCAATTTATAGCGAATAGGGAGGCGGGAATTGCCGAAGGCGAACACGGCTTTTATTTGCAGTTTGATATCCCCGCGGCAGAACGCGGCGCAGTGGAGGCTTTGGAAAACAAGCCGGCTGGCATTGAACTCGTCGCCGTTCCTCAGGTCGCGGCTGGCGAGGAGAGTATCACCGCCACGGTCTTCGTCCCTGAGCGCTCCGTTGAATTCTACAGCAAAAAAGTCGACGCCTATCGCAATGAGGAAACGAAGGCAGGGCGTCCCAAAAACCAAAACTTGATTGCGCGTATTGAAGACGTTCGTCTCGCGGCCGTCCGATCACTCTTTACGGACACACCAGACCTCTATCCGCAGCCAGATCTCGCCGTATGGTGGGAAGTCTGGATCAGGGACGGAAAACTCGCATCGTTTCGAACAGTAGCCGAACGTTTAAATATTCCGCTCAAGGATCACGCTATTCGGTTCCCCGAACGGGATGTTGTGCTCGCCCATGGCACAGAGGCTATTATCGCACGCCTCTTGATCAATTCTGACGCCGTCGCTGAACTCCGGCTCGCCAAGGACACGCCATCGACCTTCTTGGAGATGGGGGCCGCCGAGCAGGTGGAGTGGGCGGAGGACCTTGTGGATCGTCTTGTCGCCCCGAACGCACTGGCGCCGGCGATATGCCTGCTCGATAGCGGAGCGACACGGGAACACCCTTTGATCGCTCCAGCATTGCCGGCTGCCCACCAGCATGCATATGACAATAATTGGGGAGTTGGCGACAGCCAGTTTTGGAACGGGCATGGCACTTCGATGGCTGGCGTGGCGCTCTATGGTGATCTTCAGCAGGCGCTCACGCAGCAAGGTGCCGTCGAATTACCCTACTGGCTTGAAACTATAAAAATCCTCCCGCCAAATGGCGGCAATGATCCGCTGCTATATGGTGCGATTACTGAAACCGGGATGACCAAGGCGGAGGCAAGCGCGCCACTTCGCAAGCGGGTCTTTTGTATGGCGGTCACAAGTGAGATAGGCCTCGCTCGTGGACGTCCCTCATCTTGGTCGGCCGCCGTTGACCAACTGACCTATGGCGGAGGAGCTCTCCGTCGTCTGATTGTCATCGCCGCTGGCAATCTCCGCGGGGACATCCATGCGGCGGAGTATCCGGATCGCAATGATTTGGAAGAGGCAGAAAGCCCGGCACAGGCCTGGAACGCTCTCGTCGTCGGAGCCTACACTGACAAGGTCAACATCATTGATCCGGCCTTCGGTGATTGGGCTCCGGTCGCGCCAGCCGGCGACCTATCACCGGCAAGCAGAACCTCGGGAACTTGGGATCGTCAATGGCCCGTTAGACCGGATGTCGTTTTCGAAGGTGGAAACTTCGCCCACGACGGGGTGAATCCGAGCTCACATGTGGACGACTTGCAACTGCTGACCACATACTACCGGCCAAACATTCGACTTTTTGATACATTTGGCGATACAAGCGCCGCCGCCGCACTCGGCGCAAACCTTTGTGCAAACATCATTTCCGCTCGTCCAACGCTTTGGCCGGAGACGGTACGGGGTCTCGCCATCCATTCTGCCGAGTGGACGCCTGCAATGCGAGACCATTTCGACGGCGCGGGGACGCAAGCCATGAAAATGGCAATGCTGCGGCGCTACGGCTGGGGCGTGCCGGACCTCTCTCGTGCCCTGAAAAGTGCCGCCGATGATGCCACGTTGGTGGTAGAGGACGTGCTACTGCCGTTCAAAAAGGAAAAATCGGTAATCAAGACTAGAAGCATGAACCTGCACGCGCTGCCGTGGCCGCGTGACGAGTTGCTGGAGCTTGGTGCTGCCGACGTCGAACTTCGCGTCACGCTGTCATATTTCATCGAACCGAATCCTGGTGAACGCGGATGGACGCGCCGCCATCGCTATTCGTCACACTCCTTGCGGTTTGCAGTCAAACGCTCCCTCGAGAGCCTGCAGCAGTTCCGAACGAGGATCAACAAGGCGGCCGAGGCAGAAGAAGGGGGCGCGGTGGGCGCAGCTGCAGGTGGCGACAACTGGTTTCTCGGAATGATACGAGATCGCGGGTCGGTTCATTCCGACACCTGGCGCGGAAGTGCTGCTGCGCTTGCTGAACGCGATGCGATCGGCGTCTTTCCGGTTAGCGGCTGGTGGAAGGAGAAGCCCGGTTTGCAGCGTTGGGACCGAGCGGCACGCTATGCGCTCGTCGTATCCGTCAGGGCGCCTGGTGCGGACATCGACATTTACACCGCGATTGAGAACAAGCTGGAGGTCGAGATTCCTGCAGCATGAGCCGCGTTTTCCTCTGCGCCCTGGGCGATTGGTCAAGCGGCTATTCGAAACAATGCTGATGGGGAACGCTGACCTTCAATCTATTGGACTCCGGTTGGGCGAATGAAATAGAAATAGATGCGGGAGTCAGGGCTAGGTGCGGGTTCTTAAGTGTCCGTCATCGATCACGGCGGCCGCGACGGCCGGCAAGGATTGCCAACATATTTACAACGGACCAAGTTCCCTCTGCACAAAGTGCGGCTGTGCGAAAGTCCGCCAGCCGTTTGTGTTGCAAGGCCAGCGCGAGATTGACGGCGGCTCGGGCATGCGCCCGGGCTTCATCATTGCTTGAGCCCTGCAATTCCGATTGGAAAACAGCTTCGAGCATGCGCTTGGCATCTGTCGGGCTAGGCACGCGATCGTCAATCTGGGGATGCCTGGCGGGATTATAGACTTCCTGCGCAACCGTGATTAGGACTTCGCGGCAAAGCAAGCCAACGCCTTGAAACTGCTCTTCGGTCTCCGCGGAATCGAGCCTCGATCGCATCTCCTGCAATTGCCGATCAACCTTTTGCCATCCGGTCGGCTCTTCGAAGACGACCGCGCGATGCACCGCCTGAGCGACGAAAAGCGACCTTCCTGAGATTGTTTTTCCGGGTACGAGGACGAAGCCATCGGCGGCCAGCGCCTCGTTATAGATGTTCAGCAACTCCGAAACCTGCTCTTCGTCTAGACGAACGACCGGATGGAGGGTCTCGCATAAAAATCGGAGAAACTCGCCATCCGAGGCATGAAGGAGATTGAAGCGGCCGTCGAAGAACACCCAGTTATCGTCCCAATCTCGATTGCGAACCATATGCTGACGGATATCGCCGGCGGCATTGCTGTAGCGATAGTCGTACGACGGCATGGTCGAGAGATCGTAGAGTCGCGCAAGGAATTCATCATCCGAGAGGCGGCCGGACCAAAATATGTGGGCAACGCTCAAATGGTCGATGATCGCGCGCCGCGTTACGTCTGAGATTTCGTGAGCCGTCCCGCTCATATTCAATTCCTCTTTCAGCTTAGGAGCTGGATTTCGTGTTCAGCATTCATAGTTGTGACCCGGCGTGTTGAAAACTATTTGCCACGGGTGGCTGAATTTGGCCCCTTCGGAGCGATTTTGATTGGCCGCGACGGCGGCTTGCGACCTGGGTTATATGCACAAGGCATGGCTGCAGGTTGGGTGACCGATGCCCATCCTGCCGGAGCCGTATTGCCGTCTTCAATCAGACCGAACTCGTGCCGCAACATTACTGTGTCTGCTTCGGCTACGACCTGCGGCGCACATCAATTGTCGGTGTCAGTCCGGTGGCAAAACTGCTCGACTGGTGGGTCGACGATATCTTGCGACCGGAAGCGATAACCGGCTCCCCGTCCAGTAGTATCCTCGTTCGGCGTCTTCTGAGCATGCCCAGCCTTGCAGACGCCTACCCATCCACCGGCTCTATCTAACGCCTTGAAAGGATTAGAACCGCCGCATTCTCCATCAAGGATGAGCCATCACGCTGAATTCATTAGTGAAAATTCCTGGCCTTCACCTTCAGCGTCTCGATATGCAGGGCGGGAACGAAAATATCCCTCGGCTTGACCGCCGGCGATCGATCTCGCGAATCCTGGCTTCCCGGCGAACCATGAGCAAAATCGTCGCCGCGGCCCGTCGGCAGTTTGAAGTCCCCATCACGATCAGCCAAGGCCGATAGGTCGCCGGACAGATCAAACAGTTGCTGGGCGATGAGGTGGACGACGTCTCCTTCCCGCTGGATTCGGCCATTGATCGCCATCATGCTCGATCCGAGCACGACACGCCGGCGTCGCTCGAAGAGCTTCGGCCAGACGACGACGTTTGCCGGACCGGTCTCGTCCTCGATCGTCAGGAACATGACGCCTTTTGCCGATCCGGGCATTTGACGGACGAGAACGAGGCCTGCGGTCATCAACCAGCGGCCATCTCCAGCCGTCATTGCTTCCTCGCATGTGACGATGCTTCGCGCGGCGAGGTCCTTGCGCAAGAACGCGATCGGGTGCTCGCGCAGGGTCAGGCCGGTATGGCTATAGTCCTGGATGACGTTGTGCCCATCTGTCATCTGCCGGAGTTCGACGTCAGGCTCCTGCTGCTCGGCGATCGTCTTCATCTCGCGCTCGGCCGCGGCAACAAAGAGTGGCAGTGGCTCATCCCGCAATGCTTTGATCGCCCACAGCGCGTCTCGTCGCTGAAGTTCGAGCGATGGCAGGAAAGCATCGGCCTCCGCCAGTTCGACCAACGATGCTGCCGGAACACTCGCGCGCCGCCACATGTCATCGACGCTATCGAAGGGCTGATCGGCGCGGGCGGCCACGATGCGCGCTGCATCGACTGCGGCCAGTCCACGCACCAGACGCATACCCAGGCGGACAGCATGGCGGCGCTCATCTCCCTCCAAAGGCTCGAGCGTGCAGTCCCAGCGAGAGCGGTTGATACAGACCGGCCGGATTTCCACACCGTGGTTGCGCGCGTCGCCGACGATTTGGGCGACCGCATAGAAACCCATGGGTTGGCTGTTGATCAAGGCCGCGCAGAACGCGTCGGCGTAATGGCATTTCACATAGCTTGAGGCGTAGGCGATAAGCGCAAAACTCGCGGCGTGGCTTTCGGGAAACCCGTAGGAACCGAAACCTTCGAGCTGCGAAAAGGTCTTTTCAGCAAACTCCGGCGAATATCCATTCTTCACCATGCCGGACACGAGCTTGTCCTTGAACTTTGAGACGCCGCCGGTGAACTTGAACGTGGCCATCGATTTACGAAGCTGATCTGCCTCGCCGCCGGTAAAGCCGGCGCAGACCATCGCCACCTTCATGGCCGATTCCTGGAAGAGAGGCACGCCGAGCGTCTTTCCAAGCACGGCTTCCAGTTCGGGCGTCGGATAAACGACCGGTTCCTTGCCTTCGCGACGGCGGAGGTACGGATGCACCATGTCGCCCTGAATTGGCCCGGGCCGGACGATCGCCACCTGGATGACGAGATCGTAGAAGGTCCGCGGCTTCAGCCGCGGCAACATCGCCATCTGGGCCCGGCTTTCGATCTGGAAGGTGCCGAGCGTGTCGGCCTTGCGGATCATCGCATAGGTCGCAGAGTCTTCCTGTTCGATGTTCGCCAGATCGATCGTTTCGCCCTTATGCGCTTCAATCAGCTTGAATGCTTTTGCCATGCAGGTCAGCATCCCCAACGCCAGAACATCGACCTTCATGAACTTCAGGGCTTCGACATCGTCCTTGTCCCATTCGATCACCTGCCGGTCGGCCATCGATGCCGGCTCGATGGGGACGAGAGCGTCGAGCCGATCATGCGTCAGCACGAAACCGCCGGGATGTTGGCCGAGATGCCGGGGGGCGCCCATCAGCTGCTGCGCAAGTTTCAGCGTCAGCGCGAGGCGACGATCATCGGGATTGAGGTTGAGTTCCCGCAGGTTCCGGTCGCTGACCAGCTCGGCGGACCAGGACCACATGCCCGATGACAGAGCCTTGATCATATCCTCCGGCAAACCGAGTGCCTTGCCGACATCACGGATCGCCCCTTTCGCACGATATCGTGTCACGGTCGCGCAGAGTGCCGCCTTCTGATGTGTGTAGGTCTTGTAGATCCACTGAATGACTTCCTCGCGGCGCTCGTGCTCGAAGTCGACGTCGATATCCGGCGGCTCGTCGCGCTCCTGGGAAACGAACCGCTCGAAAAGCAGGTCGTTCGTCTCCGGATCGATGGACGTGATGCCGAGGATGTAACAGACGGCCGAGTTGGCCGCAGATCCTCGCCCCTGGCAGAGAATGCCCTGGGAACGGGCATATCGGACGATCGAGAACACCGTCAGGAAGTAGGGGGCGTATTTCATTGTCCGGATGAGGTCGAGCTCATGGCGGACGATTTTCAGAACGTTGTCCGGCAGACCTTCCGGATACCGCGCAGGCGCGCATTCCCAGACATAATGCTCGAGAGACGCCTGCGCGTCCTTGCCTGGGACGATCGCCTCCTCAGGATATTGATAGGTCAGTTCCTCGAGCGAGAACCGGCAGCGATTGGCGATCTCAATCGTCCGGGCCAATGCTTCCGGGTAACGGGGAAACAGTCGCTGCATCTCTTCTGGCGGTTTGAGGAATCTATCCGCATGACGCTCCCTCTCGAAACCGACATCGTCGATCGTGGTTCTGGTGCGAATACAGGTGACGACGTCCTGAAGCTGACGGCGCGACGGTTCGTGGAAAAGAACGTCATTGGTCACAACGGTTTTCACCTTGAAGCGTGTGGCCAAATTTGACAGCTCGTGCAGCCGCATCTGGTCGTTCGGCCGCCGACGAAGGGAAAGGGCGAGATAGGCACGGTCACCGAACATCTCCGCCATCTTTCTGAGCTGCACAGCGCAGGTCTCGTCGGGCAGATCGGGCACTAAAATGCCGATCAGGCCTTCGGCATAGAGCGCGACGTCGTCGAGATGCAGGATGCAGTTGGCTTTGCCGCCCCTGCCCTTGCCGAGCGTCAGCAACCGGGTCAGTCGCGAATAGGCGGCACGATCGGTCGGATAGATCAGGATCGACATGCCGTCCTGCAGATCGAGACGGCAACCGACCACGAGGCGAACGCCTGTGGCGCGGGATGCCTCCAGCGCCCGGACGATACCGGCGAGCGAGTTTCTGTCGACGACACCGAGCGCCCCGATGCCGCGCTCCTTGGCGGTCGCAAACAGCTCATCCGCCGACGAAGCCCCGCGCAGGAATGAGAAATGTGTCGTGACCTGGAGCTCGGCATAGCTCATGCGAAGATCCCGTGGATGAACCAGCGGTGGCTTCCGGTTTCAGGATCGATGCCATCACCAGAGCGAAAGACCCAGAACCGTTCACCGCCCTCGTCTTCGATCACGAAATAGTCCCGCACCGCCTCCATCTCCGCGTCTCGTTGCCACCACTCGCCAAAAATCCGCTCAGGCCCATCGGCCCGTTTGACCTTCCTCCGCTTGCCGCGCCAGGTGATCGAGACCGGCGGGCGGTCCGGCAGCAATGCAATGGCCTCGATCAGCTCGGGATGCGCCAGCAGCCGGACCGGCCGGCGCCAATGGCTGACCCAGGTGACCTCGACCGGATCGGCCGCGGCGCTGATGCGCTGGACGGAGCGCTCGGGCACATCGGAGGCAAGCGGTGCCACCCGATAAACACGCTGGCCACGGTTGCCGTAAATATCGATCAGCGGCGTCACGTCCTTCACTTCCTCCTCGACCAACGAGGAGGATTTCTGGCGCTCCTCCAGCGGCTCGGCCATGACGGCGACCAGGGTGAGCTTCTCGATCCCGAAGCCGGGCTCGATCTTCTCCGTTCGATCGCGAAACAGCTTCGTCAGCCACGCGACATCGCGCACCGGCTTCACCGTGCCGGCGCGGATTGCCTGCCGCGTCCCGTCAACCTTTTCGACGATCAGGTCGGCGCGCCGAACACCAAGGCCGCGCCTCTGCAGCTCCTCGATCAGTTGTGCGACCAGACGGCCGACATATTTGTCGATGGTTTCGGCCGCACCGATTGGCTCGGCGAAGGCGCGGCTGACCTCGACGAGCTCGGCGGTGCGGATCGGATCGATCGGTTCGGAGAGGCGGCCGAACATCTGGTCCAGCCGCCGGCCTATCTCCGGACCGAAACGAAGCGTCAACGGCGCGCGCGGCGTGTTGGCCAATTCGCCGATCGTCTGGAAGCCAAGCGTGCGCAGATCGCTGACGATCTTCGACGGAAGGCGCAGCAACGATATCGGCAGCTGTTCGACGGCGCGGACGGTCTCACCTGAAGGCACGATGACCGTCTCGCGAGTGACGGCGCGGGCGCAGGCGTGTGCCGCCCCCCAGGTGTCGGCGATCGCGACACGTGAAGAAAGCTTCTTTGCCAGGAACTGATTGGAGATCTTGGTCACCATCGAAAGCTCGCCGCCCTGCAGGTGATCGGCACCCTCGGTATCCATGACGATCCCGTCGACGCCATCGACCGCGACGATCGGTGAGTAGAGCGTCAGTGCCCAAAGCGTGATCCGTTCAAGGGCTGCGGCATCCACTTCAGGATCCGCATCGACCAGCATCAGGCCGCGGAACAGTGCCTGTGCTTTCGCAGCCGGCATGCCGACATGAACGCCGGCTTTCCTGGCGGCGGCGTCGGCGGCCGATACCCAACGTTTCGAGCCGCTCCTGGCGATCACGGCGATCGCCTGTTCAGGCGGAATAGACGGGTCGGCGCGACGAATACGATCCGTCGGCAGATCCGGAAGATAGATCGAGACAACCCTTGTCATCGCACGCCCTCACGAGAAACTCAGCACATTCACCCGCTTTTACGCGCATCAATTCTAGCAACCATTGGGCGCTTCCAACGCCCGGCACTGGCAATTCCTCCGACGGCATGACGCTCACCCGCCACCGCGTGGTCGACGCCGTGGGCTGCCCGAAATCATTGGCCTCCGTCTGCCGTCGCCAGCGTCGAACGGCAAGCGCCATCGTGCCCGTTCGCTCGGCCGCCAGCTGCAACCGGCGCGAGCTGACCATCGGCAGGCGAACGAGTTCACCGACGACGGCGCCAAGGCCACCAAAGGACAGCCCCTCCTCCATATTGGCGAGCACGTCCTCTTCCTTGTCGGATTCGACGAAGATCACCCGGTCGGGGTGGAGTCCGACCTGGGCGAGCGCCGGAAAGAAGAGGTCGGGGCGCGTCAGGCACCAGACGATCGGGCCTTTCGTCCGCGCTGCTATCCCCGCCGCACAAAGGGCTGCCGCCGCACCATCCACCGTGCCCGACCCGCCGCCGGCAAATTCGTGCAGGGCGCCATAGGCCAGACCACCTCCCGGCAGGACCGCATCGATTTCCGGCACGCCGAAGGACAGAGAGCCAGCCTTTCTGGCGGACACGCCCTCAAGCGAGGCAATGCGCTCGCGCAGATCGGAAATCACCCTTTCACGGGCAGCAGTCATCGTTCACGGCTCCCTTCAAGGTCGTGTTGGCGGCCGACATCATGTCGATCAAAATGCGGATGTTCTCTTTCTGTTCCACACCCAAAAAAGAGTCAAGCAACCGCAGGAATGGGAATATTATCCTGAACATTAGAAATCAGCAGAATACCCATGAGAATCAGCCCAATAGCGGCCGGCGGATTTTTTTCCGAGCGTCTGCGGGCGCTAATCCCTTTGTGTGAATTGCGGGGACAAGTCGGTATCGCCACAGTGTCTTTAAGATTTTTCTGCTGAACTCCCGGCATGAAGAAGCCTCTGAGATCAAAACCCCTCCTTCGTGACGCTGAGGCCCCGATCCGTTCCCGGCCGCGAGGCAGGAGAAATCCCGCCCAACCACAGCTCCTGTTCGATCCCAGGCCTGAGCGCGTCGAGCCTGCGCTGGCGGAATTGAAGTCCCGTCCCCCAAAGGGAAACGAGTGGAGCTGGGAGCTGAAATGGGATGGCTATCGCCTTGCCGTTCATATCGGGCCGCAACGGATCAGGATCCTCACGCGTGGCGGACATGACTGGACTCATCGGTTTCCGGAAATCGCAGAGGCCGCCCGAGCGCTCGGGCCGGCTACGATGATCATCGATGGAGAGGCCGTCGTGCTCGACGCAGAGGACCGGCCGGATTTCGGGCTGCTGCAGCAATCGCTGGGCGCATCCGGCAAACAAGCTGGCAACCGTGCCTCTAATGCCATCCTTTATGCTTTCGATCTTATCTACCTTGATGGCCACGATTTACGCGGTGTCGAATACCGTTCACGCCGACACCTTCTCGAGGACACGTTGAACGGCGCAAAGAACGAGCAGGTCGGCGCTATTCGGCTATCGGAAACACTTGATGCCGAACCAGTTGTCCTGCTGGAGCAGATCTCCCGCCTCGGCCTGGAAGGCATCGTCGGCAAGCACCTCGATCGGCCCTATCGTTCCGGCCGGACCGGGGACTGGGTGAAAGTCAAATGCGTCCAGAGCGAGGCTTTCTTCATCGTCGGTTATGAGAGGTCGACGGCATCCCCTCTTGGCTTCGGCTCGTTGGTGCTCGCCGCCTACCGCGATGCCGACCTCGTCCACGTCGGAAGTGTCGGCACGGGCTTCAGTCAAGCCGAGGCCAACAAGTTGCGGAAGATGCTCGACACGCTGCGATGGAAGCGAAAGCAGCCACACCTGCCCTATTCAGGAAGCGCCGATATTGTCTGGGTCCAGCCGACGCTGATCGCCGAGATCGAGTTTCGCGCCTGGACGTCGGACGGGAAACTACGTCATCCATCCTACAAAGGCTTGCGAGAACGCCAGGACAATGCCGAGGTCTTCCGGCTCGACTAGCGAAATCAGCGCCATACGCTAGATTGGTCACCATTCGAGCTCGGCGGAGTAGATGTCTAGCATGTGCAACCTTTATCGCATGGAAGACAAGGACTGGGTTGCGAAGTGGGCCCAGGACGCTGAAAGCCTCATCAACCTTATGCCGGCCTACCAGATGAACCCCGATCAGATGGGGCCGATCGTCCGCAACACCGCCGACGGCAAGACGCAACTGGTCCATGCGCGCTGGGGACTGCCCTCCCCGCGCTTCGCGCTTGAGAAGGCGGCCAAAATCAAGGCCGAGAAACTTGCGGCCAAGGGCAAGGCTTTCGATCCCCAGGAACTGATCCGCATGGAGGTCGACCGCGGAACGACCAACGTGCGCAAGCTCAGTTTTCCGCACTGGAAACGATGGTTTGGCGTCGAAAACAGATGCCTGGTTCCGGTCACCAGTTTCGCGGAACCGGATCCGGCCAGCCGGCAAGATGGCGGCAACGTGCCGAATGCCTGGTTCGCCCGCGACGAGCAGAAGTCGCTGATGTTCTTTGCCGGTCTGCATGTCCCGCAATGGCGGAGTGTCCGAAAGGTCAGGGACGGGCTGACCACCGATGATCTCTACGGATTCTTGACCACGGATCCCAACGACCTGGTGAAGCCGATCCATGAGAAGGCCATGCCGGTCCTGCTGCTGACGAAGGAAGAGACCGACACTTGGATGCGGGCGCCATGGGATGAGGCCAAGGAACTGGCCCGTCCACTACCCAACGACGCGCTGATCATCTCGTCCCGCGAACCATACGGATCCACGATTGTCTCGAAATCCGGAGAACCGGTGGGACAGGGCAGTCTCGTTTGAGGTCTGAACTCAGAGTTTGAATGTATCGGAAAACGAAAAGCCTGCCGCGGGAGGAGGTGCGGCAGGCTTCTCGAAATGTTGAACAACGGCTGGGAGGAGGAGTGCCGCTGTTCCGTCAGGCTCCCCTTGGGAGGAGGAGTGGGTCGCCTGAAACACGAAGCTCTGCGGGAGGAGGTGCATTGCTTCGTTGACCTCAAGATACCAGAGGCTGCCTCGGCCGCCAGCGCTCAAATCGCAGTGCAGCCTTGCACTTGCTGCAATGCAATATCGATCCTGAGCTGAATTTTCGACCATTATGGGCGAGAAGCAGCTTTCTCTGTCATAGGCTCGAAACCAAGAACAAACTCGATCACCTTGGCGGAAGACATTTCGCACGGCTTCAAGATCGACCCAGGTCCAGCCAATCGATAAAGGTTGAAGCTGACGATATCGGTTCCGCTAAGCTCCTCGCCATAGAGCCAGGTCCGTTTGCCATCCTGCGACCGCTTGACGGTCACGCCCCATGATCGATCACCAAAATGTCCGTCGACATAGCCGTCGGGCAACTTCGCAAGCGCGTCTTCGAACGTCGCCTGAACCGATGGAGGTGTTTTGCCGTCGGCACTCATGGCGCCAGGCATTGGTCGCAGATCCCGCAGCCATCGTCATCCATGCTCGAGGCCGGACGTAACCTACGACAGCACGGACATGTCTTCGCCTCCGAAGCACACTTCTCATCGCGGTCCGGCGGAAGAATTTCAATATGGAATTCCGACAGCATCTCGGCCGCGTTTCGATCCATGGCGATGCTCCAGTTGGGGTTATACCAGAGATAGTAAGCTTCGAGGGCTGCACAAGCGGGCAGAGATGCCGTGAAGAACGATCCAGTTCGAATACGGTGTCACAATTGAGCGCCTTCTTGACGATCGTTGCCTGACCTTGTTCATTCGTGCCATGTTCAAGACCGCAAACGCCGTGCAGATCAGAGTTTCCATTGACGAGATCCAGCCGGACATCTGGCGCCGATTGGTCCTGCCGGTGCATTGGAACCTGGAGCATCTGCATCTCGGTATTCAGGCAGCATTCAACTGGTGGAACTATCATCTCTACGAATTCCGCATTGGCGGCTTGCGGTACGGGGAAGTCGAGATCCTGACAGAGGATGCGACCGACGACGATCCTCGGGTCTTCGATCAGAGAGAGGTTCGATTGCTGGACTTCGAGGAAGGCGCCGTCTTCAGCTACTACTACGATTTCGGTGACGGCTGGCGGCACACCGTTGCGGTCGAGGAGTACTTGACGCTCGCCGCTACGCCCAAACATGGGAGCTGTGTCGCCGGCGAAAGGGCGCGACCGCCCGAAGATGTTGGTGGAGTATCGGGATATGAGCGGTTTCTGGAGATCATCGCAGATCGGGACGATCCAGAATATGCTGAAACCATTCGGTGGTGCGGCGGCTATTTTGATTCCGAATGGTTCGACCTGTCGATGGTGGATAAGGATGTTCGCAACGCTCTGCGCTCAAACGTCAAACGCCGTCTGTATCAACCGAAACCGAAACCAGTCCCGAAGAAATGAATCAAGTGCAGGTTCGAGTTGGGCGTCTTGATGAAATCCGAGCCTACACCCAACTGCTCACAGAGGCGCCTCATTTCAGATTGCACATCCAGGTAACATCGCCCGGCCATCGAGGACCGACCAATTTGGGGCCGGAAGCGGATTGACCGCAGCTAGGACACACAACACGGAAAGCGGACGTGAGTGTTCTTGCTGCCGAGGTCTGGGATCGACCCTTAGCGGACTAATTCTCAACGCAATTGACATACTTATGACACTAGGGACGTTCGAAGGTCATTTATCAGGTCGCGCTCGAACTTAGTGAGATCGACTCCTCGTGCATCCATTCGGATGACCAGCTCAATCGCGCTGTCGAGTGTCGGGAACTCCCGACCGACGGGTGCGATCCGCATTGCGGTCTCGGGAGGAATCCCATACTCATCAAGCGCGAAGAGACCGCGCTCCAAGAACAGACTTTCGGCCTTGGCGGCATAGAACTCGTAGTTCCCGGCCTCTACACCGATTTTTCTGAACACATCGCTTTGAATGTGCGATATTGCCATGAGGCTCTGCGGAAACGTATATCCGACGTACTTTCTGAGGAAACGAAGTGACAGTTCGACCGCATCGCTAACTGAATCGGTACGCCGTCGATACGCAACGAAGTTGTCGGTCACTTCGCGAAGGCTCTTGCTCTTCTCAACCGAGTACAAGGCTGCTTGCAACTGTTTGCCAGAAAAAATCTGGTATCCTTTTAGGATACCAGAGTCCATATAACCGAAGATCAGACTACAGACCGCCAGCAACTGCTGCGAGTCAGGCATTCCGCGCCAGGCCAGTGGCTTTCCAAGCAGCGTCGGATCGCGCCATATTGCTTCATAGATTGCATGCTGCGTCTCGATGGGAACCTTGCGGTTGGCCTTGAGGGTTTCCGCAGACAACGGGGTCTCCCGCGTAACGGATTCCACGCGACTTTTAGAAGCCGGCGTCAGGTCGTCATCTTCGAGGTCCAGCAAGAGTGACATTGGGGTTGTATCGGACTGAGTGCCAACGGCAACCTCAATCACGCAGGTGTCTGGCTCGGGTTGCTCCTCCAGAACGTAAACTTTTCCGACGAAATACCGGCGCATCCGGCCTGCTCGCCCCGCAATGTTTCGAAACGTAAAGTAATCAATGCCCGTGGTTTTTATCCGTTTGTCGAAGATAATGACATTCTCGGCGACGGTGTTCACCCCCTCAATCAACGTCGACGTGCAAATGAGGAATTTGATTGCACCGGTCTCGAACGCCTTCACCATGTACTGCTGTAGCGCACGGGGGATGCTGCCGTGATGGATGCCCACACCTCGGCGCAGCGCATGGGTTACGACCCATTCCTCCGGATACTCCTTCTCCAACCATTCGACGGCTGACCAGGTCAGATCTGCCTCGGGAAGCAACCCTTCCACGTTCAGAAGCGTTTCTGCGGCTCTCTTTGCAGAGCCTGGCGATTGGCAAAAAATTAAGGTTGGCGAGGTAAGTTCCTCGCAAAGTTCGATCAACTTTTCCTCTCGTTCACCACCATCTCTTGGCAAGCCGTATTGCACGATATCGAGCGCAATCGTCGAGAAGTGCGACGGTACGAAGAGAAACTCGTGCTTTGACGCCAGTCCGTTGACACCGTCAACGTGGGGGCCGATCAGATAGAACTGAGCCCCGTTGGACGAGAGCTTGTGGAAGCAAAGATTGAGATCGACGGCCCGGTCAGTGCTTTTTTCCATCTGCAGGTCGAGCTTGTAGAATTCATCTATGACAAAGAACGAGACGTCCTGGAGGTCGTCGCGGTTCAACGCGCGTTCCTGAGTAAGGACGAAGACCGTCGCTTGATGCCGAGAAGAAACCTGTGTGGGGTGCGTAACGATCGCATACCGTGCGCCGAACGTTTCGATAACCCGACGCCTTGTCTCGTCGATCAGGGCAATGGTCGGCACTATAATCGCCAGGTGCCTATGATCGCCGGAGGCGATAATCGCATCCACGATCGCGCTCTTCCCGACGCTGGTGGTGGCGCTCAACACCACATTTCGCTTTGCCCTCAGTTCGCGATAGATTTGAAGCTGCAGCGTGTGGAAGAAATCGACTTTGCCGATCGGCGGAGTTCGATGCGCCTCAAGCAGTAACTGCTCTTCAAAAGTCGAAACCTCTTTCGATAGATATGGGATGAGCCCCACAGAGCCGACGAGGGACTCCAGGAGCGGCATCAGGCCAGGCGGGAACAACTCCCTTTTTGCCAGGCATCGAATGACCATCTCACGACCCAGGTCATGAGTGCTTTGCGAATTGACGAGGCTGTTGACGGCACCCAGGACCGACACAGCTTGATCTTCTCTGAAACCGGTTGTCAGAAAATTTCTGAGGTCCTCGACCAGCAAGGTCAGCTCTCCAGACTAAGTTTGAAGTTCTCGGTGAGTTGTACCGAGTCGTAGATAGGAACCAGGAAAACATGCACCTGTATGTCGGCCAGTTTGGACGAGAGCTTGCTCTTGAAATCAAGATAGCTGTGAGCGACTTCGGTCGTCAGCTTTTCCGCGTAGTCCACCGCGAAACCAGCCTCCAGTACCGAGCTATCGTAAGCCACGAGAACCGGTATGTTCAAAACGCGTATGAGGTCGTCGAGCTTGGCAAATTCTTGAAAGACCTTGGTTAGGGTCGTCTCCCGTTGATACTGCGGCTCGCGAAACTGAAGGATCAGATCGCGTTCCCTTCGTAGGAAGTCGCGCTGCACAAGAGCGTCCAGCTTCGAAGCAAGGAGCGTAGTCACCCCATCCCAGTTGTCTGAGACAGTTATCAGAGCATGACCCAACCACAGTTGGTCACCTGCTGGATCGAATACGACGTGGCCATTCATGCAATCCGATTGGCTCGAAGACACACTATGCAGTTTGCAAAGCGTGGGCTCACTTGAGTAGTGATGTCGGAGGATTGCGTGAAGCATGGCCTGAGAAAGGAGGTCCTCATAGTCAATGCTCTTGTCCTTGAGCGCCTGCGACGTCCTCGCGACGAGATCGTGCGCTTGGAGGTGGCTGCACTGCGCCAAAATTCGGGGCGGCAAGATCAGCTCAGGGATCCACCGAGCCAGGTATTTCGCAAGCTCTAGATTCCTCCATTCCCCGTCATCGAACTCGGCATCGTAAGACGCAAGGCTGCGGCGGATTGCAGGTTCCTCGACTTCATGCAGGGAAGCGAAGAAGTTTGGGGTTTGGACTTGGTAGACCTTTAGAAACGCTCGATTAAGTCTTCGCGCTTCCCTGAGTTTCGCGTTCCACCAGTCCGTCATTGCTTGTTTCGGGATCACCTTCTTCGTAGCGTGATCAACCATCGATTCGTCGCCGGCGTTCCGTGCAATCGTCACAAGCCCTTCATAGATTTTCTCGGCTGCTGACGGGAACATAGCTTCGCCCTCGCTTTCGAAGAGGCGAAGGATTCGATTAATGTTCTTTTGCTGAACTGCTTGCTTCTCGCCAGGCACCTCCCAAAGGCAAGATTGAACCCAATCGGGCAGCGTTTTTCCATTCGGAGACGTCACCCGCCTCAATTTGTTCGAGACCTGTGTGCCAAGATTGGTCAGGGCATCTACAACATGTGGCTCGAAGCGACGATCACGAGGAATGGTCAGCGGTCGGAGTGTATGGTTGACACCGCGTATACTAATGAAGCGGAAGAGAGCGTCGCTTGGGAACTTATCGGTGCCCAGTGATGTCTCTACAAGCGAAGTGCCAACCCGTTTTACCGTGCGTGCGCAAATCTCGGTCAGGTTCCAATTGCTGTCCCCATCTGTGATCTTGACCTGAACATATTCGGAAACTCCTGTCCCGTTTCGATCCCACCTGAGAGCAATATCGTCGCCTGTCTCGCATTCGACCTGCAGCAACGCCGGGTCCGAGAGAAGATCCAACAGGAACGAGGCCGCGATATGATCCTGGAATGCAAAGCCCTGGCGGGCTTTGACACCCCCGGCGTCGGACGCGGCATATGGATCGACTAGAGGCTTAATGTGCATCGAAAAATTGCAGGCTCCCACTTGCCAACAATATGAGCGATGATCACAAACTTCTCATTAACAGTAGCTTCTGAAGCTCAACTTTCGATTGCTTTTCGCGTCACCTGTGACTGGCTGCAAATCGGGCCGACCCAGACCCGAGTCGTTCGCCGTGGCGCTCGCGCTCGGAGCGCCGACAGACAGCACCCTCTGATGCTCGCTATTGAAGCTCACCCGCCGCATTGCCGATCCATCGAGACGTCCGTTCTGGGCAGCGGTTATGGTTCAAGCTACGGCCGGAATGAGGGCGCATAGCTGCTTGTGCCGAGACGCAGGCCCCGCCTCGACGCGGGGCCGGCATGTTCAAATTACGGTGTGCTCCGCCAACTCCAGCGCATCCTCGATGTCCACACCCAGGTACCTGACCGCATTCTCGATCTTGGTATGTCCGAGCAGGATCTGGATCGCACGAAGATTGCCGGTCGCCTTGTAAATCATCGCCGCCTTCGTGCGTCGGAGCGAGTGCGTGCCGTAATCTTCGCGCCGTAGCCCAATCGCGGTGACCCACTCTTCGACCAATCTGGCATATTGGCGAGTGTTCAGATGATCCGCATGATCCACCCGGTGACGTTATAGTCGCCCACCAGGACGACGGGCAGCTCTAGCTCCAGCAATTCGGCGGCGTAGTCGTGAAGCCGCTGAAACCAACGGAGCTTGTAGTCGAACTTTGGGCCCGGATAGGGATTGCCATTGGGAAGATAGAGGCCACCAATCACCACGCCGTCCACGATGACCTCGATATACCGGCTTTGCTCGTCTTCCGGTTCTCCCGGCAGACCTTTTCGCGTCAGGCGCGGTTCCTGATCACGGGCAAGGATGGCGACGCCATTCCAGGATTCTGGCCATGCCATACTGCGTCATAACCGGCAGCTTCGATGGCCTTCGCTGGAAACTTCGCATCCGGCGCCTTCAGCTCCTGGAGGACGACAACGTCAGGCTTCGCCTCGTCCAGCCCCCGGAGCAGGACATCAAGGCGACTGTTTACACCATTGACGTTGTAGGTGGCAATTTTCACTTGGACTTGTGATCGCCCTTATCACCCTCGCCTGGCTTGGCGTCGTTTTTCGCCTCGTGCCGCTTGTCACCGAGAGGGATCGGACGACGTCGTCGGATTCCTTGAACTTGCCATCTTCATCGCGCCGCGGCCGAAGGCTGGCTCCGTGCCCTCGGTATAGAGCGCGGCCGCCCGGACCGCGCGGTGGCTTCGAGATGACCCCAGTCAAATATTCTTTGGACGGCTATCAGCCTTCCTTTAGAGACCATGTTGAGGACGTGCGAACGATTCCGATCGTGGCATAGTTGACCGCAGCTTTTGCTATCGGCCTGCTGCGGGTTAATCGTGAAGATAGCCCTTCGATATCGCGGAAGACTGGGCCGTCAGGGCCGCCGGAAATCCATAATCATTATCGGCAATCTCGGTTTTCACGGCCATGTCGAGCGAGCCGTCCGGGCGGCGGAAGACCGCGTAGGTAATCCTGTCGATGATCTCGTTTCGTGGACCGAAGACGAGAACGCGAGGCTTGAGACTTATGATGTCGTCAACCTCGCAGAATATGCTGGACGCAATGATGATCTCGTCGTTCTGCTGACAGGTTCGCGCGGCAGCTCCATTAAGAATGCAGCATTTGGAGCCCGCGTCACCGTAGAGCACGTAGGTGCTGATTCTGGCTCCAGACATCTTGTTCCAGATGTCGACATATTCCAGCGGTTTCAGACCAACAGCCCTGCAGAAGTCGGCATCGATTGTGATGGATCCATGATAGTCGAGCTTTGCATCCGTGACCCTGATTCCATGGAGTTTCGCACTTACATACTTTTCCAAAATCGATACTTCCTTCTCTTGGCGTTCTGAATTGACCCGCTACAGCCCAGCGTCGGTCATCGTACGGAGGGCCAGAGATTTGCCTTTTCAATGCCTCGTCGACCGTAGCGGCTCCAAGCGATTGAATTGCGCGGGAAGACAGTGCTCCATCTCGGTGGCCGTTTTTCTCTCAAGCTGCGCGATCTCGGTGAGGGTTCTGTCTTGAGAAATCACCGGAGGCACGCTTTTTCAACTGGTGGAAGCACTGCACGCTCGGAGGCTCTCGATGACGCTCGACGTTAGAAAGCACTTCTTCCCTCGCCGCGCAGTGCTAGGTGTCGAGGCCGGCTGACTTTTCAAGGGCCTCCTTCATCGACCGAGCTCCAAGCGAGGTGAGTGCCCGCCCGAGACAAAGTTCGATTTCGATGACGCTTTTTCCCTTAAGCAATGCGATCTCAACGAGCGTCCTGCCTTGCGACACCCACTGAAGGCAGGCCTTTTCACGCGGCGAAAGCATCAACGTCCTCATAGACCTCTTGCTCTTCTGTGATATGTTATAACATCTCCGATAACCAAATTTATGGAACTCAGTCTGGATCGACCACTGTAATTACAAGCAGATCTTTTGCATCGATCTGGTCGCCGGTCTTGACCAGGACTTCGGCGATCGTGCCGTCCTTTTCAGCGTGCAGCGCCGTTTCCATCTTCATCGCTTCGATGGAGAGCAGCACATCGCCCGACTTCACCTTCTGGCCGGCGGTGACGGAGACCGTCGAGATGACGCCGGGCATCGGCGCGCCGAGATGGCCCGCATTGGTGAGATCGGCCTTCCGACGCGCTGCGCTCGAGGCGGCGCGGTTGCGGTCAGGAACCTTGATCCGGCGCGGCTGGCCGTTGATCTCGAAGAAGACCTTGACCATCGCCTGCTCGTCCGGCTCGCTCGTCGCCTGGTGCAGGATAACGAGGGAGACGCCCTTTTCAAGTTCAGGCGACAGCTCCTCGCCGGCGGTCAGGCCGTAGAAATAGGCCGGTGTCGGCAGCACGCTGACCGGGCCATAGGTTTCTGCAGCCAGCGCGTAGTCGGTGAAGACCTTCGGATACATCAGGTACGAGGCGAGTTCGTAATCGCTGACTGCACGCTCCAGCTTTTCCTCGATCAACTTGCGCTCGGCATCGAGGTCGGCATCGGCAAGCAGCGAGCCCGGGCGCTCCGTATAGGGTTTTTCGCCCTTGAGCGCCTTTTCCTGAAGCGCCTTCGGCCATCCGCCCGGGGGCTGGCCGAGATCGCCCTTCAGCATGGATACGACCGATTCCGGGAAGGACACATCCTTGGCCGGATTCTTCACATCGGCAACCGTCAGGTCCTGGGACACCATCATCAGTGCCATGTCGCCGACAACCTTGGAAGACGGCGTGACCTTGACGATATCGCCGAACATCTGGTTGGCATCGGCATAGGCCTGCGCCACCTGGTGCCAGCGGGTTTCGAGACCGAGCGAGCGCGCCTGTTCCTTGAGGTTGGTAAACTGGCCACCCGGCATTTCATGCAGGTAGACTTCGGATGCCGGCCCCTTGAGGTCGCTTTCGAAGGCGGCATACTGATTGCGCACCGCCTCCCAGTAGAAAGAGATGCGGCGGATCCATTCCGGGTCGAGGCCCGGATCGCGCTCCGAACCGCGCAGAGCCTCGACGATCGAGCCGAGGCAGGGCTGCGAGGTGTTGCCGGAGAACGCGTCCATTGCCGCATCGACGACATCGACACCGGCGTCCACGGCAGCAAGGACAGTCGCGGCGGAAATACCTGACGTGTCATGCGTGTGGAAATGGATCGGCAGGTCGGTCGCCTCGCGCAGCGCCTTGAACAGAACCGTCGCGGCGGCCGGCTTCAAGAGGCCGGCCATGTCCTTCAGCGCGATCATGTGCGCGCCGGCCCGCTCAAGCTCAACGGCAAGCGCGGTATAGTATTTCAGATCGTATTTTGGGCGAGCCGAATTGAGGATATCGCCGGTATAGCAGATTGCCGCTTCGCAGATCTTGTTCTCTTCCGCCACCGCGTCCATCGAGACGCGCATGTTGTCGACCCAGTTCAGGCAGTCGAAGACGCGGAAAACGTCGATGCCGCCCTTTGCCGCCTGACGGACGAAGTATTTGACGACATTGTCGGGGTAGTTCTTGTAGCCGACGCCATTGGCACCACGCAGAAGCATCTGCAGGAGCAGGTTCGGCGCATCCTCGCGCACCTTGGCAAGCCGCTCCCACGGGTCTTCCGTCAGGAAGCGCATCGAAACGTCGAAGGTGGCACCGCCCCAGCATTCGAGCGAGAACAGGTTCGGCAGCGCGCGGGCATAGGTTCCGGCGATGCGGGCGATATCATAGGTTCGCACGCGGGTGGCGAGCAGCGACTGGTGACCGTCGCGCATGGTCGTATCTGTCAGAAGCACCCGCTTTTCGGCGCGAACCCATTCGGCGAATTTCTTCGGTCCGAGCGCGTCGAGCTTCTGCTTGGTGCCATCGACGATCTCTCCCTGATTGCGGGGAATGACCGGCTTTGCGGCATCGGCGCTCGGCTTCGGCCGGCCCTTGGCTTCCGGATGACCGTTGACCGTGACGTCGGCGAGATAGGTCAAGAGCTTGGTGGCGCGGTCCTGGCGCTTCACCTGCTGGAACAGTTCCGGCGTCGTGTCGATGAACCGGGTCGTATAGGTGTTGTCCTTGAACTTCGGATGCGTGATGATCGCTTCAAGGAAAGTCAGGTTGGTGGCGACGCCGCGGATACGGAATTCGCGCAGCGCGCGGTCCATGCGCGCAATCGTCTCCTGCGGGCTCGGCGACCAGGCGGTGACCTTCACAAGCAGCGGATCGTAATATCGCGTGATGACGGCGCCCGGATAGGCCGTTCCCCCGTCCAGACGGATGCCGAAGCCCGACGCCGAACGATAGCCGGTGATGCGGCCGTAGTCCGGAATGAAGTTCTGTTCCGGATCTTCCGTGGTGATGCGGCATTGCAGCGCGTGGCCGTTGAGGCGAATGTCTTCCTGCTTGGGCACGCCCGATTCCGGCGTGCCGATGGCAAAGCCGTCGAGGATGTGGATCTGCGCCTTGACGATATCGATACCGGTGACGACTTCGGTGACGGTGTGCTCGACCTGGATGCGCGGATTGACTTCGATGAAGTAGAATTTGCCACTATCCATATCCATCAGATATTCGACAGTGCCGGCACCGACATAGCTCGTGGCCTTGGCAATGCGGGTGGAATAGTCGGCCAGTTCCTGGCGCTGGTCTTCCGTCAGATAGGGAGCCGGGGCGCGTTCGACGACCTTCTGGTTGCGGCGCTGGACCGAGCAGTCACGCTCGAACAGATGCACGACATTGCCGTGGGTATCGCCGAGAACCTGGCTTTCGACGTGACGGGCACGCTCCACCAGCTTTTCCAGATAGACCTCGTCCTTGCCGAAGGCAGCCATTGCCTCGCGCTTGGCTTCCGTCACTTCGCGCGAAAGGTCCTTCGGATCAAGGATCGCCCGCATGCCGCGGCCACCGCCGCCCCAGGAAGCCTTGAGCATGATCGGATAGCCAATCTCCTCGGCCATCTTTGCCACCACGGCCATGTCGTCCGGCAGCGGATCGGTCGCCGGAACTACGGGCACGCCGATTTCGATGGCGAGATTGCGGGCGGCGACCTTGTTGCCGAGGCGCCGCATCGTATCGCCGGTCGGTCCGATGAAAATGATGCCGGCCGCATGACAGGCATCGACGAATTCAGGGCTTTCGGACAGCAAGCCGTAGCCAGGGTGGATGGCATCGGCGCCGGACAGCTTGGCGACGCGGATGATCTCCTCGATTGAAAGGTAGCTTTCGATCGGCCCTAGATCACGGGCAAGATGCGGCCCGCGGCCGACCTGGTAGCTCTCGTCCGCCTTGAAGCGGTGGAGCGCCAGCTTGTCCTCCTCCGCCCATATCGCAACCGTTTTTATTCCCAGCTCGTTTGCAGCGCGAAACACGCGAATGGCAATTTCAGAACGGTTGGCGACAAGGATTTTTTTGATCACAGCGTTATCCACGGTTTGGGGAGGAGCGCAAAAGTATTCTTTCGGCCCGGCTCATCACGGGCTTGTCGATCATCTGCCCATTTATCTTGGCTGCCTGCTTGCCATTTGCAGCTACGGCCTCAACCACCTGCGTGGCCCAGGCGACCTCAGCGTCCGATGGACGAAATGCATCAGCCACGGCGGCAAGTTGCTTTGGGTGAATGACGAGTTTCCCCGCGAAGCCAAGGTGACGTGCTTCGATCGCTTCGGCCTTGATAAGATCATAGTCGTCGATCGCCACGGTAACACCGTCGATTGGCGCAGCCTTTTGTGCAACCCTGGAGGCGAAAACCAAAGTTTGCCGGGCGAACCTGAGTGCGTCTTGCGTGTGTTCGCACCCCATATCAAGCGCGAAGTCGAGGCTGCCGAACGCCAGGAAGGGGACAGTCCGGTGCGCAGCGAGCTCTCGGGCATTGTCGAGACCGACTGCGGTTTCGATAAGCGGTATGACCGTAATATCTTCACCCAAAGCGGCAGCAACGCTTTCGAGTTCCCAGGTGGTTTCAGCTTTGGGAAGCATTACGTTTCGGCAACCCGCACGCGCCAAAGCTACAAGATCATCATGGAAAAGGTCGGTCTGCACTGGATTGACGCGAACAAACGTGCGCTTATCAAGGACGGCCTTCACAATGTTGGCTCTCGCAATTTCCTTGTTCTCAGGTGATACCGCGTCTTCGAGATCAAGAACGATTGCGTCGGCGGCGCTGGCCGCGGCTTTTTCAAAGCGCTCCGGACGGTCAGCCGGGACAAAAAGCATTGTTGTCAAAGCCATGGGGACACCTCTGCATACCTTCAGTAGGGCAAAAAAGAGCTCCGATGGACAAGCCATCGGAGTTCCTTAACCGTTGAGCTTCGTGGTCAAAGCCGATAGATGCGCTGCGCATTGTCGTGGAAGAGCTTCTGCTTATCCACGGACGAGAAACCCGAGACGATCTCGAAAAACGCTTCATAAATCCTATCGAAGCTCGCGTAGATTTTGTCGACGGGGAAATTGCTTGCGAACATGCATCGGTCGACCCCGAAGATTTCGATCGTTTCGAGTACGAATGGTCGGATTGTATCAACTGTCCAGTCCGGCATCACCATGCCGAGACCGGAGATCTTCGCATTGACATTCGAGGAGCGAGCGAGCGAGCGCATCCCATCACGCCAAAGCTGCACGCCCGCATCGTCACGCTCCAGCGGCATCCCAGTGTGATTCAAGTTCACGATCGTCTCTGGATTGTCGGCCGCAACTTTTGCCGCCGCCGGCATCTGGTGCGGATAGAGCTGAAGGTCGAACGAGAAGTCATACTTTTTGAGAAGCTTGTAGCCCTTCAGCCAATGCGGGTCGGTCAACAGATCGCTGCGTTGGTTGAACGTGTACTTCGGATCAGGGTGCCAATTCAGGATTTGGCGAATACCACGCGTATCCTTGCACTTTGCATGTGCGGCTAGCACCTCATCGACGTCCGGAGCCTCGAGATCAGCATGCGCGACAAAGCCGTTTGGCTTTCCTGTACGGTTCTTGATGTCCTGGAGCCACTTTGTTTCCGCGATGATATCTGCTGACAGGGCATCGAGGTGTACATCCTTGACGACGTTCCACTTTTTGGCATCAGCCATGTAATCGTCGAGAAGATACGTTTTCATGATTGGCCGTAGGCTTCCGGCGATCGGAGCGACCGGTTCGCCAGGCTGGCACAGCCAAGGATACGAATAGTTTTCCAGATCCCACAGATGATGATGTGGGTCGATAATTGCCTTAACGTCCATCTGTTCCTCCTAGACAAATATGGGGTGGCGGAACAGGTCCGCCACCGGTCAGCGTTAGCCCGCCACGTAGCCGCCGTCGACCATCAGGATGTGCCCGGTCACGAAAGCGGCTTCGTCGCTCGCGAGGAAAACGAGTGCATCGGCAACTTCATCCGGCTCTGCCCAACGTTTCATCGGATGGGCGGCCTTAACGGCAGCCGCGCCGGCCTCGGGGTCAGGCAAGCTGTTCAGGTAGCGGGTCAGAAACGGCGTGTTGATCGCGCCCGGACCTACCGCGTTCACACGAACTCCCTGCCCTGCATATTCGACCGCCAACTGACGAACGAGTTGGAGCACCGCCCCCTTACTCGCGCAATAGGCAGCCTGGGAAGGAAGACCGACGACACTCGAAATCGAGCCCGTCGCGGTAATCGAACCCTTGCCCGCCTTGAGCATATTCGGAAGAGCGCGGCGCGCCGTGAGGAAAAAGGATTTGGCGTTGCCTGCAAGCACGGCGTCCCATTCTTCCTCGGACGTCTCGTGAAGCGCTTTGCCAATCATGTATCCGGCATTGCTGATCAACGCCTGGACCGCACCGAAAGAACTTTCACCCTTTTCGAAGATTGCCTCCACGTCAGCGGACTTCGAAACGTCCCCCACGACGGTAACTATCTCCGCGCCATGAAATTCGGTGGCGAGTTCATGGACGTTCTCGGCGATATCCGTCGCGACGATTTTCGCGCCTTGCGACGCGAGCTTTCTGATCACTTCCCGTCCGACGCCGCCTGCGGCACCCGTGACAAGCACGACTTTTCCCTTGAGCGATTTATCTGTCAATTCATCCTCCCTTGACCTCTACTGCTTAATGACACGAGTTTCGCACAAGCCGTGAACAGGGTGCCATTGCGTCTTCCTTCTAGGCGCTATTGGAAACAGCCATAGCGACACCCTCCCCGATATAGTGATCCGCAATAGCTGTTAGCCGGTTAGCGTAATTGCCGCTCAACCAGTCCAAGCCTCTTATGGGAACGCTCGTGACATTCCTACACGCTGTTGGAGGAGGCATGGCGACGGAATTTCCATCGCTTGTCTGCGCAGGGGGCTGTCGGGAGAGAGGGATAAAAGAAGCTCGCAGTGTCGAGCTTATTGGAGGAGTAAAATCATGAAACTGAATCGCCGCAATTTTCTGACTGTATCCGGCATCGTTGGCGCAGCGCTTGCGCTCTCGTCCTTTGCCGTCGACCCCGTCTGGGCCCAGGAAAAGTCCTTCCGCCTCGGCTACTCGCAGTTCTGGGGAACGAACACGTTCCTTCGCACCCAGATCGCCGGAGCTCAAAAGGCAATCAAGGAATGGGAAGCAAAGGGTGTGAAAGTCGACCTGATCGTCACCAATGGCGGCGATACGGACACCACAAAGCAGGTCGCTGACGTAGAAGACCTGTACACGCAGGGCATTGACGGCTTGCTGATCTTCCCCGGAGACAGTGTCGTCCTGGCCGATCCGATCAAGAATATCTATAACGCCAACAAGATTCCCGTCGTCGTTACGGACATCGGTCTCGGTTCCGGTGAATGGGTCAGCTATGTCGTTACCGCCAACGAACAGGGTGGCCGCATGGCAGCAGATTACATGGCGAAGAACGTGAAACCCGGCGCGAAGGTCATAGTCTTTGACCACGGTCCGGCCGTTCAATGCATTATCGATCGCAACCGCGGCTTTGAAGAGCGCGCCAAGGAACTCGGTCTCGAAGTGCTGCCCCGCAAGGTCATGAAGCTCTCGCTCGAAGACGGCCGCCGCACAATGGAGGACACTCTGACCGAAATCCCCGATATCGCCGGTGTGTTCTTCCAGAACCATGCGCCGACAATCGGCGCCGAAGCAACCCTTGAAGCGGCAAATCGTCTCGACGTTAAACTCGTCAATTTCGACACCGACCCAACGGCGTACCGCCTCGTGAAGGAAGGCAAGATCCTCGGCACGATCGTGCAGAACCCCTTCGAAATGGGCTACGTCGGAATGAACTCCATGCTTACCAAACTGACCGGCGGCACACCGGAAAAGCTCGTTGAGCTTGAGCCACGGCTGATGACCAAGGACAACGTTGCCGAATTCGCCAACGAACCCCAGGTCCTTGACGCGAAGGTACAGTGAGATCAGCGGACTTTAAACTCCAGCGGGCGTCTCGCCCGCTGGAATGTGGTTGATGAAGGAGGAGTCAAATGTCAATCGAGCCGTTGCTGAAGTGTTCCAACGTTCGAAAAACCTTCGGCGGGATGCAGGCCCTAAAGGGGGTCCATTTCGAAGTGGCGGAAGGACAGGTGCACGGGCTTGTTGGGGAGAACGGCGCGGGCAAGAGCACCCTGCTTCGGATCTTAGCCGGGGTCCATCAGCCCGACGGAGGAACCGGTATAGTTTACAACGGAAGCCCCTACGCTCCTCACAACGCGAACGATGCGTTGCGCAGCGGGATCGTTACGATCCATCAGGATATCAATCTCATAGGCTCGATGACTGTTGCGGAAAATATTCTTCTCAACAATGAGCCAACCGGCGCGTCGGGACTATTGAGAGCATCCAAGTTGAACAGGCTCGCGGCTAACCTCCTCAAGGAGTACCACCTCGATATTGATCCGTCGACGCCGGTCAACGAGCTGCCCAATGACATCAAGAAGATGCTTCAGATCGTTAAGGCGATGACCTGGAATCCCAAGGTTCTGCTGATGGGCGAACCTACGTCCTCGCTGACCAACGTGGAGGTTGAAGTTGTCCTCGATCTCATCCGCAGCCTCGCTAAGCGCGGTGTTTCGATTGTCTTCGTTTCGCACTACCTCTCGGAAGTTTTCGCGGTTTGCGGTGACATTACCGTTATGCGCGACGGTCGCACGGTGGGTACTCTGCTCACGGCCGATACGACCATCTCTGAGGTCGTGACGCATATGCTTGGGCGTGAGCTCGTAGAGGAGCAGTTTAGAAGCGCACGCGGCACACAACACAAAGAGGTTCTCCTCTCCGTCCGCAACCTGACGGTCCCCGGTGTTCTGAACGATGTCTCGTTCGACCTTCACAGGGGTGAAATTCTCGGATTTACCGGACTTACCGGTTCAGGGCTCAGCGAACTCGCTCGCGCCATCTATGGCGTTAGCGGCATGCGGCGGGAAACCGGAACCTTCGAGCTGGAGGGCAAAGCCACATCGCTTGCCACTCCGGCCCAATCGCTGAGACAGGGTCTCGCGCTTCTAACAAACGACAGACTGCGCGAAGGTATCCTTCCAGATTTTTCGATTACCGACAACGTCTGCCTCCCAATCATTGATCGCTACCGCAAGTCCACAGGCCTGCTCAACCTCAAGGAATTGGACGCCGCTGGTCGCGAGGCAATCGCGAAACTGCGCGTAAAGGCGTCCGGACCGGATGCGCCGATCAAATCGCTCAGCGGCGGCAATCAGCAGAAGGTTTTGATCGCAAAATGGCTCAAGACGCATCCTAAGGTCTTCCTCCTTGACGACCCAACGGTCGGCATTGACGTCGGCTCAAAGGACGAGATCCGAAAGCTGATCGAACAGATTGCCGCAGAGGGTGTCGGTATTATTATTTTCACGACTGAAATCCCCGACATCGAGAAGCTGTGTGATCGCGCCTTTGTCATGTTCCGAGGAACGGTGGTCGGCGAGTTCCAGGGCGAAAAGCTCGAAAAGAACAGAATTCTTGAAACTTCGGTAAGCGGGAGGATGGCAGCATGACCATGCCAATTACGGAAAATGCAGGCGCGAACTGGAAGGATACCCTCCGGCGATCGTACGGCTTGATCCAGTCTGTGGCAGTACTACTGGTACTGGTGATTATAATGTCGCTTATATCACCGCGCTTCATGTCAGTGATCAACATACAAAACCTGATGGCACAGATGTCGCCGGCGCTCATCGTTGCCGCAGGCATGACCATTGTGATGATCAACGGCGAGTTTGACATCTCTGTCGGAGCGGTACTCGCCCTTACGGCTGCCGTCTCTGCTAGTCTCATGCCGCAACTGGGTTTCGTCCCGGCGATCTTCGTATCATTGTTCATCGGCCCGCTGTTCGGCTTGTTTGCGGGACTTATCGTCACTTATGGCGGTATTCCCTCCTTTATCACGACGCTCGGCACGATGATGATCGCTCGAAGTCTCGCATTCGTGGTCACCGGCGGGCAGGTAATATCGGACTTGCCCCCCGCTTTCCGAGTGATCGGACTTGCCCGTCCGCTTGGAATTCCCCTCCCTTTCATCATCGCGGTTGGGACAATCGTCTGCGGCTGGGTACTGCTTACACAGACTGCCTTCGGCAAGAAGGTCTACGCAATCGGGGCAAATCGCGTCGTTGCCGCGCTGTCTGGTATTAGCGTTAAACGGACAAAAATCATTTGCCTGATGCTTTGCGGTCTGGCGGCGTCGTTCGCCGGAAACATACTTCTTGCCCGCATAGGGGCCATTCAGGCCGACACGGCCAGGGGCCTCGAATTCGAGGTGATCGCTGCGGTTGTTATCGGCGGCGTCAGTCTCGGCGGTGGCCAAGGCAACATCATGCGAGTCATCATCGGTGTGGTCGTTATCGCCCTAATCCGAAACTTCATGAACCTCGCCCGCATCGACATCTTCTGGCAGGATTTCGCAACGGGGTCGATCATCATCGCCGCTGTTCTCCTCGACGCCCTTCAGAAAAGGATTGGTAGTCGAACCTGAGCCGGATCCACCGTCAATGGCAAACCCCCGTCCGGCCCCTGCCGCGCGGGGGTTTGGTTATTCGGATATCCTTTGGCCGCGTGGTCGAGAAACCTGAAGTGAGGGGGTTGCGAAAGGCGAGAGTTTCGTCTGAGCCATTGATCGTATTGCGCAAAATGAAACCCTGCAAGCCTTTAGCGAAGCGCGCCGATGGCTAGCTCACATAGCCGCCATTCGCCGACGCAATAGCAGCCATTATGCAAACGATGTTGCCCGCCATCGTGCGGATTGTGTCTACTCACCTCCAAGCAAGCGCCTTTTTGTAACGCCTGGAGACGGCATCCAGTCTGTCCAGACCGCGGGAAGCGGCTTCGCTAGGTGCGCTAGATGATGGCGCTCAAAAAACCGGATGACGCAATTCGCAGTCGCGACGGTTCGCGACCGAATGCGGGAGGGCAGTTTTCAACTGCATGCTCGAGGAGGAGCCAATGACAACCACATCACACGAAACGTACGACGTTGCGATCGTCGGCTCGGGGCCGAGCGGCGCGATCGCTGCCCGCCGCTTGGCCGAAGCTGGTTTCTCGGTCGTCTGTCTCGAGCAGGGCGAGTATCCGAACTACACGGCGATCAATTTTGAAGAGCCTACATTTGAACTGACGCGGGACATGGTGTTCAGTTGGAACCCGAACACGCGGATGAACAGCGCGGATTATCCGATTAACGACAGTGAATCCGACGTCTCTCCATTTATGTGGAACGGCGTCGGCGGCAGTTCGGTAATCTATGCAGCTGCCTGGCACCGCTTTCAACCCAGCAATTTTCGGGTCAAGACGCTCGATGGCGTGGCTGAAGATTGGCCACTCACTTATGACGACCTTGCGCCGTACTACACGCGCGCCGAGGCCCAGATGTCTGTGTCCGGCGTCGGCGGTGACCCCTCCTATCCGCCCTTTGATCCTCCGTTGCCGCCGATGCCAATGGGCGTGCTCGACAAGAAGATGTTTGCCGCACATGAGCGGCTGGGTTGGCATATCTGGCCCGGAACCAACGCCATCTCCACTGTCAAACAGAACGGGATGAACCCTTGCGTCCGCCGCGGTGCCTGCATGGCCCCGGCCTGCTTTGACGGGGCGAAAGGCTCAGTCGACCGCACGCACTGGCCTATCAACATCAAGCTGGGCGTCAAGTTGGTGCAGCGCGCCCGCGTAGCGCGGGTGGAAACGGATTCTTCGGGACTGGCAACCGGGGTTACCTATATCGACCGGGCAACCGGACAGACCCACTTCCAACCCGCGCGCATTGTGATCCTTAGCGCAAATGGAATCGGGACTCCCCGCATCCTTCTCAACTCCGACAGCAATCGGTTCGCCAACGGCTTGGCAAACAGCTCCGACATGGTCGGGCGGAACCTCATGATGCATCCGCACGGAATGGTGATGGGCCTATTTGACGATCATTTCGACAGCTGGCAGGGGCCGACGGGCCAGCGCGCCTACTCGCAGCAGTTCACGGAAACGCAACCGGGCTCTGGCTTCGTGCGCGGTGCAAAATGGCAGCTTATGGGTACCGGCGGGCCGCTCGGAACTATTGGCGTGTGGCCGTGGGGCAAACGGGCCGGTTGGGGCGAGGAATTCCATAAGGCTGTCTACAAACGCTTCGGTCGGTCAGGGATGTGGTCGATCATCGGCGAAGACCTTCCTAACCCGGAGAACCGCGTTCTTATCGATCCTGACCTTAAGGATGCCGATGGCATTCCCGCTCCAAAGGTCGTCTATCGCTGCGATGATAACTCACGAAAGCTCGTCAAGTGGCATGAAGAGCATGCCGCGATCTCCTTCAAGGAAGCTGGCGCCTACGAGACCATCGCGGCGCCCGATTCCCGCGAGACGGGATGGCATATCCTGGGCGCTGCTCGAATGGGCAATGACCCGGAGACCTCGGTTGTCAACGCGTTCAACCAAGCGCACGACGTGCCGAACCTCTATGTCATTGACGGCAGCGTGATGCCAACCTCTGGTCCTGTTAACCCCACCGGAACGGTTGCCGCACTTGCCCTGCGCGCCGCCGAAGCGATTGCGATGAACCGGCGTGACCAGACCGTATCGTCTAGGGTCGCGTAAAGGAGAGAGAGCATGTCTGTTTCTATTGAAGATATTCAACCGCAGCTTTCTTGGCTCTGCGACGCCATGATACCCGGCAGTGCCGAGCTCGGTATGCCTTCAGCCAGCGAGATCGGAGTTGCCGACAAGCTACTCCCAAGGTCGCTCAAAGCGCGCGCTGACCTAGCTCCGAAGTTCCTTGAGCTGGTGGCGACACTTCCGAAAGAACGCCCCGCGGACCCACTTGCCGTTATCAACGCAGTCCCACTGAATGACCTTGACGTTATCGGCCGTTTTATCGCGGGTTCCTATTTCGCCGATCTCTCCGTGCAGAAAGGACTCGGCTACACGGGCTACATCGCTCTTCCGATGGATCCTGACTACGACGAGATCATGGCCATTATAGAGCCGATCATGGAACGCGGCCCCTGCTACGTCGAAGTGAAAGCCTAGATGCAAGCGGTGGCACGCCGCAGGACGTGGCGTGCCGTTCGTTCGCAATGGAGGAGCCCAAACCTATGAAAATCCTTGTCACCGTCAAGAGTGTTGTCGACTACAATGTCAAGATCAGGGTGAAGCCAGATGGCTCAGGCGTTGATCTCACCGGCGTAAAGCATTCAATGAACCCGTTCGACGAGATAAGCGTCGAGGAGGCAATCCGGCTGCGGGAAGCGGGCGCAGCCACCGAGATCGTTGTCGTCTCAATCGGTGGCGCCAAATCGGAGGACGCTTTGAGAGCTGCCCTTGCGATGGGAGCCGACCGCGCCATTCTTATTGAAACGACCGAGGCCGTCGAGCCATTGGGTGTAGCAAAACTAATCAAACAGGTGGCGGACGAGGAGCAACCTGGGATGATCATCGTCGGCAAGCAGGCGATTGACGACGATAGCGCCCAGACCGGCCAGATGATCTCGGCGCTGTTGAACTGGTCCCAGGCGACATTTGCGTCAAAGATTCAGATCGGGGCCGGCAAGGCGTCGGTGACCCGCGAAGTTGACGGCGGCCTTCAGACCATCGAGGTTGACCTGCCCGCTGTCGTGACAACTGATTTGCGCTTGAACGAACCCAGATACGCCTCGCTTCCAAATATCATGAAGGCAAAGAAAAAGCCATTGAGTCGGAAAGTTCCTTCGGATTTCGATGTCGACATCTCTCCGAGATTGACCGTGATGACAACAGAAGAGCCCAGGCCACGTGCGGGCGGAGTCAAAGTCGCTTCGGTCGCTGAGCTCATCGCGAAGCTAAAAACCGAAGCTCACGTTCTCTGACCAAAACGGATCCGGACATATGACAACCCTTCTCATCGCAGATCACGACAACAACCAACTTTCCGACCAGACCGCGAAGGCACTCACAGCCGCTCTCTCGTTGGGAGGAATTGTTCATATCCTCGTAGCCGGACATCACACCGATAACGTGGTCGAAGAAGCGCGCAGGCTGGACGGCGTGGATAAAATCATTGTTGCGGATGATGTCCGGTTTGCCAAAGCCCTGGCAGAGCCTTTGGCCGATCTCATCCTATCGCTTTCAGAACCTTACGGCGCGCTTGTCTCCGCCGCGACCGTGAGTGGCAAGAACGTGATGCCCCGCGTCGCAGCGCTCCTCGATGTCATGCAGATTTCCGAGATCGTCGAAGTTGTTGGATCGGATACCTTCAAGCGGCCTATCTACGCAGGCAATGCGGTCCAGACCGTGCGATCGGCGGACCGCAAGAAGGTCATAACCGTTCGGACCTCGGCATTTCCACCAGCCTCCCAGGGCAACTCGGCCGCCGTCGAACGGATTTCGGCGGCGGCCGAGCTATTCGACGGCACCAGACACGTCTCAGACCAACTCTCAGTGAGCGAGCGTCCTGACCTGACGTCCGCGAAGATTGTCATCTCAGGTGGGCGAGCACTTGGCTCCTCAGAAAAATTCGAGCAATTCGTGTTCCCTCTGGCCGATAAGCTCGGCGCTGCGGTGGGTGCATCTCGTGCGGCAGTTGATGCAGGATATGCGCCAAACGACCTACAGGTTGGACAAACGGGCAAAGTCGTTGCGCCTGACCTATACATCGCCTGCGGGATTTCCGGCGCCATTCAGCATCTCGCCGGGATGAAAGATTCGAAGGTTATCGTCGCGATCAACAACGACCCCGAAGCTCCTATCTTTCAGGTCGCGGACTATGGGTTGGTCGCCGACCTCTTCGAGGCCCTTCCAGAGTTTGAGAAGGCGTTATGACGATCGACACGACGCAGCTTCCCGAACGCGAAAGCATGGAATTCGACGTGGTGATTGTCGGCGCGGGACCGGCGGGGCTTTCGGCGGCGATCCGGCTGAAACAGATCAATCCGGACCTCTCCGTCGTGGTTCTGGAAAAGGGTGCTGAAGTCGGCGCCCATATCCTGTCGGGTGCCGTCGTCGATCCGATCGGCATCGATCGCCTCCTGCCCGGCTGGCGCGAGGAGGAGGGGCATCCCTTCAAGATGGAAGTCAAGGACGATCAGTTCCTGCTGCTCGGCCCCGCCGGTTCGATCCGCCTGCCGAACTTTTTAATGCCGCCGCTGATGAATAATCACGGCAACTATATCGTCTCGCTCGGTCTGGTCTGTCGGTGGTTGGCCGAAAAGGCCGAGGCGCTCGGCGTCGAGATCTATCCGGGCTTTGCCGCCACCGAAGTGCTCTACAATGATCAAGGCGCCGTCATCGGCGTTGCTACCGGCGACATGGGCATCGAGAAGAACGGCGAGCCGGGTCCGAACTTTGCCCGCGGCATGGAGCTGCTGGGCAAATACACCCTGATTGGAGAGGGCGTGCGCGGCTCGCTCGCCAAGCAGCTGATCGCCAAATTCGATCTCCAGAAGGATCGCGAGCCGCAAAAATTCGGGCTCGGCATCAAGGAACTCTGGCAGGTGAAGCCGGAGAACCACAAACAGGGCCTCGTCCAGCATTCCTTCGGCTGGCCGCTCGGCATGAAGACCGGCGGCGGCTCGTTCCTCTATCATCTCGAGGACAATCTCGTCGCCGTCGGCTTCGTCGTGCACCTGAACTACAAGAACCCCTATCTCTACCCGTTCGAGGAGTTCCAGCGTTTCAAGACGCATCCGGCCATCCGTGGCACGTTTGAGGGCGGCAAGCGGCTGACCTATGGCGCCCGCGCCATCACCGAGGGCGGCTACCAGTCGGTGCCGAAGCTGACCTTCCCGGGCGGCGCGCTGATCGGCTGTTCGGCCGGCTTCGTCAACGTGCCGCGCATCAAGGGCAGCCACAACGCCGTCCTGTCCGGCATGCTCGCCGCCGAGAAGCTCGCCGATGCGATCGCGGCCGGCCGGGCGAATGACGAACCGGTGGAGATCGAAAACGGCTGGCGCGACAGCGCCATCGGCCAGGACCTGAAGAAGGTCCGCAACGTCAAGCCGCTCTGGTCGAAGCTCGGCACCGCTGCCGGCGTCGCGCTTGGCGGTCTCGATATGTGGACCAACACACTGTTTGGCTTTTCCTTCTTCGGCACCCTGAAGCACGGCAAGACCGACGCGCAGTCGCTGGAACCGGCATCTCAGCACAAGCCGATCGCCTATCCGAAACCCGACGGCGTGCTCACCTTCGACCGCCTCTCCTCGGTGTTCCTGTCGAACACCAATCACGAGGAAGACCAGCCGGTGCACCTCAAGGTCAAGGACTTAGGCTTAGAGAAGTCGTCCGAGCACGACATCTATGCCGGCCCGTCGACGCGCTACTGTCCGGCCGGCGTCTACGAATGGGTGGAAAAGGACGGCGAGGATGTCTTCGTCATCAACGCCCAAAACTGCGTCCACTGCAAGACCTGCGACATCAAGGACCCCAACCAGAACATCAACTGGGTGCCGCCGCAGGGCGGCGAGGGACCGGTCTATCCGAATATGTAAGGCTCAACTAGCTAGGGCCTGCCCTCCAGCGGGAATTGGACTCCGTGGAATCCGAACGAGGTCGACCAACGGAATTTGAACGGCCTCTGAACAGTAGCAAGCGGCCGCACACTAGAATTACAGCCTTCAGCATCAATGCTGCGCGGCTCACCCCAGCGGCAAGTTGCTTTAGAAGCACGAGCCGGCATAAAGGTTTGTTTGACACCTATGACGTCGGGCCGGGCGCGGTTGGTTCTGAATGCGCCCTGTGAATCGATACCGGACCAAACGGACGCCCGGGCCGACGATGGCGTCCATTGGGCTGAACCCGCTCGCACGACCGAAGGTTCGGCTCAATCCCTGGGAAAGAGTTATTTATATGCCCGATAGCAGCAAGAGCGGATCATTGCTGGTTGGCGCGAATGGTTTCACAATAAGCATATTGGGCAAAATCGTTGTCTCAGGGAGAAAAACATGGCCTACGCAAAACGAATTGGATATCTGGTCAGGCGCGATGACTTGTCCTTGGACCAGTTTCACTCACACTGGCTTGGGACGCACGCCGAGCTTTGCAAGAAATTGCCGGGTCTCGTCCGCTATGCGACGAACCTTATAGATCGCGAAAAATATCCGGACGCTGGCTGGGACGGGTTTTCTGAGCTGTGGTTTGACAGTGTCGAGGCGCACGACGCGGCATTTGCAAGTCAGGAAGGCCGTACGCTTCTGGCCGACGCGCCAAACTTCGCCAAAAAGCTTTATGGCGTACTTGTAACGGAAAACCAGCACATCTGGCCCTGATGCAGCCAAATCACCATGGTTCAGCCAGGCCCTCGCAGAATGCCGACTCCGAGGGTGAGTCGCTCAAGAGTTCCGCGTCTAGCGGTTCTGAGGCTTTCCCACTGCGGCGCGCCCTAGGTGGCGCTAGTTCCACCGTCCTCCGGGGATGGCACTCTGACGACCAGCACGATCCGAGGCGGCCTTTGGCATCCGGCCTTGGCTTCTCGTTCCCGGTGCGGATTTGCTGCAGCGCTGTTTGTGGCATTCGCGACGAAACCATCAGGAGAGCGACTCGGGGGTCACCAACTCAACAACTCAACACACAACTACGGAGGAGACGACTATGAAGAACATTGGTTTGGTGGGTGTCGGCCTGATGGGTCACGGGATCGCGAAAAACATCGCGAAGAAGGGCTGGAAGCTCAACTACCTTAGACATCCCGGCAACCGGCCTACAGCGGATATCGATGAGTTGGGGGCGGTAGGATGGGATACGGCGGCGGAGATGGCCGGCGTTTGTGACACGGTCGTGATCTGCGTCACGGGGACACCACAGGTCGAGGATGTCCTCGTTGGCTCTGGACAGGTTCTCGACGCGCTTCGGAGTGGGGCTATCGTTATCGACTGCTCGACGGCAGTGCCGACGTCTACGCGCGTGCTTGCGGAAAAAGTTGCCGCCAAGGGCTGCCATTTGATCGACGCTCCCATGACGCGCACGCCGAAAGAAGCAGAAGAAGGCCGCCTGAATCTTCTGGTGGGTGGGGATCCAGAAATTGTTGCACAGGTTCGGCCGCTGCTCGAGGCCTTTTCGGAAAACATCTTCGTTGCCGGAAATATCGGTAGCGGCCACCAACTTAAGCTGGTCCACAACATGATCTCGCTCGGCGCGGTCGCACTTATTGCAGAAGTCGCAGCGGGAGCGCTTGCCGCCGGGATTGACAAGGTGGCGATGATCGAATGCCTCAGCAAAGGCGGCTCGGGCGGCATCGCGCTGGACCGCGTCGCCTTGTACATCCTTGAGGGAAGCTGCGACAAGCTTCAATTCACTATCGAGAACGCCTGCAAGGACTTCAGCTACTACAGTGAAATGGCAGGCCAAGCGGGCGCGGTGAAGGCCATAGCCGATGCGGCCCATAAAACGCTGAGTGGCCTGGTGGAGAGTGGAGAAGGCAAGGCATACCTTCCAGAGGTCGTCTCTCTCCTCCAGGCGAAATAAGCGTCCAAGGCTTTTGTGGTGGCGCCTCCCCAGGTAACCCCGCATTTTGCTCAACCGTCTATCGCGGCTCATCAGCCGTGAGTTTTACCGCCGGCTTGCTTCCTTGGGCGTGAATGTCGCCTATCTTCCGTGTCGGGCGCCTTGAAGACAAAGTCACCACTGTCGTAAAAGGACTTAGTCGAGATCGGCCGGATTGCTTCTGCCGCCGCGATCGGCGACTGGCGGCGACACCTTTCCAAGTCGAGCCGGACTCATTTCGGCTCTTTGCGCGAGGGCGAAGACCTGACTGCTCCCAAGTGTGGTGGAGTTCAACCCGGGAGATCAGCCAGAAAGTGCCGGCTTCATATTTACGAGACCTTGAGGAGAACGGGTTTCGTTTCCAGAGCGGTGATGTCTCCCAATCCACCTCGGGTCGAAAACGCACTGATTGGGCGAAGAATTCTTGCGCCCGGTCAGATCGCTTGCGAAATGGGTGTTGCACGCTCGGATAAAAGAATCCCGCGCTGCATTCCCCGTCAGGCGCAGTGAAGCTCTCTAACGATCGCCTCCTATGGCAGTTTTGCCGATAGCCGCTAAGCATGTCGGGGGGCCCTGAGAATGCGACCTTCAAATAAAAGTAAATCACCTGCCAACCGCGCGAGCGCAGTCAGTGATTCAACACTCGTGGTTTCGACGTCTGGCCAAAAGTTCATCTCGTTTCCAGATACGGTGCCAGCACATCTTCAATCCATTTCATGAATGCGCGCACTCTGCGCGACAGATTGCTCCGATGTGCTACGACCAGGGACACCGGGATCGCCCGACGACGAAAATCGGGCATGATCTCCACAAGCATTCCGCTCTCAAAGTATCGGCCAATCCCTATGAGTGGCGCCTGAATCAAGCCAAGGCCGGCGAGGGCAGCGGCATCGTAGGTCTGTGCGCTGTTGACGTGTAGCGCACCCGGCAACTGAAGCGTCGCGTAGCTGTCGCCGTCTGGATATTCCCATCCATGGGCTCTTGCGCCCAGAACCGTCGAAAAGTGAACTGTCCGATGTTCCTGGCGCTGGAGATCTTCTAGCGATCGAGGGACGCCATAGCGCGACAGATAGGCGGGACTGGCAGCGTTAGCCATGCGCAACAGGCCCAGTGGGCGGGCAATCAGCGTTTCATCCCTGATGGGTCCAAGCCGCAATACACAGTCGAACCCCTCTTGAACTAGGTCGACTTGCCGATCCGTACTCGACACCTCCAGCTCCAATTCGGGGTGAGCCGCCATGAAGTCCGGCAGGGCCGGCACAATCGTTGTGCGCGCCACCTCAGTCGGAAGATCGACCCGCAAACGTCCGCGAAGTGCCACGCGATCGCCTGCGAACATCGAGTGTAAGTCATCCACTTCAGCAAGCAGATCGCGGGCACGGGCATGAAAAACCCGTCCGTCTTCCGTCAACTGCACGCTGCGCGTCGTCCGGTGCAGGAGCCTGACGCCGACGTCTTCTTCCAGCTTACGGACCGCCATTGAAGCCCTTCCCTTCTGAATGCCCAGGCTATCGGCCGCGCGGGTGAAGCTCCCCATTTCAGCGACCGTTATGAAAATGAGGATGGGTTCGAGATTCTGCATTTTCTTGCCTCGGCATTGTTCACTATACATAGAACAGTTCGTTCCTTTTATCAGTGTTTATCGTACCCACGTGACACAGTAACTTCCGAATTTGGGATCCCCCAGCGGAGAATGACAGGTGTCCGAAAGTATGAACCAGCATCAGGTGACCGAAACCATGACCTTCCACCGCGCCCTATGGGTGGCCGGATCATGAGCGCGATTGTCGTTACCCGCTCTGGTGACAGACGGCACTATTCAGCTTTTCGCGCCGGCGCAGATCGCGAGCATGTCCAGGAAACCGGGCCATTCTACCGCTCATCCATTGAACGAACTGGGGTCTGTCCCTCAACATCAGGAGAAAACCCATGTTTTTAGTAATGGGAATCACGGGAAACGTGGGCGGCGCGACGGCAAGGCACTTGCTAGCACAGGGCCAGAAGGTGCGCGCGCTGGTCCGCGACCGCGAGAAGGCGGTTAACTGGGCGAACCAGGGCGTGGAACTGGTTGACGGCGATTGGAATGATTCGGGAGCCATCGAGCGAGCGCTCGAAGGCGTCGAAGGCGCGTTTGTTATGTTGCCCCCTGTCTGGGCGCCCTCGCCCGATTACAAAGAAGCAACGGGCGTGATTGCAAACTATGTCGAGGCGCTCACCAAGGCAGCGCCGTCGCGAGTGGTTGCGCTTTCGTCGATGGGCGCGAACAGGGCCAGCGGACTCGGAATGATCACCGCCTTGTCGCTCCTGGAGCAAGGTTTAAGGGACCTGATATCGCCCATCGCATTTGTGCGCGCTGGCGGATTCTTCGAAAATTTTCTTTTCGGCTTGCAGGTCGCGCAAGGTGGAACGCTACCGGTTTTCTACAATCCGACAAACCGGAAATCGACCATGGTCGCGACGAACGACATCGGCGCGGAGGTCGCAACGCTTTTGACCGGGCCAGCGTGGTCAGGGCTACGCATCGTCGAGATTGGTTCGATGGTCACTGCGGATGAGGTCGCGGAGCAATTGGGCGAAGTCCTGAATCTCGACGTGAAAGCCTTTGCAATCCCGCGTGCAGGGTGGGCGGAAGCGTTAGAGCGGTTCGGTATTCCGAAGGGCCACACCAGACCTGCCGAAGAGATGAACGAGGCCGTGAACGCGGGATGGCTGGACCTCGGCGTCGCGGGAACGGAGCACGTGGCGGGTACGACCTCCGCACGCGACGTCTTCGCAGCGGCACAGAAGGGCCATCACGGCATGAGCCGGCGATGCTGAACGGAGGCCGCGTTGCCGGTGGCAATTGGCTTCCATCCCTATTTGAGGGGCAAAATCTGTCAGTCGCCAGTAAGAGCTCGCGATCGTATAGAGCCAGGTATGACAGCCATCCATACGACGTTACGCCTGTCGCACTGCGGCCGCTTCCAGACCTGATCAAAGCCCGTGTCGAGGCGCTCATAGGGGTTACCGGCATTAAGTTCCGGGGCGGCGGCGACCGTGCCCTCTACGTCCCGGCGTATGACTTTGTGCAAGTGCCACCGCCGCGGGCCCACTTCGAGCGCAATTGGCACCGCACGGCTCTGCACGAACTTAGGCGCGCCAGCGGACACCATTCGCGGGGAAGCAGGACGTGGTCCTGCTTCCCCGTCGCAACAGCGATGGCAGGGTCTACGTCTATCGCAGCGCCAAGGACCAACCTACCGCAACGGCCTTCCACGGCAAGGCCGTCAAACCCGACTGGCACCAGAGCTTTGCCAATGAGGCCGCCCGCGAACTCAAGATAAGGGCGCATTCAGAGGGGCGGCAGCGCGCCGCGTCATGGCGGGCCGAACGCCGCGCCGAGCGCAAGCAGCCGCACGGTTTCGAGGTCGGCCATATTCCTCTATGCCTCATGGGGCTATGAGCAGACAAATATCGATTTCTATCAGGTGATAAGCATAATCGGCGCCCAACTGTGGAAGTCCGAGAGGTCAGCCAGATCGTCGCCGATACCGGCAACGAACCATGGAATGCCTGCCGAGCCGGATGTCTTTACAGGCGAGCCGCACTCATGACTGGCCTCGACCTGGCGGGGGTTCGTATACAAGCGATGTTTCTGCCTCACATCGGTAGCGGGACAGTGGAGACGCGTCAGTGAACGGCGCGTGCTTTCGCTTTGCAAGTCATGGTCGGGCGGACCGCCACGAGCGGCGGTCCGACAGAGTCTTACAGATTGATGGCGATTTTCCCGAAATGTGAGCCCTTCTTCATGTACTTTAAGGCTTCAGCCACGTCTTCAAGCGGGTAGAACGAGTCGATGACTGGCTTAATGTTGGCCAATTCTATGGCACGGTTCATGTCTTCAAAGCCGCGCCTCGACCCGACAGCGATGCCCTGCACCCTCACCATTGGTCCGATTAATTGGCGGACATTGAGCTTTGTTTCATATCCGGCCACGAAACCCACAACTGCCACAGTCCCCCCGAAAGATACGCATGAAAGCGACTCCGGCAAGGAAGATCCAATCGTCTCGACGATGAGGTCGGCGCCGCGGCCGTCCGTGGCGGTTTTAACAGCCGCCGCCCACTCTGGCGTTGATTTGTAGTTGATCCCCACGTCGGCACCAAGCGCTTTGGCTCGCTCCAGTTTCTCATCAGACGATGACAGGATCACGACTTTCGCCCCCGACATCTTGGCGAACTGCAGGGCAAACAGGGAAACACCGCCTGTACCCTGCAGCAGCACCGTGTCACCGGCTTTTACCGGCCCCGCCGAAAGCGCCGACCATGCAGTCAGAGCCGCGATCGGCAAGCAGGCTGCCTCTGCGTCCGTCAGGTTCGACGGAGCATGCACAGCGTCTTCCGCGGGAACCACAACAAAATCCTGGAGCACTCCGCCCAGCGGTGCACCGATCGTTCGCTTCGCGCGCTGTTCGGGCGTCGGGCGGCCATCGTGCCACCCTTGTGTATAAATTGGCAGGACACGGTCGCCGACCTTGAAGCGGGTCACACCTTCTCCGGTGGCAACGACTTCTCCGCACGCGTCGGAAGCAGGGACGAGCGGGAGCGGCAATCCGGCGATGTAGGTACCCGTGAGGACCGCGAGATCCCTGTAATTAAGGGTCGCGGCTTTAACCTTCACGAGAATCTGCCCCGGCCCCGCCACCGGAACATCGTCCTCAACAATTCTGATCTCGTCCAGCGAGAAGCCGAAAGCCTTGGCAGCTCTCATTTTGCCGCCATTGGGCGATGCTGTATGGGTCATTTGTTTCTCCACCGGTATGTGCGCCGTTTTCCATGCGAGGACGCATATGGCTTGGTTTGCTGGCATTGGATTGAGCACCGGCAGCTGCGCTGCCGGTGCGCTATATGGACGCTACTTAAGAAGCATGCTGAATGACAACCGTCTTCAGGTTCGTGTAATCGTCTAGTGCGACGAGGCCCTTTTCACGACCGTGTCCGCTTTTCCCCGTGCCCCCGAATGGCAATTCAATCCCCGCTCCAGCGCCGTAGCAGTTGATGAAGACCTGCCCAGCACGCAGACGCTTGGACATCCGCATCTGGCGGCCACCATCGCGGGTCCAAGCCGCTGCTACCAAGCCAAACTCTGTGCCATTCGCGATGCGCACGGCGTCGTCCTCGTCCTCGAACGACAGCGCTGCGAGAACCGGGCCGAAAACCTCCTCCTGTGCAAGGCTGTTTGAGTGCGGGACCGGGCCAAAGAGCGACGGCCGCACAAAAAACCCGTCTGGGTCCACGCCTTCGGCGATCGTGCCCTGGGCGATCAGGGGAATTCCATCAGCCTTTGCCTTGTCGATGAAGCGCTGAACGGTTTCTTTCTGCCTGAACGTGATTATCGGGCCGCAATCGAAGTCCATATCGGGCGAGCCTACACGCACCTTGCTAAACGCATCACCCAATCGTTGCATGAAATCGTCATAGATTGTCCGCTGGACAAGAACGCGGCTTCCCGCAGAGCAGGTCTGACCGCTGTTCTGGATAATGGCCCGCAAGATGGTTGGAATGGCGATATCGAAATCGGCATCGCTGAACACGACCTGCGGAGACTTGCCGCCGAGTTCGAGCGTGCAGTTGATGTAGTTGTCAGCCGCAGTTTTCTGGATGAGCTGACCGACTTCGGGCGACCCTGTGAACGAGATGAAGTCCACGCCGGCGTGGCCTGCGAGCGCGGGTCCGATCTTGCTTCCGGGACCGGTTACAACGTTGATCGCACCATCGGGAAGTCCGGCCTCGGAAGCAAGCTCCGCGAGGCGCAGGATCGACGCTGACGCCGCTTCGGCAGGCTTGAGAATTGTCGCATTGCCCGCGGCGAGAGATGGCGCAAGCGTCCGGCCAAACATTTGCATCGGGTAATTCCATGGCAGGATGTGCCCGGTAACGCCCTTCGCCTCACGCACCACCGCGACAAAGTGGTTGTTGAGATAGGGAATGGTATCCCCGTAGACCTTGTCGGCCGCCCCGCCGTAATATTCGAAGTACCGCGCCGCCGCGTCCGCGTCATTGCGCGCCACGGTCATTGGCTTGCCTGTATCTTTGGCCTCGATCTGAGCAAGCTCTTCCCTGTGATCCTGGATAAGAAGGGCAAACTTCTGGAGGAGGCGACCGCGCTCGGCCGCTGTGAGTTTCCCCCAGGCACCCTGGTCAAAAGCATGCCTGGCGGCTCGTACCGCCGTGTCGATGTCTTCTACGGTGCCAAGAGCGATGCGGCCGTATTCCTTCCCCGTGCTGGGATCTATAGCAGGTGTCGTTTCGCCGGAGCTGCCTGCCGCCCACTTGCCGTTGATGAAGTGCTTGTCCAATGCCGGACCTCCCTGATTGTGCGAATTGCTGGGCCATAAAAGGCCGCCGCCCCACGTCCGGCAATTTGAGTTAAGCTCTCACTGCCATTGCAAACGATTATGGGACGCCGGTCAAAGAGCCGCTGTTTGAAACGCGGGTGGCCAGCCATTCTCCCTGGCGAATAAGATCGGACATCAGCGTTATGAGCAGGTCATTCACCCTGACGGAGGCCCTCGTGACGATTTGGGCGGGATTACGGACGACAAAAATGCCGCGCCGGAAAACGGGCTTGACGATGCGTGCCGCCGAGAGCTTTTGCTCGCGCAGTTCGGTAAGGATCGCGGCATGGGCGAGGAGCGAGTAGCCAAGTCCCTGCGCAACCAAGGTCTTGATATGAAGAAGCGAATCCAACTCGAAAGCGACATTGAGTTCGAACGCGTTGTGGCGCGTCTTGTCATCGACAAACCTTCTAAGCCCGTGCTGTTGCGTTGGAAGGATGAGCGGATATTTGTCAGGTTCGGCCAGGCTAACAGGCTCGACCGCGATCCCGTAGTCGTCGGTCGGGCCGAACGCGCGAGGCGGTCCAACGAGAAAGAGCTCCTCTACCGCCACCTGCGTAGCACTGAGGGCGCGCATATCCTGAACGTTATAGAGGACACCGACATCAAGACTGCCCTCCTCCAGCCACCGCCTGATGTGGCCAGACATAGCCTCCGATACATTGATCGAGATACCGGGAAACTGCTTCTTCGCCTCAACAATCAGACGGGCTCCAATCAGGGTGCTTACCGAGCTCGGCAGCCCGATCGACACCTTCTCGTGAATGAAGACGTCATCGTTGCGAATCTCTTCTCGTGCGCGCGACATTTCGCGAAGGATCGTGTTGGCATGTTCCCGGAAGATCCGCCCTGGCTCGGTCAACAAAACGCCGCGCGAAGTCCGCTCGAAAAGCTTTATTGAGAGTTCGTCCTCCAGACGTAGCAGCATCTGGCTTAGTGAAGGCTGGGCGATGTCGAGCCTATCGGCGGCTCTTGTAACGGAGCCGAGCTCCGCAATGGCAAGGAAGCATTTTAGTTGTCTCTCCTCCATGGACCCCTCCCAGAGCCAAACGAATCTCTCAGTCGCGGGGCTTGGCCCCGGCAATTGTCGTATCGTCCAAATTGGGTTGCAGTGCAGCTCGGGCTTTCCTCCTCGAAAGTGTGGCCGCGGCATCCATTGGAATGTGTTATGGCCCAACCTTAAGCAGTGCGCGCTATTACTCTGGGGACACTAAGGCTCCATGCTCCAGAGAAGAGCTCCAGAGAAGAGCTCCAGAGAAGAGAAAAGTGCGTAGCATCAGGCGCATAGCCATATCTTCTTTTTCCTGCGCCGCAGCGCCGCTAGATTACATACCTAAACAGCAACGCCCGCAAGCACAGGAAGGCTATTCCCGCTATTGAAAAAAGCAATAGCTGTCCCGCTATCGTTTTGTTCAATCGGTGCAAGAGCGATAGGCGATTAGCGGAGGAAGGCCCGTTCTGGAAGTATCGACGAAACTCGAAATTTTGGGATACAACCATGCGTCACGATCTTGAGGGAATTACCGTCGTTGCTCTCGAACAGGCGGTGGCAGCTCCCTATGCAAGTTCCCGCCTTGCTGATGCAGGAGCGCGGGTCATCAAACTGGAACGCCACGAAGGAGACTTCGCGAGGAATTACGACAGCTATGTAAACGGACTGAGCGCCTATTTCGTCTGGCTAAACCGTGGCAAGGAATCGGTTCTTTTCAACCTGAAGGATCCCGCGGACGTCAAGCTTCTTCACTCCCTGCTCGCTAGCGCGGACGTCTTCATTCAAAATCTTGCCCCAGGCGCTACCGACCGCGCCGGCATCGCAAGCGCCGAATTGCGGCAGCTCTATCCGAAGCTCATCACCGTGGACATCACCGGATACGGTTCGACGGGCGAGTATCGTTCGATGAAGGCGTATGATCTTCTGGTACAGGCAGAAAGTGGCCTTGCGCTGTTGACCGGCAACGACGCGGGCGCGGCGAGAGTCGGAGTGTCAGTGTGCGACATCGCATGCGGAATGTACGCGCATCAGGCCATACTCCAGGCCTTGTACGCTCGTGAAAAAAACGGAGAAGGCCGCGGTATCGAAGTCTCGCTGTTCCACAGCCTCGCAGACTGGATGAACGTGCCCTATCTTCAGTTCCAGTACGGTGGCCATCACCCCAGCCGGAACGGTCTGGAACATCCCACGATTGCCCCTTACGGTGTTTTCGGGTGTCACGGCGGAGAGAAGCTCCTGCTTTCCATTCAGAACGAGCGTGAATGGCAGCGCCTCTGCGAGCAGGTTCTCAAGCGAGCCGATCTGCATCTGCACGAGAAATTCTCGAACAACAATGCACGCGTGAAACACCGTAGAGAGCTCGAAGCAGTGATAAACTCCATTTTCGGTGATCTGACGCGCGACCAGGTCGCCGAACGCCTGATGAAGGCGGAAATTGCCTTCGGGCGTCTTTCAACGCTTGAAGACCTCGGAAAGCACCCGCAACTGCGCACGATCGCCGTCGAAACCACGACTGGTGAGGTTGAGCTTATAGCACCCCCTTCGATGGCCGCAGGTGATCTGCACTTTGGTGCGGTTCCCGCTCTTGGCGCCCACGACAAGGCTGTGCGAGCCGAGTTTCTAACCGCCTCCACAGATACCGTTACGATCGCCGCGGCAAGGTAGTTGAGAGCGCTGGTCGAGTACGTGGCCGGAGCCGGACGCGGCTCACCATGTGACGGTGATCGTAGGTAATGCGCGGCATAGGCGGACTATAGATTTTTTGAACTTTTTGGGGGCGTGGGCGCGATGGGGATTGGCGAGTTTTTCGGTCGCTTTAAGATTATTACCAAGATTGGGATCATCAGCGCCGCGTTTGTGGTGACAATCGGGGCGATCGGCGGCATCAGTTTTTATTCTACCGGCGTCCTGCAGCAACGGCTCGAATCCACAGGGGACGTCGTCAACGCCCTAACGGGGTTCAAAAATGTTTACGCGAGCATGAGCCTTTTCCTCCAGAACGCGAACGAGGATTCCCGCCATGACCTTACGGAGAAACTGGGTAACCAAAAAGCTGTCTTACGGTTCGCGGAAAACAGGCTGGGCGCCGCTGACGGACGGGCAATTATCGCCGCCGCTGCACTGGATACCGCCAAGATCGAACTCAATCTTGATGAACTCTGGGAAATCCACCAGTCCGAACAGTCCGTGCGACAGAAATTCGAGGCAAGCGCGCAGCAGATAGCCGGTCTCCAACAGAGACTATCGCAGGAACAACTGGCTCTCGAGACCAACATCCGAGCGAGTGAAGAAACGGCAAAGTTGGCGCTACAGCGGGCCGACTATCTTGATGGTGCCGGCAGATTCTTCCAGAAATTGGCCGCGGATCTGGTAAGCGCCGACGCGGCGAAGGTGCTTTCGCTCGTCAAGGCGCGCTCGCGGTTCGTCGACAAACAACTATCCGAGCGGGCCGATGAGCTCTCCCCGGCACTCGCAAACTCCCTTCGGCAACTGTCTTCCCGCCTCACGGATCTAGGGACAGACCCGTCAGCGGCGGGCATATCCGTAGCCGCGGCGGCAAGTGTCGAAATTCAGAAAGCTATGGAGGCCGAAGGGTTTCAGAATATGAAATCGGCCACAAAAGTGTTCGCGGATATGAGTGACAAATCGGCTCTCGCGGTTGCGGTCGCAGGTCATTCGAGGCGGCTGTCCTACGATCTTGCCATTCTTCAAACCACCGTGGCAAGGCATGTCGGCGAACCAACGGCCTCTCGGGAGGAAGCCGTTATGAATGCGCTCAACTCGGTTGATGATGACCTTCTTCGTTTCTCAAATGCAGTGAGCGGTCTGACTTTTTTCGACGGGCTGCCCGCAGCGCTGGAGCCGCCACTTGCTGGTATACGGACGGGCACAGGCGAACTCAGGCAGATCGCTGTCGACCGTAACACAGCGTTCAACCAGGCGGCTGCCACGATCGACAGGGTATGGGCTTCGCTTTCAGGCTTGGTAATGGATCAAAAAGCGGTCGCCGATAGGGACCGGGGGCTGGCAAACACGCTCTCAGTTTCAGCCATCGTGGCCGGCGTTGCAGTTGCCGTCTTCGCCGCCTGGCTGTTGATTTTTACGCTTAAAATCCCGATTGAGCGAGTCACCAAGGCCATGCTCAAGCTCGCTCGCGGGCAAGAACCGGAGTCTGGGAATGACGACGCGCGCAAGGACGAAGTTGGCGATATCGCCCGTGCGCTGGGCGTTTTTCGCGACAATGCCCGGGCAAAAGTCAGGATCGAAGCAGAAAGCGCAGCGCAGCGCAAAGAGGCCGACGGCGAGAGAGTGCGCAATGAGGCGGAGCGCTTCGCCTCGAACCAGCAGCTGGAGTCAGCGGTGACCCATATTGCGGCGGGGCTGGAGCGGCTTGCAATGGGCGACATCTCCGTTCAAATCGACACCGTTTTCAAGGGTCCACTCGAAAAGCTACGCGTTGACTTCAATAGTTCGCTGGCGCGCCTGAACGAGACGCTTCTCCAAATCCGCAACGAAGCAGTGCAGCTTGAAAACAACGGAAACTTGCTGGGTGGGTCGGCCAACCAGCTCGCCAAGAGGTCGGAGGCTCAAGCCGCTTCGCTGGAAGAAACAGCCGCCGCGATGGCTCAGATCGCATCGATCGTACAATCGACTGCATCACAGGCCGAACACGTCAGCCAGGCTGTCAGCGACACCAAATCCGCGGCCGACGATTCCACAAAAGTTGGCGTTAACGCATTGGAGGCCATGGTACGGATAGAAGTCGCATCCCAGCAGATCGAACAGATTATCGGCGTTATCGACGAAATCTCATTCCAGACGAACCTCCTGGCACTCAATGCTGGCGTCGAGGCCGCGCGTGCTGGTGAGTTTGGAAAGGGTTTCGCCGTCGTGGCACAGGAGGTCCGCGAACTTGCGCAGCGCTCGGGATCTGCGGCGGAGGAGGTGAAGACACTGATTGGCCGCGCTTCTGTTGAAGTTCAGACGGGATCGCGGATGGTTCGTGCGATGAACGATGTCCTGAATTCGATCAGTAGCGAGATCGCCAAAGTCAGCGGTGAGGTCGAAGCCATTGCGCTTGCCAGCCGCACTCAGGCGGCGTCGGTATCCGAGGTAAATTCGTCAATCTCCTATATGGATCAGATTACCCAGCAAAATGCAGCGATGGTGGGCCAGACAAGTGATCTTGGTCAATCCGTTTCGCAGCTCGCCTTATCGCTTCGCAAACTGGTCGACCGTTTCACTTTGAACGCAGAACTGGTGGTGCACCGGGGCGAAAACGTAATCCGGTTGCCAGTTTAGGCGCGAACTTAAAAAGCAGTCGGGGCAGGCCTGTAAGCTCTGCCCCGATCCCAGTGGCCGAAAGTTCTGTCCAAGGCGCTGTATGAGCGCGCCCCGTAGCATCATACATTCGAGGCTTTGCCCCGCCACTGGGCTGGGCCGAGGATATGAATGGACTGGCCTCGACAGTCCACTGCCACGGTTACGGGCATCTCCTCGACTCGCATCTCGTATATGGCTTCCATGCCAAGGTCGTCGTAGGCGACTCGCTTAGCTTCCTTCACCGCCTTTGAAACAAGATATGCGGCGCCGCCGACAGCGACGAGATAAGCGGCTTTGTGCCGGGCAATTGCCTCAATCCCCTCCCTACCCCGTTCGGCTTTGCCGATCATTACCCTTAAGCCCGTGCCAGCGAGGACTTCCTCGGTGAACCGATCCATGCGCGTGGCGGTGGTCGGGCCCGCCGGCCCGATTACCTCGTCCCCAACCGCATCCACCGGTCCCACGTAGTAGATCGCTTTCCCCGTGAGATCGACGGGCACCTGTCCACCAGCCCGGAGCGTTTCGACCATCCGTTTATGTGCCGCGTCGCGTCCCGTGTAGAGAGTACCGCTGAGAAGGAGTGTTTCTCCGCACTTCCAGGAGCCAACCTCCTCATCCGACAATGTGTCGAGGTCGACCTGTCGGTAGTTTCCGGCCGTTCTGTAGAGGACAAGTTCCGGCCAGTCGGAGATCGACGGCGCGCGAAATTCGGCCGGGCCACTCCCGTCTAAATCGAAATGCATGTGACGCGTTGCTGCGCAGTTGGGAATGAGGGCGACCGGCAACGAGGCCGCGTGTGTCGGGAAAGACCGTATCCTCACATCCAGCAGGGTTATTGTGCCCCCCAGTCCCTGCGCTCCTATACCCAGCTCGTTCACGCGATTGAAAATTTCCAGACGGAGTTCTTCAATCCGATTGGCTGGACCCCGCTTGAGAAGTTCAAGCATATCCATCTCTTCGTTCATGGCTTGTTTGGCCATAAGCATTGCCTTATCGGCGCTGCCGCCCACACCGATGCCAAGGATTCCGGGAGGACACCAGCCCGCGCCGAGGCCCTGCACGGTTTTGACAACCCAGTCGGAAATCGATTCTGACGGCTCTAGTACGACAAACTTGGCCTTGTTTTCGGATCCGCCGCCCTTGGCGGAGACCGTGATCGACATCCGCTCACCGGGTACGAGTTCGACGGAAAGCATCCCGGGAGTGTTGTCACCGCTGTTCTTTCGAGTCCCGAGAGGGTCCAGCAAGATCGAGGCGCGAAGTGGATTGCTGTCGTTTAGATACGCGCGCCGGATTGCGATATCGACAATTTCCTGAAGCGATTTGTCGGATTTGATGCGCACCATCATGCCGAGCTTGATGAAGACATTCACTGAACCCGTGTCCTGGCAAATCGGCCTGCGCCCTATGGCTGCCATTCGCGAATTAACAAGAATTTGCGTAATGGCGTCGCGTGCTGCGGGGCTTGCTTCGCGACCGAGCGCAGAGACCATGTGCCGGATAAAGTCGGGCGGATGGTAGTAAGAGATGTACTGCAGCGCTTCCGCGACACTTTCGACGATATCGGCTTCATTGATGACGGTCATGACAAAACGAGCTCAGCAATTGGATCAGCGTTTGACCATGAACGTTGTTTCGAACGGCGGCCAGACGAAAAAACTATTGGGAGTAATACAGCGCCTCAATACCGGCGCCGCCATTGCAATCGGCTATCGCTCGAAGACAGAGGAATGTGTTGCGCTTCAAGCGCGTTTTTCCCAACGTCGGTCAGCGTTTAGATTTCGCGAGGGGCGTGTTAATGAATATTTCCATGGGAGGCAACGATAAACCGGGCGAGGCAATGCCAGTCTCGGCTCTTTCCATGTTACCTCCTAGGGCCGCTTCCGGCCCTCCCGTCTTGCTCGCCAGTTTGCGTGAAGCGCTCATCGCCTGCGATATCAAGGATGGCGCGACACTATCATTCCACCACCATCTGCGCGACGGCGATGCCGTGCTAAACCAAGTGCTGAATACCGCCGCGGAAGCTGGCCTGAGGGGACTGACGGTTGCTGCGAGCTCGATTTTTCCGGTCCACGCTCCTCTCGTAGACCATATCGCACACGGCGTTGTGACGCGGCTGGTCTGCGACTATGTCAAAGGTCCGGTGGCGAGTGCAATTATGGCCGGGCTGATGCCAGAGCCAGTCCTTCTCCAGAGCCATGGAGGCCGCGCCCGCGCGATTTCCAGTGGCCAATTGCCAGTAGACGTAGCGTTCCTCGGTGCTCCAAGAGTCGATCGCGACGGTTCAGCGACCGGAGCCGGAGGCCGTGCCTCCTGTGGCCCGCTCGGCTATGCGATGGTCGATGCAGACTACGCGAAAAAGGTGGTACTTCTCACAGAAGAAATCTGCACCGCTCCGCTGGGCAGATACGAAATCGAACCGGGCAAGGCCGACTTTTTGGTAACGGTGCCAAGCCTTGGGGATAACCGGCGGATTTTGTCAGGTGCAACGGCGATCGCGACCGATGCAGCGAGCACGACCATCGTCGATCTTGTTCTCGGCGTTATACATGCGAGTGGCCTGATTGCGGACGGTTTTTCGTTTCAGACGGGGGCAGGCGGAATCTCCCTGGGAGTGGCGAACAAGTTGGGTCACCTTCTCGCCACCGCCGGCGTTCGGGGCGGGTTTATCTCGGGAGGCATCGCTGGCGGACATGTAGCCCTCCTTGAGGCAGGGCTGTTCGAGCGTATCCTCGACGTGCAGTCTTTCGATCTAGAGGCGGTCCGTTCATATGAACGGAACCTAGCGCACATCGCGATGTCAGCATCCCGCTACGCATCGCCCATCGACCCGTCTCCCGTCGTCGATCTTCTTGATACGGTTGTACTTGGGGCTGCGGAGGTGGACAGGTCTTTCAACGTAAATGTCGCAACTGGCGGTAACGGCGTCATCCTTGGAGGACCGGGCGGTCATCCAGACACCGCCGCCGGCGCGAAGCTTACAATCGTGACGACCCGCCTTAAGGCGGGCGGCAATCCAAAGATCGTCGATCGCGTTGCTTGCTGCGTCACGCCCGGCTGCGATGTGGATGTCGTCGTGACAGAAGCTGGGATCGCCGTCAATCCAATGCGCATGGATCTGCTCGAGCGGTTTCGCAAAAGCTCGCTTCCCCTCCGCACGATCGACCAGCTCGCCGCAATTGCGGCCGCGGAGGCCTCTGTACAGCTCTCAAACAAAACCGATTCCGTCGTTGCACTCGTCGAACGACGCGGGGGCGGATGCATGGACGTCATTTACGGCTGTACCGCCTGAAGCGTTCACCCGTTGGTATGATAGCTTGAAAAGGCGCCGCTATTAGGCTGCGCTTCTTCGCAGGGTTTCAGAATGCGGCCTCTGCTCTTTTGCGGGCGTTTCGTCAACGTCGTTTGCAAGCGTCGTAAGCTCGCGGCGCTTCAACCAGTTCCTTCCCCACGAGCAGAGGTCGAGAAGGATCGGCCCGATCGACCTTCCTTCCTCCGTAAGCGAGTATTCGACCTTGGGAGGAACAACCGCGTAGACTTCGCGATGGACGAACCCGTCGTCCTCCAGTTCTCGTAGCTGCTTTGACAACAGCCGCGGCGTGCAACCGGGCAGTCGCCGTTGAAGCTCGTTAAAGCGGGTCGTGCCGTCGGTCATCAAGTGGAAAAGGATGACACCTTTCCAACGCCCGTTGATAAGATTGAGCGCTGCCTCCATGGAGCATGCAGGCACGGCATCGTAGTTGCGTCGTTTGGGCATGTTTTACTCCTCGATACGGAAAGAGGCTGTACTGACCCAAAGTATAGCGCGGTAATGTGTTCGTACAAGACACTACGCTTATACGTACCGTCGGCTTGCTTACCCCTCATTCTAGCAGATTTCGATTTTAGGCAGCGCCAAAGGCGCTTCCGGCTATTACGCTGACGCGCGGCAACCCACTTTACATATGCGTAGTATAGGCTCTTTTTTGCCGTATTGAACGCTGGAATGAGTCCGTATCTCTGGGCCATCACTTAGCGACAGCCCAGGAGTCATAAATGCCAGCAATGTTGTTTGAACCAATCACAATCAGGGGCACCGAGCTCCGCAACCGGATCGCCATGTCACCTATGTGTATGCATTCAGCAGGACCCGACGGCCGCGTGAACGATTTTCACCTTGTCCACTACGGTGCGCGTGCGCTTGGCGGGGCTGGTCTCGTTTTTCTGGAGACAACCGCAGTACTTGAGAACGGTCTGATCGGGCCCGGCGATATCGGTATCTGGGAAGACGGACAGGTTTCGGGACTCACCAGATTAACCGATGTCATTCATCAATTCGGTGCCAAGGCCGGTTGCCAGCTTGGCCATGCCGGAAGACAGTTCGGTATCGATGGCGTACCGGCGATCGCACCGTCGGCCGTCCCGTTCACGGCTGATTCCCGCGTGCCTGAAGGACTAACCGTAGAGGGTATCAAAGACGTCGTAGAGGCATTTCGCCGAGGTGCACGTCGGGCGCGTGAAGCGGGATTTGACGTCATTGAAATTCACACGGCGCACGGTTACCTTCTCAATGAATTCCTGTCGCCGCTGGCCAATCACCGTAGCGATGAATATGGCGGCAGTCACGAAAACCGCTATCGGATTGTGCGCGAGGTCATAGATGCGGTTCGCTCGGAATGGGAGGGTCCTCTATTCGTGCGCATATCGACTACGGATTACGTCGCAGGAGGAAATACGCCGTCTGATTTCCTAGTGTATGGCCAATGGATGAAGGAACAGGGGGTCGATCTGATCGACTGCTCCTCTGGCGGCATTGCGATGGTCAAGGTCGATTCCTTCCCGGGGTACCAAGTGCCGGCAGCCGAACTTCTTCGTCGGAAACTTGACATCAAGACCGGAGCGGTGGGTTTGATCGAGACCGGACGACAGGCCGAAGAGATTCTTCAAAACGGACGTGCGGACATTGTTCTGATCGGGCGCGAAATACTAAGAGACCCGTTCTGGCCGAGAACCGCGGCGGATGAACTCAAGTCGGAGATCCCCGTCCCGCCGCAGTACACACGCTACGGGTCGGCATGGCAGCGCTCGCTCCCACCGCGCCCCGCAGCGCCGCTCCCAGCCGCCTGACAAGTTTCGTGTGCGGGCGGCGCAAAGCTTTTGCCTGCATCAACCATACATTGGAGATTTCAATGAAAGCCATTGGCTACACAAGTGCAGGATCCGCAGAAGTTCTAACCGAGTTTGAAGTCAATGACCCCTTTCCAGGCCCGCGCGATCTAGTCGTTTCCGTTAAGGCGGTATCCGTAAATCCCGTGGATACCAAGGTTCGAAAAAGATCGGAGCCGGAGGAAGGCCAATCAAAGATCATAGGATACGACGCCGCGGGGGTCGTCGTTGCGACGGGCGAGGATGTGTCGTTGTTCAAGGTGGGCGACGAAGTATTCTATGCGGGCAGTATTGATCGGCAAGGTAGTAACGCAGAGTTACAGGCCGTGGACGAAAGGATAGTGGGGTGCAGGCCAAAAACACTTTCGTTCGCAGAATCGGCCGCGCTCCCATTGACGGCTCTAACCGCGTGGGAATTGTTGTTTGAACGTCTGCGCGTGCCCTACGGTAAGAAATCAATTTCTGGTTCGATCCTGATTATAAACGGCGCGGGCGGAGTAGGATCAATTCTCATCCAGCTGGCAAGGCGGCTCACTGGTCTAACCGTTATCGCCACCGCATCTCGCCCCGAAACGGTTGAATGGGTGAGAAAACTTGGCGCGCACCATGTCGTAAACCACCGCGAGCCACTCGACCGGGCGATTCGTCAACTCGGCATCCAAACTGTGGATTATGTCGCGGGTCTCACCGATACCGACAAACACCTTGGCGAGATCGTTGAGATCATCGCACCGCAGGGATCTCTTTCGCTGATTGATGACATCCACCTTGATATCGGCAGCCTCAAACCGAAGAGCGTCTCGGTTACCTGGGAAATGGTTTTTACCCGTCCGGTGTTTCAAACCGAGGACATGATTATGCAACACGGAATTCTCAACGAAATTGCTGACCTCGTAGACGCCGGAGTTCTGCAAACAACTGCGGTCCATCATGTCGGCGAGGTCTCGGTTTTGAATCTCCAAAAGGCGCACAAGCTTATTGAGACGGGGAAAACCATAGGGAAAATCGTTCTAGGCTGATAAACCCGCACAACGCGCTACACGCTCCGCGATTGTGACGGGTTGCGTGATTTAGCCAGCCAGACGCTTAGTGACAAATAGTTCCCGAAACTAAGGCACTACTTGTTTTTGCACGCTCCTTGCGAGAAGCATCAAACCGTCCTTGCAACCGCGGTCGCAAGGACGGTGGTGGCAACCTGATAAGGAACGGCAGGAACAAGGTGGTGACTGCGTTTCCCAACGTATCGGAACATCTGAGGTCCTTGGTGAAGACCCGCGAAGCCGCCAGTCCCATGCGGCGGTGGGTTCAAATTCCCATCTCGTTGAAGACTTCCTGGGCGTGGCGGAAGCTTTCGATGCCGGCGGGAACGCCAACATAGATTGCAACCTGAAGGAAGATTTCCTGGATCTCCTCTTTCGTAAGTCCGTTGTTGATCGCGCCCCGGACGTGGCCCTTGAGTTCGTGCGGACGGTTCAAAACGGAAATCATCCCTAGGTTAAGAATAGAGCGCGAGCGCCTATCTAGGCCCGGACGGTTCCATATTTTATCCCAACAATACTCTGTCACAAGCTCTTGCATGGGCCAGGTGAAGTCGGTGGCCTTGCTCAAGGCTTCGTCTACATAGGCGTCGCCCATGACTTCCCGTCGGGTGGCAAGCCCATGAGTGAATTGTTCCGAAGGGAGGGGCCGCTCCTTGCCGCAGGTCTTCAGTTCCGCTGATTCCGTTACGGTCATTCTACAACGCTCACTGTTTTTGTGGGTGGAACCTACCTGATCACAAGATAATCTGTCAATTTAACTGCACCTGCGCATGGGCTCTTATGAATTGGCATCCGCGCGCGGTACTCAGAGGCTCCGGCTCCTCAAAGTTCTCGAGTTTCCACGACCTCTTCATCGTCGGCCGGCCCATCGGGCAGGTGCCAGATGACGGTTTGTTTTCACGTTCTTGCGGCAGCGAACCGCGAGTTCCTCTTACTTTCCGCCGCCGTTCGGGCCGCAATCGTCAAAAATCAGTCTCACCATCAAGTGAGACCCCAAGCCACTAATCGAGACATCACCGCGTGCTTGTCCCGACGAGCGCCGGCGTAAGCCGACACGGCCTGCTGCCTGCTGGGTGTTGCAAGGCTCGGCTCGCCGCCGTGAGCTAAATCCGCTTGCCGCTTGCCGTTTCGAACATATGCGATCGTGGTGATGTGATCCCCACCATCAGCATTTCACCCGGCTTTATCGACAATCGATCCTTGGAAACAATGGTGATCTCCTGACCGGCAAGACGGGCGGTGACATGGGTTTCCGCGCCGGTCGGCTCGACAACCTGAACCTCGACCGGAACAGCCCCTTCGCCACCGATGCCGACATCGTCCGGACGTATACCGTAGGAAATCTCCGTTCCAATTGCAGCATTCGGCTTGACCGAAAGCTGCACAAGACCGGCGACGGTAATGCCCGTTTCTGTAACTTTCGCCGGCAGGATGTTCATCGCCGGGCTTCCCATGAAGGTCGCGACGAACAGGTTGTTCGGGTTGTCGTAAAGCTCCAGTGGCGAGCCGATCTGCTCGACCCGGCCGCCATTCATGACCACGATCTTGTCGGCCATAGTCATGGCCTCAATCTGGTCGTGAGTGACATAAACGATGGTCGATTTCAGGCGCTGGTGCAGGGCCTTGATCTCGGCCCGCATCTTTACGCGGAGTTTCGCATCGAGGTTCGACAACGGCTCATCGAACAGGAAGACTTTGGGATGACGCACGATGGCGCGCCCCATGGCAACGCGCTGACGCTGGCCGCCGGAAAGCTGGGCGGGCTTGCGGTCAAGGAGTTGCGAAAGCGACAGGATGTCGGCAGCCTTGTCGACCTCTGCCTTGATGTCGGCCTTGCTGCGCCCCGCAAGTTCAAGCGCAAAGCCCATGTTCTGGGCCACCGTCATCTGCGGGTAGAGCGCATAGTTCTGGAAGACCATGGCAATGTCGCGGTCCTTGGGCTCCAGTTCGTTGACCCGCCGGCCGTCGATGCTGATTTCGCCAGCAGTTACGCTCTCCAACCCCGCGATCATCCGGAGAAGCGTGGATTTGCCACAGCCGGAAGGCCCGACCAAAATGACAAATTCGCCATCCGCGATGGGAACGTCCACACCATGCATGATCGGCACGGCGCCATAGGACTTCTTCAGATTTGAGATTTGGACGGTTGCCATGTGACTACCTCAGTCGAGTTTGCGGATACGCAGCGCAAGGTTTGGACGGCTCGGAAGCTGAATGCCGAATGCCGCTTCCGCCTTGCCACCGCGAACGATGTTGCCGTGGCGCTGTGGGTGAGGAATGTGCGCGGCGATGCGCTTTGCCGGCGTCACCGTCATGTTCCAGGTGTCGATCAGGTCGATTTCATAATTACCGTCTTCCGTCGGAAGACCAGTCGTCCATTGGTTCGGCTGGTGTTCGCCGAAATAGATGAAATCCACTTTGCCGCCGAGATCGCGCGCGCCGGAAATACGGCTCCACGGCCATTGGTCATTCATCCCCATGGGCTCCAGCCCTTCGAGCTGGTCTTGCTGCAGCAGCTGGAGCAGGAACTTGATGCGCTTCCAGCTCTCGCCATGCAGCGTGCCGCCTTTGGCCCACCAAATCAGATCGTCCGGGTCCGCGTATGTCTCGCCATGGCCTGCGTAACCGCCGCGTAGAACGGTCGTCCAGAAGCGATGGACGAGTTCTTGTGCCGTGATATTGCCCCAGCTCGGCCAGATGTTGCCCTCGTATTCCGGCTCGTCGTTAACGACAGGCTTGCCATAGGCGACGCGCCATTCCGGAGTGCGTTTCACATCCCAGTTCTGGATGCAGACATGAGTGATCCACGGCTTGCGATGGTCGAAATTCATGGTCTGCTCACCATTGTGGATCGACCGGAGATGCTGAACGTGATCGTTTTCTTCCAGGAGATGGCAGAAGCGGTCCCAGGTCTGGACCGGGATCGTGTCGAGGAGAAAATCGTATTCGTTGGCGAGCGCCCACCAGATATTGCGGAAGGCTGAAAGACGCGCTGCCGCATATTCCACATAGCGCAGGTTCTGCTCTTCCGACATCGTGGCATAGCCCCAGCGGTCGTAGGGATGGAAGAGGATCAGGTCGGCTTCGATGCCGTGTTCGCCCAAGCACGCGATCTGCTTTTCGAGATGGGTGAAGGCGGCCGGGTTCGGTCGATCAAAATCTAGGCTGCCATCTTCCCTTTCCATGAACATCGGCTGCAGCGGGTCATTGGTGTTGAAGGGATAATCCTTCGGGAAAACTGCCATGCGGATCTTGTTGAAACCGCTCGTCTCAAGGCTCGCGAGCGTGCGTTCCTGCATCTCCAGCGGCTGGTGGGTCCAGGCGTAGCAGGTGGTGCCGAAGGGGTAGTACGACGTACCGTCGTCATAGGCAAAATGGAAGCGATTGCGGACGCGGACGGCGCCATGCACGCCTTCGCGCGCTGCCGTGACTGTCAGCGAACCGGACCTTCCATCGAGTTCCGCGACGGAGGACGAGGTGGTGAAGGTCCAGTCACCGACTGTATCGGGCATGAAGCGGAGGACATAATCCTCGCCGCCGTCATGAAAACCCGTGACGCGGACCTTGCGATTGCCTTGACTGAAGTGCGCATGAAACGTCACGTCGAGGTAAGGATTGCCGCCAGCGGGGCCTTTCAAGCGGGCTTCGAAAATATCGTACAGATGGGTCATGATTATTCCTTGACCGCCCCGGACGTGAGGCCGGAAACGAAATAGCGTTGGAACATGAGATAGACGATGGCTGCGGGAAGCACCGTCATAATGATAGCCGCGTTGAGCTGGCCGTAATCGCTCTGAAACTGGCTCTGGAAATTCATGAGCCCGAGCGGAAGCGTCCACATGCGCGGGTCCTGCAGGATCACCAGCGCCATGGCGAATTCATTCCACGTCGCCACGAAATCGAGGATCAGCAGCGCCGAGAGAACCGGCAGAGAGACGGGAAGGAAAATCCGCCAGAAAATGGTGAAGTGGGAGGCGCCATCGATGCGGGCGGCTTCCGACAGCTCCTTCGGCACCGCGGAGAAGAAGCCGTAGAGAATGAAGACCTGATAAGGGATGCCGAAGGCCAGATAAGGCAGAATGATGCCCGGATAGGTATTGATCAGGCCAAAGGCATTCACCTGCCGGAAGATCGGCGCGAGCATCACCTGGAAGGGCAGCATGGTGCCGAACACGAAGAGCGCAAACAGCGTCTTGTTCATCCGCATCGGCACCTTGGCGAGCGCATAGGCAGCCATTGCCGACACGAACAGGCCGAGTGGCACCTTGATGACGGTGATGACGATGCCGTTGAATGCGGTCGTCGAAAAATTGCCGCGGTTCCAGGCCGCCACGAAGTTGCCGAAGGCTAGCTCGGTCGGCGGGCTGAAGGCACTTGCCCCCATCACCGTCGAATTCGACTTTAGCGATGTAAAGACGATGAACATAAAGGGTGTGATCCAGATGATCGCGAGCAGGATGAAGGCGATCCAGAGGGCCACGAGCACGGGATCGACCTTGTTGGAGCCGACAGGACGGAACGCCTGGGAAAACATCTTCATCGTCCAATATCCTCCCGCTTAAACATCCAGTGCATATAGGGGATCACGACAATCAGCGTGATCATGAGCAGCACCACGGAGATGGCCGCACCGCGCCCGAAAACCCCGAGCTGCATGGATTGGGTATAAGCCCACATCGCTAGCATCTGCGTTGATTGCGCAGGCCCGCCGCCGGTCATGCCGTAGACGATGTCGAAGGCCTTCAGCGAATTGATGAGTGACAGCACGAAGACTACGGTGATGGTAGGCACGAGTGCCGGCAGTGTTACATAGCGGAACACGCCCCAGCGCCCTGCCCCGTCAATGCGGGCCGCCTCAATCAACGTCGTCGAGACGCTCTGCAGGCCGGCGAGAAACAGCACCATGGAAAATCCGACGGACTGCCAGACATGGGCAACGAATACGGACCACAGCGCGATCTTCTTGTCGCCGAGCCAGTCCATGATCCATCCGGTCAGCCCCCAGCTTGTCAGCAGCCCGTTGAAGAGGCCGAAGAACGGGTCGTACATCCACTTCCAGATGGTCGCGACGGCAATGGCGGCGATGATGACGGGCAGGTAGAAGATGATGCGCAGTCCCGATTTTCCGGGAATGTTCTGGTTCAGCGCCAACGCCACGCCGAATGCGATCAAGTTTGGCACGATGACGGCCGTCGCCGTCCAGATCAGCGTGTTCCACAGCGCACCCCAGAAAACCGGGTCCTGCGTCATGATTGCCCGGTAGTTGGCAAGCCCGACGAACTTCGCCTGTGGACTTAAGCCGTTCCAGGAGGAGAAGGACATCCTGACGACGTCGATCATCGGATAGACGGCAAAGAGGAGATAAACGATCAAGGCGGGAGCCAGCAAGACGTAACCCTGCATGCTCGGCCGCAACGACACGCGCGCTTTGGACATAAGATTTCACCGGGTCATGCGAGGCCCTGGAGCATGCTCACGAGGCCTCGTCCTTGGGAGATTAGCCACGGTTGGCGATGAAGGTCTGCATGGCCTTGCCGGCATCTTCGGGCTTGATGTTGCCGGATGCCACTTCATTGATGACACGGAAATATTCCGTAGTCACATTGAGCGGGAAAGCCTGGTCGCCGTTCATGTAGATCTTTTCGAACTTGGCGAAGATATCCATCCATTTCTGGTCGAGCGGGTCGATCTTGTCATACTTAACATTCGCATTGATCGAGATCGACCCGAAAGCACCGAGATTGTCCTGCTGCACCTTGTCGGAGAGCATGTAGTCGAGGAACTTTGCCGCCGCATCCGCCTTGCCGCTCTTCGACGAAACATAGAGATATTCGGCGAAACCATAGAGGCGGTCGGTGCCCGTCGGAAACGGGAAGAGATCGAAATCGGCAAGCCGGTTTTCATTGCGAAGCTGGCTTACCAACCAGTCGCCTTCGAGCATCATCGCGGCACGGCCAGCCAGGAACAGGTTGAAACTCTGTGAATTGTCGATGCCCATGAACGGCGAGAGAATGTAGTTCTGTGACCAGTCGGTCAGTTCCTGGAAACTCGCCGTCGCGCAGGCCTCGGTTGACCAGTCGACCTTCATCGCCATCAGGGCATCATGCTGCTCGGAACCACATTTGGCTTCAAGAATGACGTCCATCAGTCGCATTAGGTGCCAGTTGACCGTGCCGCCGAAGGTCATGGCCGGTATGCCTGCTTCCTTTAGCTTGGCCGCGTCGCTCTTCAGCTCGTCATAGGTAGTCGGAAGTTGGGTGATGCCGGCCTTTTCGAACAGCGCCTTGTTGTAATAGATGCCCTCGCCATGGAAGGTGTAGGGAACGCCGTGGCGACCGCCTTCATAGATTTTCGAGAAGCTGCCGGCCGTTCCGACCAGACGCTTGTCCCAGCCGTATTGGTCGTAATATTTGTCAAGCGGCTGCGACAGGCCGGCATTGACGAATTCACCGCCGAGTCCAAGCCCTGCCCACATGAAGAAGATGTCCGGCCCCTGGCTGGACTGTGCTGCCACGCGTAGGGCGGCCTTGTGTTCGTCTACAGAGCGGCCCTCTCGGGTGATCGTTACGCCGGGATTTGCCGTTTCGAAGTCGTTGACGATCTTGTCCCAGGCCATGTTTGCGGAGTCGTTGTCGAACGTCAGCGTCCAGACTTTCAATTCCTCAGCGTTGGCATGGCCTGCAAAAAGGCCCCAGGCGAGTGACAGCGCCGCAAGAGCGCGAGTAATGCTGTTGTGCGTAACCAAGAATAGTCCTCCCTCTTTCTAGTCCACGGCCCGTTTGTAAGGCAGGAGGCTTGATAGGGACAGCGCAACGGACAATGGACGCTCTGGTTAATCTGATGTAATCACATCAATTGTAGCGCGCACCCCATTTAACGCCCCGCCTTGGTCTGGCCGACATACATACGATGCTTTGATGAAAATTTTTGGTGCCGAGCCCTATTATGTTGCTGCTAATCAATGCGGCAACTGCTCTAAGCGAGCGGCTCTGATGTGATTGCATCGGTCGCTCAAAACTTGTTATATGACATCCTTCGCGTTTGGGCGTTGTGATTGGTCAGCTTTGGAGCACGGGTTGAAGCAGCCTAGTATCAAAGATATTTCGCAGCATTCGGGCGTCAGCACTGCAACCGTCGACCGTGTTCTCCATGGTCGCTCCGGCGTCTCCAGACTCTCCCGAGAAAAGGTAGCGAAATCCATCCATGCGCTGCAGTTCAGATCACTTCCCGATGGCTTGCTGGTGAGAGGCCGGCCCAAAATCCGATTCAAATTCATTCTTCCCAACGTGTACACGACCTTCTCGGGCCAGATTCTCAAGGGCGTAGTCGATGCACCGAGCGCAGTGGAGGACATGACGATCATCAATGATGTCCAACATATTGACCTCGATATGCCCCAGGCCATTGTGGACGCGCTTGACGGCGTCGATGCGTCTATTTACGCGGGAGCCGCTCTTTTCGCGGTGGACGCTCCGGGCGTGAGGGCCGCGATAGACCGTCTTGTCGAGAGGGGTGTGAAAGTCGTGTCTATCGTCACTGACATAGCGGATTCCAAGCGGCATCATTTCGTCGGCATCGACAACGCGGCCGCAGGCAGGCTGGGAGCAACCCTAATGGGTCGATTTACAGCCGGGAAGGTCGGAAAAATTGGCGTCATTTTAGGTTCTACCCGGATGCGCGACCAATATGAAAGGCTATTGAGCTTCTCGGAAGTTATTGCAACGAGGTTCCCTTCTCTGCGCATTCTTCCAATCGTTGAAGGTTACAGCAAGGCGGAACTCAACTACTCCCTCACTCGCAAGCTTGTCTCTCGGCACTATGATCTCGTAGGGATATATGCCGTTCCCGCAGGGCAGTCCGGGATATTAAATGCTCTCAAGGACGAAGGGGTTGGTGATCGATTGACCGTAATCCTCCATGAACTGTCGGATCGAGTTGCATTCGAATTGAAACAGGGCACAGTGGATGCGTGTATCGCCCAGAGTCCCGGGCACGTCGCGCGTAGTGCCGTACGCGTGTTGAAAGCGTGCTGCCTTGGCACTCCTATAAACGCGTCTCAGGAGTTTATCCGAACCGATATCTACCTCGCCGACAATATTCCCATCCTTTCCTGATCGCAGGCCGCCGTGCGGTGTAACCTGGGAATTCCAACAACCAGGCTCGAACAGCTTTCTTAACACTGCGCTCGCGTATGCAAATCTGAAGTCGGCACACCGCTGCCCTGCTGACTTTAGGAAAGGGCACAGAATTGACCGCAGATTGATTTTTTACCGCCAACAGCATTAGTCCACTCTGCTTGCACGTGGGATGCTACAGGCCTGTTCTCACGCGGGGTCTCTGCAGCTCCGCGACAGTCATCACGAACCGAAGTTCTTCTTTCCCGCAATTCATGTAGGCATGCTTCTCTTCCGTTCGTGCCAAGACCGACGAGCCTGCTTGAACGTGGTGTTCGCTGTCAGCCAGTTTCAAGGTAAGCGCACCGGTTTCCACATTCAGCAGTTCGAGTGTTCCGGCCGAATGGCCGGGCGATTCGAAAACCTCACCGGGAAACAGCGTCCAGCGCCAAAGCTCGATTTCATCCGGCCCGTGGGTTCCAACCAGAAGAGTGGCACTCCCGCCCTTCGGACCGCGCCAGAGGATCGAGGCATCCTCGGGTGGAACAATGCGCACGGGCACGTTGACTGCGACCCCGACGAAATCGGCGACAGAAACGCCCAATGCGGTCGCTGCACGGCAGAGCGTCGCAATGCTTGGGTTTGCGCTGCCCTTTTCGATTTCGACCAGCATGCCTTTGCTGACGCCGGATTTGCGCGACAACTCATCGAGTGTCAGGCCATTCTGTTTCCTGAACAATTTGAGGTTCTGGGACACGGTTGCACTGACGCGTTCGACATCGGTGACCGCTTCGGTCGATATATTGACTTTCTTTTCCATGGTCAGTATTATAGACTAAATTGGTCAATGGGAGCTAGAGGGCATGTTGGAATTTCCGGTCATCGACAAAGAAATCGCAAACATCGCACCAGACTTTCGCGCGATCAGCGTCTTCGTTGATATCAAGGATGAAACGCGCGGCACCATAGCCAGAAATGTGCTGGAGGAGGCTTGTGATTTTGTCCGAGCTGGAGGGCCAGCCTGGAGTGAAGCACATCTGGCAAGTTGGGCCGAGGCATATAGCCGGTTTGGAGCAAAACCAAATCGCACGCCCTGTTCTGCACAGGCGCTGAAGAAGCGGGTGGAGAAGGACGGTCGTATCCCTTCGATCAACCCGATCGTCGATCTCTACAACGCAGTCAGCTTACGTTTTGCCATACCGGTCGGTGGAGAAAACTTCGACGCCTATGTCGGCAAGCCACAGCTGTCTGTTGCCGACGGAACCGAAGTGTTCGACACGGTGATGAACGGAGAGGCGGTCATCGAAAACCCTACCAAGGGTGAAGTCATCTGGCGCGACGATATCGGTGTCACGTGCCGGCGCTGGAACTGGCGGCAAGGTACCCGGACCCGACTGGAGACGCTGGGCGGACGGATGTGGTTCATCTTGGAAAGTTTGGCGACAATGCCTGAGGAGGCGCTAGAGGAGGCGGCCGCCATGCTGGTGACCGGTTTAAGGCAACTGGCACCAGGCTGTGAGGTCTACAGACACAAGATTATAGCCGGCTAACGCGCCGGCGGTAAATCCGAGACAATGGCAGGGTGGGGAACGTGCGCCGTTTAGGCGGCGCGTGCGGACGTTCGCGACCATTTTTTTACACTCGCAACCACGAATGATGCCGCTGTCAGATACGGCGATGGCGAAGCTTTGCCCACGGAGGAGTGGGCCAAACCTCGCAGGTAAAATGGAGGTGAAATGCACATCGAAACAGTTAAGCCCGCCTTGCTGGTGAGCGACGTTCACAAGAGCTACGGCGCGCACAAGGTGCTGAAGGGAATTTCCCTTTCAGCGGAGAAGGGCGACGTAGTCTCGATCATCGGATCGTCGGGCTCAGGGAAAAGCACATTCCTGCGCTGCATCAACTTCCTCGAAATTCCGGACCAAGGAACCTTCCAGATCAACGGCGAAGACGTGATCTTCCGCAAGGGCCGCGACGGCAAATGCCATCCCGCCAGCTGGCGGCAGATCGAGAGGCTAAGAAGCGGCCTTGGCATGGTCTTCCAGAGCTTCAATCTCTGGCCGCACATGACCATTCTCCAAAACGTCATCGAGGCCCCGATCCATGTCCTGCGTATCGAGCGCAAGGCGGCGATCGAAAAGGCCGAGGCGCTGCTGGCCAAAGTTGGCCTCTATGAGAAACGCGACACCTACCCGGCCTTTCTGTCTGGTGGCCAACAGCAGCGCGCGTCGATTGCCCGCGCGCTCTGCGTCGATCCGGCAGTGATGCTGTTCGATGAGCCAACCTCGGCACTTGATCCGGAACTCGTCGGCGAGGTGCTGAAGGTCATCCGTGGGCTGGCCGAGGAAGGTCGCACCATGGTGATGGTTACCCACGAGATGAAGTTCGCACGCGACGTTTCCACCCGCGTCATGTTTTTGCACCAGGGCCAGGTTGAGGAGGTCGGACCTCCGTCCCAGGTCTTCGGTGCACCCACCAGCGCACGCTGCAAGGAGTTTGTTGCAGCCGGTTCGCACTAAAACCACCACCATCCCAACAGAAAAAGGGGAACCCTAAAATGAAGCATTTGGGAAAAACTCTGGCTGTCGCAGCATTCATGCTGGCGACGGGCGCTCAGGCGGAAATCCGCTTCGGTGTCGTCAATGAGGCCTATGCGCCCTACACGACAAAGGACGCGTCGGGGAAAGCGATTGGCTGGGAGATCGATCTGATGGATGCGATCTGCAAAGAGCTGAAGGAACAGTGCACGATCGTCGACGTCGCCTGGGACGGTCTGATCCCAGCTTTGGAAAGCAAGAAGATCGACGTGATCTGGTCTTCGATGTCGATCACCGACGAGCGCAAGAAGCGGATCGATTTCACGGACAAATATTACTCGGCTCTCGCCGGCATGATTGGCGCCAGGGATGGCGTCATGGGCGCGACCGCCGAGCAGCTGAAAGGAAAGACCGTCGGCATCGCCGTGTCGACGACCCAGTCGGCCTATTTCAAGAAGCACTTCGCCGACATCGCGACGGAGAAAAGCTATGCGACGGTTGACGAATCCTTCCAGGATCTCGCGTCGGGCCGCGTCGACTACATCTTTGCCGACACGGGACCGCTCAAGGAACTCCTGAAAACCGATCTCGGCAAGGAGTGCTGCGAATACAAGGGCGGTGTCGAGGCAGACGACGCGATACTAGGCGCTGGCGTCGGCGGCGGTATCCGCAAAGGCGACGATGAACTCCGCGAAAAGCTGAATGGCGCGATCAAAGCTGTCAGGGCGAACGGCACCTATGCCGAGTTCAGCAAGAAGTACTTCGACTACGACCCCTATTGAGTCCATGGGCGACGCGGATTTGTCACCAGCCGTTGGTGGCAAATCTGCCGGTCCTGTTCTGGAAGGCTTCCCATGAGTTCCTCAAATTCCATTCTGGACCTGCTGTCGATTTCCCCTCCCGGCTGGGGCGGCGTATTGATCACCGGCGCGTTCGCGACCCTGTTTATCTCGTTTGGTGCCTATCTGTTTGGAATGGTGCTGGGCTTCTTCGGCGCACTCGGCAAGTTGAGTGGGTTTGCCCCACTGCAATATGCTCTCAATGTCTATACGACGATCGTCCGTGCCGTGCCGGAGCTCATCCTGATCGTCTCGCTCTACTATGCGGGAACGGATGGGCTGAACCGGCTTCTTGCCCTGGCGGGACTTGGCCCTGTCGAGGTAAACGGCCTGGTGGCGGCGATCGCAGTCCTGGGCTTTGTCCAGGGCGCCTATATGACCGAGGTTTTGCGGGGCGCGATCCTCGCCATTCCTGTTGGACAGCTTGAAGCCGCCAAGGCCTTTGGGATGAGGCCAGGCTTACGCTTCCGCCGCATCGTCTTGCCGGCTCTCATCCCCAATGCACTGCCCGGCTTCGCCAATCTGTGGATGTCCGTAATCAAGGACAGCGCCCTGATTGCCGTCGTTGGCTATCAGGAACTGGCTCTTGCTGCCCGCGTCGCCGCGAGCAACACCAAGCAGTACATGGTCTTCTTCCTGGCTGCGGCGGCACTTTATCTCGTCATCACGATTCTATCGAACCTGCTGTTCTCTGCGCTCGAAGCCTACTTTCGTCGCGGCCAACGACCAGTAGCGTAGGAGGCGGACATGAATTTTGGTTGGATATTCGAGTACCAGGACTTGCTGCTCTATGGCGCCTTCCTGACATGCCTGCTGCTGGCAATTTCGGTCACGTTGGGGTTTGCGCTCGCTATCCTCCTGGCGATTGCCCAGGTCGGCCGTGGTTCCATCGCCCGTTGGCTCTCCAAGTCGTACTGCACATTCTTTCGCGGCACGCCGTTGCTCATCCAGCTTTGGCTCATCTACTACGGTCTGGGCTCGTATCTGCCGCATATCCCTGGATTGCGGAGCAGCTTTCTTTGGCCGGTCTTGCGAGAGGGATTGTTCTTTGCGGCGTTGGCCCTGACGCTCAACTTCGCCGCCTACCAGGGGGAGATTCTTCGGGGAGCCATGCTGGCGGTCCCGAAAGGAGAACTTGAGGCTGCACGCGCCGTTGGCATGTCGCCCTGGATGATCCTGCGCCGGATCTGGTTGCCGAGAGCGATCCGGATTGGGCTGCCAACATTTGCCGGCGAGGTCGTCCTGCAACTCAAGGCGACCCCGATCGTATTTTCGGTGACCGTGATGGATCTCTACGGTGCTGCCTACAAAATCCGCCAGGATACGCTCCTCGTCTACGAGCCCCTCCTCCTCGTTACCGTCTTTTACGTCAGCCTGACTTTCCTGATCACGCAAGCGTTCCAGAAACTGGAAAACGCCATCCCGGTCAGGCGCTAAGGCACTCCCCAACCACTCACTTCAACAAAGAGGCTAATTATGTCGAGACCAGACAAACACGATCTATCGACGCTTTCCTTCAATACGCTGTCGGTGCACGGCGGCAACGAAATCGACAAGACATCGGGCGCTATTCGCACACCGATCGTGATGGCGAATTCGTACGAACTTCCTTACGACCCTTCTACAATGGACTGGTCGGACACCGAGAGCCCCTCCTATACGCGCAATTCCGGCCACAATCAGATCGGCCTGCAGCGCAAGCTCGCGGCCATAGAGGGCGGCGAGGATGCAGCCGTCTTCGCAACGGGCGTCGCGGCGCTTCACGCGGTGTTCTTTACGTTCTTAAAGAGCGGCGACCACGTGATTGTCGGTGACGTCACCTATGAGGCCGTGTGGCGACTGTTTTCAGAGCTTTTGCCGCAGCGTTACAATATCGAAGCCACCTTCGTTGATATGGGCAACATGGATGCGGTCCGAGCCGCCGTGCGCCCGAATACCAAGCTGATCCATACAGAGACAATCGCCAATCCAACGACCAAGGTTGCCGATATCGCGACGCTCGCCTCAATCGCAATGCAAGCGGGCGCGCTCCTGTCGGTAGACTCGACCTTCACCCCTCCCCCGTTCTTCCGTCCGCTGACACTGGGTGCAGATCTCGTCATCCATTCGCTGACGAAATACATCAACGGTCATGGCGACGCGATGGGCGGCGTGGTCATCGGCTCGAGGACGCTCATCCATCACATCAAGGCAGACGCGCTCGTCGATCTCGGCGGGACGATTTCGCCGTTCAACGCCTGGCTGATCATGCGCGGCTCAGTGACGCTGCCTCTGCGCCTGAAGCAGCAGTTTTCATCCGCAGAGATCGTCGCCCGGTCCCTCGCAGCCGACAAGCGCGTCGCCTATGTCACCTACCCCGGTCTCGACAGCCATGACCAGCACGCGCTTGCCAGAACACAGTTTGCTGGTAAGGGCTACGGCGCGGTCATGGCTTTTGCCGTCGATGGCGATCCCGATACGCAGAACCGGTTCGTCGGACATCTCAGGGTCATCACGTCCGCCGTCTCGCTTGGTCACGACGAGAGCCTGATCGTCCATGTCGGCGGCAGTGGGCGCGGCGGCTCCGATCGTTACCCGCCGAACTTCCAGAAATACGGGCATCTGCGGCTTTCGATCGGTCTGGAAGACACCGAGGATCTGATTGCTGACATCAACAACGCCCTCGACGAGACTTTCGGGCGAAGCTGAACACGAAGTCGAATTGGACGTGAATTGCCCCTCGGCGAGCAATTCACGTCACCTCTCCAAGCCTATTGCGCGGTAGACCCGGAGGTCCGCCAGGAAGGATATTATGTACTGGATAATCCTGTTCGTCGCCGGCCTGCTTGAGGTCGTCTGGGCGTTCTACATGAAGAGATCCGACGGTTTCACGCTGCTCATCCCGTCGGCAATCACCGTCATTGCGATGATTGCCAGCGGCGTGCTGCTGTCCTTTTCGATGAAGGTGCTGCCGCTTGGTACCGCCTACACGGTTTGGACAGGGATCGGTGCAGTTGGCTCCTTTCTGCTCGGAATGGCGATCCTTGGAGAGCCCGCGTCACCCGCGCGTCTGGCAGCGGGCGCATTGATCGTGTCGGGGATTCTCATGATGAAGCTCGCCAGCACCTGACCTACGTCCGGCAGCAGATTGAGCAAAGTGCGCTGCTCTTTGGTCTGTCTGCGTGGTTCCTGCAGAGCAATCCGCATCCCATGCTTACCCTCATAGACTTCACTGGAGGATCGTTATGACAGTTTACAATATCGCACTTATCGGATTTGGCGGCGTCAATCGCGCCCTGGCCGAACTCATTGCCGCCAAGAACCAGCTCTGGGAGCGCGATCTTGGAATCCGCCTGAATATCGTCGCCGTGAGCGATCTCTATCTTGGCTCGGTGATTTCGCCGAACGGTCTTGATGCGAGGACCCTGGTCGATGCGAAGTTTGAAAAGGGCGGCTTTGGACAGCTTTCCGGGGGAAGTGCCGAAGCCGACAACGAGACTATTATCAAGACCGCACCCGCAGATATTGTCGTCGAGGCCACGTTCACCAATCCGAAGGACGGCGAACCTGCTGTCTCGCATTGCCGCTGGGCGCTTGAGACCGGCAAACACGTGGTTACCACCAACAAGGGGCCGGTCGCCATTGAGGCCCAGGCGCTCAAGGCGCTGGCAAAGGCCAACGGTGTACGCTTCGAGTACGAGGGCGCCGTGATGAGCGGCACGCCGGTCATTCGCATGGCTGAGAAAACGCTTGCCGGCGCCGAACTGAAGGGCTTTGAAGGAATTTTGAACGGCACATCCAACTTCGTCCTCGGTCGCATGGAAGCGGGTTTGGATTTCGCATCCGCTGTGAAAGAAGCCCAAGAGCTCGGCTATGCCGAGGCCGATCCCACCGCCGATGTCGAAGGTTTCGACGTTCGTCTGAAAGTCGTCATCCTGGCAAACGAACTGCTTGGCGCAAATCTCAAGCCTGAGGACGTAAGCTGCAGGGGTATCTCCGGTCTTTCACCTTCCGACATCGAGGATGCAGCAAAGGCAAACAGCCGCTGGAAGCTGATCGGAGCTGCGGTTCGCAATGACGATGGCAGCGTGACAGGCAGTGTTGCACCGAGGCGGCTTAGCCTCGATCATCCCCTGGCAGGCGTCAACGGTGCCACCAATGCAGTGTCGCTCGACACCGAACTGCTGGGCGCCGTGACGATCACCGGACCTGGCGCCGGCCGCATCGAAACCGCCTATGCGCTTCTTTCCGATATCGTCGCCATTCATTCCGCCGGCGCTTCGGCCATCGCTAAGGAGGCTGCATGATGCTCAACCTTGCAGTCACACAAACGACCGCGTCTGAAGAAATTGCCGTCACCAGCCCATTCGACGGTACGCTGGTCGGAACGGTCGTGGAAACCTGTGCCGCAAGCGTGAACGTGCTGCTGGAGCGGGCAAGACGTGGCGCACAGATTGCCAGAACGCTGCCACGTCACAAGCGGTCGGCGATGCTTGAAAAGGCCGCTGCGGCGATAGAAGCCGCGCGCGAGGACTTCGCGCTTCTCATCGTCAAAGAGGCGGGCAAGACGATTACGCAGGCCCGCAAAGAGACGACACGGTGCGTCAATACGCTCAAGCTGTCTGCCGACGAGGCCAGGCGCAATGCGGGCGAAGTCATCCCGTTCGATGCCTACGCAGGCTCGGAGGCTCGCCAAGGCTGGTACACGAGAGAACCGCTGGGCATCATTGCCGCTATCACGCCCTACAACGATCCGCTCAACCTCGTCGCTCACAAACTCGGTCCGGCAATTGCCGGCGGCAATGCAGTGCTTTTAAAGCCGTCCGAACTTACCCCTCTCTCTGCCATCAAGCTCGTCGAAGTCCTGGTCGAAAGCGGTCTACCCGAGGAAATCATAACGGTCGCGATTGGCGGCCCTGAGCTTGGAAAGGCTCTCGTTGCCGCGAGAGACGTTCGCATGGTCTCCTTCACTGGTGGCTTTGCCACCGGCGAGGCAATTGCCAAAACAGCAGGCCTCAAGAAACTTGCCATGGACCTTGGCGGTAATGCACCCGTCATCGTCATGGAGAATTGCAACTTCGATGCGGCTGTCGAGGCTTGCGTATCCGGAGCCTACTGGGCGGCAGGTCAGAACTGCATTGGCACGCAGCGAATTCTGATCCAACGGCCGATCTATGAGCAATTCAAAGCGAAGTTCGTCGCAGATACCCAGAAGCTGAAGACCGGCAATCCTTTGGAAGCCGACACCGATGTCGGCCCGATGATCTCAGAAAAGGCGGTCGGCAGAGCGGCCGCAATGGTCGAACGGGCGCTCGCTGCCGGTGCGACATTGCTTTGCGGCCATAAACCAACTGGAAACCTCTATCCGCCGACGGTCCTGGAGAATGTTCCAGCCTCCTGTGACGCCTGGACCGAGGAAGTGTTCGCGCCGATCGTCATTCTTCAGGCCTTCGATGGGCTGGCGGATGCGATCGATCTGGCAAACAGCCCCGAGTACAGCCTTCACGCCGGCATTTTTACAAACGACCTGGAAGGGGCGCTTGAGGCTGCAAGCAAGATCGAGGCTGGAGGCATCATGATCAACGACTCCTCCGACTATCGGTTCGATGCAATGCCGTTTGGCGGCTTCAAATATGGCAGCATGGGCCGCGAGGGCGTCCGGTTTGCCTATGAGGACATGACCCAGCCTAAGGTCGTGTGCATCAACCGCCTGAAGACGTAACGCCAGGCCTGCTCAAATCCATCGGCAACTCAGGGAGTAAAAATGTTCAAGGGTTCTATTACCGCGCTTGTCACGCCTTTTGCTGATGGTCGCGTCGACGAGGCCGCCTTGCGCGACCTCGTCGAGTGGCAGATCGAAGAAGGATCCTTCGGTCTCGTTCCATGCGGGACAACGGGGGAAAGTCCGACGCTCAGCCATGCCGAGCATAAGCAGGTGGTCGAGATCACCATCGCGGCCGCCAAGGGCCGTGTGCCCGTCATCGCGGGCGCCGGATCAAACAGCACCTCGGAAGCAATCGACTTCGTCCTCCATGCGCAGGACGCCGGCGCCGACGGGGTTCTTATTGTCGCGCCCTATTACAACAAGCCAACCCAGGAAGGGATCTACCAGCATTTCAAGGCTATCGATGCCGCGGCCGCCGTTCCGATCATCGTCTACAATATCCCCGGCCGCAGCGTCATCGATATTCAGGTCGAAACGTTGGCAAAGATCTTCGAAGACTGCCCCAACGTGAAAGGGGTCAAGGATGCGACGGGAAACCTGTTGCGCCCGTCCCTTGAGCGTATGGCCTGCGGGCACTCGTTCAATCTCCTGACCGGTGAAGACGGCACGGCCCTTGGCTATATGGCGCATGGCGGACATGGTTGCATCTCGGTAACGGCGAACGTCGCGCCGGGTCTCTGCGCTGACTTCCAGCAGGCTTGCCTAAACGGTGACTTTGCCTCGGCTTTGAAGCTGCAGGACCGCCTGATGCCACTACACCGGGCGCTTTTTCTTGAAACCAACCCTGCTGGACCGAAATATGCCTTGCAGCGTCTTGGTCGCATTCGCGGCGATCTGCGGCTGCCGCTCGTTTCGGTCAGCTCTTCCGTCCAGGAAGAGATTGACAGCGCCATGCGTCACGCGGGGATCCTGGTTTGATGGACAAGACAACGCTTGCTGAACGCATCGAGTCAGATCTTATCGGGCCGCTGGCCATTCCGCGACATGTACTCTACGGCGTCCATACACGGCGCGCTGAACAGAATTTCGACGTCTCCGGGCTGCGTTTGAGGGATTTTCCCGAGCTCATCCAGTCGATGGCAATGGTGAAAAAGGCCGCCTCTATTGCGAATATGGAGCTTGGGCTTCTCTCTCCAGAAAAGACTGAGGCGATTTCGCAAGCGTGCGAAGAGCTTATCGAGCTCAATGATATTGATGAGAACTTTCCCGTGGACATGATGCAGGGGGGAGCCGGCACGTCCACAAACATGAATGTCAACGAGGTTCTTGCAAACCTCGCCCTTTTGAAAATGGGCGCTGACGTTGGCGATTATTCCAAGTTGCATCCCAACGACGACGTCAATCTGTCTCAATCGACAAACGACGTCTACCCCACGGCTATCCGGCTGACGATCTTACGGGCATGCGAAGGGCTTATCGCGGCTGAGGTCGCGCTTCGCGATGCATTTCGAGCCAAGGCCGTGCAATACTCGAGTGCTGTGAAAGTCGGCCGGACACAGTTGCAAGACGCTGTGCCGATGACCGCGGGGCAGGAATTCGAAGCCTTCGCTGAACTCATTGACGAGGATATCATTCAGGTCCAGTACGCCTCTAAGCTTCTTAAAGAGATAAACCTCGGCGGCTCGGCGATCGGCACGGCAATCAACGTACCCTCAGGCTTCGCGCAGTTGGCCTGCGGTCACCTGTCCCGAGTATCTGGCTATCCGTTAATCCCTGCCCGCAACTTCATCGAAGCGACATCGGACACAGGCGGGTTCGTGTCCTTTTCAGGCGTGCTCAAGCGAATTGCGGTTAAACTGACCAAGATCTGCAATGACCTCCGGCTCCTGAGCAGTGGTCCCCGCGGCGGTCTGGGTGAGATCCGTTTGCCGCCTGTTCAAGCCGGCTCATCGATCATGCCGGGTAAGGTCAATCCTGTCATACCGGAAATGATGAACCAGATCAGCTTCCAGGTCATCGGCAATGATCTGACGGTGACGCTTGCCGCAAGTGCCGGCCAGCTCCAGCTGAACGCCATGGAACCCGTCATCGTTTTGAACATCCTGCAATCGATGCGCATGCTGACCAGAGGCATGGTGGTCTTGAAGGAACGCTGCATCGATGGCATCGAAGTCGACGTCGATCGTTGCAAGGCGTTGCTCGACCAATCTCTCGTTCTTGCCACGCCATTGGCGACGCTGATCGGATACAGCAAAGCGGCATACCTCTCCAAGAAGGCGCTGGTCGAGAAGAGAAACTTGCGAGATGTCGTCGAAGAAGAATGCGTTCTGACCGAAAGTCAGGCTCATCAGATTTTTGGAGACGCCGCGGAATTTGCCAATGTTTCGAAGATTATGCGCGGTTGAACGGAGGAAAGAATGGCCGTTTTCACGGAAATATCCGACGAGGACCGAAACTCGATCGCGGTGGCCTATGGCATGACCTCCCTGTCATCGGTGATTGGTATTGCCGACGGCGACAGGGAAACGACCTATCTTTTCCGGGCGGCGGAGGGTGAGTTCATCGTCACGCTGTTCGAAAATGGCGCCGAACCGCTAGATCTCGAGCGGGCGTTCGCAACGATGGAGACGCTGAACAACAGCGGTATTCCCTGCCCGAAACCAACGCGCACGATTGACGGCGATGCGACCTTCCGGGCGGCCGGCCGTCTCGTTGCCGTCGTGAGTTTCGTATCAGGTTCGTCGACAAACGATCCTACGCCAGGAAAGTGTAAAAGCCTTGGCCGCCTCATGGCGCGGATCCACATGACCCTGCAAGGAGGCAAAAAGCGTTCTCTAAATGAGCTGCCTGCCGGTCCTCTGCATGGAGCCTTGATACCTTCCAACGTCTTCTTCCTTGGAGACGACGTCAGTGGGGTTATCAACTTTCGGCTTCGGCACGATGATGTGCTGATTTCAGAGATTGCCGAGGTTCTCGTCGGCTGGGCGAGCCTGCCGACTGGAGAGCTGGACGAACAGAAACATCAGGCCATTCTGGCCGGATATGAGAGTGTAAGGCTCCTGACTGATGCAGAAACAGCAGCACTTCCTGCGTTCGTCCTTGCATCTGCCGCCAGACGCTATGCCGCTGAGAAGGACAAGACTCGCCTGCTTCAGGCTACAGTTTGCGCCTTCGAGTCGACGAGATTTGGAGCGGCGGCGCGGCAAGCGGAACGCGGTCCGGCATGAAGTATCTTCTTGACCGCATCGACGAACAGATCCTTTGCGCCCTGCAGGCCAACGCGCGGGCCTCTCACGCTGAGCTGTCAGGTAAGGTCAATCTATCGCGAAATGCTGTTCGCGTTCGGATCGAACGGCTTGAACGCGAAGGCTTCATCAAGGGCTACACGATCATCACCGGTGATGGCGGAGATCCCGCTCACATCACCACTGCACTGATGTTCGTCTACCGCCAGGATCGCATGAGGGGCGGCGAAGTCATTCAAGCTTTGCGAAAAATTCCGGAGGTCGTCGCCTGTGACGTGATGACGGGTGATTTTGATCTGCTTGTGCGGGTTGAATCCCCTCAAGCCGATCGCATTCGCCAGATTTGGCAATTGATATCGGAACTGCCCGGCGTGAGGGATACGCTCACGGCATTTGCGCTCTCTTCAGTTATTCGGAAGTGAGGGTTCGGTTCCGAACTCATCATGTGCTGACAGCGCTGTGGCAGCCATACCCTGATGGTCATCCACGGAAAAGCCCACGTCGTCGATCCTCGCTTCATCACCATTGAAACAGTCGTCCGAGCATTCATGTGTCGCGTTGGAGTTCATGGTCACTGAACAAAACGAAGCACACACACCGCGCGATTGATACTCTCCCCGACGTCAAAGATTGCCGGCAGCCTTATTGAAAGGCACCCCGCAAATGGTTGAGAGCTTGTACGACATCCGGTACCGCGGAGTCCGGTATCGGCCTCACAGGCCGCGGCGGCTCGAAATCTCCGATGCCAAGAAGCGCCACGAGCCTGTACATCACTCTGAAGCTGCCAAACCGCTTGAACAACGACCAGAGGGGCTCGAACGCTTTTTCCAATCTCTCGACCTCTTCGGTATTTCCGGCTCGCGCCGCCGTCGCAAGCGCGAGCGCTTCAGCGGGCAGCACCCCCGCGACGACGCTATACCAGGCATCGGCGCCAGCAAGCAAAGCGGAGGAAGCTCCCCAGTCACCGCTATATCCGATCGAAAACCCGGTCGGCGACTTGCCGCGCAGATCTTCAAGTTCGGTCTTGAAGTCCTCGTTCGCCGGCAACGGCATCTTGATCGCGGCGATGTTTGGAACTGTGGCGAGCCTGGCGATCAGTGCGCTGCTGAACGTAAACCTGGTCGTGCTCGGATTGTTGTAGATGCAAAGCGGAAGACCGCCACTCCGGGTGACGGTTGCGAAATGCTCAAACACCTCGTCGCCCGTCAGCGGAACATAGGACACAGGCGCCAGAAGAAGGCCATCTGCCCCCGCTTCCTTCGCATCGTGTGCCAAGACCTGTGCCTCGTCGGTACGAAGCGCGCCGACGCCGACAATCACCGGAATCCGCCCACCGACTGTCCGAATGGCAGTTTCAACCGCACGCCGGCGCTCATCGCGCGTCAGGAAAGCATAGGCGCCTGTGCTTCCGAGAAGGCCGATGGAGTCTGCACCGGCATCAACGATCCGCTGCAAGAGCATCGCAAGGGCTGCTGCATCAACGCGCCCGGATGCATCGGCGGGAGTGATCGGAAATGCGGATAGGCCTTCGAAGAGAGACATGAATGTTGCCTTGGTTATGTACGGGAAAGCAGGAGACGGATGCCGGCTGCGCCAAAGAAGATTGCAAGCGTGCCCTCGATCCATCGGCGAGCCCTTCGGTAGAAGTGCACCATCGGAGCTGTTGAAAATATGATCGCGTAGCCGCAAAAGATCGTCACGCTCAGGATAGCGCATCCAACCAGGATCGCTGCGACGGTGTATGAGGATGCGCCCGGGCCAAGGCCAAGCGTCACCAGGGCGATCCACGCCAGGATCGATTTCGGGTTGGTCAGATGCATGAGCAAGCCGCGTCTGTAGAGAGATGAAGCAATTTCAGGATCCCTTTTCTCCGCTGCCTCGGCCGGCTTTTCGCCCGCGGTTAGAGCCGCGCTGGCTGCTCTGAACGCCAGGTAGAGAAGATAGAGGCCGCCAAAGATTTTTAGGACCGTGAGAGCTTCCGCGTACTGGGCGAGGATTGCGGATACTCCCGTTGCGGCCATTGCGCCCCAGAAGATGGAGCCACTGACCACGCCGGCTGCAAGGACGAGTGCTGCCCGCCGTCCTTGGTCCATCGCCACACCCATGATTCGCATGTTACTCGGACCGGGGCTTCCAGCTGCAATCAAGTAAGCTGCGTAGACGACTAACAAATGCGATAGATCTGAAGACATTCCGATCATCCCTTCTATCGAGCGTGATCCAGCTTGAACCCCTTCCGAGCCTGCCACGGCTGGCTAGGACGCTGAAAGATTTTGAAGCGACACAGCCTGACTACGCAGGGAGCTAGCAACAAACAGTGAGTTAGTCTAATTAAATAGACTTAACTCGATTAAGGCTAACTTAGATGCTCGATTACTCTGCTTTGAGGGCGCTTGCCGCCGTTGTCCAAACCGGTAGCTTTGAGAAAGCGGCGGGGTTACTCAACGTCACACCATCGGCAGTTTCGCAGCGTATTAAAAATCTTGAAGAGCGGATGGGGACTGTCTTGGTCGTCAGAGGAAACCCGTGCATCGCTACGGAACAAGGTGGGTGGGTTTGCCGACACGTCGAAAATGTCGGGATTCTGGAGCGAGATTTATATGAACATTTGCCGTCGCTCGCGCCCTCCAAGGAACAGATTGAACGCCTAACGGTCCACGTCGCCACCAACGCGGACAGCCTCGGAACGTGGTTTATGACGGCGCTATCGACCTACGCGAAAACGTCAAACAATCTCATAGACGTTGTTATTGACGACGAAAATCATACGTCGGAGTGGCTCCAACGTGGCCGAGTGATCGCCGCCCTAACAGGGATTGAAAAACAGGTTCAAGGCTGTCGGCGCATCGCACTTGGCTCCATGCGCTATCGCGCCACCGCAAGCCCTGAATTCGTCAAGAGACATTTTTCCGCTGGCGTCAGTTCCGAGACCTTGCGAACCGCGCCAGCCTTAACGTTCAATCTAAAAGACAAGCTTCAAAACCGGTGGATCGCGCAGGTCTTCCGGGACAACGTTGCCTGTCCCACGCACTTTCTGCCGTCGACGCACGCGTTCGTTGACGCCAGTATTGCAGGTATGGGCTGGGGTATGAACCCTGAGCACCTGGTCCGCTACCACCTGCAGGCAGGAGCGCTCGTGGAGTTGATCCCCGATCAGCCGCTCGACGTCTCGTTGTTTTGGCAAGTCAACAAGCTCGCCGCAGACCGGTTCGCCGCTCTAACCGACCTTGTTTCCCATGCCGCCGAGCAACATCTCGTTGGGTAAGTGCAAGTATCGGTACGGGCAACTAGCGAGTTATGCCTTCATCTATGCGCATAGCCGCCGCGACCAGCTGCAGCCGAGATCGAGACCAATCCGTCAGCGACCTGTTGACGACAAATTCCCGCTTGTCCTTTTTGAAAACCACTGCGGCAGATGAGCTACGAGGCGAGACTGGCGATCGCCTGGAGGAAGGCGTCAATCTCTTCCTCCGAATTATAGTAATGCGGCGACGCTCGCACGACAGGCGGAAGTTGTCGTGTGTAGGCGTCAACGGGCGTGCTGGAGGGAGGCGAAACCGAGACGTTGATTCCCTTGTTGGTCAGGTAGGCCAAGACGGCTGAAGAGTCCCAGCCCTTAACCGTGAATGAGATGATGGACGCAAGTGGTGCTCCGAGATCATGTACGGACACCGCACGCATCCCCCTCAGGCCTTGGCGAAGCTTTGTCGAAAGGTGTTTGCAACGCTCTTCGATGTTCTCGAGCCCAATGCCGAGGGCGTAATCGACTGCCGCCCGCAGGCCGAGACGAACAGAATAGTTCTTCTCCCACGTTTCAAAGCGTCTAGCATCAGGTCGCAATTCGTATCGGCAGGGCGCAGTCCAAGGCGCGCCATAAAGGTCGATCATTGCTGGCTCGATCGTCTCCAGGACGGATTTGCGCATGTACATGAAACCCGTTCCCCGCGGCGCACGGAGAAACTTCCTGCCAGTCGCAGTAAGGATGTCGCAGCCGAGAGCGTTAACATCGATCGGGATTTGACCGGCAGCCTGGCATGCGTCGAGCAGATAGAGAATGCCATTGTCGCGTGCAATTCGACCGATCGCTGCTGCTGGATTGATAAGCCCGCCGTTGGTCGGGATCCAGGTGACGGCAATCAACCGAACGCGATCATCAATCATTTTCACCAGCGCGTCCGGATCAAGGACGCCAGAGGCGTCATTCGGAATGACCTCGATCGATACACCGGTGCGCTTGGCAACCTGCAGAAAGGCTATGTAGTTGGCCGCAAATTCAGCACTTGCGGTCAGGATCCTGTCTCCAGGTCCAAAAGAAAGGGAATAAAAGGCCCGCTGCCAGGCGATCGTCGCGTTTTCAGCTATCGCAATCTCGTCGTGGGCGCAGTTTAGGAGAGTGGCCAAACTATCGTATGTTCCCTCCAGTATGGAGTTGGCCTCAGCCGCCGCCTCATATCCGCCGATTTCGCCCTCCCGGCTTAGATATCCGGTTACCGCTTCAATAACCGGGGTCGGCATCAGCGCGGCGCCGGCATTGTTGAGATGGTTTCTGTTTTTTGTGCCAGGGGTATCAGCACGCAAGCGAAGAAGATCCAGTATTTTCGGAGCGCTGCGGCTGAGTTGTGACACGAGGGGTTCCTTCCTTGGTCGAACCGTCAGTCTTGTTGACGCAATCGGCATTGTCGCGGAACCCGCAATTTTTGCAAACCCATGTGCAGAATTGAACGTCGCCAGGGAAATCCGCTAGAAAGTGTGGGCGATGCCGGACAAGGCCACAAGATGTCGCGCGGCATCTGCTATCGAACCCTGCCTCCGGTGATATAAAAGGCGCCGCACGGCCGAACGCCATATTGCAAATGCTGCCTATAATGTAACTGAGAATAATGTTTTGATATAGTGTGATCAACTCTTTGACAGGTCAATATTATGGTTCGCCCTTTAAACAGTCGCCATATCGAGGCTTTCCGCGCGGTCATGCAAAGCGGGACCACCACCGGGGCGGCACAACTCCTGAACACCACTCAACCCGCTGTCAGTAGGACGCTGGCGCAATTGCAATCCGCAACAGGCGTAAAGCTGTTTGAGATCCAGCGTGGTCGATTAGTGCCTACTCCGGAAGCAAAGGAACTGTTTGATTCAGTGCAGCGGCACTTCCTTGGTCTTGAGAAAATCGAACAGACCGTATCGGCTCTTCGCCAAGGTGGTACTGGATTGCTTCGGATTGCATGCACCCCAGTGTTGGGAATGTCTGTCATTCCTGCGATTACACAGGAGTTCAGACAGGAATTTCCAAAAGTGCGCGTGAGCTTGCACACGATCGAAACACATCTCATGCAAGATGGTCTCTTGAGCGGAATGTACGATCTTGCGCTCTCAACGAGCAGCTTGAACTCAACAGGTCTTGATCCTGAACTCGTCCATCAGTCACAGGCTGTATGCGTGATGAGCAAGCTCCATCCTCTCACGACGAAAAAAAAGATCCAAATTGAGGACCTGTCATACTATCCGCTCCTAACACACCACCAGGATGACACATTACAAAGGCGGCTCGACCACCTTCTGACGAAAAAAGGCGTAATTCCGTCTTCAGTAATCGAAACAAACTATTCCGCTACGATCTGTACACTTGCGGCCGCCAATCTTGGACTGGGCGTGATCAGTCCATATGCTGCCCGGGTCTTCTCAAGCCTGATTCACGTGGCCGACTTCCATCCGCGTATACCCGTCCAGACCGAGATGGCGTTCCCACCCAATATGGCCCAATCCAAACTCGCTGTGGTTTTTGCCGAAAGCGCCCGAGAAGTTTTCCGAAAGCTCACATAGCGGCTCAAACCCGCAAGCGCACAGGGCATTTGGGACTGCAGCCCAGACTTACCAGCTTGGGCACTCGTGTGACTGGTTCAAGCAAACATGGGCAGGGGCCCTGCCTGGAAACCCTGACGTATACCAAATCCACATTGCCCGCCATAAAAAGGGCATTTGCAGATATCGTGTCGGCTTTCTAATGTTTCTAGCAGGGGCACTGGTGCTGTCAGAATATCGAGGCAACATCTGGATGCTTGCGATCACCAGCTGAGCTTTGCGGGCAGCGGAGGATAGTATGTTTCATGACCTTACACACCGATTCCACGACGGGATGCCGGTTCCGCGGTTAAGTGTCGGCGAGTTTGGTGTTCGTATTGAACCCTATCTCACTCATGTCGATACCTCACCGTCCTATGACCATAAGTCGGAATTTGAGATCACCATGGTCTCGTTTCAAACCTCGGTTGGGACAAAGCTAGATGCACCGCGACACCGATTTCACGACGGCGAGGATATTGCTTCGATCGAACTGACGCGGCTGATACGCAGCGGGGTCGTCATCGATGCCCGGCACGCTCAGCCCGGCGAGTGCCTTGGCTTCGAAAAGGTCAAGATCCCTTCCGATCTAGCCGGTCAAGCCGTGCTTGTGAACTTCGGCTGGGATAAGTTCTGGGGCACGGAACGCTACTACGATCATCCGTATCTGTCACGTGAGGTTGTCCAACACTTGCTTGATCATAGGATCAGTATGCTCGGGGTCGACTGTTCCAATGTTGACTCCACCAGCGACATGGAACGACCTGCACATACATGGCTTCTTCGCGAAGGATCGCTCGTGGTGGAGAATTTGCGCGGTCTAGACGCGTTGCTTGGTCTGCAGTTCAGGTTTTATGCGATCCCGCTGCCGGCTAGTGAAGCGGCAGCGTTTCCCATTCGCGCATTTGCAGAAGTGATTTGACGCTGGTTTGGCCGGCGCAGCGCTTGCAGCGGCTCGGCCATCCAAGCGGAAAAGCGCGGCACAAAAACTACGACAAGGGTGAACTTGCTCAGAGGGAAAATCTCGAGCGGCGTAAATACAACCACAGGAGGATTTCATGAAAGAACACATCTTTTTAGCAGGCCTACTTTCAGCGTTCACCGTTACAACGGTCGCTGCTTTCGCTGAAGACTCACCGACACTGGCGAAGATCAGGCAAAGTGGAACGATTTCTCTCGGGCATATGGAGACCTCTGTTCCCTTCTCCTATTACGATCAGAACCAGGAGGTGGTCGGCTACTCTCGTGAAATTCAGTTGCGTATCGTCGAAGCGATAAAAGCCAAACTTGGCTTTGATTCTCTCGTTATTCGTAACATGCCGATTACCTCCCAGAACCGCATCCCGCTCATCCAGAACGGGACGGTCGACATCGAGTGCAGCTCGACAACGCATAATCTCGAGCGCGCTAAACAAGTTGCATTCTCGAATTCAATTTTCCTGATCCAGACGCGACTGCTGACGGCCACCGACTCAGGCGTCACCGACTTCGAGGATCTTAGGGGAAAGACCGTCGTAACCATGGCGGGAACAACGTCTGAACGACTGCTGCGAGCTTTGAACCAGGATCGCCAGATGGGAATGAGCGTGATCAGCGCCAAAGACCAGGGAGAGTCGTTCCAGACATTGGAGACCGGCCGGGCGATCGCCTATATGTCGGATGATGCGGTGCTAGCCGGTCAAAAGGCGCGGTCTCGCACGCCTGACAAGTGGCAGATCGTCGGTAAGCCGCAGTCCATGGAGGTCTACGGGTGCTTGATGCGACGGGACGATCCGCAGTTCAAAAAAATCGCAGACGACGTAATCGCGAAACTCGAAACTTCTCCAGAGATCGACGACCTCTACAAGAAGTGGTTTGAAACCCCCGTTCCGCCGCGCGGCCTAAACCTCGGTTTTCCCATGAGCGCTGGCTTGAAAGCGCTCTACAAGAGCCCGAATGACACAGCCTCCGACGATCTGAACAAAGCAGGCCAATAACCGAGCATAGGCGGAGGGGCCGCATTGCTGGCCCTTCCGTCAGGAGTCACATCATGAATTATTCATGGAATTGGGGGGTCTTTCTGGATCCCGTTTCCACTGGTGAACCCGCAACGTACCTTGGCTGGCTGCTGTCAGGTTTCTACGTCACCATCCAGGTTTCTCTCGCCGCTTGGATCATCGCGCTTGTTCTCGGGACGATCTTAGGCGTCTTGCGGACCCTCCCCGGCCATGGCTGGTCCAATATTGGCGCAGCCTATGTTTCGATCTTTCGAAATATTCCGCTGATCGTCCAGTTTTTCTTTTGGTACTTCGTTATTCCGGAACTCTTGCCGCAACATCTCGGCACGTGGATCAAGCAGCTTCCACCCACGACCCAATTCTTTGCCACTTCGGTTGTCTGCCTCGGTCTTTTTACCGCCGCTCGCCTCTGTGAGCAGGTGAGATCCGGTTTGCTCTCTCTCCCACCCAGACAGTTAGCGGCATGCCTAGCACTCGGGTTTTCGCGGTGGCAGGCGTATCGGTACGTGCTATTACCGGTGTCTTTCAGGGTTATTCTGCCACCCCTGACGTCAGAGTTTCTCAACGTCTTCAAGAATTCGGCTGTCGCTTCGACCATCGGTCTTTTGGACCTTACTGCACAAGCACGGCAGCTTGTCGATTATACTGCGCACACATACGAATCTTTTGTCGCAGTGACATTAGCTTACGCCGTCATCAACCTCTTCGTGGTAGCAAGCGCGCGCATCATCGAACCAAAGCTTCGAATCCCCGGTTCGATGGGGGTTCGCTGATGCACAACCTCAGCTGGGAGATCCTCTATGAGAGCCTGCCGGCCCTAGCCGCAGGCACGGTCGTCACCCTTCAGATCACAATCACGGCCGTCATTGCGGGTATATCGCTCGGGACGGTACTTGCACTTCTACGGCTTTCAAACATCACGGCGCTTCGCTGGTTTGCCACCGGATACGTCACGGTCTTTAGGTCGATCCCGCTCGTTATGGTGTTGCTGTGGTTCTATCTCATTGTACCGCAGTTATTACAGGTGGTTCTCGGCCTATCCCCGAGAGCTGACATTCGCCTTGTCTCCGCAATAGTTGCTTTCACGCTTTTCGAGGCGGCATACTATTCCGAGATCATTCGCGCAGGCATCAATGCCATTCCGAAAGGTCAGATGAAAGCGTCAATGGCGCTCGGAATGACGCATTTTCAGGTAATGTGGCTGATCGTTTTGCCGCAGGCGTTTCGCGCCATGACGCCGCTTCTGCTGACCCAGGCGATCATCCTCTTTCAAGACACGTCCCTGGTCTATGTGATCAGCCTTGCAGATTTTTTCCGTACCGCGACCAACATCGGGGAGCGTGATGGCGCTGCGATGGAAATGATCCTCTTCGCCGGTGCATGCTATTTCGCGATCTGCTCTCTAGCATCCGCATGCGTCAAAATTCTTCAGACAAAGGTCCAGCGATGATTTCGATCAACTCAGTTTCCAAGTGGTATGGAAGTTTTCAGGTGCTTGCAGATTGCACAACGCAGGTAGCAAAAGGTGAGGTTGTCGTCGTTTGCGGCCCATCGGGTTCAGGAAAATCGACGCTGATCTACACTGTCAACGGCCTGGAGCCAATCCAGTCGGGTGAGATCATTGTAAATGGTCAGAGCTTGCGAGACCCGAAAACCAATCTCTCGACGCTGCGGGCGAGTGTGGGCATGGTGTTTCAACATTTTGAACTATTCCCGCACCTTTCGATCATAGAAAACCTGACCCTTTCACAACGCAAGGTCTTGGGTCGGAGTAAGGAAGAAGCAACCGCAAAGGGTTTGGCCTTGCTGGATCGCGTCGGGCTCAGGACACACTCAGAAAAATATCCTGCGCAGCTTTCTGGCGGTCAGCAGCAGCGTGTGGCCATCGCGCGCGCGCTTTCGATGGACCCGACAGCAATCCTGTTCGACGAGCCGACCTCAGCACTCGATCCTGAAATGATCAACGAGGTTCTGGATGTCATGGTGGAACTGGCGAAGGAAGGAATGACAATGATGTGCGTGACACACGAAATGGGATTTGCCAGAAACGTTGCCGATCGGGTGCTGTTCATGGACGGGGGCCGCATCGTGGAAGATACATCGAAAGATAAGTTTTTCGATCGGCCGGCTAGCGAACGGGCTCAAGATTTCCTACGCCGTATACTTCACTGAAGCTGCGGTCGGACGTGGTGTCCCTCGATATTGCCACGCCACCAGAGCTCGATGCAGCGCACGGTTTTCATGAGCTCAAAATGCGCTGTTTGCCACCCTTGTAGTAAGGTCAGCATCCAAAAGCCTGGTGGCGAGTTGGCGGTTATGTCGATCCGGGTTTGCTTGCACACTATCATGACCAACACCGCGGCGGGTGATCGTTTTCTAACGATGACTGTTGCAGGGATGGCTCTTCAGCTTACGTCGGTTCGTTGACTGATTTGACAACTTTGTAAGCTCTATACCAATTTTGCATTCGCTTATGGCCATTATGGACTTCAAGTTATTAGTTTCTGCTTGCCCACTTTCTCCGGACGGTGCTTCAGTTGACTGTGCCGGAGATGCGATCAACCAGTCACGCTGCGGAGAGGCTCGATGAACAGGTACTGGCTCGACGGGGTAGATCTGCCCAATTTGAAACAGCCGCCAGTCAGCGCGTTGGTTGACTTCGAAACTCCGCGCGATTGCGTATTTTCGTTGAACCACATGGGCGTGCCTGCAATCGACCGCCACAACTGGAAGGTCACGATCAAGGGTTTGGTCGACCGGCGGATAACTTTCGGACTCGATGACTTGCGGGGAATGCGTCAGTACGACGTCTGCGCGTTCCACGAATGCGCTGGGCATCCATTTCATCCAAGCGTCCCTGTGCGACGTGTGGCAAACGTCGCATGGCGCGGCGTCCCCTTGCGCGAGGTCCTCGCACTCGCCGGCGTCAAACCGCAAGCTGCATTTATGTGGTCCGCAGGCGCTGACGGAGGCAACTATCATGGAACCGAAATTCCGGCTTTTGTGAAGGATCTGCCACTCGAGGAACTCTCGCGAGACGACATCCTCCTCGCTCTGCAGCTGAATGGCGAAGAACTGGACGATACGCGCGGCGGACCAGTCCGTCTTGTCGTGCCGGGCTACTATGGCACGAACTCGACCAAGTGGCTCGTAAGCCTGGATCTGCAGGCGGCGCGCTCACCGGGCTATTTTACAACCGTGATGTATAACGACCGGAAGACATTAGCCGGGCGGGAGGTCGTGACCCCGGTTTGGCGGGTGGCGCCACACTCTCTTATCGTTTCCCCCGCTCATGAAGCCGTCATCGCTGTCGGAGCTCAGACGCTTATCTTCGGATGGGCATGGGGCGCTGATCCAATCGAGGTTGTGGAGGTCAGCGTGGACGGGGGCGCGTGCTGGAGGACGGCGCAAGTCGAGCCTCGTCGACAACATTCATGGCAGAGATTTTCCTGCGCATGGAGTCCCGCTTCGAGTGGGACGCACCGTCTTCAATGCAGAGCGATCGATATTGCCGGTCGAGGCCAACCGCTCGCGGAAGCAAGAAATTGCATCTTTTCGATCGAGGTCCTGGCGGGTCAATCTACATAGCAAAAATCAGAAAATAAGGTGAAATATGTCTCAAACGAGCGAGCTTCCGACTCCGAAGCGCATCGGCAGCGATGGAATGCATTACTTTTTCGGCTATTATAACAAGTCAAACTGGGACCGGACCGGCCGGTATATTCTTGCTCATCAAGTCCCCTGGGCCGACCACAAAATTGAGCCAAACCTCGTGGCACGAGTTGGATATTTTGACTCGGAGAGTAACGACTTCAACGTTCTCGGTGAAACATCTGCATGGAACTGGCAGATGGGCGCCCAACTTCAGTGGCTTGATCATCAACCGGGCCGGAAGATCATCTACAATGCGAGAGCCCACCGCTCCGACCATCGATATCCCGGGTTCGGAAGTATCATCCGTGATATCGAAAGCGGGGACGAACACCGCCTCCCCCTTCCGATCTATGTCGTGGCTCCCAATAGCCAGTGGGCCTTGTCCGTCAACTATCGGCGTTTGTGGATCACTCACCAGACAATTGGTTATCCTGAAGTTTGTGGCGCCGAAGATCTTCGACTTCATCCGGCAGATGACGGCATCTATCGTATGGAGATCGAAAGTGGGTCTTATGAATTGGTCGTCAGTTACCAAGCTCTGCGAGACTTCCATCCGCGAAACTCGATGGACAAAGCGATCCATTGGGTCAGTCATATCGAGGTCAACCCCAGCTCGAGCCGCATCCTTTTCCTGCACCGCTGGACCGAGCGGGTGTCCGACGAGACGTGCTTCTTACACCGTCTTATTACGGCCAATCCGGATGGATCCGATCTACGGCTTCTCGAATGCTCTGATCATCCTCTGCCGCAGCTGGCTAGTGATTTCGATCCAGCGTCAGTGGGAACTTTTGCTTACGAGAAGTCGGAATATCAGATTTCGCATCCGCTCTGGAAAGACGACCAACACATTATCGTTTGGGGGCCTCACGCGGAAGAGATCCACTACCACCTCTACCAGGATCGTCCAGAGGGAGTGGTGGAGGTAATAGGCAGAGACATTCTGACTGAGAATGGCCACATGAGTTTTTCACCGCAGAACTCGCGGTGGATGATTAGCGACACATATCCCGACCCCGAGTCATCAATACGAGATCTGTTTCTGTTCGACACGAGGGGTGATGTCCGGATCCCGCTCGGCGGTTTCTACACATCACCGGATCTCGGAAAGGAAAACAGATGCGACCTCCACCCCCGGTGGAAGCGAGATGGGTCCCAAGTCTGCATCGATTCGATCCACGACGGCGAACGCCGGCTCTATACGATTGACGTAAGTAAAATCACCCAGGGCAACGGGCCGTAGCTGGCCGGTTTCGGCGTTACTTGAACTCTGAAGCCCGCTGCATGCATGACGCGGACTTACCTTAGCTTTGCGGGCATGCGAGCCGTTCTCTCGCGGCCGAGCCACGGTTTCGAAGCAGCCGGCTTGCGCAGTTCAGATCGTTTGAGCGAGGGCTAGCCCCTCGCAGCCTGATTGCTTCAGCAAGGCCGGAAGCTTACTTCCGCCACATGGGGGCCTGGGGCGGAACTGCCTCTCACCCATATACCAAAATTGCATTGAATGACACCAACATTGCATTTTCTGAAATAGTCTATGGGGCCTAAAATGTGCGCATGACCAGTTTTCCTTATCCTCACAAACTTTCCGCGGCGGCAATGGCACGCGCTGTTGGCCGCGGTGAGCTCACCTCAGAGGAGATCGTTCGAGCTAGCCTTGATCATGCAGAAATGTCTGAGCCTGTCTTGCGGGCATGGCATGCCTTAGACAAAGACGCGGCTTTGGCACAGGCAGCGCGAAAAGATCGAGAGCATCACAAAGGTCTCCTTCACGGCGTCCCAATTGCCGTCAAAGATTTAAGCGACACGGCGGACTATGTCACCTCTTACGGGTCGCCCGCCTACCGGGGCAACAGACCTGCAGTCGATGCGGCCTGTGTTGCTGCACTCCGCGCGGCCGGTGCGGTGATTATTGGCAAGACAGCCACCGTCGAATTTGGTGCAAGCCGGCCGTGCGAGACTACAAACCCGCATAACCCAGACCATACGCCAGGAGGCTCTTCTGCTGGATCCGCAGCGGTTGTCGCAGATTGTCAGGTACCACTATCAACCGGTACCCAAACCGGTGGTTCGATTATCCGGCCGGCCTCTTTTTGCGGTGTCGTTGGTTTTAAACCGACGTACGGCTCGCTTTCTCCAGTGGGAACCAAGTCTTACGCATGGTCTCTCGACACGGTAGGCGGGTTCGCAAACAGCGTCGCTGACGTATCTTTGCTGTTTGACGCACTTCGCAGAGTAAATAAAGCCACCGATGTTCACGCTGGTGGCCAGGCACCCAGAGTAGGAATATTTCTGGGGCCTTTCAGGGACGCTGCATCATCCCAGGCTATTGCGCGACTGATCGAAGTTGCTTCGATCTGCGAACGCAATGGCGCGACGCTTCGCGATATACACGCGCCCACTGCCTTCACGTACTCCCTCGATTGGCAGCGCACGATCTCGCGCTACGAAATGGCGCGATCGCTAATGCCTGAGACACTGGCGTTTTGCGAAAGCACGCTTGGAAGCGAGCTCTATGGAGAGATTCAGGCTGCCCGTCTTGTTCCCGAAGGCGATTATCTACGGGCGAAGCAAGGCGGATTTCACCTGAACGAAGAGCTCGCCGAGCTCTTCTCCGACATCGATGTCTTGCTGACATTGTCGGCGCCGGGGGAAGCGCCGCCGGGGCTGCATTCCACCGGCGACGCTACTTTCTGCCTGAGCTGGTCGCTCGTCGGAATGCCGACGGTGAACCTGCCAGCCGGCTTCGGTGCTAGGCGGCTCCCTCTTGGAATCCAACTGGTCGGGAAGCGCCACTACGACGAAACGCTCCTGCGGTTTGCTGCATGGGTCGAACACGTGATCAACAAAGTGAGGAACAATTAATATGACTTTGTCTCAGAGCAGCTCGCTCGCTCATATTGGCCTGAGCGCCCCGATCTGGCAATCCGAAGCCGTGAGAGCGGGGGATTTTATCTTTACGTCCGGAACACTTGCCACGGACTGGGTAAACGGCATTGCACCCGAGGCCTCGATCAATGAGCGTCTGCCGTTCCTGGACACGCCCTCTGAACGCCAGACGGAATACATTCTACACTCGCTGGCTCGCGTGCTTCAGCGTGCGGGTAGTTCATTGGAGAATGTCGTTAAGGCGCATGTGTTCCTTCTCGACAGCGCGGATTTCCCCGGTTTTGATCGCGTTTGGAAGCGACATTTTCCCAACCCGCCAACCCGTACGACAGTAGGCGCGGCAGGTCTTCTGGTCCCAGGGGCGCGGCTCGAGATCGCGCTGACCGCGCTTGCAACTGATGGAAAAGCACGGAAGAACCCTGCGACATCAGATGCGCCGCGACCGCTGACGAAGAAAGTCGAAGCGATGTCGGCCGGCGACTTTGTTTTCACTTCAGGCCAATTGGCCCATAATGCTGTCGATGGTGTTCCACCTGAAGCGGGCGGTAAAGGCTCATCAGCCGATATGGCCAAGCAATCCGCTTACACGTTGAACAATATGTTCAAATCGTTGGCGGCGGCGGGGGCATCGCACGACAAGGTAATTAAAACCCAAGCGTTGCTCCTAAATACGTCACATGAGAAGGGCTTCCTGGACGCGTGGACTTCAGCCTTCCCAAAACCCGCTGCTCTCGCAGTTACCGGTATCGGCTCATTGCTCGTAGGCGATACTATAATCGAAATAGATCTCACCGCTTACAAGGGCAATGATCTGCGCATCTCCCCGCTATCGACTTTCCGCGGCCCTGAAGCTGTCGGAGCTGGCGATCTTGTGTTCTCGGCGGGCATATTCCCAGGGTTCGATACCGGGAGACTGCCTAAGGAATGCACTGTTCACCCGGCTTACCCACACTACTCCTCAGCAATAAAATTGCAGACAGCCTGGGTGCTCGACAGGCTTGAAGCAGCTTTGACAAGCGTGGGTAGCGACTTGGCACACGTGGCAAAGGCACAGGTGTTTTTGACTGACCTGTTCGACTTCGCTGAATTCGACCAGATTTGGCGAGATAGATTCGCCAACGCGCCCGCGCGGTCGGTCGTTAAGGCATCTCCGCTTCCAGTAGCCGGTGCCAAAATTGCAGTCGAAGTGATCGCAGCCGCTGCTTAGGAGCCGGCGCCTTGATACACGATTGCTCAACAGAAGTTAGCGGGCGTCGCGCCCGCTGACAACGGGTGCCATCCGAGCTCCATGGCAACGCGCGACCGTTGCCACCTGATACTTGCCGCTTAACCGACCTGATCCGCTGCAGTTTTACGAGGACCAGGACGTCTTTCTCATAAGACGCTGTTCGTCCCGCTGAAACAGTTCCTTCAGAAACCGCTTCACAGCGCGGACTCTTGGAAGATAAGCTAGGTCGTGATGTGCTGAAAGCCAAATTTCACGGACGCCTGTCAGCTCTTGGAGCACGGGAACGAGACCGAGGTTTAGGCTACGCGCGAATTCTGGGAGGGCTACAATTCCTGCCCCCGCAGACGCCGCGAACATCTGCGACATCATGCTATTTGAGCTGAACGCAATCTTGGGAGCGGCTACAAGTTCCTCGAGCCAAAGAACGCTTTCGAGTTGAACGAGTTCTTCGATATAGCCGACAAAGCGGTGCTCGCGGAGATCTGCCGCGTGAGAGGGAACGCCACTAGCCTCTAGATAAGCCTGCGAAGCGAATAGCCCTGTGTTGAAACGTCCTATCAGCTGACTGTCGAGAGCAGTGCCATGGGGCTTGAAGAAGCTTAGGAACAGATCCGCCTCCCGGCGAGCGACCCGCACCGTTTGTGGTGACGTTACAAGTTCGAGGGCAAGATCAGGATACCGACTTGTGAGTTCGACAAGGCGCTCGGATAGATAAAGTGTCGCGATGCCCTCCATGGTGGCCAATCTGACCGTACCGCGTATCTCGTCACGATTGCTCACGTCAGTTCGAAGAGCATTCACTCCGTTCTCGATTTCCTCCGCTCGTCGCATGGTGACAAGCCCAGCCGACGTCAGCAGAAGTCCATCCCGGGTTCGTTCAACAAGCGCGCTGCCCACGGTATATTCCAGACGAGCAAGCCGGCGCGAAACAGTGGAGTGGCTGACTTTCATTTCACGGGCGGCGCCGGTCACGCTTTTACACCGGGCGACAATGAGAAAGAGCTTGAGATCATCCCAATCAAGATGATCGATTGCAGTCGCCATAATACCCTCGTCTATTTTTGCACAGCCTAGTGCATCCTATTCGGATTGGCGCGCAAATTTGTTCCACTAACTTCGGACGGCTGTAAAGCTGAACTTGCAGCTACAATGAAGCGAAGTAGCCTCGGGACATGTTTCCTCCAAAGGCAGGTTCGCTCCGCTTGAACCTGCCTTTGGAGGAAACATGCCAAGACGAACCGTGAATGCTTCCAACGCTGCGGCCGTAGGACCGTATTCGCACTCGACATGGGCCGGCGACTTACTGTTCTGCTCCGGGCAAACGCCGCTTGACCCCAGCACTGGCAAACTTGTCGACGGAAATGTCGCTGATCAGACCCGCCAATGTTTTGAAAACCTCTTTCAGGTCCTGGAGGCAGCAGGCCTCGGGCCGGACGATGTCGTATCCGTCAACGTCTATCTCACCGACATGGACGACTTCGCTCAGATGAACGAGATTTACGCGACGCGATTTTCATCGCCGTACCCTGCCCGCACCACAATCGGCTGCGCCAGCTTGCCGCTGGGTGCACGCATTGAAATCGGTCTAACGGCAAAACGGCAATCGTGACCCGGTCATTGGCGAGCTTATCGAAATGGCTAATCGCCAAAACTTCATGAGGAGAGGTATGTTGATGGGAAGCATGAATTTCAAAGCCGCCGCTGCTCATGTCGCCCCGGTTTATCTTGATCCGGTGGCGAGCGCGGAGAAAGCTTGTTCGGTAATCGCAGAGGCTGCGCGAAACGGCGCATCGCTCGTGGTCTTTTCGGAGAGCTTTCTTCCCGGGTTTCCCGTCTGGGCGGCACTTTACCCACCCATCCAATCACACGAACATTTCAAGCGTTTCGTGAATGCTTCCGTATACGTGGACGGACCTGAAATCGAGCGTGTGCGGAAAGCTGCGTCCGACAACGGTGTTTTCGTTTCAATCGGTTTCTCCGAGCGCAACCCGGCAAGTGTCGCAGGTCTGTGGAATAGCAATGTCCTGATTTCCGATGCGGGTGAGATCCTGGTCCACCATCGAAAGCTGGTCGCAACGTTCTTCGAGAAACTGGTTTGGGATTCCGGCGACGGCGCAGGTCTGGTCGTCGCAAATACAAGAATTGGCCGTATTGGCGGTCTCATTTGCGGGGAAAACACAAATCCACTGGCTCGCTACAGTCTGATGACGCAGGCCGAGCAGGTTCATATAAGCACTTATCCGCCGATCTGGCCCACTCGCGTTCCGACGGAGAGCGACAACTACGACAACCGGGCGGCCAACCGCATTCGGGCCGCAGCCCATTGTTTCGAAGCCAAGTGCTTCGGCATCGTTGTCGCCGGTCGGTTTGATGAAAGCGCACGCAGCTCTATTGCTTTGGATGACCCCAAAATCGCAGCGATCATAGAAGCCAGTCCGCGGGCCAGCAGCTTTTTCCTTGGACCGACTGGAGCGCCAATGGGGGATGAAATGATCGATGAAGGCATCGGCTATGCCCATATCGATCTGGACGAGTGTGTTGAACCGAAACGATTTCATGACGTCGTTGCTGGTTACAACCGATTCGATATATTCGACATCACTGTCAACCGGACACGCCGCAAACCGATCCGGTTCAAAGAAGGCCCGGAGGAATTTGGAATCCGCTTCGATGCACCGGCCCTAAAGGAGTAAAGGCGATGACGCGGACGGGTATGCACATGATAAAGAAGGGCTTCTCTTTCCAAGGTCCGGCTGAAGGGGTTCATGCTCTCAACTCCTGGATCACCCCGGAGGATGATCTTTTTCTGGTCACGCATATGGGGTTCCTGAACATCGACCCCGACCATTGGCATCTCGATGTCGATGGCCTCGTGGGGAACCCAACGAGGTTGCGTCTCGCGGATCTTCAAGCCATGCCCCAGCGCGAGTACATGTCATTTCACGAATGCGCTGGAAGCCCTCTTGCCCCGATAGTCGCCAAGCGCAGGATCGGAAATGTGGTTTGGAAAGGTGTGCCGCTGTCGCATGTTCTGGAGCAAGCAGAGATCAGCACCGACGCGTCATATATATGGACTTCCGGCCTTGAGTGGGGCGAATACGCCGAAATTGAAGAAGCCTATCAAAAAGACCTGCCTATCGAGAAAGCATTCGCAAAAGAGGTTCTTCTTGCACTCGAGATCAACGGCCGGCCGCTCACTCCGGAGCGCGGAGGTCCGGTTCGACTGGTGGTGCCGGGTTGGTACGGCACGAACTCAGTAAAGTGGGTTGGTTCGATCACGGCCGCGAACCGGCGGGCGAGCGGCGCCTATACAACGCGCTTCTATAACGATCCCACGCCATCAGGGGTGAAGCCAGTTTGGAGCGTCGCCCCGGAGTCCGTTATCGTGTCGCCATCCCCTTCTGATCTACTGTTGGCTGACGCGCCAACGAAAATATGGGGTTGGGCTTGGGGAGATCATCAGATATCCACCGTGGAAGTCAGTGTGGATGGCGGAGGCTCGTGGCAGAGGGCCACTGTAGGTCCGCGCGAGGATAGAAGTTGGCAGCTTTTCGAGTTGCCATGGACCCCAGCATCCGGCCAGCATGTCCTGCTATGTCGCTGCACCAACGAGCTTGGCGAAGGACAGCCGCCGTCGGCCGCAAGAAACGAAGTGCACTCAGTCCAAGTTCAAGTAGGCGCCTAGGCCCTTCTTTACCGCAAACGAGGGTTGAGACGGCGTAATCAGCGCGTAGAAATCCGACCTCCTCAACACTTCGCAGTCGTTCTCAATCGGTACAAGCATGCCTAAGAGCGTTCGGCATGATTTCGGGTAATACGTACGCTTTCAGACCAGCCCGGGTACAAAGAACACCGGCCAGGCAATGATCGGCCCGATGATGGCAATATCGCGCTGCAGGAGCTGCCGCCGTCTGCAATACGGCGCATTGGCGACGACAAGCGCTCCATTGCTGGAGAACGGGCTGATTCAGCGAACGTGATCGAGATCGTGATTGCTGCCACTACACCCGTCGCGCTGACATGGGCCATGGGCGACACAACACTGGTCAAGCAATAGCTTACCTAAATCGCTGTTAGCCGATTAACGTGGTAGCGGGGGCTAAGACCTTCAATCTGATATCGGAGGCGAGCGCCTGTCCAGACGCTCCGAATCATGTCAAATGGAGGAGACGCATATTATGATTTCGAAGAAACGGGGAACCCTTCTTGCGATTTCCGCAGCGCTCGGTGCTTGCTTTGCGACCACCGCTGCTGCCGGGGAAAAGTACACAATCGGCTATTCGCAGTTCTGGGGCACTATCCCTTTCTCCCAAACCCAGGTTGCAGGCGCTCGGAAAGCGGCCGCTGAGTGGAAAGAAAAGGGTGCCGATATCGAGCTTATCGTCACGAATGGCGGTAACACGGACACGACCAAGCAGGTCGGCGATGTTGAAGACCTGTACACACAGGGTGTGAATGGTCTTCTTATATTTCCCGGTGACAGCGTCGTCCTCGCTGAGCCTATCAAAAACGTTTTCAACGCCAACAACATACCCGTGGTCGTGACGGACATCGGACTGCAGTCGGGTTCGTGGGATTCGTTCATCATCACCGACAATGTGGCAGGCGGAAAGATAGCTGCCGAGCTTATGGCCAAGAACGTGAAACCCGGGAGCAAGGTTATCGTCTTTGACTTTGGCCCCGCCAACGACAACGTCCAGGCCCGCGTTCGCGGCTTTGAAACAGAAGCGAAAGCAAGGGGGCTGAGTGTCCTGCCGCGCAAGGTAATTAAGCTGAGCCTCGAGGAAGGTCGGCGGGCCATGGAAGACACGTTGGTGGAAACACCGGATATCGCAGGTGTTTTTTTCGAGAACGAAGTTGTCGCGCAGGGCGCTGCAGCTACCCTTGAGGCGGCCCAGCGAAACGACGTGAAGATCGTGACCTTCGACCTCAGCTCGCAGGCCTATGATCTCGTCAAGGAGGGTAAGATACTCGGCGTCGTGGTCCAAGACCCCTACAAAATGGGTTATGTCGGCATGAATGCGATGATGACTAAGCTAACCGGCGGAGTTCCGGAAAAGCGCATCGAACTCGAAACGAAACTGCTCACAAAGGAAAACGTCCTGGAATTTGCTCAAGACCCTCAGGTAACCGGCAAATAAGCATTAACACATTAACGGAAGGGAGGAGTGGGATACAGCCCTCCTCCCTTTAGATGGTGGCTATTCAAATCCAATTGGCAGCCTGTTGCGGCCGGCCCACCTGGGCGACGCGCCGGTCTATGTCGGCTCGGTTGGGACGGGGCTTCAAAGAGAATGATGCGACCAAACTCCGCCGGATGCTGGACACGCTGAAGACCAGCGTGCTCCGGTTAAAGTCGGAACGGCTGCGCTTCCCCAACCGCCTGTTACGGTTGCAAGGTGAGCACAATTCGGTTGCGTCGTTGACATTGAGGATGATGCCTGTCATCTTGGCATTTAAGATGATGACAATCATCCTCTTTGTTATCGACCATATTCTCTGCGCACACGTCCCGTGCCCAGTTCCCTAAAGCGAAGGAATCTTTCGGATGAGTGCTCCACTAACCCAGTTCACGATCAACGAGGCAGCGCCGGGATACTGGCGGGTGACCTTCAACAATCCGCCGCTGAGCTTTTGCGATCCAGAGACCCTCATCGAGGGGGCAGAACAAGAGCAGTCCGAAATCGTACGCTAAGGGCGAACGGAATGAGAACTTATGCGACCCACCGCAGCCCGGCTGGCAGACGGAGCGATCGAAATCCGTTCGGCATCTGATGTTCGGCATCCCAAGTGTAGATGCCGGTAAGGTTGATATGCTCCCAACTGAGCGGCGAGATATGCTTCGATAGAGTATCAGGAATATCTCGACCCGCTCGCTTCAGCTGTGTGATTGCACGGTCGAGATAGACAGTATTCCAATGGACGATCGCACTGACGACGAGGTTGAGACCCGAGGCGCGGAACGCCTGGCTTTCGAACGACCGATCACGGATCTCGCCTCGCTCGTGGAAGAAAACAGCACGTTTCAGCTTATGGGCGGCCTCGCCCTTGTTGAGACCGGCTTGGCATCTCCGCCGTAGTGCCGGGCTTGAGTACCATTCGATCATGAAGAGCGACCTTTCGATACGCCCGAGTTCGCGGAGCGCCCTCGCGAGATGGCTTTGCTTCGGAGATGCGGACAGTTTCTTGAGGATCGTAGACGGCACCACGGACCGCGTCGTGATCGACGCGGCGAGATGGAGCAGATCGTCCCAATGATCGAGGATCAGAGTGGTGTTGATCTGCGCCCCGATATGGTTCGACAGGGTCGGATATGCATCGCTCTTCTCGAACGTGTGGAACTTCCGGTCTTTGAGATTGCGCAGTCGCGGTGAGAACCGCTTTCCGATCAAGGCAAACAGCCCGAAGATATGATCACTCGCCCCGCCTGTCTCGGTAAAGTGTTCATGGATGTCGAGGACCGTGTCTTGATCGAAGAGCCCATCGAGCACATAGGCCGCCTCGCTCTCGGTCGGACTGATGGGCAAAATGCTGAAGTAGCCGTACTGATCAGACAGATGGCTATAGAATTTCGAACCGGGCTCGCTGCCGTAATGCAAATTGATGTCGCCGCGCTTCGCGGCTCGGTCGCTCGCACGGAAGAATTGGCCATCGGACGATGACGTTGTGCCATTGCCCCACAGGCGGGAATGCGGATGGCGGGTGTGGGCATCGGTGATGCACGCTTGTGCCGCGCGGTAGGTCTCCGATCGAGCATGGAATGTGCGCATCCACCCAATCTGGTGAGCGCTGATCCCCTTGGATGCGCCCGCCATTCGCTTGGGGCCGAGGTTAGTCGCATCGGCCAGTACACCAGCGAGCATGGCAGAGACATTTTTCGGGACGTCGCCGGTGCGAACATGCGTGAAGTGATCCGCAAAGCCGGTCCATTCATGCACTTCCCTTAACAAGTCGGGAACCTCGACCAACGGATACATGTCGCTGATCTCGGCATTCAGTTCCTCGGCTGCCACGGGGACTTCGCCGACGGTTGGTGTGACGATCAACGTTCCGGCCTCAAGACGAACTCCTTCGAGCTTTCCGGATCGTGCTCTGTACGCGAGACGCTGCAGGTTGAAGTCGAGCATCTGATGCGCTTCGGCAAGCCACTGCGCGCCGTCGCCCTGGACCCCCAAACCGAGACGATCTTCTTCCTTCATCGTGATGAATGTCGACCTCGGCATCAGATGCTCGTCAATCGGCCGGAAAGATCGGCTGCCGTCGACCCAAATGTCCGCAGATCTAAGCCGGTCTCGCAAAACCGCTAGCGTGGCGATCTCGTAGAGACGGCGATCGGGTTTCCCCTGTTCGAAGATATGCCGCCGATCAGTTTGGCTAAGGTGGGTGAGCGGCACGCGATCCGGGAGTGTCCGCCGCTTCTCGGCATAAAGCCTTTTCAGCAGCGCGATTGCTGCGAGAAGCGGGTCGTGGCGATGCGCCGAGCGGAACGTGAAGGCCTGAAGGAACGCACCAATGTATTTGTGGACGGTCGCATATTGCTCGGCTGCCACGGTCAACGGCGGTGCCTCGTTGTCGTCGACCATCAATTCAAGCTCAGGCTTCATCCGAAGCAGCCGGTCCCAGCCGACTCTTTGGTCGAGAATATCCAATGCGTTCCGACCATAGTCGTTGGCGGACTGCAGGGCGGTGATCGTATCTAGAAACATGCGCAGCGCTTTGGCGGTATTCGCTCTGCAGTCCATCTGTCGCTGCTTCTTTCGATTGTTGGCTTGCGAGAACAACTTGCCCATCAGCTTGATGAACATCGTCACCGCATCGTCCGTGAGCTTCTGGCAAAGCTTGATGACTTGAGCCACGATCAGAGCGTGGCGACGGCTGGCGTTGAAGTCGCTGGCAAGCCAGGCCGGCGTTGCGTTGCCCTCCCGTATCATCTGGTCCCACCGTCCAGATGATACGCGCGCCTGCAGTTCCGGATCGATCTCCAGCCGCCGCAGAAAAGCTATCCGCTCGGTCAGCCCGACGAGGTTCGACGCAGCCGGCGCTTCTGGCGCGGAACGCAGCCAATGAAAGCGCGTCTGGCCGATCGACGGGTCAACCTCTAAGAGCCTATCCAGTGATTGAAGCCTATCGAGTGGGATGTCTTCAATCAGAGTTCTTTCTGCCCGGCGCCGGGCTATGGCACGGCCGGCAAGGCCGATGCGTTCGATCGTGTCGATCGCCGGCAAAAGAGCTCCGCGTTCGCGAAACGTTGCGACAAGCGAACTGGCTATCGCAGCACCGTCGTCGGACATGGTCGCCGCTTGAATTGCCGCCAATAGCGCGGCGCGGCGATCTTGCACCGTCGCGCTTCTCGTATCCAGATAGACCATTAGTCGCGCCGTGTGATCCCGACGGGTTTCTTCGCGGCGTGCATAGAGGGCAAATTCGTCTGGGGTGGCGCCGATCTGATCAGCAACATACTTCAGCATGGCGCGAGGCGGAGTTTCTTCTGCTCCAAGCACTCGACCCGGGTATCGCATCAGACATAGCTGGATGGCAAAGCCGAGCCGATTGTGATTACGTCTCCGCAGTTCGATCTCCAGGCGATCCGCTAATGACAACGAATAGTGGCGAATTAAGCTGTCCTCGTCGACTGGGATATCGACAAGCTTCCGGCGATCTTGATCTTTGAGAAGCTTGCGCTTTGCCATCGCCCGACTCCATTCATGACCAATCTGCGTGAAGCGTTGTCGAGTCGGGCCGGACAGAGAAATCAAAACTGGCGCATGTCGATGGCAATCCACAGAGATCGGATGTTGCAGATCCGAACTACGACATCGTTCCTGTTCCGTTCGGCCTTAGCGTACGATTTCGGACTGCTCTTGTTCTGACCCCCATATCGAGGAATCGCGGAAGATCACTTTCAACAACTTCTTTCCGACCGCCAAACACCCAATCGGTTCGCGGTGATCAATGTAACTTGGGGGAACGAGTCTGCCGCACGCGATGCTGCTTTCAGATAACGGCGACACGCTGGAAAAATCTAACGTCTTGAAGGGATGTGAACCGGCGGCGCCTTAACTCAGATAAGCTAAGTGCCTGATAAACCAAAATTGACGGCATAACAGTGACCCGGAGAGGCGAGCGATTGCACTCCCTTCGCAACAATCTCTTCCCCGAACGTCGACCAGTAGACCTCCTAGCAACTCAAACGAAAGTGAAGACCTTACCTTTTCCAAAAACAAGCAGTCGCGCCACACGTCTGCACTCACGCATCCACAAATCCTCACTTTACGTAGAGAGCGCGCGAGCGTTCGAGGTGCTTGAGGATCGCGGTTTCCGAACCGTCGATGTCATTGGCCCCCAAGCAATCCACGATTTCCTCGTGTTCAGCCAAGGTGAACTTTTCCTTGCCGGTCCAGATCAGCATTTCTGTGTGATATTCCTTCAGCCAGGCGAGCATCGCCTCGCTGACGGCGACATAGATCGGGTTGCCGGAGATCTGGGCGATGCGGGTGTGGAATTCCATGTCGGCATTGATGAATTCTTCAGCCCGGCCGAGCGAGGCGCGCTGGCGCTCGATAATGGCCCTGAGTTCGCTGATGTCGTTTGCCGAGGCGCGGTGCGCTGCCTCGCGGGCCATGCCGCGCTCGAAGAAGATGCGGGCGCTCTTCAGATGCTCCAGCGAGTCGGCCGATTGCGACAGCATGATCTTGGCGGTGAGATCGACCTGGCGGAAGATCGACTTTGCCGTCAGCCTCAGGACCTTCGCCCGTTCGCCGTGCGAGATGCTGACGAGGCCCTTGTTGGCGAGCGACTGCATGGCCTCGCGGATCGCCGGCCGGCCGACGCCGAAGCGTTCCATCAGCACCCGCTCGGAGGGCATCTCGTCGCCGGGCTGAAGCTCGCCCGAGGTGATCATTCGCTCAAGTCGATCAAACACTTCGTCGGAGAGTTTCCGGCGGACGATTTGTTCGATGGGCTGGGTCATGAGATCTCGCTGGCTCAAAATGTTTCCTCCTAACAGTTTTCGGCGCCGAGAACAAAGCTCGCGGCCGAAAATTTGCACAGCCGAAGATTCCGCTTTTCATCAGTTGGAATACTCATTATACCAGATCATGAGTTGACGCCATGACAATCTCCATGGCGAGAGGAGCAACCGGCCGTTTCATGATGATAACCCTGACCTACCGCATCGAAACGCCCGGCAGCGTCGAGGCGATGGCGGACAAGATCGCAAGCGACCAGTCGACCGGCACTTTCGTGCCGGTTCCCGGCGAAACCGAAGAGCTGAAATCGCGCGTCGCCGCCCGCGTGCTGGCCATCCGCCCGCTCGAAGAGGCGCGTCATCCGACCTGGCCGGAGGCCGCTCCCGGCACGCGGCTCCACCGTGCCGATGTCGACATCGCCTTTCCGCTGGAGGCGATCGGCACCGATCTTTCGGCGCTGATGACCATCGCGATCGGCGGCGTCTATTCGATCAAGGGCATGACCGGCATCCGCATCGTCGACATGAAGCTGCCGGAGGCCTTCAAGAGCGCCCATCCCGGCCCGCAATTCGGCATTCCCGGAAGCCGGCGGCTGACCGGCGTCGAAGGCCGGCCGATCATCGGCACGATCGTCAAGCCGGCGCTTGGGCTTCGGCCGCACGAGACGGCGGAGCTTGTCGGCGAGCTGATCCAGTCGGGAGTCGACTTCATCAAGGATGACGAGAAGCTGATGAGCCCGGCCTATTCGCCGCTCAAGGAGCGCGTCGCGGCGATCATGCCGCGCATTCTCGATCACGAGCAGAAGACCGGCAAGAAGGTGATGTATGCCTTCGGCATCTCGCATGCCGATCCGGACGAGATGATGCGCAACCACGACATCGTCGCTGCCGCCGGCGGCAACTGCGCCGTCGTCAACATCAATTCGATCGGCTTCGGCGGCATGAGCTTCCTGCGCAAGCGCTCCAGCCTGGTGCTGCACGCCCATCGCAACGGCTGGGACGTGCTGACGCGCGATCCCGGCGCCGGGATGGATTTCAAGGTCTATCAGCAGTTCTGGCGGCTGCTCGGCGTCGACCAGTTCCAGATCAACGGCATCAGGGTCAAATATTGGGAGCCTGACGACAGCTTCGTCTCATCCTTCAAGGCCGTCAGCGCGCCGCTCTTCGGTGACGCCGATCGGCCGCTTCCGGTCGCCGGCTCCGGCCAGTGGGGCGGACAGGCGCCGGAAACTTATCAGCGTACCGGCCGCACTGTCGATCTCCTCTATCTCTGCGGCGGCGGCATCGTCAGTCATCCGGGCGGCCCGGCCGCCGGCGTGCGCGCCGTACAGCAGGCCTGGCAGGCGGCGGTCGCCGACATTCCGCTCGAGGCCTATGCGAAAGATCATCCGGAACTCGCCGCCTCGATCGCAAAATTCGGCGACGGCAAGGGCGCGTGACCGTCATGGATCAACTTCTCGTCAGCTATTACGGGGATGATTTTACCGGCTCGACCGATGTCATGGAGGCGCTCGCTTCACGCGGCGTCGAGACCGTGCTCTTCCTCGGCCTTCCCACGCCGGAGCAGCTCGCACGTTTCAAGCACTGCCGCGCGATCGGTATTGCCGGAACGAGCCGCAGCGAGACGCCGGCCTGGATGGAGCAGCATCTTGCGCCCGCCTTCGACTGGCTGCGCTCGCTCGGCGCCGCCATCTGCCATTACAAGGTCTGCTCGACTTTCGATTCCAGTTCCGGCATCGGCAATATCGGCAAGGCGATCGAGATCGGAAGCAAGACCTTCGGGCAAGCGATCGTGCCCGTCATCGTCGGTGCACCGCAGCTAAAGCGCTATACGGCTTTCGGCAATCTCTTCGCCGCCTACCAGGGCCGCGTCTTCCGCATCGACCGTCATCCCGTCATGAGCCGCCATCCCGTCACCCCGATGGACGAGGCGGATCTCGCGCTGCATCTGTCGAAGCAGACCGCCCTTCAGGTGCTGCTCGCCGATCTCGTTGCGATAACCGCTGAGGACGCCGATCAACGCATCGACGCGCTGGTGGCGAGCCCGGAAGGGATCCTGCTCATAGACGTTGACTCGGAGACGACGCAGGCCGCGGCGGGCCGGCAGCTGCTGCGCCTCTCCGCCCGCTCCGGAAGCTTCGTCGCGGGCTCGTCCGGAGTCGAGTACGCCCTCCTTGAAGCCTGGCGGCGGGCCGGCGTAATTGGCGAAAACAGCGCCGAATTCCCCGATATCGGCCCGGTCGACCGTCTCGCCGTCGTCTCGGGCAGCGTTTCGCCGACCACCGAGCGGCAGATCCGCGCCGCCGTCGAGAGCGGTTTCGAGGCTATCGCGCTCGATCCGCTCGCACTGGTTTCGGAGAATGGCGAAGCCGCGGTGGCAGCGGCGGTGCAGGCCGGCATCGGCAAGCTCAGGGAAGGCAGGAGCGTCATTCTCTATACCGCACTCGGGCCATCCGCCGACCGCGGCGCCGATATCGACCGGCTGCCGGGCGCGCGTCATCGCCTCGGGAGCGCGCTCGGCTCAATCCTGAGGCGGCTGATCGAGCAGGAAGGGCTTTCGCGCGCGGTCGTCGCCGGCGGCGATACGTCGAGCCACGCGCTGCGGCAATTGAAGATCGACGCGCTGACGACGCTGCTGCCGCTTCCCCAGACGCCGGGGTCGCCCCTTTGCCTCGCCCATGGCGACTACCCTGCGACCAACGGTCTGCAGATCGCGCTCAAGGGCGGCCAGGTCGGCACCGACGGCTATTTCGCGCAGATCCGCCAGGGAAGGAAGAACTGAGATGGTCGTCTGGGTCGGCACCAGCTTCAAGATGAACAAGACGCTGGAGGAAGCGCTCGCCTTCGCGCGCCGCCTCGCTTATGCGGACCGCGACCGCGATCCCCGCGTGCAGCGCTTCGTCATTCCCGCCTTCACTGCGGTGCGCGAGGTCAAGCGCGTGCTTGCCGAAACCTCGGTGAAGGTCGGCGCCCAGAACATGCATTGGGAGGATGCCGGCGCCTGGACCGGCGAGATTTCGCCGCTCATGCTGAAGGATTGCCGGCTCGATCTCGTCGAGCTCGGCCATTCCGAACGGCGCGAGCATTTCGGCGAGACCGACGAAACCGTCGGCCTCAAGGTTTCGGCCGCGATCCGCCATGGCCTGACGCCGCTCATCTGCATCGGCGAGACCTTGCAGGAGCGCCAGGCGGGCCAAGCCGACGCCGTGCTGCGGCGGCAGGTCGAGGCGGCCTTGAGGGGCGTCGATACCGAGGCAGACGAGGCTCCGATCCTGCTCGCCTACGAGCCCGTCTGGGCGATCGGCGTCAACGGTATTCCTGCCACTGCCGATTACGCGTCGGAGCGGCACGGCAGGATCGCCGAGGTGGCGAAAGCCATTCTCGGCCGCGCCGTGCCTGTTCTTTACGGCGGCAGCGTCAATCCCGGCAATTGCGAAGAGCTGATCGGCCAGCCGCATATCGACGGCCTGTTCATCGGCCGCTCCGCCTGGTCCGTCGAAGGCTATCTCGACATCCTCTGCCGCGTCAGCGCGGCGATCGACCGCTCATCTCCACGCCAGACGGCGAGTGAAAGGAAAATGCCATGAAGATCGCAATCGGCGCCGACAGCGCCGGCAAACCGCTCCTGGATGTCATTGCCGCCCATCTCGCCGGCAAGGCGGATCTCGAAGTTCATGATCTCAGCCAGTCCGGCTTCTATGCCGATCTTTCGCAGCGCCTGGCGCAGACGATCGTCGACGGCGAACATGAGCGCGGCATCCTCTTCTGCGGCACCGGCATCGGCGTGTGCATTTCCGCAAACAAGGTGCCCGGCATTCGCGCCGCGCTGACCCACGACACCTATTCCGCCGAGCGGGCGGCGAAATCGAACAACGCCCAGATCATCACGATGGGCGCGCGCGTCATCGGGCCGGAACTGGCGAAATCGATCGTCGACGTCTGGCTTGCCTCCGAATTCGACCCCGACGGCCCTTCGGCCGGCAATGTCCAGGCGATCGACCGGCTCGATGCGGAAAAACATGCGCCTTGAACATCTAAGTAATGATATGGTGATTGACTCATCATACCAGTATATGATCCTATCCAGAACTGAAAAGGTGAGGAAAACATGACCAAGATTGCTCTCTTCGGCGCCGGCGGCAAAATGGGATACCGGCTTGCCAAGAATCTCAAGGGCTCGCGCTTCCAAGTGCGCCATGTCGAGGTGAGCGACGTCGGCAAGGCCCGCCTGAAGAACGATCTCGGCCTCGATTGCGTGCCGGTCGATGCCGCCCTCGACGGCGCCGACGTGGTCATCCTCGCCGTGCCGGATACTGCGATCGGCAAGGTCGCGGCCGGCATCGTCGACAAGCTTGAGCCCGGCACCATGGTCGTGGCGCTCGACGCCGCGGCACCCTTTGCCGGCCACCTGCCGAAGCGTGACGACCTCACCTATTTCGTCACCCACCCTTGCCATCCGCCGATCTTCAACGACGAGACGGATATGCAGGCCAAGAAGGATCATTTCGGCGGCCTCTTCGCCAAGCAGCACATCGTCTCGGCGCTGATGCAAGGCCCCGACAGCGCCTACGCGCTCGGCGAGGAAATCGCCAGGATCATCTGGGCGCCGGTCATGCGCTCGCACCGCGTCACGGTCGAGCAGCTCGCCATGCTGGAACCCGGCCTTTCGGAAACCGTCTGCGCATCGCTTCTCGTCATCATGCGCCAGGCCATGGACGAATGCGTGGCGCGCGGCGTGCCGGAACAGGCCGCCCGCGACTTCCTGCTCGGCCACATGAACGTGCTCGGCGCGGTCATCTTCAAGGAAGTCGACGGCGTCTTCTCGGATGCCTGCAACAAGGCGATCGAGTTCGGCATCCCGGCGCTGATGCGCGACGACTGGAAGAAAGTATTCGAACCGCAGGAGATCGCCGAAAGCATCCGGCGCATCACCTGAACCGGCCCGGGGAGGCAAGCCCTCCCCTTTAACCGCTCCGAGGAGACGGGGCTTCATTCACGACAGGGAGGAAAGAATGAAACTGACGCGCAGACTGACACTTGCAGCTTTTGCCGGCGCATTGGCGCTCGGAACGTCCATGCCGGCCTTTGCGGCCGATCTCATTGCCATCATCACCCCGGCGCATGACAACCCCTTCTTCAAGGCCGAAGCCGTCGGCGCCGAAGCCAAGGCGAAGGAACTCGGCTACGAGACCCTCGTCATGACCCATGACGACGACGCAAACAAGCAGTCGGAAATGATCGACACGGCGATCGGGCGCGGCGCCAAGGCGATCATCCTCGACAATGCCGGCGCGGACGCCTCCGTCGCCGCCGTCAAGAAGGCCAAGGATGCCGGCATCCCCTCCTTCCTGATCGACCGCGAAATCAACGCGACCGGCGTTGCCGTCGCCCAGATCGTCTCGAACAACTATCAGGGCGCGCAGCTCGGGGCGCAGGAATTCGTCAAGCTGATGGGCGAGAAGGGCAATTATGTCGAGCTCGTCGGCAAGGAGTCCGACACCAATGCCGGCATCCGCTCGCAGGGCTATCATGACGTCATCGACGATTACCCGGAGCTGAAGTCGGTCGCCAAGCAGTCGGCCAACTGGAGCCAGACGGAAGCCTATTCGAAGATGGAGACCATCCTTCAGGCAAATCCTGACATCAAGGGCGTCATCTCGGGCAACGACACCATGGCCATGGGCGCGATCGCCGCCCTTCAGGCGGCCGGCCGCAAGGACGTAATCGTCGTCGGCTTCGACGGCTCCAACGATGTGCGCGACTCCATCAAGTCCGGCGGCATCAAGGCGACCGTCCTGCAGCCCGCCTACGCCCAGGCGCAGCTCGCGGTGGAACAGGCCGACGCCTACATCAAGAACAAGACGGCGCCGAAGGAAGAGAAGCAGCTGATGGACTGCGTTCTCATCAACGCCGACAATGCCGGCAAGCTTGAGACCTTCGCCCTGACGAACTGATCAGCCGCGATTGGCAGAGGGTGCGCCAGCCGCGCCCTCTGCATCCGATTTGCAAGACCTCGAGGTTCACCCGGATGCTGAGAATGAAGGGCGCTCTGCTCGCTGCCGTCGTGGCGGCGGCCTTGCCCGGTTGCAAGATCATCAAGACGCCGACTGCGGAGGAGAAGGCGGCGGCAGCGGCCAAGACCGCTTTCGACCCGAATGCGAAGGTCGAGGCGATCTGGCAGCCTCAGGTCGTGCCTTATTTCGAAAAGCGCGCCGGCGAGCTGAAGGATGTCATGCAGCTCGTTGCCACGAGCCCCGATGCCGCGGGTGAAAAATACGGCAATCCCCGCAAGCAGAGCAGTTCGCCCTGGACCTATGCGGTGAAGATCACCGGCAAGGTCGTGGCCGCCGATACGGCCTCGCGCGCGGCAACGCTCGACGTCGACGCCGACGGCGACGGCAAGGCCGATGCGAAGGTACAGATCGGGCCGGCGCTGCGCGGCACTGCGCTGCGCGACACGCTGGATTTCATCAATTTCAACGAGTTCAAGAACCAGATCGAATGGGCGCAGTTCGGCAAGGCCTTCAACGAGAAGGCCAATACCGCCGTTCTCTCCGCCGTCCCGCGCGACGGCCTGACCGGCAAGACGGTCACCGTCATCGGCGCCTTCCCGCTGCCGAAAAGCGGCGAGCTTCCGCTGGTCACGCCTTCGGAACTGACGGTGGGCTCATGACGGCGCAAGAGGTTCATCAGGACGACATCATTCTGCGCCTCGACGACGTGTCGAAGGTCTATTCCGGCATCGTCGCCGTCAAGCGCGCCAATCTGGAGCTGCGCCGCGGCGCGGTGAATGTGCTCGTCGGCGAAAACGGCGCCGGCAAGTCGACGCTGATGAAGATTATTGCCGGCGTCGAGCGCCCCACGCTCGGCCGCATCATCCTCGACGGCGAACCCGTCTCCTTCGACAGCCCGGCCCAGGCGCAGGCCCACGGCATCGGCATGATCTTCCAGGAGCTCAATCTCTTCGCCAACATGTCGGTCGCCGAGAACATATTCGCCCGGCGCGAGATCACCCGCGGCCTGCTCGGCATTGACCACAAGGCGCAGGTCGAGAAGGCCAACGAATTCCTGCGCCGCCTCGATGCCGGCATCGAGGCGGATGCCATGGTCGAGGACCTGCCGATCGGCCAGCAGCAGCTCGTCGAGATCGCCAAGGCGATGTCGCTCAATGCCCGCATCCTGATCATGGACGAGCCGACATCGGCGCTTTCGGCGGCCGAAGTCGAAATCCTGTTCAAGGTGATCGCCGAGCTGAAGGCTCAAGGGGTCGCGATCGTCTATATCTCGCACCGGCTGGAAGAGCTGATGCGGATCGGCGATTACATCACCGTGCTGCGCGACGGCCAGATCACCGGCCAGGCGATGGTGCGCGACATCGACACGCGCTGGATCGTGCGTTCCATGATCGGCTCGGACGCCAAGGATTTCGCCAGATCCGTCGCCCATTCCGTCGGTGAGGAAGTCTTCCGCGCCGAAAACATCAGCCTTCCCCGACCGACGGGCGGGCTTGCGGTCAACGATGTCTCGCTGTCGGTCAAATCGGGCGAGATCCTCGGCATCTACGGCCTCATGGGCGCCGGGCGCAGCGAATTCTTCGAATGCGTGATCGGCCGCCATATGCACTCGACCGGCAGGGTCTTCATCGACGGCAAGGAAGTGCGCGCCCGCGATACGACGCGGCGCATCCGCCGCGGCCTTGCCCTCATTCCGGAAGACCGGCAGCGCGAGGGTCTGGTGCAGGTGCTCTCCATCGCCTCCAACCTGACGCTCGCGAGCCTCTCCCGCTTCACCCGGCTGTTCCACATCGATAGCGGTGCGGAGAAGAATGCCGTGCAGGAGGCGATCCGCGATCTCTCGATCAAGGCGCCGAACCCGGATTTCGAAGTCACCTCGATGTCCGGCGGCAATCAGCAGAAGGTCGTCATCGGTAAGGCGCTGATGACCAATCCGAAGGTGCTGCTGATGGACGAGCCGAGCCGCGGCATCGATGTCGGCGCCAAGGCCGACGTCTTCCGCACCATGCGCCGGCTGGCGGCGAACGGGCTCGCAATATTGTTTTCAACCTCCGACCTCGAAGAGGTCATGGCGCTTTCCGATCGCATCGCGGTCTTGAGCAACGGCCAGCTCGTCGCCGTCTTCGACACGAGCGAGGCGACGGAAGAGGCCATCATCGCGGCTTCGGCCAAGGGACACGGACATCAAGGGAAACTCGCGTCATGATGGCGGCAACCTCCACTCTTGCGCCGAAGGGCGCCAACGGCTCGGCGCTTCTGACGCTGATGAAGCTCAGGACCTTCATCGCGCTTTTCGCCGTCATCATCTTCTTTGCGATCTTCGCGCCGAACTTCACCTCGACCGCGAACATGATCCTGATGTCGAAACATGTGGCGCTGAATGCCTTCCTGGCGATGGGCATGACCTTCGTCATCATCACCGGCGGCATCGACCTCTCGGTCGGATCGATCGTCGGCCTGTGCGGCATGGTCGCCGGCGGGCTGATCCTCTATGGTATCGAACTGCCGATCGGCTACACCATCTATTTCAACCTCTTCGAGATCGTGCTGATCACGCTGTCGATCGGCCTCGTCATCGGCCTGATCAACGGCCTGTTGATCACCAAGCTCAACGTCGCGCCCTTCATCGCCACGCTCGGCACGCTCTATATCGCCCGCGGCCTGGCGCTGCTGTCGTCCGATGGTCAGACCTTTCCGAACCTCGTCGGCCGGCCGGAATATGCCACGACCGGCTTCGATTTCTTCGGCGCGGGACGCATCCTCGGCCTGCCGGTGTCGATCTGGATTCTGATCGTGCTGGCGCTTGCGGCAGCCTATGTCGCCCGCTCGACGCCGATCGGCCGGCATATCTTCGCCGTCGGCGGCAATGAGCGGGCGGCGCGCATGTCCGGCATCCGCGTCGATGTGGTGAAAATCTTCGTCTACATGTTCTCCGGCCTTTGCGCGGCGATCGTCGGCGTCGTCATCTCTTCCGAGCTGATGGCCGCCCATCCGGCGACCGGCGAAAGCTTCGAGCTCAATGCGATCGCCGCAGCCGTACTCGGCGGCACCTCGATGTCGGGCGGCCGCGGCACGATCGGCGGCACGATCATCGGCGCCTTCGTCATCGGGATTCTCTCCGACGGGCTCGTCATGATGGGCGTCTCCTCCTTCTGGCAGATGGTCATCAAGGGCCTCGTCATCATCATCGCCGTGGTCGTCGACCAGGCGCAGCGGCGCCTGCAGCAGCGCGTCACCCTCATGCAGATGGCAAAGGCAGGCTGACATGTCCGAATTGAAAGGTGCCCTGATCGGCTGCGGCTTCTTCGCGATCAACCAGATGCACGCCTGGAACGATGTCGAAGGCGCCAGCATCGTTGCGATCTGCGACCGCGATCCGGAAAGGCTCAAGATCGTCGGCGACCAGTTCGGCGTCGAGCGCCGCTACGGCGATGCCGAGGCGATGTTTGCCGATGGCGGCTTCGATTTCGTCGATATCGCCACAACAGTCCAGAGCCACCGCGCCCTGGTCGAGATGGCCGCCCGCAACAAAGTGCCGGCCATCTGCCAGAAGCCCTTCGCCAAGACATTGTCGGATGCGAAGGCGATGGTCGAGGCCTGCAGCAAGGCCGGCGTCGCCCTAATGGTGCACGAGAATTTTCGCTGGCAGACGCCGATCCAGGCGGTGCGCAAGGCGCTCGATGCCGGCGCCATCGGCACGCCCTTCTGGGGCCGCTTCTCCTTCCGCTCGGGCTACGACGTCTTCTCCGGCCAGCCCTATCTGGCGGAAGGCGAGCGCTTCATCATCGAGGATCTCGGCATCCACACGCTCGATATCGCCCGCTACATCCTCGGCGATGTCGGCTCGCTCACCGCCCGGACCAAGCGGGTCAATCCCAGGATCAAGGGCGAGGACGTTGCGACCATTCTGCTCGATCATGAAAACGGCGCGACATCGGTGGTCGACGTCAGCTACGCCACCAAGCTCTCGAAGGAGCCGTTCCCCGAGACGCTGATCGAGCTCGACGGCTCCGATGGCACGATCCGCCTGACCCAGGGCTACGGCCTCGAAATCGCCAATGCCAGGGGCACCACCACGATGGACGTCTCGCCGAAGCTGCTGCCCTGGGCCTCGCGCCCCTGGCACAATATCCAGGAGAGCGTCTATGCGATTGAGCAGCATTGGGTCGATCAGCTCAGGCACGGGGCGGAGCACTCGACCTCCGGCGCCGACAATCTGAAGACCTTCGCCCTCGTAGAGGCGGCTTATGACAGCGCCGCTCAGGGGAAGACGATCGATGTCGGAGCGATGCTGCGATGACGCCCGATGCCTTCCAGCTTTACGGCACCCGGGCTCAGGAGAAGCCGCCGGTTCGCCTGACGGCCGGAAAACTGACGGCCGATCTCGCCGACGGCAACCTCCGCTCGATCCGCTACGACGGGACCGAGGTGCTGCGGGCGATTTCTTATCTCGTCCGCGACCGGGACTGGGGCACTCACAGCCCCGAAATCACAGATCTCAGGATCGAGCAGGGCGACGATCGTTTCGAAGTCTCCTACAAGGCCTGTTGCGCGGGACCCGGTGAGACCAAGCTCGTCATCGACGTCCGCATCAAGGGAGTTCAGGACCGGCTCGACTTCGAAGCGGAGGCCATATCCGAGACCGGCTTCGAGACCAATCGCTGCGGCTTCTGCATCCTGCATCCGATCGTCGGCCTCGCCGGTTCGCCGGCGGCGGTCGAACACGTCGACGGCCGGCTCGCGGCGACGCGGTTCCCCGACATCATCGAGCCCTGGCAACCCTTCAAGGACATGCGCGCCATCACCCATCAGGTCATGCCTGGGGTTGCGGCGGAATGCCGGATGGAAGGCGACACCTTTGAGATGGAGGATCAGAGGAACTGGTCCGATGCCTCCTACAAGACCTATGTCCGGCCGCTCGCCCTGCCCTGGCCCTATCAGATTCCCGCCGGCCAATCCGTCCGGCAGAAAACCTCGCTCATCATCAGGGACACCGGCCGTTCCGGGCGACGCTCTGCGGCGGTGACGCCGGGCGGAGCGATCCGCCTCGAACTGGGAACTCGGACCGGCGCCATGCCCCATATCGGCGTGATCGTGACGCCCGAGGAGGCCGATGCGACGCTTTCGGCACTGTCCCTGCTGGCGGAGATCGCGCCGCGCGAGTTTCTCTTCCATTTCGATCCGAATGCGCGGCACGGCGTCGAAGCGCTGAAGAATTTTGCCGCGATCGCTGCCGCCCATCGCGGCCGCTCGACGCTGGAGATCGCCCTTCCCTGCAAATCGTCGCCGGCGAGCGAGGCGGCCGAGATTGCCCGCCACATGCAGAGCGCGGGCCTCCGGCCGGATGCGATTCTGATCTCACCTTCCGTCGACCGGCAATCGACGCCGCCCGGCAGCCAATGGCCGGACTGCCCTCCCCTCGAAGAGGTCTATGCCGCGGCGCGCGCCGCCTTTCCCGGCATTCGCATCGGCGGCGGTATGCTGAGTTATTTCACCGAACTCAATCGGAAACGCGTGCCGGCAGGCGAGATCGATTTCGTCAGCCACTGCACCAATCCGATCGTGCATGCGGCCGACGATCTCAGCGTCATGCAGACATTGGAAGCGCTGCCCTTCATCACCCGATCCGTCCGGGCCATCTATGGCGACAAGCCCTACCGGATCGGCCCGTCCACCATTCCGATGCGGCAGAATCCGTATGGCAGCCGTACGATGGACAATCCTTCCGGCGGCCGCATTCCCATGGCCAACCGCGATCCGCGCCACAATGGCCGCTTTGCCGAGGCCTTCGCGCTCGGCTACGCCATCCGCGTGCTGGACGCCGGTCTCGAATGCCTGACGCTCTCGGCCTTGACCGGCCCGTTCGGCCTGATCGCCGGCCCCGGCGAGCCGACCGAGCAAGGCGGGCGGCGGCCGCTCTTCAACACCGTGCGCATTTTGTCTGGCTTATCGGGCGCATCCTGGCAGGAATGCATCTCCTCCTCGCCTTCCGAGGTCCTGTCCTTCGTTGCGCGGGACGCCGCAGGCGCCAGGCTTCACATCGTCAATCTGACGGGTGAAGAGCGGAGGGTCGATGGCGGCGCATTGGGCAAGGAAGTGCTGCTCGCGCCCTGCGCCACCATGGTCTTGCCGCTGCCGGATTGACCTCCGGCGCGTCCGCCGCATCTACGCAGTCGGAGCTCGTTCTGGGAGGATCCGCATGAAGACGAAGAAGCTTATCAATGCAGGCGCGGATGCCGTCGACGAGATGCTGCTGGGCGTTCTCGCGGCGCATCCCGAGCACCTCTATGCGGTCGAAGGCATGCCGCGCGCCATCATTGCCAGAAACGGGCCGCGCAAAGGCAAGGTCGGTCTGGTCATCGGCGGCGGCTCCGGCCACGAGCCGACCTTTCTCGGCTATGTCGGCAAGGGGCTCGCCGATGCGGCCGCAATCGGCAATGTCTTCGCCTCGCCGCCGCCCGATCCGATCATGGCCTGCGCGAGGGCGGTCGACGGCGGCGCCGGCGTGCTGTTCATGTACGGCAATTATGCCGGCGACGTCATGAACTTCGATATGGCCGCCGAGATGATGGCGCTCGACGATATCGAGGTGCGCACCGTGCTTTCGACCGACGATGTGGCCTCTGCCCCTTCCAATCAGAGGGAGAAGCGGCGCGGCGTGGCCGGCAATGTCTTCATCTTCAAGGCCGCAGGCGCTGCCTGCGATCTTCTCTATTCCTTCGACGACGTCGAGCGCGCCGCCCGCCACGCCAATGCGCGAACCTATACGATGGGTGTTGCGCTCTCCCCCTGCTCGCTGCCCCAGACATTGAAACCGAACTTCCAGATCGGCGAGGACGAAATGGAGATCGGCATGGGCATCCATGGCGAGCCGGGCACGGCCCGCGGTCCGCTGAAATCAGCCGACTCCGTGACCGACGAGCTCATGGACAATCTTCTGAAGGAGATGAAGGCGGAGCGAGGCGATCGCGTCGCGGTGCTCGTCAATTCGCTCGGCTCGACGCCGATGATGGAGCTCTACATCATGATGCGGCGCGTCAAGGCGCGGCTCGATGCGGCCGGGCTCATCATCCATACGTCGCTCGTCGGCAATTACTGCACATCGCTCGAAATGGCCGGCGCCTCGATCACGCTGGTGCATCTCGACGACGAGCTTCGGCGGCTGATCGACCATCCCTGCGATTGCGCCATCTTCAGGAGGTGATCGATGGCAATCACCACCAAAGACCTGCAGCGCCTGTTCGTCCTGATCGCCGAGGATATTGCGGCGCATCGCGACCATCTCTGCGAGCTGGACGGCGCCATCGGCGACGGTGATCACGGCCTTGCCATGGATGCCGGCTGCGAGGCGGCCGCGAAAGCCGTCGGCGCGCTCGACCCGGCGCAGACTGTGCCGACAGCCGACTTCAATGCCGCGGCAAAGGCATTCCTGAACGCGGTCGGTGCATCGTCTGGCCCACTCTATGCAACGGCCTTCATGCGCGCCGGAGCCGCCGTCAAGGACCGGCCGGAACTCAGCGACGAGGATTTCGTGCATGCATTTGCGGCGATGGCTGAGGGCATCCGGGATCGCGGCAAGGCGGAACCGGGCGAAAAAACCATGGTCGATGCCTGGAAGCCCGCGGCCGACGCGGCGTCTGATGCCTGGGCAGCGGGAGCCTCCCTCCTCCAATGCTTCGATCTGGCAGAGCGAGCTGCGCGCCAGGGCTGCGAAGCGACGAGGGATATGGTGGCCGCCAAGGGCCGCGCGTCGCGGCTGGGGGATCGCGTGATCGGGCACATCGATCCCGGAGCGGCATCGGCCGCCATCTTTATCGCCGCGATTGCAAAATTCGTCCAGCATGATGGTTAGCTCATCATACCAGTTGACATGTAAATGATTACCTGCGACAAGGGGGCCGGCTTTACAAGAGGAGGACGGTAATGCTGACCCTTTCCGCGAAATTGAAGACTGCGAGCATCGTCGCGATCGCCATGGCGTCTTTCGCCGCGACGCCGGTTCTTGCCGAAGACATCACGCTCTGGACCCTCAACTTCGACAACAATGCCGCCAATACGGCCTTGAAGAAGGTGGCGTCGGATTTCGAAGCGGCCAACCCCGGAACGCATGTCGAGATCGTTCAGCGCGCCGTCGACGAACACAAGACGGCGCTGCGCGTCGCTGCCGGCTCCGACAAGGGCCCCGACATTTACTTCAGCTGGGCGGGCCTCGGCCTCGGCGGCGAATATGTGAAGGCCGGCCTCTCCCTGCCGCTCGACAAATATTACACCGAATATAAGTGGAGCGACGAACTGCTGCCCTCGGCTGCGGCCTTCGCCGATCTCTATCCCGGCGGCAAGCACGGTGTTCCTTTCACCTTCAAGGGCGAAGCGGTCTACTACAGCAAGAAGCTTTTCGAACAGGCCGGCATCACCGAAGAGCCGAAGACCTATGAAGAGCTTCTCGCCGCGGCCGAGAAGCTGAAGGCCGCCGGCATCCCCGCCTTTACCTTCGGCGGCACGGTCAACTGGCACGTCATGCGCCTGATGGACGTCATCCTCGAAACCAAGTGCGGCGCCGAAAAGCACGACGCGCTGAAGGCGATGACGCTCGACTGGACCAAGGAGCCGTGCGCGACGGATTCCTTCGCCGAATTCGCCAAGTGGACGAAGGACTATACGCTGCAGCCCTTCATGGGCATCGACAACAAGCAGTCCTACAGCCTGTTCACCGCCGGCCGGGCGGCGATGATGCTCGAAGGCGACTGGCTGGTCAGCCAGCTCAACGGCTCGGGCGCCAATCTCGACGATTACGGCATCTTCCCCTTCCCCACCAATACCGAGCGCCTCTACGGCTTCGCCGAGTACAATTACATCAGTACCAAGAGCAAGAATCCCGACATCGCCGCGAAATTCCTCGACTACTTCCTGTCGACGAAGGTGCAGCAGGATCTGCTCGGCCAGCTGAGCTCGACCTCGGTCAATAAGAACGTCCAATATGCCAATCAGAAGCCGCTCGAGGCGGAATGGCTGGGCATCTTCCAGAAATACGGCAAGGTCTACATGAACGGCGACCAGGCCTTCCCGCTCGATGTGACGACGGAATATTTCCGCGTCATCAATGACGTCGCCTCCGGCAATACCGAGCCGGCCGAGGCGGCCAAGCAACTGCAGAGCTTCATCGCCGGCAGAAGCTGATTCCTCCCAAGGCGCCAGTCGGTCAAGTGTCGATCGGCTGGCGCATTCTTTCATGAGCTGGTCGCTCTAGGAGGAAAGCATGTCACTTCGACAATCGACTCATGATCCGCGCATGCAAGCACTCATCCTGCTCGTGCCGGCGCTGGCGATCTATGCGGTCTTTGCGCTCTACCCGATGCTCAATGTCGTGATCCTGAGCTTCCAGAAATGGAACGGGCTCGATCCCAACCGGCAATTCGTCGGCGTCGCCAACTATTCAGCGATCTTTACCCGCGATCCGGTCTTCTGGGTGGCTTTCCGCAACACGGTGATCTGGACCGTGATGAGCCTGATCTTCCCGCCAATGGTCGGGCTGCTCCTGGCGCTCAGCCTCAACCAGAAGATCTTCGGCCGCAACGGCCTGCGCGCCATCTTCTACCTGCCCGTCATCATCGCGCCGATCGCGGTCGCCACCATGTGGAAGTGGATGTACGATCCCTTCTTCGGCCTCTTCGCCCAGCTCTTGACCTCCTGGGGCATGCAGGGCTGGATCAAGGACTGGCTCGGCAATAAGGACATCGCTCTCTATTCCGTCTTCGTCGCCTATCTCTGGCAGACGGTCGGCTTCTCGATGGTGCTGTTCCTGGCGGGCCTGCAGAACGTTTCCCAGACGCTGGTGGAAGCGGCGCGCATCGACGGCGCCGGCCGCTGGGCGGTGTTCAAGCACGTGACGCTGCCGGCCCTGCGCCCGACGATCACCATCGTTCTCGTCCTTTCGATCATCTCGTCGCTCAAGGCCTTCGACATCGTCTACGGCCTGACCGGCGGCGGCCCGGCCCAGTCCACCCAGATGCTGGCGCTCTGGGCCTTCACGCAGGCCATGCAGATCTTCGATTTTGGCCGCGGCGCGGCGATCTCCGTCGTGCTGCTGCTGATCACCATGGCCGTCGTCATTCCCTATCTCAGATGGACCCAGAAGCACGAGGAGGTGGAATCGTGACAGCAGTATCGAGCGACCACGCCGCCGTGCATCTCGAAGTCCAGCCGTCGTCGATGAAGCGCGATCCCGTTCTGATCGGTCTCTGGATCGCGCTCGTCCTCGTGGCGCTCATCTGGGTCGCACCCTTCGTCTTCATCGTCTTCACTTCGCTGAAGTCGCCGGCGGCAGTGACGAGCACAGGCGCCTTCATGCCGCCGGCCGAGCTCGCCTTCGAAAACTACAGCGCTGCCTGGAGCCGCGGCAACTTCGCCAACTCCTTCTTCAACAGCGTCATCATCACCGTCATCAAGGTGCCGCTCGGCCTGTTCCTGTCGGCGATGGCCGCCTATGCACTTGCCAAGATCAGGCTGAAGATCACCAAGGCCCTGCTGCTGCTCGTCGTCTTCGGCACGATGATCCCCTTCCAGGTGATGCTTGCGCCGCTCTTCACGCTCGTCAATTCCTTCGGCCTGATCGATACTTATCCCGGCGTCATCCTGCCCTATATCGCCTTCGGCGTTCCCTATCAGGTCTTCATCCTGCACGGCTTCTTCAGGAGCATTCCGAAGGAGCTCTCGGAAGCGGCGCTGATCGACGGGGCAAGCCACTTCACCATCTTCCGCCGGATCTTCTTGCCGGTGTGCCTGCCCGTGCTCGCCGCGCTGCTCATCCTGGATTTCGTCTCCACCTGGAACGAATTCGCCATGGCGCTGGTGCTGCTGCAGGACCAGCACATGTGGACGCTGCCGCTTGGCCTGATGTCCTTCCAAGGGCAGTTTTCCAGCAATTACGGCCAGCTCAACGCCGCGATCGTCATGACCGTGCTTCCGGCGACGCTCGTCTATCTCATGTTCCAGCGCTACTTCGTCTCCGGCCTCACCTCCGGCGCCGTCAAGGGCTGATCGCGAAATCATTTTACGAGGAGAGACAGAATGTCCGATGCAACAGTCGAAAAATGGGGTGTGTTCGAGGCCTCCTTCGAAGGGCCTGCCGGCGGCAATCCCTATCTCGACGTGGCATTCGATGCCGTCTTCACCCATAAGAGCCGCGAGGTCCGTGTGCCGGGCTTCTATGACGGCAACGGCACCTACCGCATCCGCTTCATGCCCGATACCGAAGGCGAGTGGTCGTTCAGGACGCGCTCCAGGACGTCAGCCCTCGACGGCAAGACCGGCGCACTGATGGCAACCGCGCCTTCATCAGGCAATCACGGCCCGGTGCGCGTGCGCAACAAATTCCACTTCGCCTATGCCGACGGCACGCCGTTCCTCTCCTTCGGCACGACCTGCTATGCCTGGACGCACCAGCCGCCCGAGATGCAAAAGCAGACGCTGGAGACGCTTGAGAAGGCTCGCTTCAACAAGATGCGCATGGGCGTATTCCCGAAGGATTATCCCTATAACGTCAACGAGCCGCTGCATGCCTGCTTCGAGCGCGGAGCCGACGGCAAAGAGGATTTCAACCGGCCGAACCCCGCCGCATTCCAGCACTTCGAAAAGCGGGTGGCGGCGCTTTGCGATCTCGGCATCGAAGCCGATATCATCATCTTCCACCCCTATGACCGCTGGGGCTATGCCGACATGTCGGCCGAGCAGGATTTCCGTTATGTCGAATATCTCGCCGCCCGCCTTGCCGCCTACCGGAACGTCTGGTGGTCGCTCGCCAACGAATATGATTTCCTCATCGACACCAAGCCGATGGAGCAGTGGGACCGCTACTTCCACATTCTGGAGGAAAACGACCCCTACCAGCATCTGCGCTCCATCCATAATGGCGACGTGACCGCGAATTTCGATCACCGCAAGCCGTGGATCACGCACACCTGCATTCAGAACCCCGACGTTAAGCGCACCCAGGAATGGCGCGACGCCTACGGCAAGCCCGTCGTCAACGACGAGCCGGAATATGAGGGCGACATCCTGCAGTCCTGGGGCAATCTCCACCCGCGCGAGCTCGTGCACCGTTTCTGGATCACCATGGCGCGCGGCGGTTATGCCGGCCATGGCGAGACCTATTCCCATCCCGAGGATCTGATCTGGTGGGCCAAGGGCGGAGAGCTGCGCGGCGAGGCCTGGAAGCGCATCGGCTTCCTGCGCGATCTCCTGGAGGCAGACGTCAAGCACGGCCTCGAACCGCTCGGCATCATCGGCGAGTGGCCCTGGTCGCGAGTCTCAGGCGCGCGTGACGGCGACGGCGATTTCCGCCTGATCTATTTCGGTGAGCATCAGCCGGTGATCTGGTCCACCGGCCTGCCGGTCGACGGCGACGATTACGATGTCGATATCATCGACACCTGGGAGATGACGATCACGCCGGCCGAGAAGGTGGCGGCACCCGTTCCGCATCCGACGCGTCATGGCTCGGTCGTGCGCGGCGGCAAGCCGGATGCGGCCTTCGGCGTCAAGATCCCGCGCAAGCCGCACCAGGCGCTGCGTGTCCGCAGGAAGCGCTGAAGGAGAAGTTCATGTCTGGCTTGAGCATCAGAAACGTCAAAAAATCCTTCGGCCCGGTCGATATCATTCACGGCGTTGACGTCGAGATCGCTGATGGCGAATTCACCATTCTTGTCGGCCCCTCCGGCTGCGGCAAGTCGACCTTGCTGCGCATGATCGCCGGGCTCGAAGACATCAGCGGCGGCGAGATCAGTATCGACGGGCGGGTGGTGAACAACCTCCAGCCAAAGGACCGCGACATCGCGATGGTCTTCCAGAACTACGCCCTCTATCCGCAAATGACTGTCTCCCAGAATATGGGCTTCGCGCTGGAACTTGCCGGCGCCAAGCGCCCCGAGATCGACAGGAAGGTGGGCGAGGCCGCGGCGATCCTCGGCCTGCAGCCGCTGCTTGATCGCAAGCCGGCCCAGCTTTCCGGCGGCCAGCGCCAGCGCGTCGCCATGGGCCGCGCCATCGTGCGAGATCCGAAGGTCTTCCTCTTCGATGAGCCGCTCTCCAACCTCGACGCTAAGCTGCGCGTCAAGATGCGCGCCGAGATCAAGGCACTGCACCAGCGGCTGAAGACCACGATCGTCTACGTCACCCACGACCAGATCGAAGCCATGACCATGGCCGACAAGATCGTCGTGCTACATGGCGGCCGCGTGGAGCAGATCGGCAGCCCACTCGAGCTGTATGATCGCCCCCGGAACGTATTCGTCGCAGGCTTTCTTGGATCCCCAGCCATGAACTTCCTGGAGGGAACCTTGCGGAACTCTGGCAGTCCCGCGCTGACCCTCGCAGGCGGCTCGCGGATAGACCTCTCGCACGCTCCGGGTGCCTCGGCGGGCAGGCCGCTGGTGCTCGGAATTCGTCCGGAGGACATCGCTCTCGGCGGTGAAGACGGCGTGGACGCGATTGTGAGGGTGGTCGAACCAACAGGTTCAGAGACGCATGTTGCCGTGGAGGTAGAGGGCAAGGAGCTAACTTGGGTAGTCCGTGAACGCGTCGAGTTCGTTCCTGAGCAGCGCGTAAAACTGTCCTTCAGTAGCCCAAAGGTTCATTTTTTCGACCGGCAAACTCAACAACGCATCGAAGCGTAACATGCTAGCGAGGATTCACCGGTAATCTCGAAGGTCTTCTTCCGTCCAGGGTGTCGGCTCAGCTGCAGCGTCCGGGTTCATTGCATGTAAGATTGCGACCGCAGAACTGACTGCCCTAAAAGTCGATGCCCCGCTCTTGATAGGGATCGAACCGCCGACCCCGCCGTGACACGATCTATTGCAGTTGATGGGATTCCTGCCATGCATTATCCGCCAAGGTGCGGCAAGCGTTGGTATCCGTGTTCAGTCCTCGACGAAAGCCAATCGAGTTGAATCCAATAGCGGCTTCAACAGATATTCGAAAAAGGTGCGTTCCCCTGTATTTATAAACGTCTCAACTGGCATTCCTGGATGCACCTGCGTTTCATCGATAGACGGCGGCAGAGAACCTGTTACCTGAAGTATTGCTCTGTAGTAGCTCTCTTGGCTGGCTTGGTCTACCAGCCGGTCCGCTGATATTTTTCGGACGGTGGCGGTGACCTCTGGTGTCAAGCGGGCGTTCAGGGCGGAAAAGCGTAGTCGCGCAGTTTGCCCAATGTGAACCACATCAATGTCCGTTGGCTTCACACGTGCCTCTATTAGTGGCTGTTCCGATGTTGGCAGAATTTCCATCACCTTTTCCCCAGGTGAGATAACATTTCCGACGACGTTATATGCGGAGGTCACGATAATTCCATCTACGGGTGCTCTTATCGTCGTTCGCCCAAGAACTCCCGAGGCCGCAGTAAGTTGCTCCTCGACATCACGGAGCGAGGCTTTCGCCTCCGTTAGCTTGGAAACAGCCTCTTCAACGCGCTGGCTTTTAGCTCGCTCGATTTGCTCCCTAGCTTCTGCTTCTTGCGATCGCGTGTTGGCTTGCTGAGCCGCGAGAGCAGCGCTTTGTCCCACCAGTTCAGCATCAATCCTCAGCAATTCCGTGTAGTCGGTGCGGTTGATCAGTCCTTTCTCAAGGAGGCCCTGTTTGCGAGCAAGCTCATCCTTGATTATGAAAGATTGCTTGTCGACGGCCAACTTCTGCTGAACAAGCCCTTCTTGCGCGTCTGCCAATTGATCCAAGCGCTGTGCAAGAATGAGCTGCTCGGATTCAAAGCGCGCAAGACGCGCCTCAAATTCTCTAACCTCTTCATTTCCGATATCCGAAAAATCGGTATCGACCGACGAAACCTCTTTGATGGTGACGATTAAAGATTCTAAACCGTCTCGTTCCGCTTCGAGTCGCTTTATCTGTATGTCAAGTGCCACCAATTGCTTTTCCAAGCGATTCACCTGAGTTTTCGCGGCGGTTTCGTCCAGAAGTAGAAGGACATCTCCCTTGCGCACTCGGTCACCTTCTTCCACCTTGATTTCGCGGAGAATCCCTCCTTCAAGATGCTGCATCTGTATGTTGCGACCCGCCGCCGCAACCACACCTGGGGCTACGGCTGCTCCATCGATCGGCGCGACGGCACCCCAAACGCCGAACGTGCAGATCATCACTGTGATGGCGAGATAACCAAGTATCGCGGGAGATGAGGGCGACAAATGCAATCTATCCTGCCAGTCGAAGGGAGCAGTCATACCGTCTCCCCCTCAACTTTGAGAAGCGCAGCGTCGGACCGACTGTCCGCCTGCGAAGCGTGAGCTTTGATTTGGGTAGCCGCCTGCTTGCGCTTTTGCACAAGGCTCTCAACCGGTCCGAAAGACTCCATCGCACCGTTTTTGAGAACCATCACCAAATCGCACTTCAAGACTATCGACGGCCTGTGTGTGACGATAAATATTGTCGTGCCATTCGCCCTGGCGTTTATCAGCGCCCTTTCGAGTGCGGCTTCCCCTTCCGCATCAAGATTTGAATTAGGCTCGTCTAAGACCAAGATCTTGGGCGTCCTAAAGAACGCCCTCGCCAACCCAATACGTTGCCTAGCCCCTCCTGACAGGGAGGCACCAACACCGAACAATGATGTTTGATACCCTTGTGCCTGAGTCAGGATTGTTGAGTGGGCCTCAGATTTCAAGGCGGCCGCGGTGATTTCGTCGTCTGTAGCTGATCGATCGAATCGCGAGATGTTTTGAGCGATTGTTCCAGGAAGGAGCTGAACGTCTTGCGCAATATAGCCGATCAAGCTTCCTAGCTGCTCATTGTCCCAGTTTCTGTAATCGCACCCATCAGCTCTGATCTCTCCCGACTGCGGTGTGATGATGCCCGCAATAAGGCGCGCTACTGTGGATTTCCCCGAGCCGCTGGGTCCGATTATCGCGATCATCTGGCCTTCACGTACGTCGAAGCTTAACTCCTTCACCACCGGACTTTCAGGCATCCCCGGAGGAGACCAGGAAACCTTCGTCGCGGAAACGCGCCCAAGGGGAGCTGGCAATTTTGTCTTCACAGCGATATCGGAACTGGCTTCATGCAGCGTCTTCTTGAGCCTCGTCCACGCTTTGCGTGCATCGATCACTTGTTTCCAACCGGCCACGAGTTGATCAATCGGCTGAAGGGCGCGTCCTGACAAGGTTGAAGACGCGAATATCATCCCCGCGGTCATTTCATGACGCATAACGAGAAAGGCACCCGCAGCGAGAATTCCAAGCTGAAGCGCCATACGAAAAACACGCGATGTCCCCGAGAAGACCGCTGTCGATATCGATGCTCGATCTTGTGTCACCACCGCTTCAGCGAAATTTGTGCCCCATTCTGCGGTCACGTTCCGCATCATGCCCATCCCATGAATCGTATCCGCGCTCCTGGCGAAGGCCTGCGCTTGAAGACTCGCTGCAATCGATGCCTCTTGAGCTTTGGAGCTGGCTGAGCGCGACACTACCTGGTTAACAAGAACAAGGAGTAGTAGTATCGCCGCTCCGATGACGGTCACTAAGCAAAGTAGCGGGTGCACGAAAGCGAGCAACACCATGAAGAGCGGGGCAAACGGCAAGTCAATGAGATTTGACAGCCCGCGAGAAGCAATGAATGTTCGAGCCGTCGACAGATCCCGCAATGGCTGACTATCTCCCGCGCTAGCCCGCGACGAAGCTAGGGAAGCAGAAAATGTCTTAGATGCAAGATTCCGATCCAACGCTATGGCCAGTCGTTGGCAGAAGATTGTTCGTACTATGTCGAGGGCCGCAAGGAAAAGAAGCGATAAAGCTCCAAGAATGGAAAGATATACAAGAGTAGGAGTGCTGTTTGACGGCAACACCCTATCGTAGATTTGCATCATGTATATCGAAGGGACGAGAAGGAAGACGTTAATTGCCACGGAAAAGACGAACAGTCCCCAGCCCGCTCGGCTTAGGCTATACATGTTGGTTTTCTTCATAACGAGCTTCCGCTGTCAAAACGGCTGGCTGGATGCACTCTTGGTAGAGCACATCCAGCCAATCACAGAAAATTTAAATGAGCGCGCCAATAGGTTCGGGATCGTAAACTAGATCGTCCTGATGATCGTCCGAGGCGATTTGCTCGCGGAAATCGGCCAGATCGAAGACCTGAGCGACATTTCCATCTCCAACGTCGCTATTGTCATCGTCCGGATCGCCGACGAGCGCAAGATTGGTATCCTCGCGCGCCGCCGGGAAGACGATCAGGTTGGCGCTCGTCTGCGGGGCAGCAGGTGCTGGCAACTCTTCCTGAGAAGCCGTTGATTGCGAATTTGGTGTCGCCGCCAGCGTGTTGCTGGGATTTGATGGAGCCAACTCGTCGATGTTGAATGATTGGTACTGATTGATGAAGTATAGCGACTCCACGTTCGTCAATGTGTCCGTACCGTAGAAGTCACTGGTGACAGTGACTGAGCCATCGTCATTTCGGGTGAACGTATAATCCCAGGTTGATCCATTCAAATTTGCGGTGTCGTTTCCGGCCCCACCATCGATCAAATCATCGCCACGCCCCCCGTAGATGACATCATCGCCGTCGCCCGCATGAATGGCATCGCCATAGTTGCTACCAAGCAGATTGTCTGCGCCGGCGGTTCCTTGGATAAGATTTAGGCCAGGAGGATGATCGAGCATCAATTGCGGGAGGTCGCTTCTCTCGAACGAAATGCCGTCGATTTCGATGCGATCGACTCCCCCGGCCTCACCAGCGATGAACTGATCCTTCACGCGAATTGTGTCGATCTCTATGTCGAAGTAGTTGACGGTAATCAGCAGATCGTCGCCCTCACGGGAGTATCCGATGAGAGTGTATTCCAATCCCGACATTTTCAGGACGTTGTCATCCGAAGAGGGGCCGGACCTGTCGTCAATGATGTCATCGCCGTCATTGAATTTCCAATAGTAGGTGTCGCTCCCTGTGCCGCCCTGTAAGACGTCGTTGCCGCCATTCCCAATGAGCACATCATTTGCGGCCGTCCCCGAAAGCGTCTCGGAATTGGTGGTTCCAACCGTCCAGGCAACGGATTGAATATCGCGCAAGGAGAAGCTCGTGCCATCTTGGAACTTGATGGATTCGATCCCTGCGTCTCCCAGCGGATCCGCGTATTGGCCAGCAATTGTGATAACGGCCGAGGTTGAGATGATTGCAATCTTCAGATCGTCTCCGTCGCGAGATAGGACCAGATCATTTGCATTCAGATCGGTGAAGCTAAGCCAATCGGACGATCCGCCGGATTCCGTCGCCTCGTCGAAAATTCGATCGGAACCGTCGCCGCTGAAATACATGTATCCGTCGTCGCCTTCACTTCCGTGGAGATCATCGTTACCAGCGCCACCGTCGAAGATGTCGGCGATGTACGTTCCTTGAAGCACATCATCTTGCGAAGTTCCGGTTATCCAGCCGAAGACTTGGATTTGCTCCAGACTCCAGGAAGTGCCATCCGCGAACTCAATTTTCTCGACACCTGAGTGGCTCCGGCTGTCGTAATATTGCTCGTCGATCGTAATGATTTGTTGAGTTGTGAGATCCTCTATAACCAGATTAAATCCGTCACGGCGGAAACTTAAATCACTCGAGTTCAGGTCCGTAAAGCGAAGAACATCCACATCGCTGAGGGACCATCCTCCCTGGTCATCGATCAGGTCATTTCCATCACCCGATGCGTAGACATACGTGTCGTTTCCGACGAAATCGGAGAGCACATCGTCCCCCTCGCCACCGATGAACACGTCTTCGTAGTTGTCGCGCCCCTGCAGTTGGTCGTCGCCAGACGTTCCGAGCATCCAGCTTAATTGCTCTATGTCCGCCAAGCCCCACGACGAGCCATCCGCAAACTCAATCTTCTCGACGCCCCAATGCTCGCTGTGCGAAAGGAACTGGTTGGTGATGATGATAAAAGCACCCGTCGTTAATATGTTGACACGGAGATCTTTGCCTATGCGCTCAAAGGAGACGTCGGACTGATTGAGATCAGTCAATCGCAGTATGTCTGTATTGAAGGAGTTTGGCTTTCCATCATTGATCACATCGTTCCCTTCGCCGGCTCGATAGATATAGATGTCGCTCCCAGCTTGGCCTCGTAGTTGATCATCCCCAGCTCCACCCTGGATCGTTTCGCCACGCCAACCTCCGACCAATACGTCGTTTCCGGATGTTCCAGTGATCTCAACTTGGGGAGCAACGGGCACCGTCAGATCTTCCAGGGCGAATTCCTGATAAGATCCATCGTCTGCGTACAGCCAGATATTCTCGATATTGGTGAGCGTATCGGTTCCGAATTCACTTTCTACCGAGACTGAGGTGTCTAAGTTCAAAACGAATACGAAATCCTCGAGTGTGCCGTAATAATCGACTTCGTCGATACCGTCGCCACCATCAATCGTATCATTCCCGGGACCGCCATCAAACCAGTCGTCGCCGTCCCCGCCGGAAAGATGGTCATTGCCATCCCCCCCAACAACACCGTCCGAGCCAGCACCACCACTGACCGTGTCGTCGCCGCCACCGCCATCGAGATAGTCGTCCCCGTCGCGACCTGAGATGTTATTCTGGCCATCACCAGCAGTGATGTCATCATCACCATTCGAACCTGCTATATCGCTGGCGTCCGGATCCGTAGTCGAGAGGCCAAACGAGATACCTACAATCATGGCCGAAAACGTGTTTTCAGCTGCGGCGTAGATGACCGTCATACCCGCAGGGGAGGACCCCATTCTGATGGTAGCGTGCAGTGCGTCAGGCCCCTCCCCGAACGTGACCGTTCCCAAATCAGATGTTCCAGCTTGAATCGCCGCGCTAATCATCGCGCTGCTCAACTCGAAATTGGCTAATCTGCCTTCGTGTACAATCTGCAAATTGGCCGTAAAATCGGTGTCGAGGATGTCGATGATATCGATTTTCTCTTGGCTACGTCTATTTGATCTGGAACCGATGGAGGTCCTTCAAACCATCTATCGGCGTACACATAAAATGTATCCGACCCCGAACCACCGGAAAGGACGTCACGCTCTCCATCGTTCCATTCCGAGTGCGCGGTCGAGAGATCTATATTGGAGAAATTACCATTCCCTCCAATGATGATATCGTCTCCAGAACCGCCGACTAAAAAATCGCGCCCTGTCCCGCCTAGAATGATGTCTTCCGCTTGGCTGGTTGACGCTTCGACTTCGTCGTCACCAAAGATGGTGTCATCCCCTGTGCCGCCGTCAATTTTGTCACTACCCCCTGCACCGAAAACAAGATCGCTGTCTCCTCCCCCGACGATAAGATCTCCGCCTGCACCTCCGACCAGAAGATCGTTCCCCGACTCCCCGTAAAGCTCGTTATATGTGATCCCAACAGAGTCCTTATTGGCGACATCAGCAAAAAGACGATCGTCTCCAGCGGTCCCGTGGATGATATCGTTCCCGCCACCGCCGATGATTATCGCCTTGCTCGCCGAGCCACCGCTCAAAAGCTCCGTATTATCATCGCTAACACCCACGATCACTGCCAGCTCGCCGCTCAGGGATGGAGGCTTAGACCCTAGTCCGAGTTGGTCGAAGGCAACAGTGAGTTCCTCGGTATGAGATCCATCGCCGGAAAGAACTTTAAGGGCGATCACGGCTTCCTTGTCCGCGAAGGACCACGACGTTTGATCGTCGCTGATGATTACCTCGCCATTTGTCGCGTCATCTCCGTCGCCGTCTTTTGCGCCCTCCCAAGTAGCGAATTCCTCCTCCGTGACCCCCATTGCACTCGCTAAAGCGAACCCAGCGTCGTTTCCAAGTACCACATAAGTTTTCGTGAGTTCCTTATCGCTATAAAAATCGAGTGTATCGTTCGCGTTGGCGTGGGCGAATTCGGCTATGCCTGCAAGTGCGGAAGGGAGATCAGCCGGATCGAGATTATCATAAGCAACTCCAGCAGTGGCGACCCCGTCAACCATATGCTGGATCTCGACATCCTGAGTGCCGAAGATGTAGTCGATGATATAATGATCAATTGACGGCTGAACAAAGGTCGACCAAACATATGCTCCGCCCGCGGCAATCAATGGACCGGCAACTACGCCACCGATAATGATAGTGGCCTCGGCTGCTGTTAGTCCTAAAACCGCGATAGCCGCACCCTGCGAGACTGCCGCGATGGCGTCAGCGGCTAGCATTCCTCCGTAGGTTGCGAACGCAAATTTTGTTCCGTTGACGTACCAAGCGTCGTCGTCCTTCGTGATAGTAAGAGCTGCTGTTACGGTAGCGCCTACGCCTACTTTCAATGTAAAATTGAGTGAGGTGCTGCCGACTGCGAGCTGGACCATTTTACTAAGAAGATCGTCCATTATGGCGATGAGGTTTTGATCCCCGAATTCCTCTGGAGTGGGTTTAGCGGCGATGTTGTAATATCGAGGCGCACTCATCCAATTCCCCTTTGCGAGACTGAGAATTCACAAATTTCGTGATGACACGATGGTTGTCAGTGATAATATTTCCGAAGAAACATCAGATAAATCGCGGGAACTATCGACAAATACATGGTGTATATGGCGCGTTTTCGCCTCATTCTCTTGTACTCTTTTGCGATTTCTTCAGGGCAGTCTGGGTGGCCGTAGGCTATCCCTGTAAAAATGCTTCCGAATACCGGATAGGTAATTGGGCCGTATTTCGACGCGCGAAAGGCTAGACGTTCATTTTGGAAATAGAACCAGACTGCCAGCATACAAATTGCGCCCACGTCGATTCCCAAAATAATGCGAATCGCAAAATCAATTTCATTGTGAGTTAAGCCGCCCACTTACCCGCCCCCGCCGATAGTTTCTACCATGCCGCGAGGCAAAATTGTTTGCAAGCTGCAATCGCGTAGGTTGATTGCTGCTAGCACTTTCCGAATTGCTGTGGTTAAGTTTTGACTCATTGCTGCTTCGCATGTTCAAAAACAGAACAGAAAATCGCGTTGTCCAGTTCGTAAGCATCCGGTGATTACCGCACCTGGCGCTAGTGGTGTGCAGGTTCAGCGGTCTGACTGAAGTGCCGCGACAGCTCTTGCAGCCTTGTCGCAACGCTCAGCAAGTCCTGGGTATGAAAGCCCCATATGCTCGGTTGCGATCTTAAAGAGATACTGCCTGATGGCATCAACTGAGGCGGTTTGATTGGCCATCATACCGGAGACGGTATCGGCATAGGCATCATATTCGTCCTGCGCTTCAGGAATGTCCGACACCCCGATGGGGTCCCACTCGGTAAGCAATATTTTCTGAATGATAGTTCGGTTGGCTTTGCGATCCATCGCTGATCCTATGCCGCAACGGCTGCTGTTTGCGTCGGTGTCCAGTTCCACGGCAGCAATCGCTCCAGCCTGCTGAGCTGCGTGTCCGCAATGTTGGCGAGAACGTCGGCAAGCCAAGCCTGCGGGTCTATGTCGTTCAGCTTGGCGGTTTATGCCGACCGTCGAACTATGCCGAACGCCTCTTTTGATGAGGACGCTACACCGTGCGTTCCCGGCCGGTTCGGCGGGTCGCCGTTGGTTGACACTCGGCATAGTTCTCATGCTCAGAGGGCGTTCAGGAATTCCAAAAGCCGGTCGCTTGGTCGAAACCGCTCGGCCTTGGCGCGTTCGTACGGCTTCAGCTTTGCGAGTGCAGATTCCTTCAGTTCGAGATGTGCATGAAGATAGGTCAACGTCGTTTCCATCGCTTCGTGGCCCAACCACAGGGCAATGACCGAGCAGTCGACGCCCGCCTGCAGTAACTCCATGGCAGCGGAGTGCCGTAAGACATGCGGCGACACCCGCTTTGAGCGAAGGGACTGGCAGTGCTCGCGCGCTTTGGCGACATATTTGTTCAGCAGTGCCTGCACGCCGTCGGCGCTGAGCCGGCCACCGTGCATGTTTGGAAAGAGAGTCGTTGCGCCTCGCTTCCCTGGTTCCTTGAGCCAATACCGGAGGGCTTGCTGGGCAACCTTTGTGAGCGGCGTACTTCGCTCTTTGCGGCCCTTGCCGATGCATTGCACATGCGCACCGCGGCCGAGCATTACCGAATCTCGGTCAAGGTCGATGATCTCCGAGACCCGAAGCCCGGTTTGGGCGGCCAGTAATAGCAGAGTGTAGTCGCGGCGTCCCAGCCACGTGCTTCGATCAGTGCAGTCCAGGATCGCTTCAATCTCGGGCCTGGTTAGAAACTGAAGTTGCCGCTTATCACATCGCTTGCTGGGGATCGCGAGCACACGCTGAATATGGGCGCTATGTGCCGGCTCCTCGAACGCTGCATATTGGAAGAAGGATCGGATGGCTGTAAGGCGGAGATTCCGGGTCCTCACCGAGGCGGATCTCTTTGTCTCAAGGTTCTCCAGGAATGCGCCGATGAAAGGAGCGTCTATATCCCGTAGTGTCAACTGAGATGGGGACCTCCCAAGGCGCGTCTGTGCGAACGCAAACAGGAGCCTGAAGGTGTCGCGGTAGGAGGCGATGGTGTTGGGACTGACACCTCGATGCTTCATGAGCCGATCTGTGAACCACCGCTCGATCAGCACGGCCAGGTCGTTCGTGCGTCTCATGACCGAGCCTCCCAGCGCTTATCCAATCGCCGGACGGCATGGTTCATCAGTTCCGGCGCGGCGGACAGATACCAGTAGGTGTCGCGAACATTGGCATGGCCGAGGAAGGTTGAGAGAACCGGCAGCTCGCGTTCCACATCTTCGCCAGCCCGATGCCAGTTGATCAGGGTCTGGACGGCGAAACGGTGGCGAAGATCATGAATCCGTGGACCATCTCGTTTCCCCTCCTGCCGTAATCCGATTTGCCGGGATAGTCGCCAGAACACGCGGTGCACGTATTGATGCAATAATCTGCCGCCCTGTTCGGCGACGAAGAAATAGGGACTACGAGGCGTACGAAGGTGTGCATCGCGTCGGGCGGCATAGTCCAACAATACAGCGACTGTCGTGGCATGCAGCGGCACCAGCCTTGTCTTGCCGAACTTTGTCTCGCGAATGGTGAGGACGCCCTGGTCGAGATCGACGTCGGCCCGGCGTAGGCCGAGCGCTTCGGAATGGCGCAGTCCGGCGACCGCTATCAGCCCGAACAGGCAGTGATATGTCCAGCGCCGCAGGGCGTTGGCCGGCGGCAACGACAGTGCTGCCGCCAGAAGCGCCTGAATCTCGACTTCACTATAGATGTAGGGCTTTGTGCGCCGTGCCGGCGGCACTGCGTCGCTCGGTGGCACTTCCGTCAGAGGATCGAAATGACTGAGGTGCTGGGCAAAGCAGCGCACATCAGCCAGTCGGATTGACCAACTCGGCTGCCGGCCCATCGAGGTGACCCACTCCATTGCCAGGTCCGCCGTAATGGTCTCGGCGCCGCGGGCCTCCATGAAAGCGACGAACCCCGACAATCGTTTTGCCGGACCGTCATATTTGTATCCCAGCCCTTGGCGCATGCCGATGTAGCGCTCAAACGCGGTGCGAAGCCGGCTCATTGGACACCTCCCGGCCAGGGGAGGCTCAGTTCGCGCAACTTCTCAACATCGAGCTTGGCATAGATCCTTGTACTGTCGATGCTTCGATGGCGGAGCAGTTGACCGATCTCGGCAAAGCTGGCGCCCGACCGCAAAAGGTCGGTTGCAAGGCTGTGGCGGAAAAGATGGGCGCCGTGATGCGCATAGCCGTCAATGCCCGCCCGTTCGAGTGCCTGCTTTGCGATCATCGTGATGGCGCAGCCGGAGGCAAAACCCACATGCGGCGCAAGAGTTCGCAAGAAAACTCGCCGACACGCCGAAGCGGGGCGCCCATGCCGGATATAAGCCACGATCGCTGTTCCGACGTCGTGACGCAGCGGCATCGTTGCTTGTTGCCGCCCCTTTCCGTGTACGAGAATCGTGCCCGACTGCCAGTCGATATCGTCAAGATTGAGGGTCGCAACTTCGCTGGCGCGCAAGCCGAGCTTGGCGAGGATCATCAGAACCGCATAGTCCCGATGGCCCATTGCCGTCGTCCGATCGCAGGCATCGAGAACCTTCTGGACCTTCTCGGGCGGCAGGAATGTTGGAAGGCCGGCAAGTCGCCAGCGGCGGATGGACGGCACACAGTCAGCGAGCGGCGTCGAGATGAAACCCTTCAGATGCAAATAGCGCAAGAACGCACGCACAACTCCGCACATGGCTTTGCCACTGTCGGCGGAACCGTCAAGCGCATGTCGTTCGACATAGCCGATGACGATCTCCGGGGTGAGCGCTGCAAACTCGTCTGCGCCGGCCGGACAGATCTCCATCAGAAATCGATGCGACAGCAGCTTGTGACTTTCCACCGTTGAGGCTGCGAGCCCTCTCTCATTCGAGAGATAAGCTGCGAACATATCGACAATCTGCTCGTGCTCCGTGCGCTCAATCGGAACGGCGGCTGATATCAAACCTTCTTGCCGCAATGTAGAGAGTAAGCGGCGGAGAGCTGATCGGTCGCCCGCGTCCGGTCTCCAGTGTTTGAAACGGTGCTCGAAAAACCGACTAACGTGACCTTCGCTTAAATCCCGGGGCTCATGTCCGCTGCCAACATGCCAGTCCATCAGCTCTCGAAACAGGCTCAGCGATCGCCAGGTACATTGCCGACCCAAGCCTTCGTTCGACAACCTGGCGGCGTAAACTTGGGCAAACTTGCCATGCGGCCCGTGGATCAGCTTCCGATACAGCGTGCTGCGCTTCAAATAGTCACTTGCGTTCATAGGACTCTCCTTTGCGTCAACTGCGACGGAGAGAGCCTAAGCTATGCCGATCCGGCTACTGCTTTGTCACGAAAAACGTTGGCATAAACCTGCTCGTTCGGCATAGTTCGACGGTCGGCATAAACGTGCAAGCTCAATGCCGTCGATCCACAAGCCTACCTGACCAGCACGCTCACCGCTATCGTAAACGGCCACAAGCAAAACCGGATTGTGGGTCTCCTGCCCTGGAATTACCCGGCAGAGTAATACGTACCCAAAAGGGTTCTATCCGGCCCGAAGGAGACATCACATGAACTCGTCGCGCCTGTAAAAGTTGCCATAGATATGGCTTAGACCCGGAATCGATGAGGCCAGCTTGTCTGGATCGCTTTCGCTGTAGATCAGATCAACGAAATGGTTTTCGGTCACTCCCGCGATCCCCGTCGTAACGTCGCGCTCTTCCAGGACGACATATTTGGGACTGGCCAGTGAGACGCTATTTGCCGCTGCCGTTTCGAACCTCGATTTATTGAAAACGACGTACCATACCCAAGGATCGGATAAAGAGGTGGCGAGGAGTATCGCGGAGCAAGCTGGAACACTGAGGATGGCAATAACGCTACCGGCTGCTCTGCGAAAATTTTGGCGATATAAAGCGATGAACGCGCTGGCAAGCCAGACGAGTAGTGTCAGTACGACTGCGAGCAAAATGAGCGGCCCTGCCAAATCGAGGACCCCCCTCAGTTCATCGGCAAAACCTAGTGGCCAAAAAGCAAAGGCGCGAAGATAGGCAATAGTCATTGTACCGAGCAAAACGGCAATAACGATCCGCCGAATATTCCAGACGTCCACCGGCTTAACTAGAGCGGATCATTACTTATCGGAATCGGTGCGGGATTCCCAAATCAGCAGATTTGTGATTCATGATGGATGCTGGAATGGAGGCCAGCATCCATGACGCGACCCTATTCGAATGATCTTCGCGAGCGAGTCATTGCAGCGGTTGTGGACGGTCAGAGCTGCCGGGTGGTGGCGGAGCGGTTCGACATAGCTGTCTCATCCGTGGTGAAGTGGTCGCAGCATTATCGGGCCACCGGTAGTGTGTCGCCCGGCAAGATGGGCGGCCATCGCCGACGTGTGCTGGAGCCGCACCGCGCCTTCATCGTCGAGCAGATCGAGCAGACATCACATCTGACGCTACATCGGCTGAAGGATGAGTTAGCCGCCCGCGGTGTGAGCGTCTCCCACAATGCCATCTGGCAGTTCATGCGCCGCGAGGGCTTGAGCTTTAAAAAAAACGCTGTTCGCCCTTGAGCAGGGCCGCGCCGACATTGCCCGCCGCAGAGCTCGCTGGAAAGCCTGGCAAGACCGCTTCGATCCGAAGCGGCTCGTCTTTATCGACGAGACCTGGATCCGCACCAACATGGCGCCGTTACGCGGCTGGGGGCCGAGGGGCAAAAGATTACGCGGCTTTGCCCCGCATGGCCGCTGGCGCACCCTCACCTTCCTCGGCGCCCTACGCTGCGACAAGCTCACTGCGCCCTGCGTCTTCGACGGTCCCATCAATGGCGAATGCTTTCACGCCTATGTCCGCCAGCAGTTGATCCCGACCCTCAAACCTGGCGACATCGTCATCCTCGATAATCTCGGCTCTCACAAAGCCAAGGCCATCCGTGATGCCATCAGGGCCGTCGGCGCCAGGCTCTGGTTCCTGCCGAAATATTCCCCCGACCTTAACCCGATCGAGCAGGCCTTCGCCAAGATCAAGCACTGGATGCGCCAAGCCCAAAAGCGAACCATCGAGGAAACCTGGCGCCATCTGGGCATACTCGCCGACACCATCAAGCCAGAGGAATGCGCCAACTATTTCTCAAATGCTGGCTACGCTTCCGTCAAAACATGAAAGGCTCTAACACATTCATTTCGTTGCTCTTGTCACCAAACGTCATTCACGGAATCCGCCACATACTTCGCGACCAGCATTGCATGGGCATCTCTGGTCTCATAGAGATAGTGACACATACTGGCGTGAAATATACATCGAATAGAATTTCCGCTTTTGGTGCATGGTTGCCGTTCCGGTCATGGCTCGGTCCTCGAGATTGCATAAAGCATTCTTGGCCGATGTGTGAGCGGGACACCGCTTACACATCATCCCACCGGGAGGCTGTATGACACCGTGATCAGACCGTCTCGCTTTGGGCCGGGGCGGCTTCGACCGGCCTTTCAGCCGGCCGGCTGCGGCGCCAGCCGCGCAGAACGACATAGAAGACCGGCGTCAGGAACAGGCCGAAGAGCGTCACCCCGAGCATGCCCGAAAAGACGGCGGTGCCGAGCGACTGGCGCATCTCGGCGCCGGGGCCGGTGGCGATGGCGAGCGGCAGAACGCCGAAGATGAAGGCGAATGCCGTCATCAGGATTGGGCGCAGGCGAAGGTGGCTCGCCTCGATGGCGGCCTCCACTGGCGTTTTTCCTTCCTCTTCCGCCTGCCTGGCGAACTCGACGATCAGAATGGCGTTCTTGGCCGCAAGGCCGATCAGGACGATCAGGCCGATCTGCGTCAGGACGTTGTTGTCCATTCCTCTCAGCGAGACCCCGATCAGTGCGGCGAGCACGGCAAGCGGGACGATGAGAATGATCGCGAGTGGCAGAACCCAGCTTTCATATTGGGCCGCCAGCGCCAGGAAGACGAAAATGACGGAGAGGGCGAAGATGTAGACGGCGGTGTTGCCGGTATGGGTTTCCTGATAGGCGAGTTCCGTCCATTCGAAGGTCGTCCCCGGCGGAAGGATCTTGGCCGCCAGCTCCTCCATCTTCTTCAGCGCGTCGCCCGTCGAGGTACCGGGCGTCGGATTGCCCTGAAGCGGCACCGAGACATACATGTTGTAGCGCTGGACGAGCGCCGGGCCGCTGGAATCCTGAATGTCCATCAGGGTTCCGAGAGGAACCAGTGCGCCAGTCGCCGAGCGTACTTTCAGGGCGAGAATATCCTCCCTGTCCATGCGGTATTGCCGGTCGGCCTGGGCGCGAACCTGGTAGACGCGGCCGAACGCGTTGAAATCGTTCACGTAGGCGACGCCGAGGTTGATCGAAAGCGCGTTGAAGATATTGGGGATCGGCACGTTCAGGAAGCGCGCCTTGTCGCGGTCGATCGACAGGAAATATTGCGGGCTGGCATCGGAGAAGGTCGTAAAGACGCCGGTCAGCCCTTCGGTCGTTGCCGCCGCCCCCATCATCTGGCGGGCAAGGCCCAGCACGCGCGTCATGTCGGGATTTTCGAGATCGGAAATCTGCATCTTGAAGCCGCCGGAGTTTCCGACGCCGCGCACGGATGGCGGCGGGATTGCGATGATGAAGGCTTCCTGGATGCTCTGCAGCTTGCCGAAGAGCTCGCCGATGATCTTGTTGGCGTTTTCTCCGCCTTCCTCGCGTTCGGCGAAGGATTTGAACGGAACGAAGACGACCCCCGCATTCGAGGCATTGGTGAAGGTCGCTCCGCTGAAACCGGCAAACTGCACGGCATTGCCGACGCCGGGCACGGTTCGGGCGATGTCGCCCACCTGTTTGACGACGGCATCAGTCCGCGCCAGTGAGGCGCCGTCCGGAAGCTGCACCACAACGATCGCGTAACCCTGGTCCATGGTCGGGATGAAACCCGAGGGCACCCGGGTGGTCATGTACCAGGTCGCGCCGAGCAGGCCGGCGAAGGCGAGCATCGAGCAGGTCAAGCCTATCCAGCTGCCGACCAGGTGCCGGACGGTCCACGAATAGCCGGAGCTCATCCGGTCGAAGCCGCGATTGAAGCCGTTTGCAAGACCGGTGCCCAGGCGTGAGGCAATGCTTTTGCGCTTCGTCTCGTGATCGTGGGCTTTCAGCAATATGCCGGCAAGGGCGGGCGAAAGCGTCAGGGAGTTCAAGGCCGATATCGCAGTGGTGACCGAGATCGTCACGGCGAACTGCCTGTAGAACTGACCTGATATGCCCGGAATGAAGGCCGTCGGCACGAAGACCGCGATCAGCACCAGCGAGATCGCCACCACAGCGGTGCCGACTTCGTCCATCGTCACGTGTGACGCCTGCTTCGGCGTCATGCCGCGCGCCAGATTGCGCTCGACGTTTTCCACCACCACGATCGCGTCGTCGACGACGATGCCGATGGCGAGCACCAGGCCGAACAGCGTCAGCATATTGAGCGAGAAACCGAAGGCGAGCAGGATAGCGAAGGTGCCGATCAGCGACACTGGGATGGCGACGATCGGGATGATCGCGGTCCGCCAGGATTGCAGGAAGACGAGAACGACGATCGCCACCAGGATGGCCGCTTCGGCGATGGTTCTGTAGACCTCATCGATCGAATCCGAGATGAATTCGGTCGTGTCGTAGACGATGCGATATTCCAGGCCCTCCGGGAAACTCTGGGAGATATCCTTCATCAGCGTCTGGACCTGGTGGGCCGTATCGAGAGCGTTGGTTCCCGGCCGGGCGAAAATGCCGAGAGCGACCGCAGGGTCGTTGTTGAGGTAGCTGTTGGTGACGTAGTCCTGCGCGCCGAGTTCGATGCGGGCGACATCCTGCAACTGTACGAGCCGGCCCGCCCCCGTCGATTTGACGATGACATAGCGGAACTCGCGCACATCGGAGAAACGCCCATCCGTTCGCACCGTATATTCGAAGGCGTTCCTGCCGGTCACCGGCGGCGCGCCGATCTTGCCGCCGGAGACCTGTACGTTCTGGTCCCTCAGGGCGGAGACGACGTCATCCGAGGTCATGCCATAGGCGGAGAGTTTTTCCGGATCCAGCCAGATGCGCATCGAATACTGCCGTTCGCCGAAGATCTGCACATCGCCGACGCCGTCGAGGCGCACGAGCACGTCACGGATGCGGTTGCGGGCATAGTTCGAGACGTAAAGCTGGTCATAACGATGCGACGGCGACAGGAGGTGCACCACCATCATCAGGTCGGGCGAGCTCTTGTCGGTGGTCACGCCGAGCCGCTGAACCTCCTCGGGAAGACGGGGCAGCGCGATGGAAACGCGGTTCTGGACCAGCACCTGCACCTTGTCGAGATCGGTGCCGAGCTTGAAGGTGATCGTCAGCGACATGGCGCCGTCGGCGCTGGAATAGGACGACATGTACAGCATGTCTTCGACGCCGTTGATCTGCTGTTCGAGCGGGGTCGAAACGGTATCGGCGATGGTCTGCGGGTCGGCACCAGGATAGGAGGTGCGCACGACGATGGTCGGCGGCGCGATCTCCGGATATTGAGAGACCGGCAGCTGCGTATAGGCGATGCCGCCGACGACGAGAAAGAGGATCGAGATGACGGCCGCAAAAATCGGCCGGTCCACGAAGAAATGGGCGAATCTCATTGTCCGCTCTCCGCGTTTGCGGATTCGGGGGGCGTGTCCTGCCGCTCCTGCGGCAGTTCGCTCATCTGCGGCGTGATGGTCGAACCCGGCCGCGCCCGCATCAGGCCGTTGACGATGATCGTCTCGGTGCCGTCGAGACCTTCGCGGATGACGCGATAGCCGTAGAGCCGAGGTCCGGGCCGCACCGGCTTGGTCGAAACCTTGCCTTGCGCGTCGACGACATAGACGACGCGTTCGTTCTGGTCCGAGCCGATCGCCTCATCGGGAACGAGAATGGCCTTGTAGGTATTGGAGGCTGCGACCTGCACACGGCCGAACAGGCCCGGCTGCAGGACGAGGTCGGGATTTGCAAGGCGGGCGCGGATGCGGATGGTGCCGCTCTCATTGTCGACCCGGTTCTCGGCGAAATCGAGCTTTCCCATGAAAGGTTTGGCGGTGGGGTCGGAGATCGTGACGGATACATCGACGCCGCCGCCGCCGAGCTGCAGATCCTTGCCCTGCTTGCGTGCGGTGTCGGCGAAATTCAGCAGGCGGCGCTCGTCGACGTCGAAATAGAAGTCGATCGGGTCGAGCGAGACGATCGTGGTGAGCACCGTCTGGTCGGCCTGCACGAGATTGCCGGTCGAGAGCAGGCGGCGGTCGATGCGGCCGCTCAGTGGCGCCCTGATCTCGGTATATTCGAGGTCGAGCGCCGCGCGGTCGGCGGCGGCCTGAGCGCCGCGGACATTGGCCTGGGCGGAATCGAATTCACGGCGGCGATCGTCCAGCGTCTGTGCGGATTGGCTGCCACTCGAAGCGAGCGACTGGGCGCGCTTGTACTGAGCGTCGGCGAAAACAAGGGTGGACTGCGACGCTTCGAGCGCGGCCTTCGCTTGGCTGAGCGCGGTGACGAACGGCCGCTGGTCGATGACGAAGAGCAGGTCGCCCTGCTTGACCAGGGCGCCATCTTCGAAATGAACTTCCTGCAGGTAGCCGCCGACGCGCGAACGCACGGAGACTTCGTCGACCGGCTGGAAACGGCCGATGAATTCGTCATTGTCGATGACATCGCGCACCACCGGCTTCGCGACCGTGACAGGGGGAGGGGCGGACGGTGCGCCCTGCGCCATCGCGACCATAGGCATGAACGTGGCGATGCAGGCGAGCAACAATTTCCGTCGAAGCGCGAAAGTCATATCGGTCCCTCCAATCGCGGCGGCCGATCGACTGCCACCGAACTTAAGATGAAGTGATGCTATTCATGTCTTGTTGCTTTGAACGAAAGCCTCGGGCTCCCGTGATTTCCCCGGCGTTCAATCGTTGGAAGGGAAAGCCGGTATGCGATGCACAATGGAAAATCGAAACGCTATGGAACGGGATATAAGCGGCAGCGACAAAAAATAGCAAATGCCAATTATTCGCTTTTCCGGAATCCGTGAACTTCATGGAACGGCATCAGCTTTCGACGATCTCATCTCGACCGGGCGGCAGAACGGCAAGCTCAGCCCAATCAAGCTCCTGTTCCAGCATATGAAAGACGTCGTCGTCGATCTCGCCGGCGCGGCGCATCGCGGCCAGTTTGCGGCGTTTCGCACCGATGACATTGCGGCGCTGTTTGTCGAGCCTGCTGACCTCGCGCGGGTGTTTGCCGTCGGCGGCGATCTCGCGCTCGGAGGTATAGACGTCACGCAGAATGCGGGTCGATTTGTCTTGACCTTCAAGCTCGGCAAGCGCCGCGTCGATCAATGCCACGCGGGCTTTGGTGATGTCGCGGTTCAGGGATGTGTCCGGATCGAATTTCAGGAAGCGGATCAGCGGCCCGAGCGTCAATCCCTGGACGATGAGCGTGCCGAGAACGACGGCCAGCGCGCTGAGCAGGATGATATCGCGATCATGGAAGTCGATCGGCAGGGCGAGCGCAGTTGCCAATGTTACGAGACCGCGCATGCCGCACCAGCCGGCAAGTAGGCTCGCGGCAAACGTGGGAGCGGCTTGTGTCGTGAGACCGCGCTCGGCAAGAAAGGTGATGGCGCGGTTATAGACGAGCACCCAGGCCAGGCGCACGACAATGACAGTGACGAAGACCGCGGCTGCCAAGGTCATGGCAAAATTCAGGCGGCCGGGATCGAGATCGAGGACGATCTGGCGGACCTGCAAGCCCATCAGCAGGAAGGCGAGCACGTTAAGCAGGAAAACCGCGGCTTCCCAAACCGAATAGGAATGAATGCGATGCCGGGCCGTCTGCCGCTCCGGCATGTAGCGGGCGATCACCATGGCATATGCGACGATCGCCAGGATCGCCGAAAGGTGCAGTCGCTCGGCAATGATCCACGTGCCGAAGGTGGCGACGAACTCGAGCAGCGTGCCGCCGAGCGTGCCGGCGAGCTTCAGACCAACGATCATGTAGAGACGGCCGAGAAGATAGCCGAGGATGAGACCGCCCGGCGCTGCCAGCGTCAATTCTGCCAGAATGCCGGTGAAGAAGGCGGGATTGGTGGCGGCCGCCACTGCGGCGCTGAAGATGAGGAGGGCGACTGCGTCATTGAGCAGGCTCTCGCCCTTGAGGATTACATAGGTCTGGCGCGGCAGATTGAAACGGTCGAGCATGACGGTCGCCGCAACCGCGTCCGGTGGGGCGACGATAGCGCCGAGTGCGACGGCCACGGCAAGCGGCAGGCCGGCCATTGCGACGCCGACGGCTGTGACGGCCGCGGCCGTCAAAATGACGGCGATTGCGGCGAGCGAAAAGAGTGGCAGCCAGTTGCGCCTCAACGTCCTCGGCGGCAAATCGTACGCGGCATCGAAAAGTACGGGTGCGATGAAAAGCGCCAGCGCCAGCCTGGGATCGATCGCCACCTCCGGAGCCCATGGGAAGGCAGCGACAATGATGCCGGCGATCGCCAGCATGGTCGGATAAGGAACACGGAACTTCCTGGAGAATTGCAGGAAGATGATCGCCACCAAGAGCAGCGTCAGCATGCTTTCGAAGAACGCCATGGGCCCTCCAGGCCATTTCAGCGGGTGGTTCTTTGCCTGAAACTAGGGCCGGGCGATGCCACGGCTACCGTTCGAGCCTAAAGCTGTGAGGGACGGCAAGCGCCCGGCCGCGGCCTGCGGCATTTTGGCCGGGGTTGCGGAATCGCCGGCTTGCGCTCTTGTGCAGGCATCTGTGCTCAATATATGTGGCCATATCATAAGTATGCTTATAAATATCCGGCATGTTTCCATGAACGCCACGCCCACACTCGGTTTCCTTCTGCACGACGTCGCACGGCTGCTGCGCAAGCGGTTCGAGCAACGCGCGAAATGCCTCGGCCTGACGCGGTCGCAATGGCAGACGCTCGCCTATCTCTCGAACAACGAGGGCATCCACCAGAGCGGCCTTGCCGAGATTCTCGAAGTCGAGCCGATCACGCTGGTGCGCATTCTCGACAAGCTCGCCGAACGTGGGCTCATCGAACGCCGCCAGCATCCGACCGACCGGCGGATCTGGCTGCTCTACATGCGCGACGAGGCGCATCCCCTGCTCGCCGAAATGCGCGAACTTGGCGATGTCACCCGCGCAGAGGCACTGGACGGGGTCTCAGCCGAGCAGCGCGAGCAGCTTTTCCACATCCTGTCCGTAATGAAGACCAACCTGGTCCAGGCATGCAGGACCCCGGTTGACGAGAATGAGATGAACGATGGCTGATCAATCTCCCCTCCGCGTCGTTGCCGACGCCAATGCCAAGTCACCTGTTGAAGAAAATGAAGCGAAACAGCAGGAAACGGTAGCCGAAGCGCCTTCATCCAATTCAGCGCCGGCTGCTGCCGTGGCTGCGCCTGGCGGTAGCAAGGTCCGCCGCCGGCGCAGTCTCACGCGGCCGATCCTGTTCGCGCTCCTGCCGGTGGCGCTCGTCGTCGGCGGCTATTATTACGTCAATGGCGGCCAGGTGATGTCGACCGACAACGCCTACATCCAGGCCGACATGGTCGGGGTCACCACCGATGTCTCCGGCATCGTCGATCAGATCGACGTGCATGAGAACGAGGCGGTCAAGGCGGGGCAGGTGCTGTTCAGCCTGAGGGCCGATTCCTTCAAAATCGCGCTCGACGGCGCCAAGGCGCAGCTCGGCGCGCAGCGCAACCAGATCATGAACCTCAAGGCGAGCTATCAGCAGTCTCTCGCCGAGATCACCCAGGCGCAGGCCGATCTGCCCTATTACCAGGATCAGTTCGACCGGCAGCAGGCCCTCGTCAACAACGGCAGCGCGACGCAGTCGGCCTACGACGAGGCCAAGCACAATCTGGAGGCCGCTCAGCAGAAGGTTGCCGTCGCCAAGGCGGAAGCAGCAACGACGCTCGCCCAGCTCGGCGGCAGCGCCGACCAGCCGGTCGAGGAAAACCCGCTCTATCTGCAGGCCAAATCGCAGGTCGACAACGCCCAGCGCGAACTCGACCACAGTGTTGTCAAGGCGCCGTTCGACGGCATCGTCACCAATGTCAACGCGCTTCAGGTCGGCTCCTACCTGCAGGCCTCGCAGCAGGCCTTCTCGCTTGTCGCCACCGATCATCTGTGGATCGCCGCCAGCCCGAAGGAAACCGAGCTGACCTATGTCAAAGCAGGTCAGACCGCCGAGATCTACGTCGACACCTATCCCGGCGTGACGTGGAAGGGTAAGGTCGAGAGCATCAGCCCGGCCTCCGGCTCCAGCTTCTCGCTGCTGCCGGCGCAGAACACCACTGGCAACTGGGTGAAGGTCGTGCAGCGCATTCCGATGCGCGTCAGCATCGAGGATGCCGCAGGCAAGCCGCCGCTGCGCGTCGGCATGAGCACGGTCGTCGACATCGATACCGGCCATATCAGAGGCCTGCCCGACTTCGTCAACACGCTTCTGGGCCGGCCTCAGGGCGAGGACCATGAGTGACGCTCTGGCATCTCCGGCGACCTCGGTCGCCAATCGCGGCGCGATCACGGCCTGCGTCATCCTCGCCGTCATCATGCAGGCGCTGGACACGACGATCGCCAACGTGGCGCTGCCCTATATCCAGGGCAGCGTGTCTGCCTCCGCCGACCAGATCAACTGGGTGCTCACTTCCTATATCGTCGCGGCGGCGATCATGACGCCGCCCTCCGGTTTCCTCGCCGCGAAATTCGGCCGCAAGCGCGTGCTGCTCGTCGCCATCGCCGGCTTCGTGGCCGCCTCCGTTCTCTGCGGCCTTGCGCAATCGCTGAACCAGATCGTCGCCTTCCGCCTGTTGCAGGGCCTGTTCGGCGCATCGCTGGTGCCGCTTTCCCAGGGCATCCTTCTCGACATCTATTCTGTCGAGGAACGCGGTTCGGCCATGGCGCTTTTCGGCGTCTCGGTCATGGTCGGGCCGGTGCTCGGCCCGGTCATCGGCGGCTGGCTGACCGACAATATCAGCTGGCGTTGGGTGTTCTACATCAACGTGCCGATCGGCGCGCTCGCCTTCATGGGCATCGTCGTCTTCGTCACCGAGACCAAGCGGGATCTGCTCGCCAAGCTGGACTGGTTCGGTTTCGGAATGATGAGCCTGTTCATCGCCGCGCTGCAGCTCTTCCTCGACCGCGGCGAACAGCTCGACTGGTTCTCCTCGGGCGAGATCATGGTCGAAGCGATTGTCTGCGCCGCGGCATTCTATCTGCTTCTGGTGCACACGCTGACGGCAGAGAAATCCTTCGTTAATCCGAAGCTGTTTCTCGACCAGAACTTCACGGTCAGCATGATCTTCATCTTCGTTGTTGGCGTCACCTATCTCGCCTCGTTGGCGCTGATGACCCCCTATCTGCAGACGCTTATGGGCTATCCCGTCATCACCGCCGGCATCGTCATGGGGCCGCGCGGGCTCGGCACCATGCTCTGCATGTTCATTGTCGGACGGCTGATCGGCAAGGTCGATACGCGCTTGCTGCTGGTGCTCGGCCTCGGCTTGACCGCCTGGGCGATGTACGACATGACGGGCTGGACGCCCGATGTTTCGCAATGGACGATCGTCTCGGTCGGCTTCATCCAGGGCGCCGGCCTCGGCTTTCTCTTCGTGCCGCTGACGACGATTGCCTTCGCGACGCTGCCCGCCCAAATGCGTGGCGACGGCACCGGCCTCTACAATCTGTCGCGAAACATCGGTTCGGCGGTCGGCATCTCGATCGTCTCGGCACTGATCGTCGAGAACACGCAGAGAAATCACGAGTCGATCGCGGCCTATGTGACGCCTTTCAACCACGCCTTCAACGCCATGGCGGCGCAAGGGTTGAGCCCCCTGACGGCCACTGGCCGTGCTTCGCTCAACGAGATCATCACCCTGCAATCAACGATCATCGCCTATATGGACGATTTCAAGCTCTTGATGCTGATGTCGCTCGCGGTCATCCCGCTGGCGCTGCTGCTGCGCAAGCCGAAGGCGGCGCCCGCCGTCGACCACAGCGCGGTCATGGAATAGACTTCAAGCGTTTACGCAATCCCTGGGAAAGCCGGCTTCCGGGCAAAACCGCTTCACACTTTTGCTGGAATTGCTTAGCGAAACGGTTTGCTTAGATATCGCGATCCCTGAATGCCGAAGCGCCACGGTGCTTCGGCATTTCTAGTGATGCCGATGCGTTTTCCCGAGACGACAGGCACCGGCGCAGACGGTGTCAGCGCATAGGGCGGGCGGTCGAGCGGCCTGTCGTTGATTTCGATATCGATGCCGAGCGCCTGGCAGAGCTTGCCCGGGCCGCTGCAGAGCGCCGTCAGCATATCGGTGCCGCGCCGCTCCGTCATGGCGGCAATTCCCGTTTCCGGCTCGAGCGCCCGGATCAGCACGGCCGAGCCCGGATGACAGACGAAGTTCAGGCACCAGTACATGCCGTAGATGCGGTAGATGTAGACATTGCCGGGCCGGCCGAACATGGCGCCGTTGCGCCTAGTCGGGCCGCGAAAACTGTGCGAGGCTTCGTCATCGGGGAAATAGGCTTCGGTCTCGGTGATGCGGCCGCCGGCGCCATGAACTGTGAGATGGCAGCCGAGCAGGTCGCGGGCCACAGTGATCGCGTCGCGCTCGAAAAACGCCCTGAGGCCTTCGCCGGCAAGCGCGCCGGCGCCGATCGAGCTCTTTGTCATTCCACCATCGGTCATAACCGAGGCAGATAACATTCGCTGCCGCCGCCGTCATCCCAAAACCATTTGATGAGGCCGGCCGCGTCAGCGGCCGGCATTCGGATCACGCATCGGGATCGAGGATGATGTAACCGAGACCGGATCACTGGCAGGGAAGGAATCTTCCAGACCTTCCTCCAGCTCCTCTTCGAGCAAGGCCGGATCCTTGCTGCGTGCGCCGTCGCCATGGGCTGGTTCGGTTGCTGCCGCAAGCAGGGCCCTGGCGCGCGCGACCGCATTTTCCGAAGTCAGTTGGGCTGCGCTTCGCAGCGTTACGGCAATGCTGTCTTCGCCTTCACCGCCGAATTCGACGACGAAACCGTCTTCCGTCTGATAGACGGTGATATCGCTGAGTGCCATGGCCCTTCCCCGCAAGCGCTCATATTAGCAAAGCGTGTTTTTGGAATTTTGTCGAGCGAAGACCTTCACCAGCCAATCGACGAAGACGCGCACGCGCGGCGAAAGCTGGCGGTTGCGGGGATAGAGCAGGGAGACCGGCGTCGGGGTCAGCGGAAAATCCGGGAGCACGTGGACCAGCGTGCCGTCGGACAGGTCTTTTTCGGCGTGGTAGCGCGGGATCTGGATCAGGCCGAGGCCCATCCTCGCTGCAGCAACATAGCTTTCGGCGGCGTTGACGGTGACGGTCGCGGGAATACTTAGCTTGTGTACCGTGCCATCGACGGTGAATTCGAGCGGCAGCAGACCGTCCGCGCTGCTGGAGCGGAAGCCGACCATGCGATGGCCGGCAAGCCGGTCCGGATGCTGCGGCAGGCCGCGCGCGGCGACATAGGCGGGAGAGGCGAGCGTGACCTCATCAAGCATGGCGACACGCCTGATGATCATGTCGCTGTCCGCAGGCGTACCGACGCGCAGCACGCAATCGATGCCTTCGTGCACCAGATCGACCAGCCGATCGCCTTCGCTCATATAGAACTCGATCTCGGGATAGCTCTCCAGAAAAGACGGCAGGCTCGGCAGCACGAAATAGCGCGCGAGCGTGCCGTGCACATCGACGCGCAGCAGGCCTTTCGGTCTGGCGCCGGCAAAGGCCCCTTCCGCGTTCTCGATGTCGGCGAGGATCGACAGGCAGCTCTGATAATAGGCCTCGCCGTCGAGCGTCGGGCTGACATGGCGCGTCGTGCGCTGGAGCAGGCGCACGCCGAGGCGGGCCTCGAGCTGCTTGACAGCGTCAGTAACGGTCGAGCGCGGCAGGCCGGTGTCTCCCGCAGCGAGGGTGAAGCTGCGGCGCTCTACAACGCGGCAGAACACACGCATGGCATCGAACCTGTCCATCTTCTTTGTTCGTATTTCCCGGATAGTGATGGCGGAGAATACACGATTGTCCGCCGCAGGAAAAGGCTCATCTTCTTCTCATCGAAAACGCGCTGCGGCGCAGAAGGAGAAGAACAATGGCTTCCAACAAAGACAGCAAGATCGCACTGGTCACCGGCGCTTCCCGTGGTATCGGCGCGGCCGTTGCCAGACGCCTCGCCAGAGACGGTTTCACCGTCGTCGTCAACTATTCCGGCAGTGCGGCCGCGGCCGAAGACCTCGCCCGAGAGATCGAGCAGGCTGGCGGCAGGGCGCTGGCGGCCAAGGCGGATGTCAGCGATGCTGAAGCCGTCCGGCGGGTGTTCGACGCTGCGGAAGACGCCTTTGGCGGCGTCGATGTGCTCGTCAACAATGCCGGCATCATGATGCTGTCGTCGCTTGCCGAGGCTGACGACGAAAACTTCGATCGCCAGATCGGCGTTAATCTCAAGGGCACTTTCAATACGCTCAGGGAAGCGGCCCGGCGCCTGCGCGATGGCGGCAGGGTCATCAACTTTTCGACTTCGGTCGTCGGGCTGAAGCTCGAAACCTACGGGGTTTACGCCGCCACCAAGGCCGCCGTCGAAACGCTGACGGCGATCATGGCCAAGGAGATGCGCGGCCGTAACATCACGGTCAATGCCATCGCGCCCGGGCCGGTGGCTACTGATCTTTTCCTCAACGGCAAAACGGAGGAACTCATTGCCCGCATGGCGAAGATGAACCCGCTGGAGCGGCTCGGCTCGCCTGAGGACATTGCCTGCGTGGTCGCCTTTCTCGCCGGCCCGGACGGCGGCTGGATCAATGGCCAGACGCTGCGCGCCAATGGCGGCGTGATCTGACGAAGGCGCCGTCATCGCAATCATGTGAACGAAGATTGTAGGTCTTCCCCCTTACAATCTTGTCGGGAGTGGCTATAGTTACTTTATCGCGAGAGAGTGGAGTTCCCTGACGCTCTCTCCCGAACCTCCAGAGCCTGCCGCGCCCAGTCTGCGGCGCGACAGGTCCGATGTTCAAAATTTGCGGCCCGTCGAAGGTTTCTCTTGCCTTCCGGGCCGTCTCTGTTTTGCCGCCGCGCGACATGCTCTAGAAATCGTTCAGCTTGGCCTCGACCAGGAGCTTGACCAGCCAATCGACGAAGACGCGGACCTTGTTGCTGAGGTGGCGGTTCGGTGGATAAACCACATAAAGCGGCACCGGATCGCGGCGCCAGTCCGGCAGCACGCGGACGAGTTCGCCCCGCCGCATCGGTTCACGCGCCATGAAGGTCGGCACCTGCGCGACGCCGAGGCCCGTCAGGGCCGCGGTCAGATAGGTGCGGCTGTCATTGACCGAGGCGATGCAGCGCGGGGTAGTCTCGACCATTTCGTTGCCCCTGCGAAATTCGAAGGGCAGGGTCCGGTTGTTCTGGGCGCGGAAATAACTGACGGAGTAGTGCGTGGCCTCCAAATCCTCCGGCCGTTCGGGCATGCCGAATTTCTGAATGTAGCTCGGCGAAGCGCAGGTGACGAGCTCCATCTCCGAAACGCGCCGGGCTATCAGCGACTGGTCGGTGGGCGTGCCCGCCCGCAGCGCGCAATCGACGTTTTCGACCAGGTAATCCACCGTGCGGTCGCTGACCCCCAGATCCAGACGGATGTCGGGATAGCGTTGGTAGAAATCGCAAAGTGCCGGAACGACGATGGCGTCAGCAAAGGCGCCGCTCATCTCGATGCGCAGCCGCCCGCTCGGCAAGCTTTGCGAGTTGGAGAGGCTGCCGTCGAGTTCCTCCAGCTCGGAGATGATCTGGGCGGCGCGTTCGTAATAAAGCGCGCCGTCCGTGGTCACCATGACCCGTCGCGTGGTGCGGTTCAGAAGCTTGGTGCGCAGATGCGCTTCCAGGCCCTGGATGAGATTGGTCACCGTCGCCTTGGGCATTGCGAGCATGTCGGCGGCGCGGGTGAAATTGCCCGTCTCCACGACGCGGATGAAGACGCGCATTGCCGAAAGTTGATCCATCGGTTTCAAGTCCGCAGTTTGCGTTGCACCATTATTCGAGAATCGGAACAGTGTTATCGCGATATTGCTTCTTATTCCCTGTTCTGAATAACAATATCTTTTTTATACGAAATGCAAGCGGCAGGTGCTGTGTGCCCGGCGGTTGCGTGCAAAAGAGACAGGATCGATGACGGTAGAATGGAAGGACATGATGCTGGATAAGGTGGCCATCGGCCCCGTTTCCGCGCGCGTCTACCAAGGCGCCGATTACGGCAAGGGTCCGCCGATCGTGCTTTACCTGCATGGGGGGGCATTTCTCGACAGCGAAACGAATGTCGACCGGCCGGTTGCCGTCAGTCTCGCCAAAGCCGGCGCCATCGTCGCCGCCGTCGACTACAGCACACTGTCCGGCAACCTCTTTCCGAAGGCGTTGGAAGTCTCCTTCTCCGTTTTCACCTATCTCGCCAACAAGCGCGCCGCTGGTCTCGGCGACCGCAAGTCGCTGCTATTCGTCGCCGGCGAGGAGGCGGGCGGCAACGTCGCTGCCGGAGTGGCGCTCAAGGCGCGCGATGAGATGCCGGATGCGCTCGACGGCCAGGTACTGATTTCACCGCTGCTCGATCCCTTCATGGGCACGTCGTCGATCCGCAAGGCCGAAGCGATCGGCATGCGACAGCGCTGGGCGGACGGCTGGAGCCATTATCTGAGCGGTGGCGGCTGCCACCCCTACGCGGCCCCCTGTCTCTGTTCGCGTCTTTCAGGCGTCGCGCCAGCGCTGATATTCACCGCAGAGGACGATCCTCTGCACGACGAAACACTCGGTTACGGTGCCCGCCTGAAAAAGGCCGGCGTCGGTGTGCGCCAGCATGTCCTTCCCGCCGGGACGGGCTGGCCCTCGATTTATGGTGGGAAATCTGGGGAGGCACCCGACTGGCAGGAACACGTCAGCCGCCATTTCGGACGTTTCCTACAGGACGTAAGCGTCCAACCGCAATTGCATTGAAGAAGATCTGATATTTTGGCGGCCTGGGGCCGCAAGGAGAGTACTGATGACGTCCAGAAGCAAGCGCTGGGCCCTCGTGGGCGCCGGCATAGGACTTATTGCGTCCGTTTCAGGCGCTGCATTGTTTTTCGAGCTGCCGATGAGCACGACGGCTACGGCAGCTTCCGCTCCCGCGCAGCCTCCCGCCGTACCGGTGACGGTGGCCGTGGTCGAAGCCCGCGACGTGACGGCCTGGGAGACCTTCTCCGGCCGTCTCGAAGCGGTCGATCGTGTCCAGGTCCGTCCCCGTGTCGAAGGCGCGATCCTTTCGGTGGCTTTCCGTGAGGGCGCGCTGGTGAAGCAGGGCGACCTGCTCTTCACCATCGATCCGGCTCCCTACCAGGCGAGCGTGGCGCAGGCCCAAGGCCAGGTGGCTTCGGCCGAAGCCAAGGTCAGTCTGGCGCAGACCGAGCTTGACCGCGGCCGCAGGCTTTCCGATAACCGCACCATCTCCCAGAGCGATCTCGATCAGCGCCAGAGCGCGCTGGCCGAGGCGCAGGCAGGCTTGCGTTCGGCACAAGCCGCGTTGCAGTCTGCCCAGCTCAATCTCGATTATACTCAGGTACGGGCGCCGGTTGCCGGCCGCATCGGCAAGATCGAGGTGACGACAGGCAACCTGGTTGCGGCCGGATCGGCCTCGCCTGCGCTGACGACGCTCGTTTCGGTCGATCCGATCTATGCGAGCTTCAACGCCAGCGAAGAGATGGTGACCCGCGCTCTCGCCCAGCTGCCGCAGACGGACGGCGCCCTGCCGCCCGTCGAAGAGATTCCGGTCGAGGTCGGCACGCTCGCCGACGAAGGCACGCCGATCAAGGGCAAGCTGCAGTTGATCGACAACGAGGTTGACGCATCGAGCGGCACCATCGGTGTGCGCGCCGTCTTCGATAATCCGGGCGGACGTCTCATCCCCGGCCAGTTCGTGCGCGTGCGCATGGGCCAGCCGAAGGCCGAGAACAAGATCGTCATCAGCGACCGCGCCGTCGGCACCGACCAGGACAAGAAATTCGTCTTCGTCGTCGACGGTGAGAACAGGGTCGCCTACCGGCAGGTGCAGCTCGGCGCTTTGACTGAGGGGCAGCGGGTGGTCGAAAGTGGCCTGAAGGCCGGCGAGAAGATCGTCGTCAACGGCCTGCAGCGCATCCGTCCCGGTGCCGTCGTCGTTCCGCAGATGGAAGAGAAGGTCGCGACCGCTCAGTAAGATCCCGCCTTCTCCTGCGGGGGAAGGCCGATACCCGAAATAATATGACCCGCCGGCGGCGCCTCACCCGCCGGAGAGGGAGTTTGCATCCATGTTCACCCCGGAGAGGGCTTTGAAATGAACATCTCCAGATTCTTTGTCGACCGGCCGGTCTTTGCCGGCGTTCTTTCGGTCCTCATCGTCGTTGCCGGCCTGATCGGCCTGCGGGCGCTGCCGATTTCCGAGTATCCCAACGTCGTGCCGCCGTCGGTCGTCGTGCGCGCCACCTATCCCGGCGCAAATCCGAGCGTCATTGCCGAAACCGTGGCGACACCGCTCGAAGAGCAGATCAACGGCGTCGAGGACATGCTCTACATGTCGAGCCAGGCGACGTCGGATGGCGTGCTCAATGTCACCGTCACCTTCAAGCTCGGCACCGACCCTGACAAGGCACAGCAGCTCGTGCAGAACCGCGTTTCGCAGGCCGAACCGCGCCTGCCGGCGGAGGTGCGCGCCCTCGGGATCACGACAGTCAAGAGCTCGCCCGACTTCATCATGGTCGTCAACCTCGTCTCCGACGGGAACAGCCACGACATCACCTATCTTCGCAACTACGCGACCTTGAACATCAAGGATCGGCTTGCCCGCATCCCCGGCGTCGGCCAGGTGCAGGTGTTCGGCGCCGGCGATTATTCGATGCGTGTCTGGATCGACCCGCAGAAGGCCGCCGAGCATGAACTCGCCGCCAGCGACATCAGCAACGCGATCAGCTCGCAGAACGTCCAGGCGGCCGCCGGCATTATCGGCGCCTCGCCGAGCCAGCCGGGCGTCGACCTGCAGCTCAACGTGAATGCCCAGGGCCGCCTGCGTACGCCCGAGGAGTTCGGCAACATCATCGTCAAGACGGGCGCCAATGGCGAGATCACCCGCCTTCGCGACGTCGCCCGCATCGAGCTTGGCGCCGCCGACTATACGTTGCGGTCGCTGCTCGACGGCAAGCCGGCCGTCGCCGTGGCCGCCCTTCAGGCGCCCGGGTCGAATGCGATCGAAATCGCCGACAACGTGCGCGCAACCATGGATCAGCTGCAATTGGCCATGCCTGAGGGCGTCAAATACGAGATCGTCTACGATACGACGAAATTCGTCCGCTCCTCGATCGAGAAGGTCATCGACACGCTGCTTGAAGCCATCGCGCTCGTCGTCCTCGTCGTCATCGTCTTCCTGCAGACGTGGCGCGCTTCGATCATTCCGCTGATCGCGGTTCCGGTCTCCATCATCGGCACCTTTGCGGTCATGTATGTCTTCGGCTTCTCGATCAACGCGCTCAGTCTGTTCGGATTGGTGCTTGCCATCGGTATCGTGGTGGACGACGCGATCGTCGTCGTCGAAAACGTCGAGCGCAATATCGAGCATGGCCTGTCGCCGCGCGCGGCCACCTATAAGGCGATGAAGGAAGTGTCCGGTCCGATCATCGCGATCGCGCTGGTGCTCGTCGCGGTATTCGTGCCGCTCGCCTTCATCTCCGGCCTGTCGGGTCAGTTCTATCGTCAGTTCGCGCTGACGATCGCGATCTCGACCGTCATCTCGGCCTTCAACTCACTGACCCTGTCGCCGGCCCTCGCCGCCCTTCTGCTGAAGGGCCACGACGCGCCCAAGGACTGGCTGACGCGGTTCATGGACGCGATCTTCGGTTGGTTCTTCCGTGGCTTCAACCGCCTCTTCGGCGCAGGCTCGAATGCCTATGGCAAAGGTGTTGGCGGCCTGGTGTCGCGCAAGAGCATCGTCATGGTGGTCTACCTGGCGCTGGTCGGCGCGACCTACAGCATGTTCACCACGGTTCCCGGTGGCTTCGTGCCGTCGCAGGACAAGCAGTATCTGATCGGCTTCGCTCAGCTGCCGGATGCCGCAAGCCTCGACCGCACGGAAGACGTCATCAAGCGCATGACCGATATCGCGCTCGCGCAGCCCGGCGTCGCCAATGCAATCGCCTTCCCCGGCCTGTCGATCAACGGCTTCACCAACTCTTCGAATGCCGGCATCGTCTTCGTGACGCTGAAGGATTTCGAGGAGCGTAAGACGCCGGATCTTTCTGGCGGCGCCATCGCCATGGCGTTGAACCAGAAATTCGGTGCCATCCAGGATGCCTTCATCGCCATGTTCCCGCCGCCGCCGGTCAACGGTCTCGGCACGACCGGCGGTTTCAAGCTGCAGATCGAGGATCGCGCAGGCTTGGGCAACCAGGCGCTCGATGAGGCGACCAAGGCAGTGCTTGCCAAGGCCTACCAGACGCCTGAACTTGCCGGGCTGTTCTCCAGCTTCCAGATCAACGTGCCGCAGCTCTATGCCGATCTCGATCGCGCCAAGGCCGAGCAGCTCGGGGTTTCCGTCACCGACGTCTTCCAGACGCTGCAGATCTATCTCGGCTCGCTCTATGTGAACGATTTCAATGCGTTCGGCCGCACCTACAGCGTCCGGGTGCAGGCCGATGCGAAATTCCGCGCCCAGCCGGAAGATATCGGGCAGCTGAAGGTCCGTTCGGCATCGGGCGAGATGATCCCGCTTTCGGCGCTGCTGAAGGTGGAGCCGAGCACCGGTCCCGAACGCGCCAACCGTTACAACGGCTTCCTCGCCGCCGATATCAACGGCGGTCCGGCACCGGGCTTTTCGTCCGGCCAGGCGCAGGCGGCAATCGAGAAGATCCTTCGCGAGACACTGCCTGCCGGCATCGACTTCGAATGGACGGATCTGACCTATCAGCAGATTCTGGCCGGTAATTCGAGCGTCGTCGTTTTCCCGCTGGCGCTGCTGCTGGTCTTCCTGGTGCTGGCTGCCCAGTACGAGAGCCTGACCCTGCCGCTGGCGATCATCATGATCGTGCCGATGGGCGTGCTGGCCGCGCTGACGGGTGTCTGGCTCACCGGTGGAGACAATAATATCTTCACCCAGATCGGTCTCGTGGTGCTAGTCGGCCTCTCGGCGAAGAACGCGATCCTGATCGTGGAATTCGCCCGCGAACTGGAGTTCGAGGGCAGGACGCCGCGGGAGGCGGCGGTCGAGGCCAGTCGCCTTCGCCTTCGCCCGATCCTCATGACCTCCATGGCCTTCATCATGGGCGTCGTGCCGCTGGTCGCCTCCACGGGCGCCGGCGCGGAAATGCGTGCCGCCATGGGTGTCGCGGTGTTCTCCGGCATGATCGGCGTGACCTTCTTCGGCATCTTCATGACGCCGGTGTTCTACGTGCTGCTGCGACGGCTGACGGGCAACCGTCCGCTCATCCAGCACAAGCCGGACGAGCACAAGGAGGAAGAGGCCGAGGTCATCCGGCTAGCAGCGGAATAAACGGAATTCAATCTTCCTTTGTCGAGTAAATCGGGCGGGAACTTCGGTTCTCGCCCGTATCGATTTCCGACACCCGACGAAAATGCGTTACGTTCATCAAAACGGTTGCAACCGTGGACGAGGGGACTATCAAAGACGGATAGCAGATGGGAGGATCGGCGCGGCTCCATCTCCACCATCCGGGTAGTCGATGCCGGCAAGCCGGCGCGGTTGCGGAAATGGTGACGGAATGCAGTGCTTCGCTTCTCGACTTCAAAGAGAAGAATAGCCGATCGGGAGGATGATGATGACGGACAGCCAACCGAAGAAGCGCCGCCTGCGTTCGCAGGATTGGTTCGACAATCCCGATCATATCGACATGGCGGCGCTCTATCTCGAGCGTTTCATGAATTACGGCATCACGCCGGAAGAACTGCGGTCCGGCAGGCCGATCATCGGAATTGCCCAGAGCGGTAGCGATCTGACGCCCTGCAACAGGGTGCATGTCGAGCTCGCCAAGCGCGTGCGTGACGGTATTCGCGACGCTGGCGGCATCCCCATCGAATTTCCGACGCATCCGATCTTCGAGAACTGCAAGCGTCCGACCGCCGCCCTCGACCGCAATCTAGCCTATCTCGGCCTTGTCGAGATCCTCTACGGCTATCCGCTCGACGGGGTCGTGTTGACCACCGGCTGCGACAAGACCACGCCTTCGGCAATCATGGCTGCTTCGACAGTCGATATTCCGGCCATCGTGCTCTCCGGCGGGCCGATGCTCGATGGCTGGCACGAGGGGGAACTGGCCGGCTCCGGCACCGTCATCTGGCGGATGCGGCGGAAATATGCGGCCGGTGAAATCGATCGGGAGGAGTTTCTGCAGGCGGCGCTCGATTCGGCTCCATCCGTCGGTCACTGCAATACGATGGGCACCGCCTCGACGATGAATGCGCTGGCGGAAGCACTCGGCCTATCGCTCACCGGCTGCGGCGCCATTCCGGCCGCCTACCGGGAGCGGGGGCAGATGGCCTACCGCACCGGACGGCGCGCCGTCGAGATCGTGTTCGAGGATCTGAAGCCATCGGATATCCTGACGCGGGCCGCGTTCCTCAATGCGATCCGCACCAATTCGGCGATCGGCGGCTCGACCAATGCGCAGCCGCATCTGGCTGCCATGGCCAAGCACGCCGGCGTCGAACTTTATCCCGATGACTGGCAGGTGCACGGCTTCGATATCCCGCTTCTGGCCAATGTCCAGCCGGCGGGCGCCTATCTCGGCGAGCGCTATCACCGCGCGGGCGGCACGCCGGCGATCATGTGGGAGCTGCTGCAGGCCGGAAAGCTCGACGGCGACTGTCGCACGGTGACGGGGAGGACGATGGCCGAGAACCTGAAAGGCCGCCAGGCCAGCGACCGCGAGGTCATCCGGCCTTTCGACGAACCGCTGAAGGAGCGGGCGGGCTTCCTCGTCCTCAAGGGCAATCTCTTCGATTTCGCGATCATGAAGATGAGCGTAGTCTCGGAAGATTTCCGCCAGCGCTATCTTCTGGAGCCCGGGCGGGAAGGTGTTTTCGAGGGCAGGGCGGTGGTTTTCGATGGTTCCGAGGATTATCACAGGCGCATCAACGACCCTGAACTCGGCGTCGACGAGGATACCATCCTCGTCATCCGCGGAGCGGGGCCGCTCGGCTGGCCTGGATCGGCTGAGGTCGTCAACATGCAGCCGCCGGATCATCTCCTGAAACGCGGCATCCGGAGTCTGCCGACGATCGGCGACGGCCGTCAGTCGGGCACCGCCGACAGTCCATCGATTCTCAACGCCTCGCCGGAAAGTGCAGCCGGTGGCGGCCTCGCCTGGCTTCGGACCGGCGATGTCATCCGCATCGATTTCAATGTGGGGCGCTGCGACATGCTGGTGGATGACGCCGAGATCGAGCGGCGCAAGGCCGACGGCATTCCGGCGGTGCCGGCGGATGCGACGCCGTGGCAGCGGATCTACCGCCGCTCGGTCACGCAACTGTCTGACGGCGCGGTTTTAGAGGGGGCTTCGGAGTTCCGCCAGATCGCGAAAAACACGCCACGGCACAACCATTGATGTGGTTTGAACGCAGATTGCAATCTCATGATCCAAAAAGGAACGTCGTAACGAACAGTTCACCTAGTGACCAGTTCGGGCGTCCGCACAAGGCTTCTTTAATGCCGGCTTGAGACCATATTGCAATTAAGGAAGCTTCCAAGGCTGAGACCGCGTTGTCAGAAAACAAAGCCACACGATCCGAACAAGAGTTCCAGGATCTTCTGCGCCGGCTCGAACTCGCCCTCGATGCATCCCGGATCGGAGTCTGGGAGTACAGCATCGCCAAGGGCGGGATCTTGTGGGATGCGCAGATGCACCGGCTCTACGAAACCGGCGAGACATGCCGACATGTGCCGGCATGGTTCTGGTCGAATGCGATCCACCCTGATGACCGCGAGCGGGCCGAACGCGATTTCGAACAGGCGATCACGGCGCGAGGCGCATACGACTCGCAATTCCGGATCGTGCTGCCGAGCGGCGAGATCCGCCACCTTCGCTCGCGGGCGCATTTCTATGTGGATGCGGAGGGGGCGCCCTCCTTCATCGGCGCCGAATGGGATGTGACGGCCGACGTGCAGCTCAACGCGGAACTCGAGCGACAGAAGATGGTGGCCGAGGCGAGAGCGCTGGCGCTTGAGGAAAGCAATGCGCGCATTGAGCATGTTGCCGATCATGATTACCTTACCGGTCTGCCGAACCGCCGCCTGCTCGACAAACGGCTCGCAGAGCTGCCGGCGGACCGGAGCGTCACGACGCTTGGCGTCCTGCATCTCGATCTCGACCAGTTCAAGCAGATCAACGACAGCCACGGCCATGCGGCCGGCGATGCGGTGCTGCGGGCCGCGGCCCTTCGCATCACCGCTGCCATTCCCGCGAACGGTATGGTTGCCCGCGTTGGCGGCGACGAGTTCGTTATCGTGCTCGTCAATTTCGCCGATCTCGCGGAATTGAGATTGATCACAGAGGATGTTCAGCGGCGGCTGCGGAAGAAGATCCGTTTCGGTCAAGAGATGCTGCAATCCGGTGCATCGATCGGCGTTTCATGGAGCGGCGATCGGCGGGCACGCAACCTCCTGGCCGAATCCGACCTGGCGCTCTATCAAGCCAAGAAGCTTGGGCGCAACCGCATCGAATTCTTTACGAGGCAACTGCAGGAAGATCTGCGATCGAAACGCCGCCTGGCTGAAGAGCTCAAGCTCGGTCTGGATCGCGGCGAGATTGTTCCCTATTATCAGGTGCAGCTCGACGCCCAAACGCGCGAGGTGATCGGCTTCGAGGCGCTGGCCCGCTGGAAACATCCCGAGAAGGGCGTGCTTGCGCCGGGGGTGTTCCTCAAGGTCGCCGACGAGCACGGGCTTGCGGCCGAGATCGACGCCGCGATTCTGAAGAGCGTTCTCGAAGACCGGTTGTCCTGGCAGTTGCGGGGCGTTGCGGTTCCGCGCATCGCCGTCAACATTTCGGCGTCGCGCCTTGCCGATCCGGCGCTGCTCGGCAAATTGAAGAAGCTCGATATTCCGCCGGGCGCAGTCGTGTTCGAGCTGGTCGAGACGATTTTCCTGGACGACAGCGACGAAAAGCTGCTCGATCATATCGATGACATCAAACAGCTGGGCATCGACATCGAAATCGACGATTTCGGATCGGGCCATGCCTCGCTCATCGGTCTCGTCAAGCTGCGGCCGAAGCGGCTGAAGATCGACCGGCAACTCGTTGCTGAGGTCGTCAGCTCGGACGAGCAGCGGCGCGTCGTAGGATCAATCGTCGAGATCGCCAAGGCGCTCGATGTCGAGGTGATCGCCGAGGGCATAGAGACCGAGGCACACGCCGCGGTGCTGGCGCAGTTGGGTTGCGACGGTCTGCAGGGTTATGCGTTCGGCTATCCCGCGCCGGCAGCCCAGACAGACCGGCTGTTCCCTTCGCTCGCGGGCGGAGTGGAAAAGCAAAGGGCAGCGATAGGTGGCTGATTTCCGCTGAAATGCTTCTTGGTCTTCGGGGTTGAGTAAGCGAGAGGTTTCGGCGCGACATTTATTCGCGCCGGCAGGACGATTATTGGGCGCCAAGTAATTTTCTTGAGCTTGCAACGGCATTGTTTCATGGTAATGCGGAAACGAAGCTTACTGAAAACGACTATAAGCGTGGTCAAGACCATCGGCGCTGCTTCTCCATCATTCGCAGGTGCGGTGGCGGTGACCTGACAATTGCTTTGCCGTTGGCGGGATGGACTTGCGGGACATTCAATCTGGGAAGGGCGCATGAATTCGGAATTTGCCGTTCGTTCGATGCGGCCCGGCGAATTGGAACTCGTGCTCGAATGGGCGCGTCAGGAGGGGTGGAACCCGGGTCTCGACGATTCGTTTGCATTCCTCGAAGCCGATCCGTCGGGATTTTTCGTCGGCTCCGTCGGTGAAGTCCCCGTCGGCTCGCTCTCAGTCGTCAAATATGGCGACAGCTTCGCCTTTCTCGGCCTCTACATCGTTCACCCGGATTTCCGCGGCAAGGGCTATGGCAAGGCGATCTGGGAAGCGGGGATCGCCACGGCGGAAGGTCGGACGATCGGTCTCGACGCCGTTGCCGCGCAGCAGGGGAATTATCGCAAGGCTGGCTTTGAGCCCGCCTATTCCACCATTCGTTACGGCGGTGTTGCCTCCTCTTTGCCGGGCTCGACGCTTGTCGCGCAGCCGGCGCTGGATTCACGCCTGGAAGGGCTGCAGCGTTATGATGCGGCGATCTTTCCGCAGCCGCGGGATGCCTTCCTCGCCACGTGGTGCAGCAGCCGTAAGGGGCGGCGTACGGCTGTGGTCCGCAAAAGCCACAAGATCCGCGGCTACGGCACGATCCGCCGCTGCTATGAAGGCTACAAGATCGGCCCGCTTTTCGCCAACGATGCAGACAGCGCCGCGGCGCTGCTTGTCGAATTAATCCCCGAAGCAAAGGGCGCTCAGATCTTCATCGACATCCCCGTCGAAAACCGCGAGGCTATCGCGCTTGCCGAAAGCATAGGCCTCCAGCCGGTGTTCGAGACCATGCGGATGTATCGGGGACCAGCGCCAGCCATCCCGTTGAAGCATGTCTTCGGAGTGACGACGCTGGAGCTTGGTTAGCTAGTCCACGGGCGAGGCGGGCACGGTGGGAGCGGACGCTTTCGGTCGGCCCTTTTCGGCGATCGCGATGCCGCCGAGCGTCAGCATCAGCGCTATCATATGGAAGGACTGAAGCCGTTCTCCGATCAGAACGACGGAGAGCAGTGTTCCGAACACCGGCACGAGATTGATGAAGAGACCGGCGCGGTTGGCGCCGATAGCCTCGACACCCTTGATATATAGGATCTGCGCCAGCAATGAGGGGAAGATCGCCGTATAGAAGGTGATGCTCCAACCGGCCTGGTCCGGCCACTGCGCAACGCCGCGGGCGATCTCCCAAAGAAGCAGCGGCAGCGAGGTCAGCATGGCGGCGAGGGCGGGGAAGGCCATCAGCGTGCGCCAATCCACCGCCGGTTTCCAGCGCAGGAAGATGGTGTAGAGCGCATAGGCGGCAATCGCGATCAGCATCAGCCCGTCGCCCCGGTTGAGCTGCAATTGCAGCAGCGTGGCGAGGTCGCCATGGGAAGCCGTCAGCGCCACGCCCAGCAGCGTCATGCCGAAGCCGAAACATTGCGCCAGCGAGATACCAGTGCGGAAAAAGAAGAAATTCAACAGGAAGATCAGCATCGGAATGCCGGCTTGCTCGATGGCGACGTTGATCGCCGTCGTATATTTTACCGCCGAGTAGAGCATGGCGTTGAAGAGTGTATAGCCGATGGCGCCGTAGCAAAGGAGCAGTGGCAGGTTTTTCCTCGCCACGGGCCAATCCTTCTTCAGTTGCGGCACGGATATCAAGGCGATGAGCGCGACGGCGAGGAACCAACGCAGAAAGGTCAGCATCATCGGGCTGATATGACCGACCGCAAGTTTGCCGGCGACGGAGTTGCCGCCCCAGCAGAGGGTGGCGATGACGAGGCAGATATAGGCTGTGGCTTGCAAGAGCGTGCTTCCTCGTCACTTTGCTAGAGATAATCGGCTTTTTCCCAGGGGAAATAGACTGCCGGCTGCTGATTTGTCACGTAAAAAGCCCAATCGGCTGTGACAACAGGGTCGCTTTCCCAAAAACAAAGCTTTATAGATGCGCGGGTTTGAGCAGGTGCGCGGTTCTCCGCCGGTAACAGGAAGAGTTGGATGACGAACGTAGTCGTGGTCGGTTCGCAATGGGGTGACGAAGGCAAAGGCAAAATTGTCGATTGGCTTTCGGAACGTGCGGATATTGTCGTGCGCTATCAGGGCGGCCACAATGCCGGCCATACGCTCGTCATCGACGGCACGAGCTATAAGCTCTCGCTGTTGCCTTCCGGCGTCGTGCGTCCCGGCAAGATGGCTGTGATCGGCAACGGCGTCGTCGTCGATCCGCATGCCCTGATCGCCGAGATCGGCCGGCTGGAGGCGCAGGGCGTGAAGGTGACGCCTGATAATCTGCGGATCGCCGACAATGCGACGCTCATCCTGTCGCTGCACCGCGAGCTCGACGCGATGCGCGAGGATGCGGCGTCCAACAGCGGCACGAAGATCGGCACGACGCGCCGCGGCATCGGCCCGGCCTATGAGGACAAGGTCGGCCGCCGCGCCATCCGGGTCATGGATCTTGCCGATCTCGACAGCCTTTCCGGCAAGGTCGACCGCATCCTGACGCATCACAATGCGCTTCGCCGCGGCCTCGGCGTCGCCGAGGTCAGCCACCAGGCGATCATGGACGAACTGACCTCGATCGCCGATCGGGTGCTGCCGTTCCGCGACACGGTCTGGCTGTTGCTTGATAAGGAGCGTCGCAAGGGCGCCCGCATCCTGTTCGAAGGCGCGCAGGGCAGTTTGCTCGACATCGATCACGGCACCTATCCTTTCGTAACCTCCTCCAACACCGTGGCCGGCCAGGCGGCGGCCGGTTCCGGCATGGGACCTGGCTCACTCGGCTATATCCTCGGCATCACCAAGGCCTATACGACACGCGTCGGCGAAGGTCCGTTCCCGACGGAGCTAACCGACGAAATCGGCCAGTTCCTGGGTGAGAAGGGGCATGAGTTCGGTACCGTGACGGGGCGCAAGCGTCGCTGCGGCTGGTTCGACGCAGCATTGGTGCGCCAGTCGGTCGCCACCAACGGCATCACCGGCATCGCGCTCACCAAGCTCGACGTGCTCGACGGTCTCGAGGAATTGAAGATCTGCGTCGGTTATATGCTCGACGGCGAACAGATTGATCATCTTCCCGCAAGCCAGGGAGCGCAAGCTCGGGTCGAACCGATCTATGTCACGCTGGAGGGATGGAAAGAATCGACCGTCGGCGCCCGCAGTTGGGCGGATCTTCCGGCGCAGGCGATCAAGTATGTTCGCCAGGTCGAAGAACTGATCGGAGCGCCGGTCGCGCTCCTTTCCACCAGTCCGGAACGGGACGACACGATACTTGTGACCGATCCGTTTGAGGATTAAGGTCACGGCCCACTGTGGAGGACAGTTCGGCAGAAGGCCGGACTTCTTGAGAAAGTAAGAATGGCGGATTTTATTGCAGTTATTCGGCGGGCCGTCGATGGCCTGGCTGAAAATACCCCCGAGATGCGGGTGAAAGTCTACGAGCGTGCTCGCGGCGCAGTGCAGCGGCAGCTCGAGAATATGAAGCCGCGTCCGCCGGAAGCCATGCTGCAACGCCAGCTCGAAAAGCTCGAGGCCGCCATCCGCGAAGTGGAGGCTGAACACTCCGAAGCGCTGCCCCTCGATGAGGCGGCTGGCGCCGGCGCCGCGCCGGAAATCTTGGAAGAACAAGCGGTTCCTGACGAAAGCACGTCGCCGCCTGCGCCCCAGACGGCTGTCGACGAGCCGGCCGGTGAAGCCGATGCGGGATCGCCGACAACCGACGCAGCCCACGAGCCGGATCACCTGGAAGCCGACGCACGGCAGGAAACTGAGGAAGAGGTCGCGGCTGAGGAGCCCCTTTCCGCGGAACCTGAGCCCGAACAAGCACCTGTTTCCGCTGAGACAGCTGCACCCGTCGAGGCCTATTGGCATCCCTCGCATGAGGAGGAGGCGCCGGCCGAGGAATGGCATGCCGGCGAGGCGCGTGACGTCGCCGCCGAAGAAATGCAGCCGGAACATCACGGCTTCGAAACGCCATCTGCCGATCATTCCTACGAGGAAGCCGACGAGCATCGTGCCGATGAGCAGCATCCCCAGGAGATCGCGGCCGAACCGGCGATGGCGGAAAGCCATGAGCCGAAGGCCGAGGCAGCTTACGAGCCCATCGAGTCGTTTCAGCCGATCACACGCGGCATGGAGCATGCATCCAACCGGCTCGTGGAGCCGGTCGCCGATTTCGATCGGGCGGAATTCGTCGAACATAGCCGCGAGGAGCCGCTGAAGGCGGATGCTGCGGGACATTTCGATCCTGTCTGGGCCGAGCCTGCCGTCGAGACGCCGGCTCCGGCGCCCAAGGATGCTGAGACCGAATGGGCCGAAGAGGAGCTCCGGCAATATTCGGAAACGGCGCCGGTCACCGGCGACGCTTCGGCGCGTGCCTTCGAAGACGTGATATCGAGTCTCGAGAAAATGGCGCCCGCCGCTGTCATGCCGGCCGCCAAGGAAGCTTTCTCCTGGGAGAAGGCTGCCTTTGACGACCTGCCGCCGATCGAGGCAGGCACCGACAAGAAGACGCCCGTTTCATCGCATTTCGACGACGTTGATATCTTCGCGGAGGTGCACGACGGCAAGCCTACACCCCCCGCCGGCGCGCCGAGCGAGGAGTGGCGCGAAGCGAAGGCCCTGCGTGGCTATGACCGCCGCGGTCCGATCGCCGCCGACGATGACGACGCCAATCCGGCGATGGATATCGATCAGATCGTCGCCTCGAAGCTGCAGGGCAAGAATTTCCGCATGGAACCGAAGCGCCGCCGCTTCGGCATCGGCACGATAATCACTCTCCTCTTCGCGCTTATCCTGATCGGTGGCGGCGCCTATGCCGGCTGGATGAACAGAGAAGCGCTGGTGGCGATGGTCGATGGGCTTGTCAGCTCGGCGCCATCGCAGGCTACGAGAAACGAGGCGGCAATGACGCCGGCGGGGTCCGAGACGTCGACTCAGGCCACGCCGACTCCAGCCCAGCCAGTTGCGCCGGAAGCGCAGAATCCGCCGCCGGCCGCGGCACAGCCGAACCAGCAAGTGGCGTCATTGAACAATGACGGCGCGGCGGCCAATTCCAAATTTACGCAACGACTGCTTTCCGACGGAACTGAAGTCGATAGCGGTCCGGCGACGGTGCCGGGAACGCCGACTGCCGAAGGAAAATCGGTGGCCGAACAGAATGTTGCGGCAGCGGATACGCCGCCCGCCAGCGCGCAAGGCGATGCGGCCCCGCCCGAAACGCTGACGCCGAACGGTCCCACGGCATCGCCGCAGCAGGCTGCGCCGGTCGGTTCGTCGGAAAAAATGTTCCTCTATGAGGAGCGTATCGGCCAGAGCTCGCCGACGGCCATCGAGGGAACGGTCGTCTGGAGCGTCCAGCACGAGGCCGGCCAGGACGGCCGGCAGGAGGCGACGGTGCAGGGCAACGTCAGCGTTCCCGAGCGCAACCTCTCCGCTCTCGTTACCTTCAAGCGCAACTCCGATCCGTCCCTGCCGGCAAGTCATCTCGTCGAGATCGTCTTCTCGGTGCCGCCGAATTTCGAAGGCGGCAGCATCGAGAGCGTCCAGCGCATTTCGATGAAGCGCACGGAACAGGATCGCGGCGACGCGCTGATCGCGGTTCCGGCCAAGATCACCGATGATTTCCACATGATTGCGCTCAACGACTATCCCGATGCGCGCAAGGCCAATCTCGATCTGTTGTCGACCCGCAACTGGATCGATATTCCGATCACCTACCGCAACGGCCGCCGTGCGCTGCTGACAATGGAGAAGGGGGGCACGGGAACGAACGCCTTCAATACAGCCATCAAGGAGTGGACTGCACTCGGGGATGTCTCCACGAGCCAGTGAGTGGGTTCTCGATGCCTTGTGCCACCGGCCTCCTCATTCGCCGGCTGGCTCCCGCTGGCGTCGAGCCACAGGTCTCGACCCGTCCTTCGGACCCCCGCTGGGGAGAAGAGAATCGTGGCAAGCTCCTGTCTTTCATAAAGCATTCTTTTTGGAAATGAGGGCGAGCAGCTTGCTCCTCCTCTTCTCCCCAGCAGACGGTGGCCCGAAGGGTCGGATGAGGGGGGCTGCACGGCACCCCTTTGACGTCCTTCCCGCAGGCGTCGCCCGCTACAAAACAAAAACGCCACCTCCCGTCTAGGAGGTGGCGTTTGCAATTCTCGAGCTCAGCCGATCAGGCCGTGGCTTCGACGACGCGAATGGCCTTGGCGCGTTCCAGGGCTTCCTTGCGAACAGCATCCTGCACCTTTTCAAAGGCGCGGACTTCGATCTGACGGACGCGTTCGCGGCTGATGTCGAACTCGGCCGAGAGATCTTCCAGCGTCACCGGATCCTCGGCAAGGCGGCGGGCCTCGAAGATGCGGCGCTCGCGTTCGTTCAGAACACTCATTGCTTTGGCCAGCATGCGCCGGCGGGTTTCGAGCTCATCCTGTTCGATCAGCACGTCTTCCTGGCTCTCATGGTCGTCCACAAGCCAATCCTGCCATTGACCGCTGTCGCCTTCGGCCGCCTTGATCGGCGCGTTCAGCGAGGCGTCGCCGGAGAGACGGCGGTTCATCGAGATGACCTCCTCCTCCGAGACGTTCAGCTTGGTGGCGATTTCCGAGACGTGCTCCGGCTTCAGGTCGCCGTCGTCGATCGCCTGGATGCGGCCCTTCAGCCGGCGCAGATTGAAGAACAGGCGCTTCTGGTTTGCGGTCGTGCCCATTTTCACCAGCGACCACGACCGTAGGATATATTCCTGGATCGAGGCCTTGATCCACCACATGGCGTAGGTGGCGAGGCGGAAGCCGCGTTCGGGATCGAATTTCTTGACGGCCTGCATCAGACCGACATTGCCTTCAGAGACGACTTCGCCGATCGGCAGGCCGTAGCCGCGATAACCCATCGCGATCTTCGCGACGAGGCGAAGATGGCTGGTGACGAGTTTATGGGCAGCGTCGCGGTCGCCATGCTCGGCATAACGCTTGGCCAACATATATTCCTGCTGCGGCTCCAGCATCGGGAATTTGCGGATTTCGTCGAGATAACGGTTGAGACCGGCTTCGCCGGCGGTAATGGACGGCAAGGTATTTCGGGCCATAGTGCACCCTCCTAAAGTGAATTCCGGCTCCCGATGGAAACGCGCCCCCGCGTTAAAAGGCGAACCGGGACGTGCGGCTTTTGTTCCAAGCCCGCACTAAGTCCATATACAGATAAGTATGGCGAAACGGCGGTTCAAGGTGCCGCTCACGCAGGTGTGAGGCGGCGAGAGCGGTGTCCCGAAGCCGCTTTATCGTCGCAATGCCTCGACCAGTTTCACCATATCGTCCGGCAGCGGTATTTCGAAATGCTTGAGTTCGCCGGTGCGGGGATGCTCGAATTGCAGCATGAAGGCATGCAGTGCCTGACGGCCGAAACCATTGACAACCTTGCGGATCTCTTCGGGCAGCAGATTGGCCTTGGTCCTGAAGCCGGCGCCGTAAACGATGTCGCCAACGAGCGGATGACCGATATGGGCCATGTGCACGCGAATCTGATGGGTGCGGCCGGTTTCCAAGTGGCACTCGACCAGCGACGCGAGCGCGGTCGCGTCAGGGTTCTCCTGGAAGCGCTCGATCACTTCGTAGTGGGTGATCGCCGCGTCGGCATCCTGGCTGTCGGTGCGCTTGACGGCCCGGCGGGTGCGGTCGCCGGTGGCGCGGCCGAGAGGCGCATCGATTGTTCCCGACAGAGTGCGGGGACGGCCCCAGACGACTGCCCGGTAAGCCCGCTCCAGCGGCATGCTGCGGCCGTGGTCGGCAAATTGAAGCGAGAGGTGGCGATGGGCGACGTCGTTCTTGGCGACGACCATGACGCCTGTCGTGTCCTTGTCTAGACGATGGACAATGCCAGGTCGGCGCACGCCGCCGATGCCGGAGAGCGTATCGCCGCAATGATGGATCAGCGCGTTGACCAGAGTTCCTGTCCAGTTACCGGAGCCGGGATGGACGACCAGACCTGCCGGTTTCGATATGACGATAAGGTCATCGTCCTCATAAAGGATGTCGAGCGGGATATCTTCGCCCTTTGGGGTCGGGTCTTCAGGTTCGGGCAGGGTGATTTCGAAGCTGTCGCCGACGCGCACCTTGCGCTGCGGATCGGTAACCTGCTCGCCTCGCAAAGAAACCAGCCCCTCCTTGATCAGCGCCTTGATGCGGCTGCGGGAAAAATCCTTACCGACCTGCGCGGTCAGCCATGCGTCGAGCCGGCCTTCGGCGGTTTCATCGGCGGTCAGGACTTTTCTAATGCCGGCTGCTTGTTTAAAGGGGTCGCTCAAGACGCTTCTTCTCCGACGTATTTTTAGAACGGAACGCACAGATGACCGCAATCGAGCCAGACGACCAGGAAGAGAAGCCCCTTGATCCGGCGATGGAAAGTGTCCGGCGCAAGATGGTCCGCCTGCAGATTGTATCCGGCGCCATCATGTTCGTCAGCCTTATGGCGGTCTTCGGCGCTGTTGTCTACAAGACGATGCGCGAGCCCAAGGAGACCGCGTCCACTGCCGCAGCTTCCGGTGTGCCTTCGGATGCACCGCTTGCTGCGACCCTTTCCCTGCCGCTCGGGTTCAAGGTGCAGTCAACCTCGTTTTCGGCGGGACAGATCCTGTTCTATGGAGAAACGGTTGAAGGCACGAGGAAGGCGCTGGTATTCGATCTGAGGACCGGCCGCACCGTCGCCGACGTCACCGTCGCCGGGAATTGAGGCGAGATGGCCCCGATCGTCATCGACAGCGCCGACGACCCACGCATTGCCGAGTTTCGCGATATAAGAGAGCGTGACCTGACGGGCCGGGAAAACCGCTTTATCGCCGAAGGCACTGTCGTGCTGCGCATGCTCGCCGTGGCGCATGCGGCACGTCGCGGCTTCTCGGCCGAGAAAATCCTGCTGCTGCGCAATCGCGTCGACGGTCTGCAATCCATCCTCGAACGGTTTCCGGCTAGCGTGCCGGTTTATGTCGCCGAGGCTGAAGTGCTCGATGGTGTCGTCGGCTTTCATCTGCATCGCGGCGTTCTCGCCCTCGGCAAGCGAGAGGACTGCGGCGAGGCAGCACTTCTCGACGCATTGCCGGAACGGGCGCTGGTGCTGGTCGGCTGCGGCATTTCCAACCACGACAATGCCGGCTCGATGTTTCGCAATGCTGCCGCCTTCCGGGCGGATGCCGTGCTGCTCGACGAAACCTGCTGCGATCCGCTCTATCGCAAGGCATTGCGCGTGTCGGTCGGCTCGGTGTTGAGCGTTCCGCACCGGCGCGGCGGCAAGGCGCTGGACCTGCTTCTGGCGCTTGCCCAACGTGGGTTTGCGATCTGGACGCTGTCGCCGCATGGGAAGACCGACATCCGCGCCATTCCGGCCGGGGCACGCATGGCGCTCGTCATCGGCACGGAGGGGGAGGGCTTGCCGGAGGCACTGCTGGCGCACTTTCAGAGCGCCCGTATCCCGCAATCGGAGGAGCTCGACAGTCTCAACGCGGCGACTGCGACGGGGATCGCATTGTTTTCCATGGCCTCCGCCATGGGGCGGATCTGACGTTTGGAACGACGCGCGTCGGATCGATGGGCTAACGCACCGGATTGGCGATGACGGCCGCCGCCCTGTCGGCAAGGCTGACGCGATCGTTCGGGTTCTTGTTGCCGGCATCCGGCAGCAGCGCGTGGATCGGTGAGGAAGGGCCCTCGTTGAGTGCGGTCAGCGCGACCATATTGGCGGCGATCGAGGCGATCTCCTCGCGGATCGCGCCATCGCGTCCGGTGACGGACTTTGCCTTCTGCAGGCGCTCGGCAAGGGCGGCGCTGCGCTTGCGGACATCCTCGCCCATCTCAGCCGTCACAGCGGCCGTGTCGAGCACGGATGCGGTCGTGTCTTCAGCCGTCAGTTCCGCCGGTAGTTCCGCCGCTATCTTGGCCAGGCCGGCATCGCGCAGCACCCGGTTGATCTTGCGGATCTCGGCATTGGCGGCTTTCAACTGCTCCTTCAACTTGGCGATCTCCTGCTGACGGCGGGCGAGCTGCGTTTCCTTCTCGGCGGCGGAAGCGCTTTCGCGTGCAGCCTTGTCCTCCAGGCGGATCACCATATGCTGCTGCTGCGTCAGTTTCTGTTCGGCATCCCTAGCCCGCTTCTGGAGCAGGTTGACGTCCTGGCGCAATGTGTCGCGTTCGTCGCGCAGCGCGTTGGCGCGGAATTTCAGGCTTTCCGCTTCGGTCTCACGCGCGGCGAGATCGATTCTCAGCCCGTCGGCCTGTTCGATGAGTTTGCTCAGCCGCGTTCGCATTGTCGCCAGTTCGCTCTCCTTGTCGGCGGCGGATTGTTCGGCAATATGCAGATTGGTTTTCAACTGGCTGATGTAGTTCTCATCCTTGCGCAGGTGCGAGCGCTGCTCGGCCGCCTCGACATGCATCTCGCCGATCTGGGCCTGCAATTCGCCGATCTCGGCGGCGAGCCTGCCGGCATCGACGGCGAGCGCATCGTGGCGCAGTTGGAGCGACAGGGATTTCTCGCGCTCACGCAGAAGGTCCTGGGTGGTGCGGGCATTCTCGGCGGCATGAAGCGCGCGCACCATATCCTTCTGGGCGCGAACCTCCTGCGGGCTCAGCGGCATCGTCGCCTTGAGACGGTTTTCGGTATACCAGACAATGCGGCGGTGAACGGCCGGCGAGACCAGAAAGACGAGGAAGGCCGCGGTCAGGAAGCCCAATCCGAACAAGAGAGCGTATTCGATCACGGCGCGGCCATCGATTCGACAGTTAATACGGGGTCAGCCGCGATGATTAAGCAGGCATGGCACGCATGGCAAGGCCGCCGATGCCGGCGGCAGCCGATTCCTGCCGCTTTACCGCCTCAGAAGGGGTTCCAGGTCGGCGCCTGGGTGATCTTGAGATAACCGACATTGACCCCGAGGCGGGCGCCGACGCCAGTGCGGATCGGCACAACCAGCACGTCATTGTTTTTCAGCACCGTCATGCCGAAGCCGGCGATCACATAGGCCGAGCCACTGACGCCGCCGAAGCGGGCATAGATGCCGTCGATGGAGGGCAGGTCGTAGACCAGCATCATGACGCGCGAACCCTGGCCGCCGTAATCGATGCCGAGAGACGGGCCCTGCCAGTAGAGCGGATGCTCGCCGGCGTTCTTGGTGTTGAGTTGGCCTTCGCCGTAGGTGAGACCGGCGATGAAGGCGCCGCCGCCTTCCTGCCCAAGAATATAACCGTTCGGCAGGCCGTATTTCTGGAAGGCGCTCTCGACCACCTTGGCAAGGCCGCCGCTGGCGGAGCCGAAGAAGGAGTGGCCGGCATCGATGATTTCCTGCATCGTATACTGACCGTTGTTCTGGGCCGCGGCCGGCCCGGCAATCATCAGCGAGGAGAAGACGAGGGCCGAAAGCAACCTGCAGAAGCCAATGAATCGGTGCGGAAATCGAGGGCGCATGATGTCATCCGTTCGTCGTTTGGCTGGAGCGGGCACCCGCTCGCGTCGATTGCTGCATTTTGCGCCGATGATCTTAACAATCGGTTTACCAAATATGGTGTCATTATGGCACTGAATACGATCGCAAACTTCGCGCAATTTTGATGAAGCATATTTGCGGGCGCGATGAGATTGCCGCCCTCAGGAGACGATGATGTCCAAGAACCCGAACCTCACCCTGTCCGGCCCGGATCTGGCCGCGCTTCTCTGCAGCCGCGTTTGCCACGATGTCATCTCGCCCGTCGGCGCGATCAACAACGGCCTGGAGCTTCTGGATGAAGGCGGCGCTGATTCCGATGCAATGGATCTGATCCGCACCAGTGCGCTCAACGCTTCCGTCCGCCTGAAATTCGCGCGCCTCGCCTTCGGCGCATCGGGTTCAGTCGGCGCCTCGATCGATACCGGCGAGGCCGAGCGGGCCGCCAAGGATTTTGCCCTCGCCGAGAAGAAGACCGAGGTGATCTGGAACGGACCGCGTGCCATCGTGGCCAAGAACCGCGTCAAGCTGTTGCTCAACCTCTTCCTCGTCGCCTATTCGGCGATTCCGCGCGGCGGCGTGCTCGAGGTCACGCTCGAAAATCCTGAATTCGAGGCCAAGTTCACCCTCTCGGTGAAAGGCAAGCTGATGCGTCTGCCGCCGAAATTCGTCGAGATATCGACGGGGACGATCGAGGAAGCGATCGACGCCCATTCGATCCAGCCGTACTACGCCGTGCTTCTGGCCGAGGAGTGCGGAATGACGCTCGACCACAGCGCAAGTCCGGACGAACTGGTGTTCACGGCGACGGTTGCTGCGGTCTGATTTTTCGGCGTGCAGCAGCATGCTCTCGCCCGTCCGGTAACGATTCCTTAGCCTGATGGACCTATTCTCTTAGGTTGTGGAAGACCCCTCGTTGCGACGAATGCGGGGAAAGGAGTAGTCATGCAAAGGTTCATGATCACCGATAATTCGGACATTGTCCGTAAGGTCGGCAAGCGCATTCTCTCCGAACTCGACTTTCTCGTCAGCGAGGCCTCCGATGCCGCCGAGGCGCTGCAGCGCTGCCAGGCAGAGTTGCCGGAATACCTCATCGTCGATTCCGGCATGGAAGGTGCGCTCGACCTCATCGCGGCGATCCGCGCCATGGACGGCGGCAAAGAGGTCAAGATCTATTACTGCGTCATCGAGGCGGATCTGAAGAAGCTGATGGCGGGTAAACGAGCCGGCGCCACCGATTTCCTGCTGAAGCCGTTCGATCGTAAGATCCTAACCGCCGTTTTCGGAAACCGCGCGATTGCTGCCTGACATCAGCTTTCTTCCCGGCCGCATCGGCCGTCCCTGAGCATAGTGCCGCAAGCGCCGCCGGGCTCCGGCTGACGCTGCGCTTTTCCTTGACCGGAATGTTAACCTGTTCGGCCAGATCAGGCGGAATCCCTCTAACGGGGCGGCAGCGCCGGCGGTGCAAACGAAAAATCCCGCCGAAAGGGCGGGATTTCGTCATCCGATACGGGGGATCGGAAGATCAAGCGGTTTCCGCATATTCGGTGCCATCCGGCTCGCGAAGAACGTAACCACGGCCCCAGACGGTTTCGATGTAATTGGCGCCGCCGGCGGCGTTGGCGAGCTTCTTGCGCAGCTTGCAGATGAAGACGTCGATGATCTTCAGCTCCGGTTCGTCCATGCCGCCGTAAAGGTGGTTCAGGAACATTTCCTTGGTGAGAGTGGTGCCCTTGCGGAGCGAAAGCAGCTCCAGCATCTGATATTCCTTGCCCGTCAGATGGACGCGCTGGCCGCCGACTTCGACGGTCTTGGCGTCGAGATTGACGATCAACTCACCGGTCATGATGACCGACTGGGCGTGACCCTTGGAGCGGCGAACGATAGCGTGGATGCGGGCGACGAGCTCGTCCTTGTGGAAGGGCTTGGTCATGTAGTCGTCGGCGCCGAAGCCGAGGCCGCGAACCTTGTCCTCGATGCCTGCCATGCCCGACAGAATGAGGATCGGTGTCTTGACCTTGGACAGCCGGAGAGTGCGGAGCACTTCATATCCGGACATGTCGGGCAGGTTCAGATCGAGAAGGATGATGTCGTAATCATACAGCTTGCCCAGATCGACGCCTTCTTCACCGAGATCGGTGGTGTAAACATTAAAACTCTCTGATTTGAGCATCAATTCGATGCTCTGCGCCGTAGCGCTGTCGTCCTCGATGAGAAGTACCCGCATAATTATCCCCTTTACCGCCGCCGAAAGGTGGTCTGGCCCCCTACACGCTACCCGAACAAGCTACGTGATTTGGAAGCTGCCACGAAATGGTTAACAAATTCTAATTCACTCTGGCAAGGAGTATCGAATTTATTAAATAATTTTTCCATTTCTCTGTTTTCCAATAGGAATCTCAAAAAGGCGTTCCTCAACGTTAACATTAGGAAACAGCGCTAACTGATTCATCCGACTCGCCAATGAAAAGGTTCGAACTTCGTGCCGTGGCATTTACCGACCCTTAAATCATCGGGCCTATCATTAACGATGCCCGTAAACGAAAGGTTACCAGCGGTAGGTTTTTGTTAATATCGCAGGAAATTTTTTAGCAAACCGTGTCAAAGCGGCGCGCAGGGCGGTTTCAAGTTGAGCCGGGGTCTCGCATCACGGGAGTAATGCGTATGAAGTCGCGAGAAAGTCTCGTTCGCCTGAAAGAGTTTCAGGTGAACGAAAAACGACGTCAATTGCAGCAATTGCAGATGATGATGTCCGAATTCGAACGGATGACGAAGGATCTGGAGAGCCAGATCGTCGTCGAGGAAAAGAAGTCCGGTATATCCGACCCGAATCACTTTGCTTATCCGACCTTCGCCAAGGCCGCGCGTCAGCGGGCCGACAACCTGCAGGTTTCGATCAAGGAACTGAAGATGCAGGAAGAGGCGCTGGAACTGGCGCTTGAGGAAATGCAGGCGGAATATGCAAGGGCGACGGCGCTGGAAGAACGTGACAGCGGCGTCCGCGCCGCCAGGGCCTGAGAGAAAATGCGGGCGCCGGCGTCGGCGCCTGACGATCGCCTGAGAGAGGCCATGTATGATGGGCGCGCTGTCCGTCATACATGGCTTTTGGTGTTTCCCGCCTTTTGCGTCCGCACGCCGCCGCTCCCCGCGGCGACCGCTTCAGGCGTCGCGAATCAATTCACGACATCCTGCCATTCCGGATGACGTTGCGCCTGCCCCTTGAAGAACGGGCAGAGCGGGATGATCTTCCAACCGCCAGCGCGGGCCGCTTCCACCGCGTGCAGAGCCAATGCCTGGCCGACACCCTTGCCGCGCAGGGCATCGGGAACCGCCGTGTGATCGATGATGACGAGCTTCGGCGAGGTTCGCGAATAGGTCATCTCCGCCTCGTGCCCCTCGACGTCCACGGCATAACGGCCACCGGATACGTCTTCCTCATTTCGGATATCCATCGTCTTTCCTCGTGCACAGATATTAATCGCAGCCGACGGTGACACGGCGGCGCGGTCGTGCCAAGGCGGTAGAACAGTTCCTCAGGGAGACGCAGTGTTCATGAAAAATGTCGGATCGACGCGAGGCTCTGGGGCAATGAGCGCGCTTTCGATCATCCGCCCCGCTCTTCTCGTGGCCGCGCCGTTCCTCCTGGCGCTCGGCCTGATCTTACCGCTGGTCCGTTTCGAGACGCTGTATTTCTTCGATCAGACCCCTTCGCTCATCGAAATCGTCGTCTCGCTCTGGCAAGGCGGCGATGGGCTGCTGGCGGCGGTCGTCGCGCTGGTCTCGATCGTGCTTCCGTTTCTGAAGATGATCGGGATTGCGGCGGAAGCGACGGCTGCCGGCAGCGGGGCCGGGAGGCAGTTCTATCGGCGCGTCGTGCCGCATCTGTCCAAGTGGTCAATGATGGACGTGCTGCTGGTCGCGATCGTCATTGCTGCGGCGAAGACAACGGGGTTGGCGGATGCCTTCACGCAGCCCGGCCTCTGGTGCTACGCCGCCTCGTCAATAATTTCGGGCCTTCTTCATTCCCTGATGGGAGATGCGTCCGGCCCGAAATAAATGTCGACGATGGCGCGCGATCAGTGGCGATATTGCTGGATGCGCGTGGTGCGCAGGCCGGCGAGGCCATGGCTGTTGATCGACGACTGCCAGGAAAGGAACTCTTCGACCGTGAGCGTGTAACGCTCGCAGGCCTCTTCCAAGCTCAACAGGCCACCGCGAACAGCCGCGACAACCTCTGCCTTGCGGCGGATCACCCAGCGCCGCGTATTGGGCGGCGGAAGGTCCGCGATGGTCAGGGGGCTGCCATCGGGGCCGATGACATATTTCACTCGGGGACGTATCATTTCGGTCATTGGACTCTCTACACAACGCAAGACCACGAGCGCCACTCTAGCCTGCCACATTTAAAAATTGCCTAAGCCCAACGTAAGACTTTGATAACAAATTTAGATGCCCGGAGTGGCCGGTGAACGAGCGAAGCAAAATCCCGCCGGCTCTCACGAGCACGTCGATCTCTTCTACGGCATCGGAACGGTGACGCCGATGAAGCGGACGGTTCCGCCGATCTTCCGTGAGGAGGGATCGATTGCGGGAAGTGCGGCCGATCAGGAAAATTGCCGCCGCTGCGCGCTCTTCCAGGTGCCCGGCCTGAAAAACGGCTTCGCCTTCGCATTGCCAACATTGACCTGAAACAATACATTTTCGCTACTCGGGCAGCCATGCATTCTATGGCAGTGCGCTTTAGCTGCGGGAGCTTCTGGAGCAGCTCTCAGGCAACAGCAATCCTGAAGATGGCTCGCCGGCAACGTCTAGCCGGCCCCAGATCGGAGAGCTGCGCTGTCGGCGAATCGCAAGAGCAGCGATGAGATCGCGATCATTCTCGATCTCTCGTCGCACGCTGTCGACGGTTATCTGAAGAGCGCGATGTAAAAGCCAGACAGGGTCAACCGCACGCAGGCGGTCGCCAGAACGGCACCGGCCGCCCTGAGGCAGCCGGTCCTTTTTCACAAAAAGGCGAGAGCAATTCCAGGCAAAGCGTAAAGTGCTTTTGCCGGGAATTGCACAATACAAAAGGTTAGAGCGGTTCTGCGCTTCCGTGGAAAGCTGAACCGCTGTTAAAAGCCTTTTCCGCCGGTCACTTCTGACACAACGGTCCCGACGATGATGCGCATGTCCATCAAGATCGAGAAATTCCCGACATAATAAAGATCACAAGCGATGCGGGCGCGCGCCTTGGCGGGACGATCGGTCGGACCGCGCAGGCCACGCATCTGGGCAAGACCGGTCATGCCGGGGCGCATGGCGTGGCGCTGATGATATTCCGGCACGAGCTCTTCATAGAGCATGCCGCCGGCGCGCATGCCGATTGCATGGCAGCGAGGACCGACGACCGACATATCGCCCAATAGCACGTTCAACAGCTGCGGCAACTCGTCGATATTCGTGCGGCGCAGAATGGCGCCGATGCGGGTGATACGGGGGTCGTTCTTCACCGTCTGGGCGACGCCCGAGACATCGCAGAGATCGGTACGCATGGAACGGAACTTGTAGACCTTGATGGCCTTGCAGTTCTTACCCCAGCGGGTCTGCTTGAACAGCACCGGTCCCGGGCTGTCGAGCTTGATCAGCAGGGCGACGAGGAGAAGGAAAGGGGCGAGGACGAGGAGGGCGCTCAACGACGAAACTATGTCGAACGCCCGCTTCAGGGCGAGATCCACCCACGGCGCCTGGGAGGCATCGCTATGGATGACAGGGGTTTGAATCTTCAGGCTCGGCTGCTGGCGGCGGCTCGGCCGAAAGGAATCAGTCGAAATGGTGTTGTTTAATTCCGTGATGCTCAAGGATCGTACTCTGTTGTCTTCGAGGGGCGCGGCGGCAATAGGCGATCAATGGTTTGCCCTGTGACCAGGGCTGCACTCAGGTGTTGGTAACCCTACTAAAACGGAAAAATGCGACAATTGTGTAATGGTGTCCAGAGAAATATCGCATCGCAACAAATCTTTCGCACTTGCGTTAAGTTGAGGCAACCTCATGATATTTCGTTAATAATTGGAATTTCGTCAAGGTTTCTAGGCTCTTGGCGAGGGCTTCCACAGGTCTGTCCTCGTGTTGTTTCGACACGCGACCGACGGTTGGCCGACGGCATTTTTAACGAATTCCGACGTGAATTTTTTTGCCGGATATGTTCGGCCGTTCTCAATCTGTGTCAAAATATGACAAAATCAAGGCCGAATCGGCAGGGGTTCGAACCGGTGAAGATGGACGTTAAGCCCAGACCGGGAATCACGCGCGCCGCATCGGCCAAATCACTTTCCGATTTCTACGAGTGTCTGCGGTGCGGCTCGAACGCGGCAGGACGATATTTGAACGATTAAGAGCAGGGGCCGCTTGGTCGCCACGCGCCAAGGCGTTCGTGGAGCGGGCGGCAGGCGCAGAACATATCATGAGCGGGACCGCGTATCATGGCATTTGCGAATGCCCGCGGACGGTCACGCCGGTTCGAGGACGCGTTTCCTGCCGCCCCAGGAAATGAAGTTCGGGTTGGCGAAGTCGAAATCGGCCGCTGTCCCCGTCTTGCCATAGGTCAGCAGCGCTCCGTCGAGCGTCACCGTCGATCCCCCGGCAGCGCGCAGCACCGCATCGCCGGCCGCGGTGTCCCACTCCATCGTGCGGGTGAAGCGTGGATAAACGTCGGCCTTGCCTTCCGCCAGCAGGCAGAATTTCAGCGAGGAGCCGATATTGGTGCATTTGGAGATCGCGTGATCGGCGAGGAAGGTTCCCGTCTCCGGGCTGTTGTGACGAAGGCTTGCAAGTGCAAGCCGGTCGTCCGGCTGCTCGCGCACGGCAATTGCGGTGCGCGCCCCGATGGTGAAGTCCTCGGTGACATCAAGCCTTTCGGCACGGCCGCGCTCTCCTAAGAAGGCGAGCCCGAGCGCCGGCGCGTAGACGATCCCGGCGACCGGGGCGCCGTTCTCGATATAAGCGATGTTGACGGTGAATTCCTGCCGTCCGTCGACGAATTCACGGGTGCCGTCGAGCGGGTCGACCAGGAAGAAGCCGCGGCCGCTGATGTCGGGCACGCTTCCAGCGGCAACCGACTCTTCCGCCACGACGGGTATATCGGGATAATCCCTGGACAGATGGGCGAGGATGATGCGTTCGGCCTCCTCGTCGGCAACCGTAACCGGGCTCGCGTCCGCCTTCATGGTGATGGGAAAGCCTTCGCGCAAGATCGCGATGATGGCCTTACCGGCTTCGAGCGCCGCCTTTTCAAATGTCGTCAGCATTGTCCTTTTGCCGTTCGCCGCGCCGCGAGCGCCCGCTGTCGCTCGTCGTCAACCATCCCTGTCGCACCAGATATCGATATGGTGGTTCTCGCCGCGCCCCGCACCCCCGATAACGCAGATTGAAGATGCTACCATAAGTTCCCGCAGCTGTCAGGCGAGGATGGCGGCATTTACCTGTGAAATACCATTCGCAAAAACTGCAGGCTCAAGGGTTGAATTTGCGCTTTCTTCCAGCCTTATGGAATAGCTTACGCGGAAAGCGGCGCAGGAAATCGACGGCGCGCTTGCCGGATGGTTAAGCCGGCAGCAGGTTTTGGCTAAAAATGGGTCGGTCTTTGCCGATTTTCTGTGGATTCTGGTTCAAAATGCGCCATTTAGGCCTGTTCGAATAAGAATCTGCTGGCGTAAATCCTTTTTGTCTTCACATTTTCACCGAAACCGCTATGCATGCGGCCTATGAGGTTCCTTGAACGAGGAGCCGAATAACCAAAAAGAGATGCAGCATCTTCGGCTCGCATCCAGGGGAAAACGACATATGGAGTATTTCGTCCAGCAGCTCTTCAATGGGCTGACGCTCGGATCCATCTATGGCCTCGTGGCTATCGGCTATACGATGGTTTATGGCATTATCGGCATGATCAATTTCGCCCATGGCGACATCTTCATGCTCGGTGGTTTCGCCGCTCTTATCGTCTTTCTCGTCCTCACATCCATCTTCGCAGGTCTCCCGGTGGCAATTTTGCTGCTGGCGATGCTTGTCGTCGCGATGCTGATGACGAGTCTGTGGAATTGGACGATCGAGCGTGTCGCCTACCGTCCGCTGCGCGGATCCTTCCGCCTTGCACCGTTGATCACCGCGATCGGCATGTCGATTGTGCTGTCCAACTTCATCCAGGTGACGCAGGGGCCGCGCAACAAGCCGATCCCGCCGATGGTGAGCTCGGTTTACCAGTTCGGCAACATCTCGGTGTCGCTGAAGCAGATCATCATCATCCTGATCACGGCGGTGCTGCTGACCGTCTTCTGGTATATCGTCAATCACACGGCCCTCGGCCGCGCCCAGCGCGCCACCGAGCAGGATCGCAAGATGGCGGCGCTGCTCGGCGTCAATGTCGACCAGACGATCTCGATCACTTTCGTCATGGGGGCGGCGCTGGCTGCCGTCGCCGGGACGATGTATCTGATGTATTATGGCGTCGCTTCGTTCGCCGATGGTTTCACGCCGGGTGTGAAGGCATTTACCGCAGCCGTTCTCGGCGGCATCGGCTCGTTGCCGGGCGCCGTTCTTGGTGGGCTGATGATTGGCCTGATCGAATCGCTGTGGTCAGCCTATTTCACCATCGCGTATAAGGATGTGGCGACCTTCGCCATCCTCGCTTTCGTGCTGATCTTCAAACCGACGGGCATCCTCGGACGGCCGGAAGTCGAGAAGGTATAACGTCATGGCAAATATCGAGAATTCTGCAGGCAAGCCCGATGCCGGACTTGTCCGCAAAGGTCTTATCGAAGCCCTTTTCGCCGCCGTTCTCTCCCTCGGCATGTTCGTTCTCTATGTCGGCCTGAAAACCGATCAGAACATCAACAACGAGCTGATCATCGTCCAGCGTTGGGGACTGCTGGCGATTTTTGTCGCTATCGCCGCGATCGGCCGTTTCGCGATGGTCGTTTTCATCAAGCCGAATATCGACCGCCGAAAACTCCGCAAGGCGCGGGAAGGCGATCTCGACATTTCGACCGAGAAGAGTTTCTTCCATCGGCATTTCCTGAAGATCGCGCTGCTCGCGCTACTGCTTTATCCCATGGTGATCGTGGCGCTCGTCGGCGCTCAGGGCTCGTTGAAATGGGTCGACAATTTCGGCATCCAGATCCTGATCTACGTGATGCTCGCGTGGGGACTGAACATCGTCGTCGGCCTCGCGGGCCTTCTCGATCTCGGCTATGTCGCCTTCTATGCGGTCGGCGCCTATTCCTACGCCCTGCTGTCGAGCTATTTCGGCCTGTCCTTCTGGTTGCTGCTGCCGCTTTCCGGCATTCTCGCAGCGCTCTGGGGCGTCATTCTCGGCTTCCCGGTGCTGCGCCTGCGCGGCGACTATCTCGCCATCGTCACGCTCGCCTTCGGTGAAATCATCCGCCTCGTCCTGATCAACTGGACCGACGTGACCAAGGGAACCTTTGGTATCTCGAGCATTCCCAAGGCGACGCTCTTCGGCATTCCTTTCGATGCGACGGCCGGCGGCTTTGCCAAGCTCTTTCACCTGCCGATGTCTTCCGCGTACTACAAGATTTTCCTCTTCTACCTGATCCTGGCGCTGTGCATGCTGACGGCCTACGTCACCATCCGCCTGCGGCGCATGCCGATCGGGCGTGCCTGGGAAGCGCTGCGTGAAGACGAGATCGCTTGCCGTTCGCTCGGCATCAACACGGTGACGACCAAGCTGACGGCGTTCGCGACGGGAGCCATGTTCGGTGGCTTCGCGGGCTCGTTCTTCGCCGCTCGCCAGGGATTCGTCTCGCCGGAATCCTTCATCTTCCTGGAATCGGCCGTCGTTCTCGCCATCGTCGTTCTCGGCGGCATGGGCTCGCTGACCGGCATTGCGATCGCCGCGATCGTCATGGTGGGCGGTACCGAAGCGCTGCGCGAAATGGATTTCCTGAAAGCAGTCTTTGGGCCCGACTTCACGCCGGAACTCTACCGCATGCTGCTCTTCGGTCTCGCCATGGTGGTCGTCATGCTGTTCAAACCGCGCGGTTTCGTCGGATCGCGTGAACCAACCGCCTTCCTCAAGACACGCAAGGCCGTATCTGGAAGCTTCACCAAGGAGGGCCACGGTTGATGAGCCCCGTCACCAATACGATGTCGAGCGACACGCTTCTCAAGGTCGAGCACCTGTCGATGAAGTTCGGCGGCCTGATGGCCATCAACGACTTTTCCTTCGAGGCCAAGCGCGGCGACATCACCGCGTTGATCGGTCCGAACGGCGCCGGCAAGACCACCGTCTTCAACTGCATCACCGGCTTCTATAAGCCGACGATGGGGATGATCACGCTTAATCAGAGAAGCGGCAAGCAGTACCTGCTGGAGCGTCTCCCGGACTTTCGCATCACCAAGGAAGCCAAGGTGGCGCGAACGTTCCAAAACATCCGGCTGTTTTCCGGCCTGACGGTTCTGGAAAATCTGCTCGTCGCCCAGCACAACAAGCTGATGCAGGCGTCGGGTTATACCATTCTCGGCCTCATCGGCATCGGTCCCTACAAGCGAGAAGCGGCCGCATCGATCGAGCTGGCGCGCCATTGGCTCGAGAAGGCCGATCTGATCGACCGTGCCGATGATCCGGCAGGCGACCTGCCTTACGGCGCCCAGCGGCGTCTCGAGATCGCGCGTGCAATGTGCACGGGCCCAGAATTGCTTTGCCTGGACGAACCGGCCGCAGGCCTCAACCCACGCGAATCTGCTAAGCTCAACGAGCTTCTGCAGGGCATTCGAGCCGATACCGGAACCTCCATTCTCCTTATCGAGCATGACATGTCTGTGGTTATGGAAATCTCCGATCACGTCGTCGTGCTTGAATATGGCCAGAAGATTTCCGATGGCACGCCCGACCATGTGAAGCACGACCCGAAGGTCATTGCGGCCTATCTCGGCGTCGAGGATGAAGAAGTGGAAGAGGTGATCGCAACCGTCGAGCAGCTCGAAGGAGGCGCAAACTGATGGGCGATGCAGTCATGACGGGTCAACCGCTTCTTCAGGTGAATGGCGTCGAAACCTACTACGGCAATATCCGCGCGCTGGCCGGCATCGATGTCGAGGTCAACAAGGGCGAGATCGTCAGTCTGATCGGCGCCAATGGCGCCGGCAAGTCGACGCTGATGATGACGATCTGCGGCAGCCCCCAGGCCCGTAAGGGCTCCGTCGTCTTCGAGGGTCGCGAGATCACCCGTATGCCGACCCATGAAATCGCACGCCTGCGCATCGCGCAGTCGCCGGAAGGGCGTCGCATCTTCCCGCGCATGACGGTCATGGAAAACCTCCAGATGGGGGCGGGTCTCGACAATCTCAAATATTTCGCCGAAGACGTCGAGAAGATCTTCACGCTCTTCCCGCGTCTCAAGGAACGTCACGCCCAGCGCGGCGGCACGCTTTCGGGCGGCGAGCAGCAGATGCTGTCGATCGGCCGCGCGCTGATGGCGCGCCCGAAGCTGCTGCTGCTCGACGAACCTTCGCTCGGCCTGGCGCCGCTGATCGTCAAGGGGATTTTCGAAGCAATCCGGAAGCTCAATGAGCAGGAAGGCCTCACCGTGTTCCTTGTCGAGCAGAATGCATTCGCGGCGCTGAGACTCTCGCACCGCGCTTACGTGATGGTGAACGGCAAGGTGACCATGAGCGGCTCCGGCAAGGAACTGCTCGCCAATCCGGAAGTCCGCGCCGCCTATCTCGAAGGCGGAAGACATTAGTCGAAGGGAGAGTTTGACATGCAGGGACTTTTCTTCGAAAGCGACGACGGCGTCCGGGTTGTCATTCGCGCCCTCGTCGTACTGATCGGCTTCTGGACGGCTTGGCGAGCCGGCAAGGCGGTGGCTGACGGCTGGAACAATTATCCGCTCGCCGTCGTCTACACTTTCCTCCTTGCCTGGGCGATGCAGTTTCTGCACCACGCCCTGTTCAATGGGCCGATGCTCAGCGGTCTCTTCTATGGCATCGACTTCGTGACCTTGCTGGTCTTCTCGACGGCCGGCTACCGCTTTCGCCGTACCAATCAGATGGTCAACAACTATTACTGGCTGTACGAAAAAACTTCCGCGTTTTCGTGGAAGGACAAACATTGACAGTCCGTTGAAACTAGGCATGAATTGCCTTCAGAGTGGAACAGCTTTCCTGGCGCAGTCGATGGTGGGTAATGCGCCGGGCCTTGGACCAGAACCCGCCCAAAAATTGGGAGTAACAATATGAAGAAGTCTCTTCTGTCGGCAGTGGCTCTGACGGCGATGGTCGCCTTCAGCGGCAACGCTTGGGCCGACGTCCTCATCGCTGTCGCTGGTCCGCTGACCGGCCCGAACGCCGCTTTCGGCGCTCAGCTTCAGAAGGGTGCCGAGCAGGCAGCCGCCGACATCAACGCTGCTGGCGGCATCAACGGCGAGCAGATCAAGATCGAACTCGGTGACGACGTTTCCGACCCGAAGCAGGGCATTTCGGTCGCCAATAAATTCGTTGCCGACGGCGTCAAGTTCGTCATCGGCCACTTCAACTCGGGCGTTTCGATTCCGGCTTCGGAAGTCTATGCCGAAAACGGCATCCTCGAAATCACCCCGGCCGCCACGAACCCGAAGTTCACGGAACGGGGCCTCTGGAACACGTTCCGCACCTGCGGCCGTGACGACCAGCAGGGCGCCATCGCCGGCAAGTATCTCGCCGACCACTTCAAGGACGCCAAGATCGCCGTCGTTCACGACAAGACCCCCTACGGTCAGGGCCTTGCAGACGAAACCAAGAAGGCGATGAATGCCGCCGGCCTGACGGAAGTCATGTACGAAGGCATCAACGTCGGCGACAAGGACTTCTCGGCGCTCATCGCCAAGATGAAGGAAGCCGGCGTCTCGATCATCTATTGGGGCGGTCTGCACACCGAAGCCGGTCTCATCATCCGTCAGGCCGCAGACCAGGGCCTGAAGGCAACGCTGGTTTCCGGTGACGGCATCGTTTCGAATGAACTGGCTTCGATCGCTGGTGACGCTGTCGCCGGTACTCTGAACACCTTCGGCCCCGATCCGACGCTGAACCCGGCCAACAAGGAGCTCGTCGAAAAGTTCAAGGCCGCCGGTTTCAACCCAGAAGCCTATACGCTCTACTCCTACGCAGCGATGCAGGCGATCGCCGGCGCAGCCAAGGCTGCCGGTTCGGTGGATCCTGAAGCCGTTGCCACGGCCATGAAGGAAAAGGGTCCGTTCCCGACTGTTCTCGGCGACATTTCGTTCGACGAAAAGGGCGACCCGAAGATTCCTGGCTACATCATGTACGAATGGAAGAAGGGCGCGGACGGCAAGTACACCTACGTCCCGCAGGGCATGTAAGCTTCGCTTGCCTGTCGATAACATGATCTGATCGAAGCCCGGTTCGGCCGGGCTTCTTTCTTTTTAGGGACATCTCAATCGTGGTGCGCCCTTTCGAGGCGAGGGACGTGCCGGATCGAGCCGTTCGAAAGCTTGCAACCGACATCGCGCCGGGTGGCGCTCCGTTTCAATATCCCTCACATTTCATGCAGAACATGCGTCGCCTTCACGGCCGCCGACGCCCGGTTTTCGACGCCGAGTTTCACGTAGATCTGTTCGAGGTGCTTATTCACGGTGCGCGCCGACAAACCCAGTATTTCGCCAATGTCACGGTTGGCCTTGCCCTTGGCGATCCAGAGCAGCACTTCGGATTCTCGTTGGGTGAGCGAAAAACGCTGGCGCAGCATCTCGTCGTCGCTGCGCTGGCTGGCGGCAGTGAGGCGGAAGAGATATTCATCCGGGCCAATTGCGCCTAGGAAGGCGAGCTGCAGCGCCGCCTGGCCGGCATGGGTGATTGAGATGATGCCGTCGCGCACTGCTGCCCCGCGGTCACGCATCCAGCCGGCGATATGGCGGACGACGATCTCCATGCCATCGTCACTGCCCATGGCGGCATTGACCAGCCGGGTCGCCTGCGGCGTCGACCAGTGGATCGCGCCGTCGCCCTTGACCGCCAGCAGGTGACGGCCGGCAGCGTCCAGTGCAACGCGGGCGCTCTGGGCCGAGCGGGCATTGCGCAGATGGACGCGGATGCGGGCGCGCAGTTCGTCGATGTTGATCGGCTTGGTGAGGTAATCGACGCCGCCGGATTCCAGCGCGTGCACGACATGCTCGGTCTCCGTCAGACCGGTCATGAAGATGACGGGCACCTGCGCTACAGTGGCATTCGCTTTCAGCCTTCGGCAGGTCTCGAAGCCGTCCATTACGGGCATGACGGCGTCGAGCAGGATGAGATCAGGCGTGATCCGCTCGACGATGCCAAGCGCTGCCGTGCCCGAGGTGGCGATCAGCACGGAGAAGCCGGATTGTTCGAGCGCGTCTGTGAGGAAACCGAGCGCTTCGGGCGAGTCGTCGACCAGCAGAACGATGTCGCGAGGGAGGGCCGGCTCAGCCAATGGATTCCACCTTTTCGTCGAAGTCGTGCAGGAAGGTCATGAAGCCGGCCAGATCGAAGGCGGCCACATAGGGTCGAAGAGCCTCGGTGAATGGCCGATTTGCCTCCACCTTGGCAAGGTCCGAAAGCTTGGCTTCGATGCCCCTGATGTAACCGATCTCGCCGAGCCGCAGCAATTCCTGCACATGGGCTGCACCCGGGCCCAGCATCGGCGCTGCGATCTTTGCAGGAGCGGCGGGGGCGTCATCGGCATAGACCCAGTTCAGGCCAAGATGCAAGGCGAGCTTGTCGCGCAGCCGGCGGATGTCGACGGGCTTGCCGATCGCATCATTGTGGCTGTCGTCGCTGTCACTTAGAACCGTCGCATCACCGATATTGGCCGAAAGCATCACAACCGGTGCTGTCTGGCCGGCCTCGCGCAGACGCGAGACGAGCTGCCAGCCGCTCATGCCGGGCATCAGGATATCGACGAGGAACAGATCGGGCAGGATGCCGTCGATCAGCGTCAGGCATTCGGCGCCGCCTGCGGCCGTCAGCACGATGAAATCGAGCGGCGCCAGGATTTCGCGCATCATCTCGCGGTGATCCTCATTGTCGTCGACGACGACGATGGTGCGGCGCGGACCGTCGTAACCGACGATGCGTTTTTCCTGCGGCGGCGCGGCGGCGCGCATGACGGCGGACAGCATCAGCCGCACACGGAATGTCGAGCCTTCGTCCTTGACGCTCGATACCGCAATCTCGCCACCAAGCGTGTTGGTCAGAAGCCGGGTGATGGTAAGCCCGAGACCGAGGCCCGGCATCGGCCGCACGCTGTCTGCCTCGCCCCGCTGGAAAGGTTCGTAGATCCGCATCAGGTCCTTCTCGGCGATGCCGCGGCCGGTATCGGTGACGGTGAAGGTCGCGACCTGGCTGCGATAGGCGACATCGAAGGTGACGCTGCCTTCGTCGGTGAACTTGATGGCATTGGAGAGCAGGTTGACGAGAATCTGGCGCAGGCGCTTTTCGTCGGTGCGGACGAATTGCGGCAAGGCGGGCGAGCGATCATGGATGAAGGCGAGCCCCTTTGCCTGCGCCTGCGGCCGAAACAGCTCGATGATCTGGTCGAGGAAATCCTGGATGTTGATCTCGTTGGAATAGACCTGCAGGCGGCCGGCCTCGATCTTGGAGATATCGAGCAGGCCGTCGATCAGCCCGGAGAGATGTTCGGCGCTGCGGCGGATGACCTTGATCGAGGATTGGCGCGGCGCCGGGATCGTTTCGTCGCGTTCGAGGATCTGCGCATAACCGAGCACGGCGTTCAAAGGCGTGCGCAGCTCGTGGCTGAGGCCGACGACATAGCGGCTCTTGGCGCGGTTGGCAGCCTCGGCCGTCTCCTTGGCGTTCTGCAGCGCGGCATCGGTTTTCTTGTGGGCGGCGATTTCCTTGAGCAGCAGCGTGTTCTGACGGGAGGATTCCTCCTCGGCAACGACACGGCTGTCATGGGCGAGCACATAGAACCAGCAGACAACGCCTGAAATCACCGAAAACACGAAGAAGACGATGAGGATCGTGCGATTGACCACGTCTGCCGTTTCCGGCGAAGCGGAGGCAACCTGATGGGCGATCATCGCCAGGATCGCGCCGATGGCGGTCAGCGCCAGCGCAACGGCGATGGCGTAGCGGCCGAGGCGCGTCGTCAGCTTGCCCAGAATGCTCTCGGGCAGCAGCGTTCTCGCGACCGTGCCGACCTGGGCATTGAAGCGAGCGGCTGGCTTGCACATGTCGTGGCAGCGGCTGTCGAGCGAACAGCAGAGCGAGCAGATCGGTGCGACGTAGGCCGGACACCAGGCCATATCCTCTGGCTCGAATGGATGCTCGCAGACGGAACAGGTGATATTCGTCTGGTTCTTCCAACTCTGGCGCGGCTTGCGCGCGAGGTAGAATTTTCCCTTTGTCGCCCAGGCGAGCGCCGGCGTGGCGATGAGGGCGATGACGAGGGTGATATAGGGGGCGAGTGAAGCGGCTGTCTCGCCGAAGGCGCCGAAATGGGCGACCAGCGATATCGTCGCCGACAGCGTCATGGCGCCGAGGCCGACCGGGTTGATGTCGTAGAGATGGGCGCGCTTGAACTCGATGCCAGGAGGGGCAAGTCCCAGCGGCTTGTTGATGAAGAGATCGGCCGAGATCGTGCAGAGCCAGGCCATGGCGATGATCGAGAAGATGCCGAGCGTCTCTTCCAGCAGCCGGTAGATGCCGAGTTCCATCAGGAGCAGGGCGATTGCGACGTTGAAGACAAGCCAGATGACGCGGCCGGGATGGCTGTGGGTCAGCCGCGAGAAGAAGTTCGACCAGGCGAGCGAGCCGGCATAGGCGTTCATCACGTTGATCTTGAGCTGCGAAACGACGACGAAGGCGGCCATCAGCAGCAGTGTGGCGTTATGCCAGGGAACCATGTAGCCGAAGGCGGTCAGATACATCTGCGCCGGATCGGCGGCACGGTCGAGAGGCACGCCCGAGGCGAGGGTCAGCACGACGAGGAACGAGCCGGCAAGCAGCTTCGGTGCGCCGATGATGACCCAGCCGGGACCGGCGAGGAAGACGGCGAGACGATGGCGCCACTTGCGCTGCGAGACCGGCGGCAGGAAGCGCAGGAAGTCGGCCTGTTCGCCGATCTGCGACATCAGCGCCAGGATGACGGCGGAGGCCGCGCCGAATTCGACCAGATCGAATTCGGCAACGGTGCCAGCCGGACCCGAAGCATGATGGATGCCGGCGAAGGCGCGCCAGAGATCGAACTTTTCCCAGTCCATGAAGGCGATGAAGATGAAGGGCAGGATATTCAGCACGATCCAGAAGGGCTGGGTCATCAGCTGGAACTTGCTGATCAGCCGCACTCCGTGCGTCACCAGCGGGATCACCATGACGGCGCTGATGATATAGCCGATCCAGAGCGGGATGCCGAGGGTGAGCTCCAGCGCCCCGGACATGATCGAGGCCTCGATCGCAAACAGCATGAAGGTGAAGCCCGCATAGATCAGCGAGGTGATGGTCGAGCCGATGTAGCCGAAGCCGGCGCCGCGGGTCAGAAGATCAATGTCGACGCCGTGCCGGATGGCGTATCGGCTGATCGGCAGACCGATCGCCAGCATGGCGACCGAGGCGACGATGATCGCATAAAAGGCATTGGTGGTGCCGTAGGAGAGGGTGATCGCGGCGCCGATCGCTTCGAGCGCCAGGAAGGAAATTGCACCGATGGCCGTCTGCGAGATGCGCTCGGAGGAAAAATGCCGGGCGCTCTTTGCGGTGAAGCGCAGCGCGTAATCTTCCAGCGTCTGGTTGGCGACCCAGCGATTATATTCGCGTCTCACCGGAATGATGCGTTGGCGCGCTGTCATGCCCTCTTTCCGGCACTCTCGTTGGGCTCATCGTTTCCACTGCAGTTTTGGCGGGATGGACGGGAAAGGCAAGAGGCTGAGCACTGGCGGATTCGCAGAACAGTAATATTTTTGAAACGGCGCTGTCACATAAGCGCTCTAACCCTCCTGCCGTTCGTTCAACCATTTCGGGTGCAGCCATGTCTGTTTCAAAACTTTGCCGCCTGAGCACCGCTCTTGTCTGCCTCCTTTCGATCGTGCCATCGCTTGCCGCCGCCGAGCAGACCACGGCCGCGAAAGCGCCTTATGCTGAAACAGGAAACACCAATAAGCGCGGTGACGCATGCTTCTCGACGGTGGACACCAATGCTGCCGTCCATCTTCTCTCCGGCCTTCTCGAGGTCTGGACCCCGCGCACGCCTTTCGTCGATGCCGGTGTGGAAGCCGCAGCCAAGGACAATTGCCCTGCAGTCGCCAAGACGGATTGGGACGGCATCCCTTTCAGCAAGACCGACGGCCAGATCGTCAACAAGCCAGTCCACGATGCGAACATCGCCTATGTCGTGAAGGCGACGAAGGCGCGGACGGCCGAGCAGGCGGTTGCCGCCTATCTCGACGATCGGCGCGGCAAGAATACCAGCATCGTCGATGGTCTCGGTCCGCTGACGGATGCCTGGAAGGCCGGTTCCAAGCAGATCACCACGATCACTGAGGTGGCGGCCGACGCGACGACGGTCAAATATGACGACAAGGGTAACAATCGCGGCGCCGGCAGCAAACCGGACACGGAAAACAAGACCGATGCCAATCCGGACATGGGTCTCGCCATCGACTTCATCAACGCCGCGAGCGGCGATGGCTCGACAGAGCCCGCCAAGCGCTATTTCAAATATGCCCGCCCCTATCGCTGGAGCCCGGACGTTTCGGTCGTCCCGACGCTCGAGCCCGCCAAAAGCGGCAAGCCGGTCGAGGACGGTGGCTTCCCCAGCGGACATACGGCGGAAGCCTGGCGGGATGCGCTCGCCATGGCCTATCTGGTGCCGCAGCGATTCCAGGAAATGATCGCGCGTGCCAGCGAAATGGGTGAAGACCGCATCCTTGCCGGAATGCACTCTCCCCTCGACGTTATGGGCGGCCGCATGCTCGGCACCGCCACGGTCGTTTATAACCTGAACAAGTCCGACGATTCAGCGCTGAAGAGCGCCGCCTACGCCCAGGCGCAATCATGGCTGATCGCCAAGTCGGGTGTTGCGGATGCGGGTGCGCTCGAAGTCGCAGCCCATGCGGCGCCACTTTCGGCGGACCGTTTCGCCGATCATGATGCCAATCGCGCTTACGTTCTGCAGCGCCTGAGCTATGGCCTGCCGACGATCCATGCGACCGATCAGCCGGCTCGCGTGCCGGAGGGCGCCGAAACGCTTCTCGAAACCCGTCTGCCTTATCTCGATGGTGAACAGCGCCGCGAGGTGCTTGGCACAACGGAAATCGCTTCGGGCTATCCGCTGCTCGACGACGCGGAAGGCTACGGTCGCCTCAATCTCTTTGCCGCCGCCGACGGCTATGGCGCCTTCAAACAGGATGTGACCGTGATGATGGATGCGGCAAAGGGTGGCTTCAATGCGATCGACACCTGGCGCAACGACATCGGCGGCAAGGGCAAGCTGGTAAAACGCGGCAGCGGCATTCTCGGTCTTTCCGGTGCCAACAGCTATGCTGGCGGCACCGTGCTGGAAGAGGGCGTGCTGGTAGCCGGCTCCCCCTCGGCCCTCGGCGCCGGCGGGTTGATGGTCAATGGCGGTTCTCTCATCGTGGCGGCCGACAAGCCCTTGGCCGTGGGCGGCGACTATCAGCAGCTCGCCAGTGCGACGGCGAAGCCGACGCTCGGCGCGAATGGCGCCGGCACGCTGGTCGTTGCAGGCAAGGCGACGCTCGCCGGCGATCTTGACGTGACGCTCGCCCATGGCTTTGCCCCGGCGCCGGGAACGAAGATCGAAATCCTGAAGGCCGCGGCTGTCACCGGCACCTTCGGCAAGTTCACCATCTCCGGCCACAGGGCGACCGTCTCCTACGGCCCGACCTCGGTCACCCTGACGATCCACGGCTAATATCGAACCGACAGGGCATCCCCTTTGATGGGGATGCCCGTGCTTTCCCGGCGTGCTCATTCGACCCCTGCGCCTACGTCATTTTGCGTATGTGTTTTCGCGCTGCAGCACCCGATAGTCCCCTCGGCAACAGTTAACTCCGTTTCCGGCCTGTTGCGGAACAAGAGAGGGGATCAACCAATGAATCTCAAATCCACGATTACCGGTGCCGCGCTCGGCGCCGTCATGGCAGCGTCGGCTGCCTTCAGCTGCGCGGTGGCCGCCGATGACACGATCAAGGTCGGCGTGCTGCATTCGCTCTCGGGCACGATGGCGATTTCCGAAACCACCCTGAAAGACGCCATGCTGATGCTCATCGACGAGCAGAACAAGAAGGGCGGTCTTCTCGGCAAGAAGCTTGAAGCCGTCGTCGTCGATCCGGCTTCCGACTGGCCGCTCTTCGCCGAAAAGGCCCGCGAACTGATCGAAAAGGACAAGGTCGCCGCCGTCTTCGGCTGCTGGACCTCGTCCTCGCGCAAATCCGTCCTGCCGGTTTTCGAAGAGCTGAACTCGCTGCTCTTCTATCCCGTGCAGTATGAAGGCGAAGAATCCTCGCGCAACATCTTCTATACGGGTGCGGCCCCGAACCAGCAGGCGATCCCTGCCGTCGACTACCTGATGAACACTGAAGGCGTGAAGCGCTTCGTGCTCGAAGGCACCGACTACGTCTATCCCCGCACGACCAACAAGATCCTCGCGGCCTATCTCGAATCCAAGGGCATTCCGAAGGAAGACATTCTCGTCAACTACACGCCGTTCGGCTTCTCCGACTGGCAGACCGAGGTCGCCAAGATCAAGGAATTCGGCTCGGCCGGCAAGAAGACCGCCGTCGTCTCCACCATCAATGGTGACGCCAACGTTCCCTTTTACAAGGAACTCGGCAACCAGGGCATCAAGGCGACCGACATCCCGGTCGTCGCCTTCTCGGTCGGCGAAGAAGAGCTTGCCGGTCTCGATACCAAGCCGCTGGTCGGCCATCTCGCCGCCTGGAACTACTTCGAGTCCGTGGAAAGCCCGGCCAACAAGAAGTTTATCAAGGAATGGCATGCCTTCACCAAGAACGACAAGCGCGTGACGAACGACCCGATGGAAGCCGCCTATATCGGCTTCAACGCCTGGGTGAAGGCCGTACAGGCCGCCGGCACCACCAATACCGATGCCGTTCTCGACAACATCATCGGCGTCACCGTTCCGAACCTCTCCGGCGGCTATGCCACCGTCATGCCCAACCACCACATCACCAAGCCGGTGCTGATCGGTGAAATCCAGGCTGACGGCCAATTCGAAATCGTCCAGCAGACGCCCGCCGTCGTTGGTGACGAATGGTCTGATTACCTGCCCGACTCCAAGGACCTGATCTCCGATTGGCGCAAGCCTCTCTCCTGCGGCAATTTCAACGTTGCCACCGGCAAGTGCGGCGGCAAGGGCTCCTGAGGAGACCCATCCGCTGATACCTGAAGACTTCCGTCCGGAGCCGATCCGGGCGGAAGCTCCGTCCTTACCGCTGCGCCGCAAGGCCGACGACACTCAAGGCGAGAGAGCCGATGTTTCGCGCCATCAAGATTCTCCTTCTGACATTTTGTCTGATGCTTCCGGGCCTGACGCTTTCTGTGACTGGCCTTCGCGCCGAGGACGACGTGCACGCTCTCGTCGATGCGCTCGGCGTCGGCGGCTTTCCCGAGCGCGAGGCGGCCATCCGGGCGCTCGCCGCGTCCGGGGATTCGCATGTGAGCCAGATCCTGCAGCAGCTGAGCGATGGCCAACTCTACGTCAATTCGGAGGGCGGTCCCGTTCTCGTTCAGGATGGCACGGAGGACGAGCCCACCTATTCGGACCCGATCACCGCCGAGGCGGTTGCCGATGTCGACCCCGACATGATGTCGAAGGTCAAGATCAACAATTCGCTACGCACCACGATCACGACTGTGATGAGCCAGCTGACGCTTTTGAGCCCGAATCGCTCCGCGCGGCTCACGGCGGCCGAGGGCATGTTGAGGGATGCCGATCCCGCCAATCTCGAACTGCTGAATTCGGCTCTTTCAGCCGAGAAGGACGGCCAGATCAAAAACACGATGGAAGCGGCGCGGGCCGTGATGGTGCTGAAGAGCGATGCCGGCATCGAGGAGAAGCGGGCCGCCATCGACATGATCGCCGCCCGCGGCGGCCGCGATGCGCTGACGATCCTGACGACGGCGATGACGAATGCCCCCGACGATCTGAAGCCCGCGATCCAGACGGAGATCAATGCGATCAACCGCGACCTGGCACTCTGGGATGTCGTCCAGAACATCTGGTACGGCCTGTCGCTCGGCTCGGTGCTGCTCTTGGCCGCGATCGGCCTTGCCATCACCTTCGGCGTTATGGGCGTCATCAACATGGCGCATGGCGAGATGGTGATGATCGGCGCCTATACGACCTACGTTGTGCAGGAATATATCACCTCGGCCTTTCCGTCGCTTGCCGATTATTCGCTTGCCTTCGCGGTGCCGGCCGCCTTCGTCTTTACCGGTTTCGTCGGCCTCGTCATCGAGCGCGTCGTCATCCGTTATCTCTACGGCCGGCCGCTGGAAACGCTGCTCGCCACCTGGGGCGTATCGTTGATCCTGCAGCAGGCGATCCGCAGCTATTTCGGCCCGACCAACCGCGAGGTGCGCAATCCGAGCTGGATGTCCGGCGCCTTCGATTTCGGCGGGCTCGTCATCACCTGGAACCGGCTCTGGATCATCGTCTTCTCGATGGTGGTGTTCCTGACACTCCTGATGTTGCTCAAGCGCTCCGCCTTCGGCCTGCAGATGCGGGCGGTGACGCAGAACCGACGCATGGCCTCGTCGATGGGCATCCGCACCGGCTGGGTCGACGCCTTCACCTTCGCGCTCGGCTCCGGCATCGCCGGAATGGCCGGCGTGGCGCTCTCGCAGATCGACAATGTCTCGCCGAACCTCGGCCAGAACTACATCATCGACAGTTTCATGGTCGTCGTCTTCGGCGGTGTCGGCAATCTCTGGGGAACGCTGGTCGGCGCGCTGTCGCTCGGCGTCGTCAACAAGTTCCTCGAGCCCTTCGCCGGCGCCGTGCTCGGCAAGATCCTGGTGCTCGTCTTCATCATTCTCTTCATCCAGAAGCGTCCGCGCGGGCTCTTCGCACTCAAAGGAAGGGCGGTGGAAGCATGATAACGGCCTTCCTTCTCCGGTCTCTCGATCGCAGGATCTCCATTGCCGTCGCCCTGTTGCTGGCGGTCGCCATTCTCGTGCCGGTGCTGAACCTTGCTACCGGCCCGACGCACCCGCTGCACGTGCCGACCTATATCATGGCGCTGTTCGGCAAGTATCTGACCTATGCGCTGCTGGCGCTGGCGCTCGATCTCGTCTGGGGCTTCTGCGGCATCCTTTCGCTCGGCCACGGCGCCTTCTTCGCGCTCGGCGGCTATGCGATGGGCATGTATCTGATGCGCCAGATCGGCTCGCGCGGCGTCTACGGCGATCCCATCCTGCCCGATTTCATGGTGTTCCTGAATTGGAAGGAACTGCCCTGGTTCTGGTACGGCTTCGACCAGTTCTGGTTCGCGGCACTGATGGTGCTCCTCGTGCCCGGGCTGCTCGCCTTCATCTTCGGCTGGTTCGCCTTCCGCTCGCGCGTCAACGGCGTCTATCTCTCGATCATCACCCAGGCGATGACCTACGCGCTGCTGCTTGCCTTTTTCCGCAACGACATGGGGTTCGGCGGCAATAACGGCATGACCGATTTCAAGGACATCCTCGGCTTCAACATCCAGGCTGACGGCACACGCGCCAGCCTCTTTGCCGCGACCGCGGTCTTCCTGGCGCTGTCGCTCACGATCGCCTCGGCAATCGTACGTTCGAAATTCGGCAAGGTGCTCGTCGGCGTGCGCGATGCGGAAAGCCGCACACGCTTCCTCGGCTACCGCGTCGAGCATTTCAAGCTCTTCACCTTCGTCGTCTCGGCGATGATGGCCGGTATTGCAGGCGCGCTCTACGTGCCGCAGGTCGGCATCATCAATCCTGGCGAATTCGCGCCCGCCAACTCGATCGAAGTCGTCATCTGGACGGCGGTCGGCGGGCGGGGAACGCTGATCGGGCCGATCATCGGCGCGATCCTCGTCAACGGCGGCAAGACGATCTTCACGGGCCTCTTTCCGGAGTTCTGGCTGTTTGCGCTCGGCGGCCTCTTCGTCGCCGTCACGCTGTTCCTGCCGAAGGGCGTCGTCGGCACGATCTCGCACCATCTCGGCAAACGGAAAGCCGTCTCCGATTCTGTCCCGCCGGCGGCAGAGGAAGATGGCATCGAGCCGAAAATCCACGCAGCGGAGTGAACACAGTGATTCCCGACGTCAAACCGAATAGTGTGCTTTATCTCAGCGGCGTCTCAGTTTCCTTCGACGGCTTCAAGGCGCTGAATTCGCTCTCGATCGTCATTGAGCCCGGTGAGCTCCGCGCCATCATCGGCCCGAACGGCGCCGGCAAGACGACGATGATGGATATCATCACCGGCAAGACCAGACCCGATGAGGGCGAGGTGTTCTTCAACGGCACAATCGATCTCACGACAAGGGATGAGGCCGACATTGCTCAGCTCGGCATCGGCCGCAAGTTCCAGAAGCCGACGGTCTTCGAAAGCCATACGGTCTGGGACAATCTGGAACTGGCGCTGAACCGCCGCCGTGGGGTGTTTTCGACGCTGTTCTACCGGCTTTCGGGCGGGGACAGGGCACGGATAGAGGAAATCCTGGAAACTGTGCGGCTGACGCACCGGCGCGACGAACTGGCGGCCAATCTCTCTCATGGGCAGAAGCAGTGGCTGGAGATCGGCATGCTGCTCGCGCAGGAGCCGAAGCTGCTGCTCGTCGACGAACCGGTGGCCGGTATGACGGACGCGGAGACGGCGGAAACGGCGATCCTGCTCAAGGATATCGCCAGGACCCGGTCGGTTGTCGTCGTCGAACATGACATGGGCTTCATCCGCGACCTCGGCGTCAAGGTGACGTGTCTTGCAGAAGGTTCGGTGCTGGCCGAAGGATCGATCGATTTCGTCAGCTCCGATCCGAAGGTGATCGAGAACTATCTGGGACGGTGAGGAATGCAACCTCCAGGCTTGAACCTGACAAAAGAAGGCGCTCTAAAACAAGTGGGTTTCATTGTGGGGTTTCATCATGGCTTTTCTCGGTATTCTGGTCGCGGCGCTCAGCGGCGCGGTTATCTGGTATTGGCGGTTTAAAATGGTGCGCGAGGCGGGAAACGAGATTATCGATTCAGTCGAGCGTATGCGGGGCGCTTATAAGCGCGGAAAGCGCCGCAAACAGGCGGAGGCGGCGCCGCTCGCTTCGATTGCCGATCCGGCGATTGCGGCGGTCGCCTTCTTCTTCTGCCTTGCCAAGGAGAAGCCGATGTATGTCGACGCGGCGAGGGATGTCATCCGCGGCCGCATGAAAGGCATCATTCGGCCGGCCGACATGGAAGAGGTTCTGGTTTTCGGCGAGTGGGCGTCCAAGAACGTCACCAGTCCCGAAGATCCGATCCGCCGGTTCAGGGATCTTTGGATCAAGGTGCTCGACATGCAGGAGCGCCAACAACTGATCGGTATCGCCGAGGACGTAGCTGCGGTCGGCGGCGAGAGAACGAAAGAACAGGACTATGCCCTGCAGACGCTGAGGCGCAGCCTGATGAACTGATGGGGAATGATGAACGGATGCTGACAGTCGAAAACGCAAATCTGCATTATGGCGCCGCGCAGGCGCTGCGCGGCATCTCCATCAAGGCGGAGATGGGCAAGATCACCTGCGTGCTGGGCCGCAATGGGGTCGGCAAGAGCTCGCTGTTGCGCGCCGTCACCGGCCAGCATCCACTGTCGGCCGGCGCCGTCACCTTCAACGATACGAAGCTGAACGGCCTGCCGCCCTTTGCCCGCGCCAAGCAGGGCATCGGCTATGTGCCGCAGGGCCGTGAAATCTTCCCGCTGCTCACCGTGAGGGAAAATCTCGAAACCGGCTTCGCGCCGCTTGGCCGCCGCGACCGCAATATTCCCGACGATATCTTCAGTCTCTTCCCGGTGCTGAAATCGATGCTGTCGCGGCGCGGCGGCGATCTTTCCGGCGGGCAGCAACAGCAACTGGCGATCGGGCGTGCCATGGTGACGCGGCCGAAGATCCTCGTGCTCGACGAGCCGACCGAGGGTATCCAGCCGTCGATCATCAAGGATATCGGCCGGGCGATCCGTTATCTCCGCGATTCCACCGGCATGGCGATCCTGCTCGTCGAGCAATATCTGGATTTCTGCCGGGAGCTTGCCGACTACGTCTACATCATGGATCGCGGCGAGATCGTGCATGAGGGGCTGGCGGAGACGCTGGACACGCCGGAGGCCCGCCGGCATCTGACCGTCTGACGGGCAGATGCCGCGTTTTGCGGCAATGAGAGCGGCGCTTCGTCGATCTCCCGCACGCATCGCGGTGTCTTCCGGACGGCATGGGAATTGCTTGCTTTCCGTGATCCGCGCGATGAAATGAAAAGCGGTGGCGCGACCGAAAGGGACGAAATGACGATTGCGGCGGCTGGTACCAGACCGCAAAGAGCGGAGGGACGCGGGCATCTGGCGGCAAGGCTGCTCGACGGCCGCACGCGCATCCGCGAGCTCTATCAGGAGGGCGCGGCGAAGATCCGCCTGCCCGATACGTTCGATACCTCGATGGAAGCCGTCATCATCAATACCGCGGGTGGGCTGACCGGCGGCGACCGGATGGATTGGAGCGTCGTTGCCGGCGCCGGTACGAAGATCGACGTTACCACCCAGGCTTGCGAGAAGATCTACAAGGCATCGGCGGGCACCGCCGAGGTGACGACCCGCATCGAAGTTGGAATGCGAGCGCGCGTAGACTGGCTGCCGCAGGAGACGATACTCTTCGACCGGGCTTCACTTTTCCGCCGGCTCGATGTCGATCTCGACGAAAGCGCCGAGTTCCTGGCCGTCGAGGCGGTGCTGCTCGGCCGCAAGGCGATGGGTGAGGCAGTGGAGACGGGACTCTTTCGCGACCGCTGGCGTATCCGCCGTTCGGGCCAGTTGATCCATGCCGAGGAATTGAAGCTTTCCGAAGGTATTTCGACGCTGGCGGCGCGTCAGGCCGTGCTTTGCGGGCAGGTGGCCTTTGCGACGCTGCTCTATGCCGGGCCGCTTGCGGACGCCTATCTCGGCAAAGTGCGGACGCTCCTCGAAGGGCCGATGGGCGGTGCAAGCGCCTGGAACGACAAGCTCGTCGTGCGCCTTGCGGCAGCCGACGGTTTCTCGCTGAGAAAAATCCTGATCCCGGTCATTTCCACCTTGCGTAATGGTGCGCCTGTGCCGAAAGTCTGGAATCTCTGAATTTAAGCACGAAGCAGATGGATACGTAATGAACCTCACTCCAAGAGAAAAAGACAAGCTGCTGATATCGATGGCGGCGATGGTGGCGCGGCGGCGGCTGGAGCGCGGCGTCAAGCTGAACTATCCCGAGGCGATCGCGCTGATCAGCGATTTCGTCGTCGAAGGCGCCCGCGACGGCCGCCCGGTCGCCGAGCTGATGGAGGCCGGCGCCCATGTGATCGGCCGCGACCAGGTGATGGAAGGCGTTGCAGAGATGATCCACGACGTGCAGGTGGAGGCGACCTTCCCGGATGGCACCAAGCTCGTCACTGTGCACGAACCGATCAGGTGAGGAGATAGAAATGCTGGAACTCAGACCCAATTGCGAATGCTGCGACAAGGATCTGCCGCCGGAGAGCGCTGAAGCGCGGATCTGCACCTATGAATGCACCTTCTGCGCCGATTGCGTGGACGGCGTATTGAAGGGCACTTGCCCGAATTGCGGCGGCAATCTCGTCGCCAGGCCCATCCGGCCGGCCGCCATGCTTGCCAAAAATCCGGCTTCGACGAAACGTGTGCTGAAGGCCGAGGGCTGTGCGCCCAGGGCGGCTTAGGGAGAACTCTATGATTCCGGGCGAAATCATTGCCGCTAGCGGCGATATCGAACTCAATGCCGGCGCGCCGACGGTGACGCTGGAAGTTTCCAATACCGGCGACCGGCCGGTGCAGGTCGGCAGCCACTATCATTTCGCGGAGACCAATGCCGGACTTTCCTTCGACCGCGCGGCGGCGCATGGGAAACGTCTCGATATTCCGGCAGGGACGGCCGTGCGCTTCGAGCCGGGGCAGACGCGTTCGGTGACGCTGATCCCGCTGTCCGGCAAGCGCGAGGTTTACGGCTTCCGCCAACTCGTGATGGGAAAGCTTTAGAAGAACGGGAGAGGCGAATGCGTCTGAATATTTGCCTCATCGGGGCGGCGATGCTGTTTGTGGCCGGCCGTGTGTCCGCGCAGGATGTCGATTGCAAGAATCCGCAGACGCAATCGGATATGACCTCCTGCGAAGAGGAGCGCCATGAGGCTGCCGACAAGGCGCTGAACGAACAGTATAAGAAGACGCGGGCCGCCATGGCCGCGATCGACAAGGATCTCGATGGCGACATGAAAGGCGCGGAGAAGGCGCTGGTCAAGGCGCAGCGCGCCTGGATCGACTATCGCGATGCAGAATGCGATGCCTTCGGATTTCAGGCCCGCGGCGGCACGATGGAGCCGATGCTGGTTGCCGGATGCCTGGCCGAGGAGACGGATAAACGCACGAAAGAGCTGAAACAGCTCGAAGACACGATGAGCAATTAGGGTGATCAAAAAGATCGTAATCGTCGGCAATGGAGAGGTCGCAGAAGGTCAGGCAGGCATCATCGATGCCGCTGATTTCGTCATCCGCTTCAACGATTGCCGCTCCTACGGCGCCGGCGGCAGACGCACGGATGCCGTTGCAGTCTGCAATACCGGCCGGCCGGCCAAGGCGATGCTCGCCTCGCCGGCGTGGCGCGCCCATCCCGGCGTCGTCGCGGCGCGCGAAATCTGGTGCGTGCGCGACCCGGAAAAATTTGCCGCCATGCGGGCGCTGCTTACTGCCTCTCATCCGGAGCTCGACGATTTCTGCGACGACTATACGGATGCGTTCGCTGCCTTCTGCACTGACGCCGGCAAGGCGCATGTCGTCATCGGTAAGGCGCTCCACGAGGACGTTGACGCCTCGCTTTCGGCCTTTGCGCCGGCGCCCTATGTGGTGCCGAGCAGCGGCATGATCGTCATCGCCGAGGTGCTGAACAAATATCCCCACGCCGAGGTGATGCTGGCCGGCTTCGGTCACGCCGGCTGGGAATGGCACCCGTTTGCGGCCGAACGGCAGCTTGTCGATAGTTATGTTGCCGCCAGCCGTCTCACGCGACTCGGCGAAAAACCACTTGTCTCTTCCTCCCACGGAGCCTGATGAATGCCCTACAAGATCTCCCGCGCCGCCTATGCCGGCATGTTCGGACCGACGACCGGCGACAAGGTGCGCCTTGCCGATACGGAGCTCTTCATCGAGATCGAAAGGGATTTCACCAGCTATGGCGAGGAGGTGAAATTCGGCGGCGGCAAGGTGATCCGTGACGGTATGGGCCAGAGCCAGGTGACGCGGGCCGACGGCGCGGTCGATACCGTCATCACCAATGCGGTGATCGTTGATCATTCGGGCATCTACAAGGCCGATATCGGCCTTAAGAACGGGCGCATTGTTGCGATCGGCAAGGCCGGCAATCCCGATATGCAGCCGGGCGTCAATATCATCGTCGGCCCGGGCACGGAGGCGATCGCCGCCGAAGGCAAGATCGTTACTGCAGGCGGCATGGACAGTCATATCCACTTCATCGCGCCGCAGCAGATCGAAGAAGCGCTGATGTCCGGCATGACCTGCATGCTCGGCGGCGGCACGGGGCCGGCGCATGGCACGCTTGCCACCACCTGCACGCCCGGCCCCTGGCATCTCGCCCGCATGATCGAAGCGGCCGACGCCTTCCCGATGAACCTTGCCTTTGCCGGTAAGGGCAATGCCTCGCTGCCGGGAGCATTGACCGAAATGGTGCTGGCCGGCGCGACCTCGCTGAAGCTGCACGAGGACTGGGGCACGACGCCAGGCGCCATCGACTGCTGTCTGTCGGTCGCCGACGAATATGACGTGCAGGTGATGATCCACACCGACACGCTGAACGAAAGCGGCTTCGTCGAGGATACGATCGGCGCCATCAAGGGCCGCACCATCCATGCCTTCCACACGGAAGGGGCGGGCGGCGGGCATGCGCCCGATATCATCAAAATCTGCGGCCAGCCGAACGTCATCCCGTCGTCAACCAACCCGACGCGGCCCTATACCGTCAACACCATCGCCGAGCATCTCGACATGCTGATGGTCTGCCATCACCTGTCGCCGTCGATCCCCGAGGATATCGCCTTTGCCGAAAGCCGTATCCGTAAGGAGACGATCGCGGCGGAAGACATTCTGCACGATATCGGCGCCTTCTCGATCATCTCGTCCGATAGCCAGGCTATGGGCCGCGTCGGCGAGGTGGCGATCCGCACCTGGCAGACGGCCGACAAGATGAAGCGCCAGCGCGGCCGGCTGAAGGAGGAAAAGGGTGATAACGACAATTTCCGCGTCCGCCGCTATATCGCCAAATACACGATCAATCCGGCGATCGCCCACGGTCTCAGCCATGAGATCGGCTCGGTCGAGATCGGCAAGCGCGCCGACCTCGTGCTCTGGAACCCGGCCTTCTTCGGCGTGAAGCCCGACATGGTGCTGCTCGGCGGCTCCATTGCGGCGGCTCCGATGGGCGATCCGAACGCCTCGATCCCGACGCCGCAGCCGGTGCATTATCGGCCAATGTTCGCCTCCTACGGTCGCAGCCTCACCAATTCCTCCGTCACCTTCGTCAGCCAGGCCTCGCTCGATGCCGGGCTGAAGGGCAGGCTCGGGGTCGCAAAGGAACTCGTGGCGGTGAAGAATACGCGCGGCGGCATTTCCAAGGCGTCGATGATCCACAATGACCTGACGCCGGAGATCGAAGTCGATCCGGAGACCTATGAAGTCAGGGCAAACGGCGAATTGCTGACCTGCGAGCCGGCGACGGTGCTGCCGATGGCGCAGCGCTATTTCCTGTTTTAGGCCAGCATCCGTGCATGCGGGGCGGCTGATGAGGACGGGCATCCGCTGGCTGTTGCAGGCCCTATTCCTACTTCTGATTCTGGCAGCGGGCGGGACCTTCATTCCCCGGCCGTTGATTGCCCCGGTCAAGGCGTCGCCTGCGGTGCCGACCCACCGGGTGCTTCTGCTGTCGGGACCGATCCATACCGATATTGCCATTCCGCTCGATGCGGAGACGCGGGCTGCCTTTTCCTTTCTCGATGATCCCGATTTTCCGCTCGGTCACCCGAATGCGGAATGGCTCGTGGTCGGCTGGGGCGGCCGCGCCTTCTATCTCGAAACACCGACCTGGGGTGAGCTAAAGCCGCTGCCGGTGCTACGGGCGCTGACGATCGATCGTTCGGTGCTGCATGTGGATCTCGCCGGCCATATTGCCGAGCCGCAGCCTGATGTTACCGCATTCGTTATTGGTGACGATGAATTGGCGCGGCTGCGCCAATTCATCGCTGACAGCCTCGTCCGCAACGCGGGCGAGATCGCGCCGATCCCGGATGCGGGTTACGGGGAGATCGATCGGTTTTTCGAAGCCAAGGGATACTTCAATGCCCTCTTCGGCTGCAACACCTGGACTGCCGCTGCACTCCGTTCGGCGGGGCTTCGGACTGGCTTATGGAACCCGCTTCCACAATCATTGCGATTGTCTGTCGGTGTCTACAATTGACGCACTCGCTGGCCTATCCGCTCTTAAACGAAATTGTGAACAGAGCTCTCCGTTCGGTTGTAAAAACCATTGGGAAAACCCGGCTTTTCTCCGGCTAGTCCATTCTGAAACAACCCGGCGCAAGATCGTGATAAAGCTATTATATATCAGTATATTAGCTGCTCGTGCGCGTTGTTCGATTCAGGGATTGGAGACTTGCAGCCCCTGCTAGAAAAAATCTCTCCACCGAATCGTCGGAAATCGTTCGAATTTTAGCGAGTCGATTAAGACACCCGCAGCAATTGGGCTCTTATCAATGCTTTGAAACGCCGGGCAGGAAGGTCGATTCTCATGAGAAACTGGATGTCGCTGCAGGCCGATTTTGGCGATTTTCAATATCGCAGGCACGTCTATGTCTTTGCGCTGAGGATGAGCTTTCTTGCCGTCATTTTCTCCGGCGTCATCATTGCGCTGACGATACCGCCACTCGGTTTTCTCGGGCTGCTGCCGGTGACCCTTTCGCACGCGATCGGCTTCGGCGCCATTTTTTCCTGGCTTGTCGGCGGCACGGTCTCCGGAATGCTGTCGCTGGCCACAGGCTTCACCATGCATGAGCTGACGCTATCGCGGGCGAAGTTCGAAAAGCTCAGCCGCACCGATACCCTCTCCGGCCTGTTGAACCGGCGCGCCTTCACAGAGGCGCTGGATCGGATCGAAGGCGACGCCTCGCTCGTCATTTTCGACGTCGACCGTTTCAAGGCGATCAATGATCGCTTCGGCCATGCCTGCGGCGATGCGGCTATCACGGCGGTCTCGGCGGTGCTGATCACCGCCTTCGACGAATCATCCGTCGTTGCGCGCCTCGGTGGCGAGGAATTCGGCGTCATCGTCTCCGGCGAACCGCTGGAGAAACGGTTGGAGCGGATCCAGGCCGTGCAGTCCGATATCGCCGGCAGGCCGCTCGTGGCAGATGGGAACCATATTGCCATCACCATTTCCGGCGGCGTGGCCGATCTCATTCCTGGGCGCAACAAGCAGCAGGTCTACGCCTCGGCCGACCGGGCGCTTTATCTCGCCAAGGCGCTCGGACGCAATCGCGTCGTGCACGAGCGGGAGGGACTGCATCATGCCTGGCACGGACTTGCCGAAGCTGGTCCCGACACGGAGGGCAGGGGATTAAGCAGCGACAACGTGATGCAGGCCTACGGGATATAAAAGCCAAGCTGCTAACGAAAGGCCATTGGTGCTTGCATCGGCAAGAGCTATTTTGCATGGTCGCCCTTTCAGCAAAACGGACAAGTCATGCAGCGCGTTACCTCCTATCTTCCTGTCGGAACCCCGTCCTCCCACCCGACCGCCCAGGTCAAACTACCGCATGATTTGCGGCATCTGCGCCGCAAGCTGCTGCATCTGGAAAATGGCGAGATGGTCATGCTCGATCTCAAGGATCCGGTGCTCTTCGCCAATGGCGACCTGCTTGTGCGCGAAGACGGCGAACTGATCGAGATCCTTGCGGCCGACGAGAAACTCTTCGAGATTCGCGGACGCGACCGCACGCATCTGGTCGAGCTTGCCTGGCATCTCGGCAACCGCCATCTTGCCGCCCAGATCGAGGAAGACCGCATCGTCATCCTGCGCGACCATGTCATCCGCACCATGCTGCAGGGGCTCGGCGCCACCGTGCTCGATATCGAGGAGCCCTTCCAGCCGGCACGTGGAGCCTATCATTCCCATGGCGGACATTCGCATGACCACGGGCACGCTCATCACGACCACGGGCACAATCATGACCATGGGCATGACCATGATCACACGCATGGCCATGACCACAAGCATGATCACACCTGCGACCATGATCATGGGCACGGGCATCACGGCCACAAACACGACTGAGGCTCGATGAGCGAAGATCGTGAGTTACAGGCACTGCTGCGCCTGACGGCATGGCTTTCACCGGCCTTTCCGATCGGCAGTTTTGCTTATTCGGGCGGGTTGGAGGGGGCGGTGGCCGATGGGCTCGTCACCGGTGGCGCCTCGCTTGCGGACTGGGTCGTCACGCTGGTCGGCCATGGCTCGGTCTGGAACGATGCGGTGCTTCTGGCAGAGAGCCACAGGTGCCAAGCGATCCTCGCGCGCCTTACGGAGGTTGCCGCACTCGCCGAGGCGCTTGCCGGATCGCGCGAGCGTCATCAGGAAACGATGCTGCTCGGCGAGGCCTTCCTCTTGGCGGCGCGAGCCTGGCCGGATGAAGTTTTCGAAAGGCTGCCCGGCAAGACCGCCTACCCTATCGCGGTCGGAGCGGTTGCTGGCGCCCATGGCATCAGACCGGAGAAGGTGCTCGCAGTCTTTCTGCATGCCTATGCCTCGCAGGCGATTTCAGCAGGCATCCGACTTGGCGTCGCCGGGCAGAAGGATGGCGTTGCCATACTTGCCGGGCTTGAAGAGCAGATTGCGGGGATCGCGTGGCGGGCGGCAGCCTCAACCCTCGACGATCTCGGTTCGGCGACGGTGCAGGCCGATATCGCCAGCCTGCGCCACGAAACCCAAACGACCAGACTTTTCCGCTCGTAACCTACCAAAATAATCCTGCAACTGCGCCATTTGACGGTGGCGCCTACCGGCGGCCTCGCTATCATCGCAATCCTATTGGAGTACGACATATGAAATCACGAAATGGACCTCTGCGCGTCGGCATCGGCGGGCCGGTCGGCTCGGGCAAGACGGCGCTGACGGAAAAGCTCTGCAAGGCGATGCGCGACGATTATTCCGTCGCTGTTGTCACCAACGACATCTATACGACCGAAGACGCCGAGGCGCTGGTGCGCATGCAGGCCCTGCCTTCGGAGCGCATCGTCGGCGTGGAGACGGGCGGCTGCCCGCACACCGCCATTCGCGAGGATGCGACGATCAATCTTCAGGCGATCGCCGGCCTCAACGAGCGCATTCCCGATCTCGACGTGGTCTTCATCGAATCCGGCGGAGACAATCTGGCGGCAACTTTTTCGCCGGATCTCGCCGATATCACCATCTATGTCATCTCCGTCTGCCAAGGCGAGGAAATCCCGCGCAAGGGCGGGCCAGGCATCACCCGCTCGGATCTGCTCGTCATCAACAAGAAGGATCTGGCACCCTATGTTGGCGCGGATCTGGAGGTGATGGACCGGGACGCTACCCGCATGCGCGCAAGCCGCCCCTTCATCTTCTCCGACATGAAGCGCGGCGACGGCGTCAGCTCGATCGTCAGCTTCCTGAGGGAGCAGGGCGGGCTTTGAAGCTGCGCGACAGGCGATGTTGCGGAACGTCGAACTGAAACGGGCCGGGAAATTGCTCCCGGCCCGTTCTGTTTTTCGGATTTCGCTCATTCAGCCGCGAATGGCGGCAGGCGAAGCACGTTGGTATCTTTGGCGCTCTTGCGCTTGTTTTCCGGCTTTTCGATCGCGGTCAGGCGCTCGTCCAGCGCATCGATATCGCTGCGGTTCTCGCGGGTCACGCGGGTAAGATCCTCGCGCGAGAGCGGCAGGTCTTCCTCGTCCTTCCTGCCGACCAGGCGTCCAAACATCCAGCCGAGCAGGCGGGACAGATCGTCCATGATCAGGAAGAAGGAAGGCACGACGACGAGCGAAAGCACCGTCGAGACGATGATGCCGCCGATCACCGCGATCGCCATCGGCGCGCGGAACGAGCCGCCTTCGCCGACGCCGAGCGCGGACGGCAGCATGCCTGCCGACATGGCAATCGAGGTCATGATGATCGGCCGGGCGCGTTTGCGGCCGGCTTCGACCATGGCTTCGACCCGCGTCATGCCCTGGTGGCGCATCTCGATCGCGAAATCGACGAGCAGGATGGCGTTCTTGGTGACGATACCCATCAGCATGAGAATGCCGATCATGACTGGCATGGACAGCGGATTGTTGGTGACGATCAGGCCCGCCGCGACGCCGCCGATCGCGAGCGGCAGCGAGAAGAGGATGGTGAAGGGCTGGATCACGTCCTTGAAGAGCAGGATCAGCACCGTCAGCACCAGCAGAAGGCCCATCAACATGGCGTTGACGAAGCTCTGCTGCATCTCGGTCTGCACCTTGGTGTCGCCGCTTTCGGCAAGATGCACCGTCGCCGGGATTTTGGCCGCGTTGACGATCTCACGGAAGCGGGCCGAGGCCGTGTCGAGCGCCACGCCCTGCGGCAGGTCGGAACCGATCGAGACGACGCGGTAGCGGTTATTGCGCTTGATCGAGCTTACGCCTTCCGAATAGTCGATATTGGCGACGCTCGAGAGCGGAACGGTGCCGCCGCTGGCGGTCTGGATCTTCAGTGCCCGGATGGCGGCAAGGTCGCGGCGCATGTCGAGCGCTGCCTGCACCCGGATCGGGATCTGGCGATCGTCGAGCGAGATCTTGGCTAGTGCCGCATCGACATCGCCGATGGTGGCGACGCGGATCGTCTCGGAGATCTGCTGCGGCGTGATGCCAAGGCGGGCGGCTTCATCCTTGCGCGGATACACTTGCAGTTCCGGACGGGGCAGGGCACCGTCGGCGCTGACATTGGCGAGCAGCGGATCGGCGCGGAGTTTCGATTCCAGAATGCCGACGGCCTCGTTCAGGTCCTTCTCGTTTTTGGAGAGAAAGTTGAAGGAGAGGTCGCGTTCGCCGCGGTCGTTCAGCTTCAGGATATGGACATCGGGAATATCGCGCAGTTTGGCAAAGACTTCCTTTTCAATATCCCATTGCGGGCGCTCACGGCCGTGGACTTCCACCTTGGGCAGCATCGGCCCAATGACCGGGATACGGCCGAGCACGTCGTTGACCACCTTCTTGACCAGCGACTGGTCGAGCTTGTGGAGTGCCAGCGTGATGGTTGCACGGCGCAGTTCGAGATCGCCCTTCGGAGATGCGCCGCCGAGAACGAAGACGCTCTCGACGCCGTTGATGTCCTTGACCCTGTCATAGATCGCATTGGTCGTCTTCTCGGTGTCGTCGAGCCGCGCATTGGGCGGTAGCTCGACGGAGAGAACGATGCGTGAGGCGTCTTCCGGCGGCAGGAAGCTGCCCGGAACCTTCATCAGCAGGAAAACCGAGCCAACGAGAAAGCCAATCGCCGCAAGCAAAGTCAGATATCGCGAATACTTATGCCCGGTCGTTCCCCGGATCAGGCGCGTATAACCCTTCATCAGCAGACTGTCATTGTCGTGATGGTCTTCCATCCCGTCTTCGGCGCGCATCAGATAGGCGGCCATCATCGGGGTGATCAAGCGCGCGACCAGCAAAGAGAAGAAGACGGAGAAAGCGACGGTCAGGCCGAACTGGATGAAGTACTGGCCCGGAATGCCCGGCATGAAGGAAACCGGCACGAAAACCGCGATGATGGTGAAGGTGGTGGCGATGACGGCGAGGCCGATTTCATCCGCCGCCTCGATCGCCGCCCGATAGGGCGTCTTGCCCATTTTGATATGGCGGGCGATGTTCTCGATTTCCACGATCGCGTCGTCGACCAGGATACCTGTCGCGAGCGTCAGGGCGAGGAAGCTGACGAGGTTCAGCGAGAAACCCATCATGTCCATGACCCAGAAGGTCGGGATTGCAGAGAGCGGCAGCGCGATGGCCGAAATCAGCGTCGCCCGCCAGTTTCGGAGGAACAGCAAAACGACGATGACGGCAAGCAGAGCGCCTTCCAGCAGCGTGTGGATGGCGGCTTCGTAGTTGCCGTAGGTGAAATAGACCGAATCGTCGATCATTTCGATCTTCACGTTCGGATTTTCGCTTCGGACCTTATCGAGGCTCTGCGCGACCGTTTCGGCGACGCTGACCTCGCTGGCGCCCTTCGAGCGGAAAACGCCGAAGGTAACAACAGGCGTATCGTTGAAGCGCGAAAAGGATTTCGGCTCCTCATAGGTGTCCTTGATCACGCCGAGATCGGACAGCTTGACGAAGCGTCCGCTCGGCAGCGCAATCGTCGTGTCGGCAAGTTCGGCGACGTTGCGGGCATCCCCCAGAACGCGGATTGCCTGTTCACTGCCCGCCACCTGGCCGCGACCGGAGCCGAGATCGACATTGGTGCCGCGCAGCTGATCGTTCACGCTTGCGGCGGTGATGCCGTAAGCATCGAGCTTACCAGGCGCGAGTTCGATGCGCACTTCGCGCTCCGCGCCGCCGTAGCGGTCAACGCGGCCGATGCCGGCCTGGCCCTGCAGGGCGCGCTTGATCGTGTCGTCGACGAACCAGGAGAGTTCTTCCAGCGACATGTCGGGTGATGACACGGCGAAGGTCTGGATCGCCTGGCCCTCGACATCGACCTTGGTAACGATTGGTGCTTCGGCCGTCGCCGGCAGATCGCTGCGGATGCGGTCGATCGCGTCCTTGACGTCCTGTACGGCCTGTTCCGTCGGCACTTCCATCCGGAACATGACGTTTGTCTGCGAGCTGCCGTCGGTCACCGTCGACTGGATTTCGTCGATGCCGGTGATCGAGGCGATCGCATCTTCGATCTCCTTCGTCACCTGCATTTCGAGTTCGGCCGGCGAAGCGCCGCTTTGCGTGACGCTGATCGAGACGAGCGGTACGTCGATGTTCGGGAAGCGCGTGATCGGCAGCGTGTTGAAGGACTGAATGCCGATGAAGATCAGCAGGCAGAAGGCCAGCAGCGGCGCGATGGGATTTCGAATGGACCAGGCTGAAAAATTCATCGGATGGTCTCTTTAGTTGGAAGCGGAGGGCTGTTCACGCACCGGCGTGATGTGGTCGCCGTCGCGGACATAGGCGCCCGCCTTGGCAACGACCTCGTCGCCGCTCTTCAATCCATTGACGATCTCGACATAGGCGCCGTCCTGGATGCCGGTCTCGATCTTGGCGAATTTCACCACGCCGTCTTCGACCTTGCGGGCGGAGGAACCTTCGTTGCCGGTGAGCACCGCCGTCAAGGGAAGCGATACGCCCTCGGTTTGGCGGACGATGATCTCGGCGCTACCATACATGCCGGAACGCGCCTTGCTGTCATCGTCGATGGAGATATGGACGAGGCCGAGGCGGGTCACCGAATCGACGGTGGGTGAAACCAGGCGCACGGCGCCGGAAAGCTTTTCGCGGCTGCCGGAAAGCGATATCGTCGCCTTCTGGCCGGCCATGATCCTGACGATATCGCTTTCGGCGACTTCGGCAACGAGCTCGATATCGCCGTCGCGGATGATGGTGAACAGCGGATCCCCGTTGCCGGCGGCGATCGCGCCGACCTTGGCGTTCTTCGCAGAAACCACGCCGGCAACCGGCGTCTTAACGTCGGTGCGGGCGAGCTTCAGATCGGCGTCGGCGATCTGGCTGTCGAAGACCTTCAGATCGGCTTCGGCGACCTCGATCGCCTGTTCGGCGGAGACGACGCGGGCATTGGCGGCAGCGGCGGTTGCATCGGCCTGCTCGACCTGGGCGGTAGAAACGGTGCCCTTCTTGCCCATTTCCTGGGCGCGGGCCTGCTGCTGCCTTGCCTGTTCTGCATTGGCCTGCGCTTCGATGAGCTGGGCGCGCAGCTGGGCGAGGCTTGCCTCGCCCTTGGCCTTGGTCGCCATCATCTGGCTCTTCTCCAGGACCAGCGCGTCGTCGTTCAGCGTCGCCAGCGTGCTATCCGCCTGAACCTTGTCGCCGATATCGGCTTTCAGCGTGCGGATCGACAGTCCCTCGACCTGCGGCTGGATATAGACTTCCTCGACGGGCTTGACCGTTCCGGTGCCGATGACACGGTCGACAAGGGTGCGGTTCACAGCCGTGGTGACAACGATCGCCGGCAGGTTCTGCTGCGGCTTTGAGACCGGCGCCTCCTGCGAAAAGGAGGTGGATGCAGCCAGCGCCGCTGCAAAAAGGGTGGATGCGCCTAAAATTCCGGTCGGCTTGCGTGCCATGCGTTTTCGTCCAATCTCGTCAGAAGGTTAGCCGAATTCGCGCGTCTGCCATTGAGCTCGCGACCAGGCCACTGCCTTTCCTGCATTCTCAGGGGTATCCACACGTCTTTTGCCGTCTTCATCCCTCGCCGGCAAATCGGCTTCTAATTGGTATCGATTTGCTCGATATGCAAGCCCGGCAGAAAACAATTCCCCATGAGCTGATATTAATTACCATCAGAACTTGAATCAATCACCGAAGGGTTATGCGAACATGACGATGATTGATCCTGCCTCTATCCAATGACGTTTGACGCCCGATAAATGCGACAGCTGCACGGTGTTTTTTCATCAAGCGGGAAAAATATCAAACGCGCGGAAATATTCTCCGCGCGTTTGCCTCAAATGTGGCCGTCCTTACTTGGATGCGGCGTCGGTGATGTCGTGCGTCCAGGCGCCCGACGGTTCCTTGCTGATGATCTTCTGGTCGAGCAGCGCTTTGGCGGTGCGGGCATAGAGCGCCTCGTCCAGCTTGCCGGAGCCGTCGCCGACGAGCTTGGCGACTTCGCCCATCATGCGCTTCTGATGGTTTTCGTCCTGGCCGCCATTGTCCACGACGATCTCTGCCGCCTCGTCCGGGTTCTCGGTCGCATATTTCCAGCCCTTCATCGAGGCGCGGACGAACTTGACCATCTTCTCCTTGAACGCCGGGTCCTTCAGCTTGTCTTCCATGGCGTAGAGGCCGTCCTCGAGAAGGTCGTTGCCCATTTGCGTATAGTTGAAGACCGTCAATTCCTCCGGCTTAAAGCCGGCATCGATCGCCTGCCAATATTCATTATAGGTCATGACGGAGATGCAATCGGCCTGCTTCTGGACGAGCGGCTGCACGTCGAAGCTCTGCTTCAGCACGGTGACGCCGTTCGGGCCGCCTTCGGTGGAAAGACCCAGCTTGTTCATCCAGGCGAAGAAGGGGTATTCGTTGCCGAAGAACCAGACGCCGAGCGTATGGCCCTTGAAGTCGGCCTCGGTCTTGACCGGGCCGTCCTTACGGCAGATCATTTCCAGGCCGGACTTCTGATAGGGCTGGGCGATGTTGACCAGCGGAACGCCCTTTTCGCGGGCAACCAACGCGCCGCCCATCCAGTCGACGATGACATCGGCGCCGCCACCGGCGATCACCTGCTCAGGCGCGATATCGGGACCACCCGGCTTGATGTCGACGTCGAGGCCTTCCTCCTTGTAGAAACCCTTCTCCTGGGCGACGTAATAACCGGCGAACTGGCTCTGTGTGACCCATTTCAGCTGCAGAACCACCTTGTCGGCGGCCATAGCATGGGCCGCTGCAAGCGACATGGCGCTCGCCATCATTGCAACCATCAATTTTTTCATTTTCTTGTCCTTACCCTCTGAAGTTATGCCCGGACCCCATTTGCGAGGCCGCGCGCGCCTAGCCACCACGGATAGACGGATGCCAGAACGTCACCGCCCGTTCGGTCAGGGCGATGATGCCATAAAAGATCGAGCCGGCCAGCGCCGCGACGGCGATTTCCGCCCAGACCATGTCGACATTCATGCGGCCGATCTCGGTCGAGATGCGGAAGCCCATGCCGACGATCGGCGTCCCGAAGAATTCCGCAACGATGGCACCAATCAGCGCCAGCGTCGAGTTGATCTTCAGTGCGTTGAAAATGAAGGGCATCGCCGCCGGAAGCTTGAGCTTGAGCAACGTCTGCCAGTCGCTCGATGCGTAGGTGCGCATCAGGTCGCGCTCCATGCTGCCGGAGGCGGAAAGGCCTGCCACGGTGTTCACCAGCATTGGGAAGAAGGTCATGATGATGACGACGGCGGCTTTCGACGGCCAGTCGAAGCCGAACCACATGACCATGACCGGAGCGATGCCGATGATCGGCAGGGCCGACACCATGTTGCCGATCGGCAGCAGGCCGCGGCGCAGGAAGGCGATGCGGTCGGCCAGCACCGCGACGACGAAGCCGCTCAGGCAGCCAACGATATAACCGATCAGGACCGCCTTGAAGATCGTCTGTCTGACGTCGTCGCCGAGGATGGGCAGAGAGGCCATGATGCGGGCGCCGATGGCGCTCGGCGGCGGCAACAGGATGAATGGAATGCCGGCGCCGCGCGTGATCGCTTCCCAGAGGATGAGAATCCAGGCGCCGAAAATCGCCGGAATCAGCAGTTCGAGCACCGATGCACCGAAGGCGGCGGCAGGCGGCACTTTCGAAAGCTCCGTGACGCATCGCCAGGCGAGCAGCCAGGCAGAGAAGAGCAGCAGGAAGTAAGCCCGCGTTGCCGTGCCCTCGTTGCCGGAAAGTGCCGCAAGCAGCAGCCAGGCGGCGCCATGCGCGCCGATGAAAAGCACGGTGGCGCGATAGGCCGGTGGCTGCGGTGCAAAGGACAGGAGAGCGGCCGAAGCGATGACGATGAAGATGAGGCTCGCGGTGCCGTCGGTCAGGGGACGGGCTGCACCGTTGGACAGAAGCGGCAAGGTCGCCAGCGCCGTGACGCAGAGAAGAAGAGCCGCCGTGCCTTGCCAGGAGAAGGTCAGGCGCCTCATGCCGGCCTCCCGCCCATGGCGCGGTCGACGATCTTCGCCGCCAGGCCGACAATCGCGACCAGAACGCCGGCAAGCAGCGAGCCGGCGACCAGCGCCGCCCAGATGTCAATTGTCTGGCTGTAATAGGAGCCGGCGAGCAGCTTCGAACCAATACCGGCAACCGCGCCCGTCGGCAGCTCACCGACGATGGCGCCGACGAGGCTTGCTGCGATCGCGACCTTCATCGAGGTGAAAAGAAACGGGATCGAGGCAGGGACGCGCAGTTTCCAAAAGGTCTGCATCGGACTGGCATTATAGGTGCGCATCAGGTCAAGATAGAGGATTTCGGGTGACCGCAGCCCCTTCACCATGCCGACGGCGACGGGAAAGAAGGAGAGGTAGGTGGAGATCAGCGCCTTGGAGACGAGACGGGAGGCGTCGGAATCGAGGTTCAGCAGATGCGCCAGCGCATTATCGCCTGTGAGCACGTTGTAGGAGATGATGACGATCATCGGCGCGATGGCGAGGATCGGTATCGTCTGGCTGGCCACGAGCCAGGGCATCAGCGAGCGGTCCATGGCGCGGTTGTGCACGATCAGCACGGCGAGAAGAATGCCGAGCAGCATGCCGAAACCGAAGCCGAGCAGGGTGGAGGAGAGCGTTATCCAGCTGTGATAGACGAGGCTGCGGCTGCTCGAAAGGCTGCGCAGGAAAGTGTTCTCATAGACATTCTGCGCCACCTGATGCGGCGCCGGCAGGATCGGCTTTGGCTGCGCCAGCGTCTTGCCGATGAATTCCATCGTGGTCGGCGTGACGCCGGCGCGGCTGTCCATGTCACGCTGGAACGGCGCATTCATGAGAATGGCGGCGACATACCAGATGGCGATCAGGCCGAGCAGGATCGTGGTGACAGGAACGATCTTGTTTTTGAAGGTGTCTGGTTTCACAGCGACTGCCTCCATCTGTTGGCGTCGCGTGCGGAGCCACCCCCCTCTGCCCTTGAGATCAACGCTCTAAACCTCATGGCTATGCCCCGTCCTCAGCCCCTCGCGGACACGATGGGCGATTTCCAGGAATTCGGGGGTGTCGCGGATGTCGAGCGGGCGTTCGGCCGGCAAGGTGGAGTCGATCACGTCGGTCACGCGGCCGGGGCGCGGCGACATCACCACGATCTTGGTCGAGAGGTAGACCGCCTCGGGGATCGAGTGGGTGACGAAGCAGATCGTCTTGTTGGTGCGGGCCCAAAGCTTCAATAGCTCTTCGTTCAGATGGTCGCGGACGATCTCGTCGAGCGCACCGAAGGGTTCGTCCATCAACAGCAGGTCGGCGTCGAAGGCGAGCGCGCGGGCGATCGAGGCGCGCTGCTGCATGCCGCCGGAAAGCTGCCAGGGGAATTTCTTTTCGAAGCCGGAAAGGCTGACGAGGTCGAGCGCCTCGGCGATGCGCCGCGTGCGATCAGCGCCGCGATAGCCCATGATCTCCAGCGGCAGGGCGATGTTGCTTTCGATCGTGCGCCAGGGATAGAGCGCCGGCGCCTGGAAGACATAGCCGTAGGCACGGGCCCTGCGCGCCTCCTCGGGCGTCATGCCGTTGATCGAGATCTCGCCTGATGTGCTCTTTTCGAGATCGGCGATGACCCGCAGGAAGGTCGTCTTTCCGCAGCCGGACGGGCCGATGAAAGAGACGAAATCGCCCTTGCGGACATCGAGATTGACATCGCTCAGCGCCCGAACGGGGCCGTCATTCGCTTGATAGGTGAGACAGAGATCCTTGGCGGATACGACCGAGGGTGCTTGCATCAATGCGACCGATCTTGTTTTCCCCGCGGGACCGCGGTTTGCGTGTTACCATCACCGCAGGCTCTGCCGGCGGCACAATTTACGGAGTAAGAAGATGGATGCGACATCAAAACCCACCTGCCACATCGTTCGTCCCAAGCACGCCTATGACGGCAAGCAGGGGCTCAGCTATTTCGAAGGGATAGCGGCCGAGACCGTCGGCGCCACGGGCATCTGCATGCACCTCCTGACGATCCCGCCCGGCGTGCGTGCCAAGGCGCACCTGCACGAGGCGCATGAGACGGCGATCTACGTGCTCTCCGGCGAGGCTCATACCTGGTACGGTGACCAACTGGAGCATCACGTCGTCACCCATGCCGGCGAGCTCTTCTACATCCCGGCCGGCGTGCCGCATATGCCTGCGAACCTCAGCAGCACGCCCTGCACGGCGGTCATCGCCCGCACCGATCCGCACGAGCAGGAAAGCGTCGTGCTTCTGCCGGAGCTGGACGCGTTGGTGCCGGCGTGAGGTCATCCGCATGGAGGCGTCGTTCCCCAGATGATGGCCGTATCGTTATGCTCCATCGTCACACGCCGGTTGCCGGGATGCCGCTGCGTTCCACCTTGCGCGGGGAGGTGATCTCCTTCCAGGTGGACAGCGCTTTGCTGACGGCTGTCACCGGTTCGCGTCTGACGAACTCGCCGTGGCCCTCGCGGGTCTGGATCGTGTTTTCCTCGATCGCGACGACGCCGCGCGTCAGCGTATAGCGCGGCAGGCCGGTTACTTCCTTGCCTTCGAAGACGTTGTAGTCGATCGCCGACTGCTGGCTCTTGGACGAGATAACCTTCGAACGGTTCGGGTCCCAGACGACGATATCGGCATCGGCGCCGACGAGTATCGCGCCCTTCTTCGGATAGATATTGAGAATCTTGGCGATGTTGGTCGAGGTGACGGCGACGAATTCGTTCATCGTCAGGCGGCCGGTGTTGACGCCGTGCGTCCAGAGCATAGGCATTCGGTCTTCAAGGCCGCCGGTGCCGTTCGGGATCTTGGTGAAGTCGCCGACGCCGAAACGTTTTTGCGCCGTGGTGAAAGCGCAGTGGTCGGTTGCGACCACCTGCAACGAACCGGAGGCAAGTCCGGCCCAGAGCGAGTCCTGATGCTGCTTGCTGCGGAAGGGCGGCGACATGACGCGGCGGGCGGCATGGTCCCAATCGGGGTTGGAATATTCGCTCTCGTCGAGCGTCAGGTGCTGGATCAGCGGTTCGCCATAGACGCGCATGCCCTTGGCGCGCGCCCGGCGGATCGCCTCGTGCGCCTGTTCGCAGGAGGTATGGACGATATAAACCGGGCAGCCGGCCATGTCGGCGATCATGATGGCGCGGTTGGTGGCCTCGCCCTCGACTTCGGCGGGACGGGAATAGGCATGCGCCTCGGGGCCGTTATTGCCTTCGGCGAGCAGCTTTGCCGACATCGAGGCGACGACGTCGCCGTTTTCGGCATGCACCAGCGGCAGCGCGCCAAGTTCGGCGCAGCGCTGGAAGGAGGCGAACATCTCGTCATCGTCGACCATCAGCGCGCCCTTGTAGGCCATGAAGTGCTTGAAGGTATTGATGCCCTTGTCGCGGACGATGGTCTCCATCTCCTTGAAGACCTGCTCGCTCCACCAGGTGACGGCCATGTGGAAGGAATAGTCGCAATTGGCCCGCGTCGATTTGTTGTCCCACATGGTCAGCGCTTCGAGCAGCGACTGGCCAGGGGCGGGAAGGGCGAAATCGACGACCATGGTCGTGCCGCCGGAAAGCGCCGCACGCGTGCCGCTCTCGAAATCGTCGGAGGAATAGGTGCCCATGAAGGGCATTTCGAGATGGGTATGCGGATCGATGCCGCCGGGCATGACGTAACAGCCCGTGGCATCCAGGCTCTCTTCACCTGAGAGGTTCGGGCCGATCTCGATGATCTTGCCGCCGTCGATCTTGACGTCAGCCTTGTAGGTGAGGTCGGCCGTGACGATGGTGCCGTTCTTGATGACTGTGGTCATGGCTGCTGTTCCTTCTCCCTGCGGTCTCTTGTTGTTACTGCTCAACTGCCATCGTGGGCGTACCACTTCGCAGGAGCGCTGCACCCTTGGCGATGAGGCTGTAGACGGCTTCCTCACTCAGCTCATCTGGCGTGTCATGCTCTTCCTCGTAATACCAGTCGGGCTGGTCAACGACGTCAGTGCCGCCGACGGACAATGACCAAAAACCATCGCTTTCGCGAAAGTAGAAATCCTTGCCATCGATCAGCCCAGTTGACTGTACGGGATGGCCGCCGTTGGGACGTTCGACCAAAATGCCGGGCATGGAAGGGCCGAGTTCGATTCGAACGACACAAGGCCTAGGTCCATAGATATAATAGGTTCGATGGGGCCCATTTGGGTCGGGGTCATCCGAATGGGCCAGTTGGACCCCGGAAGGTTTATACCGCCAAAAGCTGGGTATTTGCGGAAGCCTAATCCGCTCGCCTGCAGTGTTGACGCCAACACAATAGATCTGCACGCTAGGGATGTCGCCCCACGGCCCTTCAGTCACTGGCACCACATTGGAGGTGGCCCATGCGATGTCGTCGGCAGTTCGCTGAATTCCGAACTTAAAGGCATCGGCATAGTCGAGATACGTCGTTGGCAAGTTCGACGCCATCACACCACAATCTCCGCCGTCTCCACAACAGCATGGAACAGCACATCGGCACCCGCGGTCGCCCATTCCTTGGAAATCTCTTCCGCCTCGTTGTGGCTGAGCCCGCCGACGCAGGGGCACATGACCATGGTGGCAGGCGCCACCTTGGCGGCCCAGCAGGCGTCGTGGCCGGCGCCGGAGATGATGTTCATGTGGCTGTAACCCAGGTGTTCGGCAGCAGAGCGAACCGAGGCGACGAGCTTTTCGTCGAAGGTGACCGGCGCGAAATGGCCGATCGCCTCGATGGAACAGCCGACACCCAGTGCATCGCAGATGCCAGGCGCTTCCGCTTCGATCTTTGCCCGCATGCGATCGAGCTTGGCCTTGTCGGGCGAACGGATGTCGACGGTGAAGACCACTTTGCCCGGCAGCACGTTGCGGGAGTTCGGCGAGAAGAAGACCTGACCGACGCCGCCGACGGCGCCCGGCTGTTCGCCCATCGCGACAGCCTGGACCATTTCCAGGATGCGCGACATGGCGAGGCCGGCATTGACGCGCATGTTCATCGGTGTCGAGCCGGTATGGGCTTCCTTGCCGGTGAGCGTGAATTCCAGCCACCACAGGCCCTGACAGTGGGTGACGACGCCGATCTGCTTGTCTTCGGCTTCGAGGATAGGGCCCTGCTCGATGTGATATTCGAAATAGGCGTGCATCTTGCGGGCGCCGACCTCTTCGTCGCCGACCCAGCCGATGCGCTTCAGCTCATCGCCGAAGAGATTGCCTTCGGGATCCCTGCGGTTATAGGCGAAGTCCAGGCTGTGCACACCGGCGAAGACGCCGGACGCCAGCATGGCAGGGGCGAAGCGCGCGCCTTCCTCGTTCGTCCAATTGGTGACGACGATTGGATGCTTGGTCTTGATGCCCAGGTCGTTCATCGTCCGCACGATTTCGAGGGCCGAAAGCACACCGAGAACGCCGTCATATTTGCCGCCGGTCGGCTGGGTATCGAGGTGCGAGCCGACATAGACCGGCAGGGCATCGGGATCGGTGCCGGGGCGGGTGGCGAACATCGTGCCCATGCGGTCAACACCCATGGTCAGGCCCGCTTCGTCGCACCATGTCTTGAAAAGGTTTCGGCCCTCGGCATCCGAATCCGTTAGCGTCTGGCGGTTGTTGCCGCCGGCGATTCCTGGGCCGATTTTCGCCATGTCCATGAGACTGTCCCAGAGACGGTCGCCATTGACGCGCATGTTCTCGCCTGGTGCTGCCACCATTCTTCAAGCCCTCACCTGTTTGCGGCAGTCATGCAAGGGGCATGCCCGCCTGTTCCCATGGTCTGATCCCGCGCCTCTTATTGGTTTTATCGAGCGCCGGAAAATCGCCAGTTGCCTTTGTTTTTCATCTGGCGGATATTTGACCGATTGGTAAACATTACAACTTCCACCGCCGGGCTCAAGACGAAAATCACGAAAATTGCCGATAAAAATGCGGGCAGTTGCTCAAGAAAATGGCAGGACCGACCCTAGCCAAAACTTGAGCGAAGAAGTTGAATTGCAAGGGGAAACGATAGCCTATGGCTATTCCGAGAGCAGCGAAGACCTTGCGGCGGACGCGAATCCAGGAGGAGAAGGAAGAGCAGATTCTGGAGGCGGCGCTCGATGTCTTCTCGGCCCGCGGCTTTCGCGGCTCGACGATCGATCAGATCGCCGAAGTGGCCGGCATGTCGAAGCCCAATCTGCTCTATTATTTCCGCACCAAGGAAGCCATGCACCGGGCGCTGATCGATCGGGTGCTCTACACCTGGCTGGAGCCGCTGCGCGCCTTCGACGCCGAGGGCAATCCGGAGGAAGAAATCCGCAGCTACATCCGGCGCAAGCTTGAGATGGCGCGCGATTTTCCGCGCGAGAGCAGGCTTTTCGCCAACGAAGTGCTGCAGGGTGCCCCCCATATCGAGGACGAGCTGAAGGGGCCACTGAAGGAATTGGTCGACGAGAAGGCGGAGGTCATCCGCGCCTGGACGAAATCAGGCAAGATCGTCGAGTGTGATCCCTACCACCTGATCTTTTCGATCTGGTCGACGACGCAGCATTATGCGGACTTCGACGTCCAGGTGCGCGCCGTGCTGGGGCAGGAGCACGCCGGCGAGGGGCGCTTCGAGGATGCGGCGCGGTTTTTGGAACAGCTTTTCATCGGCGGGCTGCGGCCGGATACTGCGAGAACTTGACCGTTTCACCCTCCCTTCGGAAGCTGCACCCGGGCAAGAAGATCCGTGATGCCTTCGGTCGTATAGGGCTTCTGCAATACCGGCGCGCCCGAGTGGGTGTTGGCTTGGGCGATGCCTTCGCCATAACCCGTGGCAAAAACGAAGGGCACGCCTGCGGCTGCCAATCGGTCGGCAATCCCGAAACTCGTCTCGTCTCCCAGATTGACATCGAGAAGCGCGAAATCGAAGGACCGGCCGGCCAGGATCTCCATCGCCTCGGCGACGCTGGGCGCCGTCGTCACTTCGGCACCGAGGCGGCGCAGGATATCCTCGCCATCCATGGCGATGATCAGGTTGTTTTCCACCAGCAGGATCTTCAAGCCGGAGAGCGGCTCCCGGTCAGCGGGAACAGTCTTGCGTTCCGCAACGCCGGCAGCCGTCGCCTGGGGCAATAGACTCTGGTCGACATCGCTCACGTAGCGGGCCGGTATCGAAAAATCCGCCTCCAGCCCTTCCTTGATGTAGCGGATTTCGGCCTTGCCGCCGAGGTCATAGGGAATGGAGCGCCGGATGATCGTCGAGCCGAATCCGTGACGCTCCGGCTCGGCGACGGGCGGGCCGTCCTTTTCGCGCCAGCCGATGCGTAGACTGCCTTCATCATCGCGATGCCAGCCGAGCTCGACGGTGCCGCTGCCGGCGCCGGAGAGGCTGCCGTATTTGGCGCTGTTGGTCATCAGCTCATGGAAGACCAAGGCGACGATGGTAAAAGCCTGGGGCTCTAGGAGGACGTCTTCGCCGCTTATCCGGAAGCGTTGCGCGTTCTTTCCGAGGTAGGCCGCGTTTTCAGCCGACAACAATTGCCGCAGCGAAGCGGGTGCCCAGTGATCCCTCGTGATCTGGTCATGGGCGCGGGCGAGCGACTGAATGCGGCCCTCGAGCTGACGGACATAATCGCCGAGGCCGACCGACGTCGTCTGCGACTGCCGGATGATGCCGGTGATCAGGCTCAATATGTTGCGGACGCGGTGGTTGAGTTCGGCGATCAGCAGTTCCTGCCGCTCGTTCGCCACCTGGCGGGCCATGCTGGCCTCGTCGGTCAGACGCAGCACCACCTCGATTAACGTGACGCGGATGGTTTCAGCGACCCGGCGCTCGGCCTCGGTAAAGGGCAGGGAGCGGCCGCGCACCAGTTCGGACCAGGCTTCGAAACTCTTGCGCGGCGTCAGCCGCGGACCGTTGGGGCCGTATTCCACTGGCTTGTGCGGGTCGCCGCCCCAGCGAACGGTGCGCACCAATTCCTGACGGAACAGCACGACGTAATCGCGCGGCGAACGCGAGATCGGGATGGCGAGCATGCCTGCCACCGCATCGTCGATCTCAGGATCCGGATAGGTTTCGCCAAGCCTGTCCACCGCATAGATGCGCCCGCTGGCGTTGCGGTTGAGGTGGCGGACGAGGGTCGAAAAGCCTCTCTCATCCGGCCCGATCCCGGCAAGCGCCATCCGGCCGTTGATCCAGACGCCGATCCCGTCGGCGGGAACGGCGTCGGCGAGCGCCTCGATCAGCCAGGCCGGATCGTCGAGCAGGCTGGCATTGTCGGCGACGGAAGTGAGAAGCCGGTCGGCGATGCGGCGCGCCTTGGTCTCGTAGTCGAGCGCCAGCCGCCGCTCGCGGCTTTCCAGGCGCGAAGCGAACATTTGGCCGAAGAGTTCGGCGGTGGAGCGGCTTTGCGCCGACGGCAGACGCGGACCGTAGTGATGGCAGGCAAACAGGCCCCAGAGCTTGCCGTCCACGACGATCGATATGGAGAGCGACGCACCGACCCCCATGTTCTTCAGATATTCGATGTGGATCGGCGAGACCGAGCGCAGCACCGACATAGAGAGATCGAGCGGCTGGCCCTCTTCGTCCAATTGCGGGAGAACCGGCACGGGCACCGCGTCCACATCGGCGATGATGCGAAACAGATTGCGCAGATAAAGGGCGCGCGCCTGCACCGGAATGTCGGAGGCCGGATAGTGCAACCCAAGAAACGAGCCAATGCCGCTGCGGGCGGCTTCCGCCACGACCTCGCCCGAGCCGCCTTCATCGAAGCGATAGACCATGACCCGGTCGAAGCCGGTAAGCGCGCGTGCCTGCCTCGCGCCCTCGCGGAAGAAGGCTTCCAGCGTTTCAGTTTGATCGAGGCGGGAGATCATGCTGCGCATGGAGAGCGACGGGGCGTTGCGCTTGTCTTGCTGGCTGCGCTCGCCTTCAAGGATGACCAGATTTTCTTGCAGGTGGACGGCGAGGTCGAAGCGGGACTCCTCAGGCAGCAGGGTAATGTCGAAAATGCGCTCGACGACATCGGAGCTGCGTATGGTGGTCAGCTTGTTGCGGATCGTGTGGACCGCCTCAGGCAAGATCAGCGACGAGACGGGACGACCGAGCGCGTCGGTGTGTTCCACCCCGAGAAATTCCGCAAGATTCGCCGAGGCCCGCGTGACCATCCAATCGAGCGATATCGCCAGGAGGAAACCGAACGGCTGGATGGCGCCGAGCTGATGGATGGGCTCACGATCGCAATTGGTGAGATCGACGGGTTGGCGCACGCTGCTCATGCGACGGCTTCCAGTTCGAGCTGGCCGGCTCTGAGGAAAAGTTCGAAGAGCATGCGGGCCGCCGAAATGGTGGCGGCGGGAACGTCGACGCTGCTTGCATCGAGACGATCCATGAAGACCCTAGTAGCGCCCTTGGACCCCTGCGGCGTGAGATAGCTGCTGGGCAGGTGATCGGGCACGGACCTGGCGAGCATGGCGCCGCCGAGCTTGGAGCCTTCAAGGACGTAGAGGGCGCCCCAGAGCGCCGCGTCGCCCTGCAATGGCGGTGGCGGAAGGCGCTTGGGCAACCGGTCGCCGAGTTCGCCGATGTCGGCAAACAGCAGCTGCGCGCGCCTTCTTTCCGGCCAATCGGGCAGCAGGCGAACGACTCCGGCTTCCTCGAGCGCATGTTCGGCTGCCGGTATGATGCGGGCGTGCGCGCGCAGGAATGTCCTGTACTGCTCTCTGCTGGAGAGGTCGAAAATGCCGAAGAGCTTATCGACTTTGGCGTGGCAATCTGCTGTTTCTGCGCGGAGCACGCTTCGAAGTGACATACGGACCGTGTTCTGAGTGAAGTGGCAGAGGATGCTGCGAATGCGAGAGCGACGAACTAGCGATATATTGCAGCGTCTCGGCATTTCCAGAGAAACCTATAGAAAAACATGGGCTTCGCCTCCGGCTCGATTTGGTGAGATTCAGCTCATGATCGCCGGCAGTTCCGCGGCCAGCGTATCGATGGCAAGACGCACTTTCGGCAGCATCACCGGCGATCGCGGCCAGACGGCATAGGCTTCAAATATGGTGGATGGCGTATCGGTCAGAACCCGCACGAGTTCACCTGAGAGGACCCTGTCCCGCACCAGCCAGCAGGTCAGCCAGGCAAGCCCGCGGCCTTCAACCGCGGCGTCTGCGATCGAGGCGAGATCGTCGAGCCGTAACCGCGATGTCGGCAGAACTTCGCGTGGGGGTCCGGCCGGAGCCGGGAAGGTCCAGGCCTTGTCATTATCACCCCTGCGATAGACGATACCATGATGGCGGGCGAGATCGTCGAGCGTTTGCGGCACGCCATAGGTTTCGAGATAAGCGGGCGAGGCGCAGACCGTCATTGTTTGCCGGGCGATCGTGCGCGCCATCAGGTCGGGATCGTCCTTCAGAGGACCGTTGCGGACGGCAAGGTCGAAGCCGTCCTCCGAGAGATCGACGACCCGATCGCTGAAGGATAAGTCCAGTTCGAGATCGGGGTGGTCATCGAGCAGGCGGGTCAGGATCGGCGCGGCGCAATGGCGCCCGAACAGTGCCGGCATCGATACCCGCAGCCTGCCGCGGACCTCGCGCCTGCCCGACTCAAGCTGGGCCTCACCGATCCGGATTTCCTCGATGGCTCTCAGGCACCGCTCATAGAAGAACCGGCCCTCGTCGGTGAGGCTCTGGGTCCGGGTCGTGCGGTTGAAGAGCCGGACGCCGAGTCGCTGTTCGAGCCTTGCGATTGTCTTGCTGACTGCCGAGCGGGTGAGGTGAAGCCGTTCGGCGGCGGCGGAGAATCCGCCGGCTTCGACCGTCTGGACGAAGATCGAAATCCCCTTCAACTGCTCCATCGTTGTTTCCTTTGCGGCACCAGTTTGACGATTTTATATCGCAACAGGCGATCAATATTCAACGATATATCTGCTACTCCTCCAATCGAGAAGGAGCAGAAAGATGCAGACGACAAGGCAGTGGCAAACCGACGCCATTGGGGCGGAGGCCAATCTGAAGATTGGTGAAGCGAGAATTCCCGACGTGTCCGGCACGATGATCCGGGTGCGGACGCAGGCGGTCTCCCTCAATTTCCGCGACAGGCTGGTGCTCGAGAGCGGCATGGGACTGCCGCTGCAGTTTCCCTTCGTACCGGCCTCGGACATGGCAGGCGAGGTCGAGGCCGTCGGCCCGGATGTCACACGCTTCAAACCCGGCGATCGAGTTATCTCCACCTTTTCCCCGGATTGGATCGACGGACGCGGGCCGGGCACTGCGCGCAATCCGCCTTACCAGACGCGCGGCGGCTTCTATCCCGGCGTGCTGAGCGAACACACCGTGTTTTCCGAAGAGTGGTTCACACTTGCGCCGAAAACGCTCGATGCCGCCGAAGCGAGCACGCTGCCCTGCGCCGGGTTGACGGCATGGTTCGCGCTGATCGAATGCGGCAAGCTCAAGGCCGGCGACAAAGTGCTGGTACAGGGAACCGGCGGCGTGGCGCTCTTCGGCCTGCAGATTGCCAAGGCACATGGCGCCGAGGTCTTCATCACATCGGGCAGCAGCGAAAAGCTCGACCGGGCGCTGGCGCTTGGCGCCGATCACCTGATCAACCGGCATGAGCGCGACTGGGTGGAGCAGTTCCATCGACTGACCGGCGATTACGGCGCCGACCACGTGCTCGAAATCGTCGGCGGACCGCATCTCGGCCAGGCGCTGAAGGCTGTGGCGGTTAACGGACGCATTTCGGTGATCGGCGTCTTCGAGGGTTTCGAGATCTCGGCGCCGGTGGCGCCGCTGCTTCTCAAGGCGCCCGTCATGCAGGGAATTACGGTCGGTCACCGCAGGGCGCTGGAGGATCTGGTGCGCGCCGTCGACCAGATCAGGCTGAAGCCTGTTATCGACAGGCATTATGGCTTCGAGGAGCTGCCGCAGGCGCTCGATCATCTCTATCGAGGTCCCTTCGGCAAGATCGTCATTAAGTTTTGAGAGATGCGCTCCCCTCGCATCGCGAAGGGGAGCGATACCCTATTCGGCAGCGGCGGCTTGGCTTTCGAAGGCGAAGCCCTCGTCGGCCCAGCCGGTCATGCCGCCGATCATCAGCTTGGCCCGGAGGCCGAGCTTGGCGAGGCGGAAAGCGGCCTTGTCGGCGCCGTTGCAGTGAGGACCGGCGCAATAGACGACGAAGAGCGTATCGCTGGCCCATCCCGACATGCGGTGGGCGGTCATCTTGCCGTGCGGCAGGTTAACCGCGCCAGGCACATGCGACTGCGCAAACAGCGCCGGCGAGCGCACGTCGAGGAGAACGAAATCGACCTTGCCGGCGGTAAAGGCAGCGCGGACATCCGAGCAGTCGGTTTCGAAGGCGAGCTTGGCGGCATAGTGGGCGACAGCAAGATCGGGTGCGGCAGCGGGGATTTCGGAGACGGAACTCGGCATTTGTTTTTCCTTCTAGTTGGAATTGCCGCCTGGTATCGCCGATGCTAGAGATTTGCGAAATTGGCCAACATGACTGTCAGCGTAAAGATCATGCCAAACACATCTCCGCGGCGGAACGGACCGCTGGTCGCCGTACTTGCCTATGACGGGCTCTGCACCTTCGAATTCGGGATAGCCTATGAGGTCTTCGGCCTGCCGCGTCCCGAGATGGGCGAGGGGTGGTATCGCTTCTCCGTCTGCGGTATCGAGCCGGGGCCGCTTCGCGCCGCCGGCGGATTGACGGTCGCGGTCGACAAGGGGCTGGAAGTGCTCGATGCGGCGGACCTGATCGTCGTGCCCGGCTGGCGGTCAATCGATGCGCCGGTGCCGGAACCGCTTTCCGCCGCTCTCAAGGCAGCGCACCAGCGCGGCGCGCGAATCATGTCGCTCTGTTCCGGAGTTGCGGTTCTTGCCGCGTCCGGGTTGCTTGCCAACCGCAGGGCTACAACGCATTGGCGCTATGTCGCCACGATCGCAGCGCGTTATCCTGACATCACGCTCGACGCGGATGTACTCTACATCGATGAGGGCAGCCTGCTGACAGCGGCCGGCAGCGCGGCCGGCATCGATCTCTGCCTGCATGTCGTGCGCGGCGATTTCGGCTCGGAGGCGGCAAACAGCGTCGCCCGCCGCCTCATCGTGCCGCCGCACCGCGAAGGTGGGCAGGCACAGTTCATCGGCGCGCCGATTCCGCAGGAACGTGAGGGCATACGCCTCAGCCCGCTGATCGAATGGATGCGTCAAAGCCTTGCCGTGGAGCAGCCGATCAGTCTGCTCGCCAAAAGGGCTGGCATGAGCGTTCGCACTTTCCAGCGCCGCTTCGAAGCGACGACAGGTCTCAGCGTCGGCGAATGGCTGCTGAAGGAGCGGCTGCGCCATGCGCGCGACCTTCTTGAAAGAGAGCTTGCCGTATCGCTCGACGACATCGCGATATCCAGCGGCTTCGGCACCTTGGCGACGATGCGGCACCACTTCCGCAAGCGGCTGGGCACGAGCCCGAATGCCTATCGGAAGTCATTTGGCGGCTGAGCGCGTTATGCCGACATAGGGTCCAACTTTTCAACGCGTTCGATATCGCCGACGGCCGTCAACCCGTCGGTTGTTTAACAGGCTGGTCCGAGAGCTTCACTTACATTCTATCGCGAAGGTTTCGTACGGCTTGAGCTCAACGGTTTCGCCGATCGTGTGCACCGGTTCATAATTGCAGATCAGGCATTCTCCATGGATCGCCAGCTCTGTCGGCAGACTTACCGCAATTTCGCGCGGCGTGAAATTGGCGACGACAATGATCCAGCTCCTGTCGAGCGTGCGGGTATACACGAAGACATCGGGGTGTTGGTCGAGCCAGGACCGGTACTCCCCATAGACAATGGCAGGGTGGGTTTTCCGGAGAGCGATCAGCTTGCGATAATGGTTCCAGATCGACTTTTCGTCCTTGATGGCGGCTTCGGCGTTGACCTTCGGGTAATTGGGATTGACCTCGATCCAGGGGGCGCCTGTGGAAAAGCCGCCATAGGGGGCAGCACTCCATTGCATCGGTGTGCGGGCGTTATCGCGGCCGTTCTCGTTTGCTCCGCGGATGAATTCCTCCGGTGAAAGGCCGGCCTCCACGTGCAGCCTGTGCATGTTGATGGTTTCGATATCGCGATACTGTTCGATCGAGGTGAAGGGGACGTTCGTCATGCCGATCTCCTCGCCCTGATAGACGAAAGGCGTGCCTTTCAGGAGATGCAACACGGTCGCCAGCATCTTCGCCGACTCGACGTGATAGCCGCTGACATTGCCGTAGCGCGAAACGGCGCGCGGCAGATCGTGATTGCCCCAGAAGAGCGAATTCCACCCATCTTCGGATAGAGCAAGCTGCCACTTGCTGAGCACGGTCTTGAGATTCACGAGGTCGAACGGCTCGGGCGCCGTTTGCCATAGACCGCGTCCCATTGCTGGGTGACGTGCTCGAACTGGAAGATCATCGAAAGTTCCCGGCGTTCACGCCCGGAATAGAGAAGGGCCGCGCCGGGCGTGGCGCTCCAGGCTTCGCCGACGGTCAGGATATCGCTGTTGCCGAAGGTCCTGGCATTCATCTCCTGCAGATAATCGTGCAGATGTGGTCCGTCCTTGACGAGTTCCTGATCCACCTGCTTGCCGATATAGTCGATGACATCCATGCGGAAGCCGGCAATGCCGCGCTCGAGCCACCAGTTCATCATGTCATAGATTTCCGCCCGTACCCTCTCGTTCTCCCAATTGAGGTCCGGCTGGCGGCGGGAAAACATGTGCAGGTAGTATTCGCCGGTGGCGGGATCGAGCGTCCATGCCGGCCCGCCGAAGGAGGATTTTAATCTGTTTGGCGGTCCTCCGTCCGGGGCGGGCTTGCGCCAGATGTAGAAGTCGCGGAATGGATTGTCGAGGTCTTGGCGGGATTGAAGAAACCACGGATGCTCGTCGGAGGTGTGGTTGACGACGAGGTCGAGCATGATGCCGATCCCCCGGTCTTTCGCCTCAGCCACCAACTGGTCAAAATCTGCGAGCGTGCCAAACTCGGGGGCGATGTCCCGATAGTCGGATATGCAGTAACCATTGTCGTCCATCGGCGACTTGTAGATCGGCGACAGCCAGATGATGTCGATCCCGAGCTTCTTCAGGTAATCGAGCTTTGCGGTGACGCCGGGAAGATCGCCGATGCCATCTCCGTTCGAGTCGCAGAAGCTGCGCGGATAGACTTGGTAGACAGTTGCCGTATGCCACCATTTCGGTTGGAGAGGTGATCGCACGGGACCTCCCAGCGATGTCGTGGACTGATCCATCGGAGGCTTTCCTACTTGTTTGGGATCTTGGGAGAACACCGATGACGCCCGCGGGTTCCACCGGGCCGGACCTTCATCCGGTTTCCCGCGGCCTCGGTGGACCTGGAACCCCCTCCTTCGGGGACCGTTAGAAGGTGTGCAAGAGAGATTAACGGGAGACCGTCGCGGTGCCGAACCGAATCAGCAGCTGGTATGAGGGCGCGGTGATCCACATCCACAATGTCGGGCGCAATCAGCGCGAAATCATCGAAGTCTACGGACATGAGGTGCTGCCCGCTTTCAGGTCCGGGGCGACGGCTGCTGCATCTCGCAATACGGGGGAACGTGAAGGACAGGCCAGGATCAGCTGATGAGGACCTCAAATGCGGCTGCTCTCGCACTCTGCGCACCAGTTGCCTGTCCAAAGGAGGTATCATTTTCAAGAAATACGCCTACGCCTGGATCACCGTCGGCTTCTTTCTGTTTTCGCTCGCCGGCCATTGGTTATTTGGCTGGTTTGCTTTTGTCGGGGAGCAGCAGAGCCACGGTCAAGCCGCTGATATCGATGCCTATCTCATGGAGATGGGCAGAGACACCTTTGAAAATTGGCAGTCCGAATTCCTGCAACTGCTCTGGCAGGTCGTCGGTCTTGCCTACTTTCTCTACATCGGATCTCCGTCTTCGAAGGAAAATGATGACCGCGCGGAAGCGAAACTGGACGCTCTGATCCGATTAAATGCCGGAGAAAGGGCTGAAGCGAGCATCGCCGAAATTGATAAGCACTTCATGAGAACCGGTGGACATGCGGGACCATACGCCCACGACCTGGAAACGCGCAGGGGGCCTGAGAGGATCGGCGGCGCCACCTGAACTGGCCTATGAAGCGCAGCTGCCGATAAGCCCCGCTTCATGGGACGGTTATGCGAGGTATTGGATCAGAGGCCGGCGTCTTCTGCTCGCGAAATGCCGGCTTGCCAGCGCTTCACGGGTACTCCTGAGGCGTTTCGCCGGTTCCCGACTTTTACAGGTGCGAGGACCAAAGCGATATCTCCGTTCAAGACCCAACGCTTCTGGAAATCATAGGGCCGGCGTCCGCTGCCACCATATGAGGGATCTTCACTCGACCACGAGAGACACCATTGATGACCTTGCGGTGAAGCAAAAAGCGGATCCGGCAGACTGTCGACCACGAGATCATTGCCGAAGTTGATCAGCAATAATCTCTCATCAGACGGTTTTTCCGCGAAGAACCTCAGGAGGAAGGCGGTGCTGGACAAGAGACTGCCGTCCAACTGGCCGTCACGGGCGCACGCCTGGCGAGAAAATGCCTTATCTGTCTGACGCAGATTCAGCAGGTCGCGATGAAGCTGAACGATCGCCGCGTTCCTCTCCCATTCGGCCCAATCAAGCTTCACCTTGTCGAACGTCGCGCGAGCACATGGATCAGCCATGTGTCTAATGAGTTCTTCATCCCTCAGGTTCGGGAATTGGCTGATAAAACTACGCCGTCCCTGCCGTACGATGTCGGCAATTTCTCCGTCGTGATCGGCGAAATAATAGAACGGAGAAGAGGAACCAAACTCCTGTCCCTGAAAGAGCATGGGCGTCTGCGGCCCCAGCAACTGGAGCGCCGTCAGGGCTCGAAGTCGTGCCGGAGACGTTATGTGGCCGATTCTGGCTCCTATGCCGGAGTTGGCGACCTGATCGTGATTTTGGAGAAAATGTACGAAATTCCACGGTTTGAGGTCGAGCCCGGCGGCTCCCCGCGGCCGATCCTGCCAATCATATCTTTGTCCCTGAAACAGGCAGCCATACTTGGCGGCAGAAACGAGTTCCTGAGCCGTACCGCGATGATCATGATAATAGGCTTCATTGCGGCCCGTCAGCGCCACTGTCGCGGAGCGGTGGAAATCCTCATTCCACAAGGCGTCCAGCCCATGCCCTCCCACCTCAGCCGGCCGCACCATATTGGTTTGTTGCGGCTCATTTTCGCTGACGAGATAGATTTGACGCTGTCTCGCTGCTGCGCGAGCTTCCCTGGCGATGACCGTGACGATGTGTTCGCGGCTTGAGTCGAACAAGGCCTGCGTTGCATCGATGCGCAATCCATCAAAATGAAATTCGTCGATCCAATAGGCCGCGTTCTTTGCGACATATTCGCGAACGCCACGGCTGTTCGCACCATCGAAGTTGATCGACTTGCCCCATTCGTTCGAGTAACGCTCGGTGAAATAGTCTGGTGTGAATTCGCAAAAACGCTCGCCTTTACCGAAGTGATTGTAGACCACGTCGAGGATCACCCCCATGCCGATCCGGTGGGCTTCGTCGACGAAGGCGCGCACATCATCCGGTGGTCCATAGAGCCGGGTGGGAGCATAGAGCAACGTGCCGTCGTAACCCCAGCCGAACTCGCCTTCAAACTCGTTGATCGGCATTACTTCCAGGCAGTTGATGCCAATCGACCGAAGTCTTGCCAGTTTTTCCCGGGCTGCCGCAAAGGTGCCGTCCCTTGTGAAGGTGCCGATGTGCATCTCATAGAGAGCAGCTCCGGAGGCGCGGATTCCCTGCCAATCGTGGTCATTCCACTGATACTGCGCCGGATCCACGACAACTGACGGCCCGGATGGACCCTTCGGCTGAAAACGCGAGGCAGGATCGGCAAGAAGATCACCTGCATCCCCAAAGTGAAACCGGTATCGCGTCCCTGCAGCCAGGCCGGGCAGATAGAGGCAGAAGTAGCCGTCGTCCTCCGCCGGCATCTCGTATTCGGAATTTTCCTCGATGACGGCGAAACAGCGTTCTCTGGCAGGGGCCCATAGTCGGAACGAAACGCCGCCAGCATCAACCTCCGCTCCGATCGGGAGGCGTCGGCTCGAACTGGGGGACACCGGTTTCGACTTTTCGCTGTTTGAGTGGTCGTGCATGGCTCTCTCGTGGAGATCGCCTGCGCTAACTTCGGCAGCCTCATGATGTTCCCGGAATTGCTTTCCGCCACCTTTCGGGGCCGCCCATCAGGCCCAAAATCCGCATTTGCAATACAGCGCAACGCCGCGGACCGAACTTGTCCGCGGCGTCGCGAAGCAGTCACTCCGCCGCTTGGCGGGCCATCGGATTATTCGGGTGGGTCGTCCAATTGGCGTAGTTCGGATCGACGACGCGGCCGGTGCGCTTGTCGAGGGTACCGGCAGCAAGCGGTTCCATGGTGATGCAGTTCTCGACCGGGCAGACGTTGACGCAGAGATTGCACCCGACGCATTCCTCTTCGATCACCTCGAAATGACGCAGACCGTTGACGACATTGGTAATTGCCTGGTGCGAGGTGTCCTCGCAGGCGATATGGCAGCGGCCGCATTTGATGCAGGCGTCCTGGTCGATCTTCGCCTTGGCGACATAGTTGAGGTTCAGATATTGCCAATCGGTGACGTTGGGCACGGCGCGGCCGGTAATGTCGTCGAGGCTACGATGGCCCTTTTCGTCCATCCAGTCGGAGAGACCCGTTATCATCTCCTGCACGATCTTGAAGCCATAGGTCATCGCCGCGGTGCAGACCTGGACGTTGCCGGCGCCGAGAACGAGGAATTCGGCTGCGTCCCGCCAGGTAGTGATGCCGCCGATGCCGGAGATGGGCAGGCCATAGGTTTCCGGATCACGGGCGATCTCGGCCACCATGTTGAGGGCGATCGGCTTGACCGCCGGGCCGCAATAGCCGCCATGGCTGCCCTTGCCACCGACCGTCGGGTTGGGGGCGAAGTTGTCGAGATCGACTGACACAATCGAGTTGATCGTATTGATCAGCGAAACGGCGTCGGTGCCGCCGGCCTTGGCGGCGCGGGCGGGACGGCGGATATCGGTGATATTGGGCGTCAGTTTGGTGATGACGGGCATGCGGGTGTACTGCTTGCACCAGCGCACGACCATCTCGATATATTCCGGCACCTGGCCGACGGCCGAGCCCATGCCGCGCTCCGACATGCCGTGCGGACAGCCGAAATTGAGTTCGATACCGTCGGCGCCGGTCTCTTCGACCAGCGGCAGGATCGCCTTCCAGGCCTGTTCCTCGCAGGGCACCATGATCGAGGCGATCAGCGCCCGATCCGGCCAGTTCATCTTCACCTGCTTCATCTCACGCAGGTTGGTGTAGAGGTCGCGGTCGGTGATGAGCTCGATATTGTTGAGTCCCAGCAGGCGGCGGTCGGCGCCAAAGATCGCGCCATAGCGGGGGCCGTTGACGTTGACGACGGGCGGGCCTTCCTCGCCGAGCGTCTTCCAGACCACGCCGCCCCAACCGGCCTTGAAGGCGCGCTCGACGTTATAGGCCTTGTCGGTCGGCGGCGCGGAGGCCAGCCAGAACGGGTTCGGGGATTTGATGCCGACGAAATTGTTGCGGAGATCAGCCATTGTTCATTCTCCCCTTCAAGCAACCGCGACAGCCGGAACGGCTGTTGCGGAGAGGGCGCGATGGATGGATTCAGCCGCGTCGCGGCCGTGGGCGACGGCGGAAACCGTGAGATCCTCGCCGCCAAAGACGCAGTCGCCGCCGGCCCAGACGCCGTCGAGCGAGGTGCGGCCTTCGGCGTCGACGGCAATGCGGCCGGACTCCATGCGCAGCGAACCGAGGCCCGCGGCATCAAAGGTCTGGCCGATCGCCTTGAAGATCTGGTCGGCGGCAATCACGCCGGTCTCGCCGGTGCCGACGAGGCGGCCTTCGAGGATTTTGGTATATTCCACTTCGATCGCGGCAACTTTGCCGTCCTGCGACAGGATCGATTTCGGCGCCAGCCAGTGGCGGATGATGACGCCCTTGGAACTGGCCAGATCCTGCTCGTATTCCGAGGCGTTCATGTGCTCCTTGCCACGGCGATAACAGATCGTCACTTCCTCGGCGCCGAGCAGCTTTGCCTGCACGGCAGCGTCGATCGCCGTCATCCCGCCGCCGAGCACGACGACCCGGCGGCCGATGGCAATGTCGCTCTTGTCGTCAGCCTGGCGAAGGGCGGCGATGAAATCGACGGCGTCGTCGACGCCGGCTAGGTTTTCGCCCTCAATGCGCAGGGCGTTGACGCCGGCAAGGCCGATGCCGAGGAAGACGGCGTCATATTGCGCCTGCAGATCGGAAAGCGAAAAATCGCGGCCGAGGAGGGCGCCTTGCTTAACCTCGATGCCGCCGATCGACATGATGTAATCGACTTCCCGCTGGGCGAAATCGTCTACTGTTTTATAGGTGGCGATGCCGTATTCGTTGAGGCCGCCGGATTTTTCCCTGCCGTCGTAAATCGTGACGGAATGACCCTTCACGGCCAGGCGATGTGCGGCGGCAAGGCCTGCCGGGCCGGCGCCGACGACGGCAATCCTTTTGCCGCTCGCCTCTGCCCTGATATAAAACTGTTTGCCGGCCTGCATGGCGGCATCGGTCGCATAACGCTGCAGGCGGCCGATTTCGACGGGCCGTTCCTCGGCCGTATTGCGCACGCAGGCCTGCTCGCACAACTCTTCGGTGGGACAGACGCGGGCGCACATGCCGCCGAGGATGTTCTGGTCGAAGATCGTCTTTGCCGAGCCGAGCGCATTGCCGGTCGAAATCTGGCGAATGAAGAGCGGAATGTCGATCGAGGTGGGACAGGCCGTCATACACGGCGCGTCATAACAGAAATAACAGCGGTCGGCGGCGACCAGCGCCTCATGATTGTCGAGGCGCGGATGCAGATCGGAAAAATTAGCGTCATACTCGGCGGGCGAAAGCCGGCCAGCATGAATCCCGGTTTCCAGTCGTTCCATTGAAGTTCCCTCATTATTGGTAAACGGCCTGTGAGGGAAAGCGTAACTCAGGTTTAAAAATTTATCAAACGGTAAAATTTTGACGGATCCTCCTGGAGAGGGTGCCGGTAAATCGCTGTTTTTTAACGTTTAATTTCTTCAGTTTTGACCGATGATTTATCTGAAGATGCGGCGAGGGAAGAGCATCAGAAAAAAGATTAAAAAAGGACGATTTTTTTCGAATGCGAGGGAACCAAATCCTGGCTTCGCCGTTATTGCGATATCCGGATGGTGATCGCATCGACCCAACATGCGCGCCCCCAACCCACTATCCGGACGTACTCACGGTCCCCTCCCGGTGAGTGAAGACAGCCGGTGCGCCGCCCTCGCACCGGCTGTTTTTCTGTTGCTGACAGGCCTGTCGTTTCCGGCTATCACACACGCTTGAAGATCTCGAATTCGGTTTCCGGAATGGTCAACCGATATTCGATGCGGCCGGGCACAAGGCTCAATTCCGCTTTGCCGTTGACAGACGAGGGCACGACACGCTCCAGCACGGTGCGGCCGAAGCTGTTGTCGCTGAATTCATGGACCTCCGACTGATCCTGCAGCACTTCGGCCCAGGCGATCTCGATTGCCTTCCTGTCGTTGATCATCGCCTCGCGGCAGTTCAACGTGATTGAGGCGGCGCCGCCTGATATTGCCCCGTAGGAAGCGGAGTTGACAATGAGCTCGTGGAGGGCGAGGCCGAGATGCACGGCGGCATTCGGCGTCAGATGGGCATTGATGCCGTAGATCGGCATGGAGCCTGATGTCTCCGGCCAGTAGGGAGCGAACTGTTTTTCAGCGAGCTCGAAGAGATAGGCGCCCCGCCAGCTTGAATCCGTGACGAGGTCCTGGGAATTGGAAAGCGATTGCAGCCTGCCGCGGAACTTGAGGAGGAAGCTGTCTAGCGAGAGCGTGTTGCGCGCTGTTTGGGTCGCAATGCCCTGAATGATGGCGAGAAGGTTCTTCGAACGGTGCGATAGCTCACGCAGCAGCGATTTCAGCACTTTTTCGCGATGCCGGCTCTCAGTGACCTCCGTCATCACGGACAGAAGTCCAAGCGTGCTGCGGTCGCCAGTGCGTTGGATCTTCAATTCATAGGTACGCATTTCGCCGTCGACATCGATTTCGACCTCGGCATTGTTGGGAATGCCGGTCTCCAGCACCTTGCGTTTCAGCGCCGTCAGATATTGCCCATGGACATCGCCGAAAAGGGCGGCATCACTGCCGCCGGGCATCAAAAGCGCTGCGAAATGCGGCGGCAGATTTTCGGCGTAGAAGATTGAAAGCCGGGCGTCCTGGCAGAGGATCGAAATCCCGGCGCTGCCGAGCGCCCGCTCCATCATTGCGGCTTTGCCTTCGAAGGTGAAAGGCGTGCCCGACAATGGTTCAGTCGTATTCACTCGGCCGCCTTTCCTTGTGACATCTCGGAGCGTCGCTGAACGGAACGCCCCGCCAGAAACCGCCTGCCAACTCTAGAATAAAGCGCTGCAAAAACCGTTAAAGTCATCGGGGCACCCCGGTAGCACCGGAACGCCTGTCTCGGCGGGTTGGTTCCGAGAACCGGAAAATTGCGTCTCAGGCGGCTACCTTGGTCGATTCATTGAAGAAAAGCGCTTGGCTGATCAGGGCCTTGACCATGTCGGGGTTGAACGGTTTGGTCACGAGGAAAGTGGGTTCGGGGCGCTCACCCGTCAGAAGCCGTTCCGGGAACGCGGTGATGAAGATCACCGGCACGCTCGACGTCTTGAGGATGTCGTTGACCGCGTCGATGCCGGAACTGCCGTCGGCAAGCTGGATGTCGGCGAGCACCATGCTCGGCTTCGTCTTGTTGTAGAGCGCTACGGCTTCGGCATGCGTGCGGGCAATGCCGGTGACGCGATGGCCGAGGCTTTCGACCATTTGCTCTATATCCATGGCGATCAGCGGTTCATCCTCGATGATCATGATGTCGGTTGCGACCTGACGGGAGATTTCCTGCGAGGCCTTGTCGAGCAACTGCATGACATCCTGTTCATCGAGTTCGAGGATTTCCGCGATTTCTGCAACGCGGAAATTCTCCACTGAAGCGAGCAGGAAGGCCTGACGAGCGCCCGGCGAAACCTTGGACAGGTTGAGCGTGGCGCGCTGTTCCCATGCATAAGGGGAGGTCGGCTCTGGAATCTGGACCGCAGTGGAACCAAACAGTTGCGTGAACAGTTTGTAAAGCGCGACCCGGTCATTTGGGGTATCCGGAAAGATCGACAGGTCGGCTATAATGGCTTCGAGAACGGCGGCGACGTAAGCGTCACCTGAAGTCTGAGTGCCGGTAAGGGCGCGGGAATAGCGACGCAGATAAGGAAGGTGCGGCGCAATTCGAGTAGAAAGTGTCATCAAGGGCTCCCGTATGCAGGCCGGTCGTAGGTTCAATGGGCGGTTAACGCTTCCTTGGTAAAAAAGTTCCGGAACGGCAGGAACTTTTTTTGTCGCGCCGCATTATCCCACCCGACGAAGAAAGGGCGTAGCATTTGATCCATGCCGCGGCAAATATCAGCGATATCGATAGTGGAACGGTCGGTGTCGGTGGTTGATTTCTTGATTGCACGCCTCTGGAACAGATAACGGTGAGAAGACGAGTTGATGACTACACGCAATAAAGAGGCGGCGGATCAGCGGAAGCTGGAGCTGCGGGCAAGCGATATTCTGGACCCGAACAACCAGATCGGCGTCAAGCTGCGGTCGCTCTATGCCGCGGCACAGGAAGAGGCGATCCCCGATCGTTTTCTCGACCTTCTCGAAAAGCTCGACCATGCTGAAATGATGGCTTCTGCCAAGATGGCCGAATAGGATCGTCGCATGGAAGAGAAACTGCAACCCAGCTTCAAGCGGGAATTGCTGGCGGCCCTCCCTAGCCTTCGCGCTTTCGCCATTTCGCTGATCGGACGGCACGATCGCGCCGACGATCTCGTCCAGGATACCATCATGAAGGCCTGGGCCAAGCAGGACCATTTCGAGATGGGCACCAATATGAAGGCTTGGCTCTTCACGATCCTGCGCAACGAACTCTACAGCCAGATGCGCAAGAGCGGCCGCGAGGTGCAGGACAGCGACGGGCTGTTCACGGAATCGATGGCAATGCATCCCTCCCAGTATGGCGCACTCGATCTGCAGGATTTCAAGAAGGCGCTCGATCAGCTGCCGCCGGACCAGCGCGAGGCGATCATCCTCGTTGGCGCCTCGGGATTTTCGTACGAAGAGGCCGCCGAGATCTGCGGCTGCGCCGTCGGCACTATCAAAAGCCGCGTCAACCGCGCGCGGCAGCGCCTGCAGGAACTGCTGCAGATTTCAGGCGAGGCCGATTTCGGCCCCGACGCCACTTCGGCGCCGCTGACCTCGAAGGCTTTTGCGTTCTGAGAGGTGTTGCATGTGGAGCCGATCTGCTCTTCGGGGCACCGGCTTTTGCCTCGGTGGGGCCGGGAAACGGCGCATCCGCGTAACGGTTGCTTGTGCGAGGCACCAACTCTCCACCTTCATTCCTGCCTTCGGGTCAAAGCCCGAGGACAGGAATGAAGGAGGTTAGCGTGGTGCCGCTATCGATAATCGCACGCCAAGCTTTGTGGCCCTTCCCTAATCCTCCCGCTTCGAACCCATAAGATTGGCCGCGACGATGGCGGCCAGGACGCCGGCAGTGAGCAGCGGTTGGGCGCGGACGAGGCCCAGTCCCACCGTCGCCAGAGATTCCAGCGCCGCACGGCGATCGCGGGCGCGGCGAGCCTCGCGGGCGTTGATGATAGACATCACCACCAGCACGATGATTGCGATCAGCATCGCGCCGACGGCCAGGAAGAAGACGGCGGCGAGCGGACCGTAGATGCCGGCGAGCCAAATGGCGCCGGCGGCCACCGCCAGCGCATAGGCCGTGAGGAGGAAGAGCGCGGCAAGCGCGATGAAGATGCTGTTGCGTTTGACGCGCGCGACGGTCCGATGCACGCTTGCGCCCATCAGCAGGCTGAGGATCGAGAGCATCGTGCTTCCTCAGCGACGGGCGAGGAAGGCGATGGCCAAGCCGAAAGCGGCAGCGGCGCCGATAGTTGCCAGCGGATGTTTGCGCACCGTCTCGCGCATTTCGGTGGCTCCGCGCTCATAGCCGTGCTGCAGTTCGCGCAGCAGATCCTCGCTGCGGCTGAGCAGTTCCTCATAGCCAGCGTTGGCCTGGCTGCGAATCTTCTCGCTCTGGTGGCGCGAGTTCTTGCCGACGAGGCGCGTCAATTCGGCGAGCTCGTCGCGCAATGCCTCGATCTGTTCTTCGATACCGGATTCGAGATGGTGGAAGGTGCCGTTGCGGCGGCTGCGGCCGGACTGGAAAATAGAATAGCTCATGGCTGTCTCCATTGGCTGGGGCGCGCGCGAGCCCGCCTGTTTCGCACGAGGGTCACCACCGTCCGTTGCATGAATGATGTCGCCCGGCATTGACCCAGATCATTGCCGAGAACGTTTTGACAGGGCAAAAGTTCCGCCCGCGCAGGCTCAGGGACAGGAGCGGGCGCTGTGGGCAAGCACGAAAGGCGTGCCGTCAGCCGGCGGCGGCGAGCCGGCCGGATTTCATCAGCACGATCCGGTCGGCAACGAGCGCTGTCAGGTTGAGGTCGTGCATGACTGCGATGACGCCGCCGCGTTCGCAGAAATTGCCGGCGAGCGTCACGATGGTCAGCTGGTGGCTGATATCCAGACCGGAGACCGGCTCGTTGAGCAGCAGCCAGCAGGGCTTGCCGTCGACGACGGTTCGGAAATCTGGCAGAGCACGCGGGCAAGCTGCACGCGCTGCTGTTCGCCGCCCGAAAGCTCTTGGTAAAAGCGGCCTTCGAAGCCGACATGGCCGACGGAAGCGAGAGCGGCGGCCGCCGTCTGATCTGATTTGTCGGGGCGCAGGTTCAGGCCCAAGGTGAGGCCCATGCGGACGATCTCGCGCAGGGTGAAGGGAAAGGAAATGGTGCTTGCCTGCGGCAGCACGCCGTCAACGGCGGCAAGCTGCCGCAGGCAAGATCCGCGCTTTCGACGATCCGGTGCTGCGCCGCAGGCTCTAAGGGCAGTGGCACATGCTTAAAGGTGTCTGGCTTTTCAACCATCATTTCAGCAGGCAATTCCGTGGTACCGGGATCTGAAGGCCTCCGGTTGTGTTTACAATTAACTTGACTTGCTTACTCATACTTTTTTAAAGACGCAATAGGAGACTAAAGCAGTCAAGTTTTTGAGATTGCTGATACGAAGCCGTCCGCTGACGGCTCGCGACAATGCGGAGAAGATTATGACGGGTGGGGTTGCGGCCGTAATGGCCGGCTTGGTGGTTGCAACCGTGGTCCAGGCGCAGGAGGCGGCGCCCGCAACCTCTCTCGATGTCGAACTGAACGCGCTGGCGCCTTCGCAGAAGGGCTGCATGATGACCTTCGTGGCGCTCAACAAGCTGTCCTCCGCCATCAACAAGGTTTCCTTCGAGCTCGCCTTCTTCAATGACAAGAATGCCGTCGACCGCATCACCGTTCTCGACTTCCGCGATCTGCCGCAGGGCAAGAAGCGCGTGCGCCAGTTCGACATGCCGAATGTCAAATGCGAGAGCGTGACCCGCATCCTCATCAACGACACGCCGGTCTGCGACGGGCCGGTCGCCGGCGAATGCATGAAGGGTCTCGTCACCCGCTCGCAGATCTCCGTTCCTTTCGAAGGATGAGAAGACGCCGGGGATGAAACCCGGCGGACATGTTTCCGGCTGTCCGAGGCGTAAAGAATGGCGATTTCAGCGAAATCCGGATCGGAACACGTGCTCATCGGGGAGGAGAGTGCCGACACCAGCCTGAACGACAACACGCCCGGCATGCACCCCGGCCACGAGCTTCCCGAACTGCGAAACGCGCAGCGGCAGCCGGCCGGCGAAACGGTGATCCACTATACGCATTTAGCACATATCTCTTCCTTTCCCGGCCATCCGGAAGCCGAACCGGTCGCTCACGTTTCCGCGCCGCCGATGGATGCGGCGGTGGAGAAGCAGGAAGACGATCAGAAGCCGGTGCGGCGGCGGGTGGCGCTGACGTGTGTCGGTTCGTTCTTCTTTCATGTCGCGCTGGCCGTGGCGCTGCTTGTCGTTATGCCCAAGCCTTCTGACGAGACACTGGTGGAAGCAGGCGAAGCGATCAGCGTCATTATGCTCGGCAGTTCTGATGCGGATCAAAGCGCAGCCGGCGAGACCGATATCACGATCCAGCAAGAAATCGTTCCAGAAGCTGTCGAACCCGATGAGATCAAACCGGTAGAGACAGCAGAGGTGCAGCCGGAGGCCGTCCAGCCGACCGATGCTGAGCCTGTCGAAGCTGTTCAACCGGCGCAGGAGATTACACGTCAGTCAGCGGAGACGGTGACGGCTGCGGAGCCGGAAGTTCTTGTATCGGAAACCCCTGCGGAAACTTCAGTCGTACAGCCGATGTCAACGGTGGTGCCTGAACAACCGGTGGACACTCCGGTGATGTCTGTCGAGCCACCTGTGGCGGCCGCGGTGCAGCCCGAGCAGGAAGAGATCAAGCCTGTCGAGACGGCCGCCATCTCTCCCGAGCCGGAACAGCCGGCAGAAATCGTTACGCCAGCGCCGAGACCCAAGCTTGAAAAGCCAGTGGAAAAGAAGCCGGTGGAAAGAAAACAGCCGCCGAAGAAAGCGCAGGGCTCGGAGGGCGATGCCAAACAAGAAGCGCGCAGAGGTGTGGCAGATGGGCAGGCAGACGCCAATTCCGATAACAATTCACGGACATCGGGCGGTGGGAATGGAGCCGGCGCCGCGTCGGAAGCCAACTATAAGGGCAAGCTCGTTGCACGATTATTCCGTTGCGTCGATCGGATGGAGGCGCGGTATCGGAGGGCTCGCGCCAGCTTAACTGTTCGCATCACCGTCAGCCGCGGCGGCGATATCACAGCGTCGGGCATCGTCCGCGGGTCAAGCTTGCCAGATGTGGATCGTGCCGCACTTGCCAGGGTAGCTTCCTGCAATCTTCCGGCTATGCCCGATGACCTGACGGCATCCCAGCGCACATACACCTTTCCGGTTGAGGTCACTCCGCGATAAATATGATAAATACATTCAACTTTATACTTTACTCCAAAAATCAAGTTTAATAAGGTCCGTCCGCACACGCAGGAATCGTGTGACGATCAACCAGCGAACGGGTGGCATATGGCTCGCAAGGGCAAGAAGGGATCGAACCGGGAGGTCCGCGAGACCGCGGGCGAGGAGGCCGGACAGGCATCCAACGGACGATCCAAACTGGGTGGCCGCAGTTTTCTTTATGTCGGCGGGCGTGACTGCCAGGTGGCGCATCTGCGCCAGATCGCCAGCAATTTCGGCGCCGAGCTCATTCATCACGATGGCGGCCTGCGCGAGGCGGTCTCCCGCATCGACACGCTGCTTCCCTCCGTCGACTGCGTGTTCTGCCCTATCGACTGTATCAGCCACGATGCCTGCCTGCGCGTGAAGACCGGCTGCAAGAAGTTCAGCAAGGCCTTCATCCCGCTTCGAAACGGCAGCAAGTCCAGCCTGGAACGTGCGCTGCAGACGATGAACGAACGAGACACTTCCCGATGAACGACCAGCGCCTCGACGGCTTCACCATGATCGGCCTGCACAAGCTCGCCGCGCAGAGCGGCGACGGCCTCGTGCCCGAACTCCACGAACTGTTCCAGCAGCACACCGCACGCCAGCAGCTCCATCAGAATGTGACACTGTTCCCGACCTGGGAGGCGCGCATGCCTGGGGAGGCGGCCACGAGACCGCTTGGCGCGGCTGCGGCAAACGGCAATAATGTTCTCGCCTTTCCCTCGCCTGCTGCGAAGGCGGCCAAGAAGGCGTAAGGAGATTTCATGTATATCGCAATGAACCGCTTCAAGGTCGTAACCGGGACCGAGGGCGATTTCGAGACGGTCTGGCGCAATCGGGATTCCAGCCTCGCCGAGGTCCCCGGTTTCGTCGAATTCCGCCTGCTGCGCGGCAAGGCCAACGAAGAAGAGGGCTACACGCTCTATTCCTCGCACACGGTCTGGAAGAGCGAAGACGATTTTCAGAACTGGACGAAGTCTGAGAACTTTCGCGCGGCGCACCGCAATGCCGGGGACCGCAAGACGATGTACAAGGGGCCGCCGGTTTTTGAGGGTTTTAATGTGGTCGACGGGATTTAAGGCTTGGCCCTTAAGGAATGCCGGTGCCGCCTCCTCCCTCTTCTCCCCGCTGGGGAGAAGGGGTGACTCTACGCTCTGACCCGAAACACAGCACCCGCCGCCACGGCCAGCCAGCCGAGCATCATCGCCCATCCACCGGTCGGCGCGGCATAGGGGAAGAGGCCAGCGCCGGAGAAGCGGAGCGAGACGAGATCGCCGGCAAAGAACAGTGTTCCCACGATCATCAGAAAACCGGCCAGCCCGGCGGTTTTGAGCCTGGCGATGCCGAGCGCCAACGCCAGCAGGGCCGGGGCGTGCGCAAGGCACATGGCGGATGCAGAAGCCGCAAGGTTTGCCTCGCCCCCGCCATGGGCGGCAAGCGCGGCGAGCGCCACGCCGGCTGCGCCGAACAGGCCGGCAAAGAGATAGAGCGTCGGCTCCAGGCGCGCGTTGAGGCTCATGACTCTTCCTTGTTTTGCATGTGATGGGCGAGGCGTTCGACCGGCGCCCAGATGAGATCGCGCAGTGCCTGGCTTGATATCGTCTCGTCGAGCGCGCGGCGGAAGCAGAGCAGCCATTCGTCGCGCTCCACCGGCCCGATCTCGGCAACGAAATGGCGGCTGCGCAGGCGCGGATGGCCGCGCTTGTCGGTATAGAGCGGCGGGCCGCCAAGATAGCCGCTCATGTATTCGTAGAATTTTTCTTCGCTGCCTTCGAGGCTCGGCGGGTGCGCGGCGCGCACGTTGCTTGCCTGCGGCAGCGTATCCATCAGCGCGTAGAAGCGATGCGTCAGCGCCCGCACGGTGGGATCGCCGCCGATCGCTTCATATAGAGTGGTGACCTTCTCCGTCACGGAACCATCCCCGGTATATTCTCATCCCCGGCTCTTCATGCACCCGATGGAAAACGATCGCAACTGTCATCAAGGTGCCGCGGCATTTCGCGCATAGTGCCTGTGGGGCATGGGCTTACGCCGATTCTTCTTGACAAAACCGTCCGGACGGTATCTTTATCTCGCATGTCAAACGCTCATCATCGCAAGAAGCAACCCGCTCTCGTGCGCCAGCAGTTGCTGGAGGTCGCCGCGCGTCTTGCTGCCAGCGAAGGCATGGCGGCCGTGACGCTCGATGCGGTTTCCGCTGCCTCCAGCGTCAGCAAGGGCGGCTTGCTGCATCACTTCCCGACAAAGAATGCGCTGCTCGACGCGCTGTTCGAGAGCCTGCTCGAAAGGTTCGATGCCGATATCGAGGAACTGATGCGCGGCGATCCCGTGCCGCAGGGCCGCTTCACCCGCGCCTATCTCAATGCGGTGTCCGGTCTCAAGGATCGTCCCGACGATTCCAGGAGTTGGACGCAGGTGACGATCGCGCTTCTCGCCGAACCCCGGCTGCGCCTTCGCTGGCGCCAATGGGTTCAGGCGCGGGCCGAGGAATATGTCGGCACCGACTCCTCGCTCGATGCACAGATCGTGCGCTTCGCCGCTGACGGGCTGTGGTTCGCCGATACGTTGGAGAGCCATGACATCAGCAGTGCTTTGAGGCTGAATCTCATCAGCCGTCTTGTCGAGCTCACGGGAAAGTAATGCGAAAAGGAATTCGTCATGAGCCAGGCCGCCATCTACGGGCTGCTCTTTGCAGCCATCGTGCTCGAAGTCATCGGCACTACGGCGCTGCAATTGTCGCAACAGTTTACGCGCATCGGGCCGACGGCGCTTGTCGTCGCGTGTTATGCCGCGGCCTTCTATTGCCTATCTTTGACGCTGAAGAGCATTCCCGTCGGCATCGCCTATGCAATTTGGAGCGCTTTGGGAATCGTGCTGATTTCTTCGGTTGGCCTGATCTTCTTCAAGCAGCGCCTCGACCTGCCGGCCATTGTCGGCCTCGGGCTGATCATATCGGGCGTCATCGTCGTCAATCTGTTCTCTAAATCTGTTTCTCATTGATTTCATTGCTATATTTCAGAAAGTCCTCTGGAGTCTCACGGAAGAAATTTTCCCCTTTGTCAAACCCCTGACAAAGCGATATGTGTTGCTCGGACGTGGAGGAGATCGAGGCGCACCCAAGCGCCTTTTTCCAAAGCGCTTTGAATTTCCCGCCTGTCGATACTTCCGGCTTCCAGAGGAGCACATCATGACCATACGCACCGTCGTCTGGGGTGAAAACATCCACGAGAATACCAATGCGATCGTCCGGGGCATCTACCCTGAAGGCATGCATACGACGATCGCCAATGCGCTGAATACCGATGCCGGCATCTCGGCGACCACGGCGACGCTGC